>JBMTQO010000033.1:0-23923 GCA_049446275.1 Paracoccaceae bacterium | reverse complement strand
AACTGCAAGCCATTGTTTTAAAATACAAATTACCCAACACGTGGTACCCGCGGCCGGACTCGAACCGGCACGGCCTACTAAGCCCAGAGATTTTAAGTCTCTTGTGTCTACCATTCCACCACGCGGGCACGTGTTGGGTGGGCCGAACATAGCGATACTTTATGCAGTGTAAAGGGGTTTCAAAGAGGATATGCAGCGAAAGTGATGCATGGAGCGCAAAACGCAAAATTCCGTGTTTCAAATTCTTGACGCTATTGAATGAAAACACCAAATCTTAGGTATGTTTCCGTTTCGTGACCATAATCCGTCTGGACGAGTGCCCTTTGTCACATATGCCCTGATCGTGTTGAATGTTGTGATATTTCTGACCTATTGGGCAGAATTGGATAACGCGCGTTATATGAATACCTTGCTGACCAATTGGGCCATGATTCCCAAATTTATTAGCCAGGGTTTTGGACAGGTAGGTTTGTTCACATCAATATTCTTGCATGGCGGCATCATGCATTTACTTGGGAATATGCTGTTTCTCTATATTTTTGGTGACAACATAGAAGACGAACTAGGAAGTGTGAAGTTTTTGGGCTTTTATCTGGGCGCTGGTATTTTGGCAAACTTTGCGCAATACGCAATATCGCCCATTTCTGATGTCCCCGTGATTGGTGCATCTGGGGCTGTCGCAGGTGTTATGGGTGCCTATCTGTTGCTATATCCCAAAGCGCGTGTCGATATCATTCTGATTTTCATCATCTTTTTTAAAATCTTCACACTCCGCGCATGGATCGTATTGAGCATTTGGATTGCGATGCAATTCTTGGGCGGCTTTGGCTTGGACACCGAAGCAGGCGGCGTTGCCTATTGGGCTCACATTGGTGGATTTTTAGCAGGTATGGCAATGATTTACCCGCGGTGGCGCGCAAAAGGATATAGAGCATTTTGGCGTGCAACAGATGGTGCGCCGCCACATCCAGAAGCGAAATACACACTCATTCAATCAGGGATCCCAAAAATACCACGTAGGCCACGTCGATAGTTAGCTGCGCAGGATCTTTGCGAGCGCCTCAAACTGCGCTTCGCTTGCAACAATCACATCGCCTGTTTCCATGGGATCGGTACCTGGTGTTAAACCTTCAACCAATGCACCCGCCTCTTTCGCAATCAATAATCCAGCGGCCATATCCCACGATTTAAGTCCACGCTCCCAGAAGCCGTCATATCGCGCGGCAGCAACATATGCCAAATCCAACGACGCCGCACCAAAACGGCGAACGCCCGCACAGGCAGGCATCAGTTTGGCCAAATCCTGCAATGTTTCACGCAAATCGCCCGCACGTCCGGAAAATGGAATACCGGTTGCATATAGGCTATCTTCGACACGATAACGTGGCGACACACGAATGCGCATTTCGTTCATCCACGCGCCTGCCCCTTTTTCTGCAACAAACATCTCATCCTTGGTAGGATCATACACAACGGCCGCGACCAACTGTCCCTTATGCTCAAGCGCGATAGAAACGGCCCAGTGCGGCAGCCCGTGCAAAAAGTTTGTCGTTCCATCGAGCGGATCAACAATCCAACGACGCGTTGGGTCCTGACCATCTACTTCACCCGTTTCTTCACCTAAGAATCCATAAGTGGGGCGCGCATCGGTCAATTCTTCGCGAATGATCTTCTCTGCAGCCATATCCGCCCGTGACACAAAATCTCCTGCCCCTTTTCGCGATACCTGAAGATTTTCCACTTCGCGAAAATCTTTGGAAAGGGAACGCCCCGCCTTACGCGCGGCTTTCATCATAACGTTAAGATTGGCGCTACCTTGCTGCATTTTAATATCCTTATTTTCAGGCTGGCCGTATACGCGCAATTCCGTGACTTGCCAAGGGAGGAGTGAAAAAGGGGCTGGGTATCACGCAGCCAAGATTAAGTTTAGTGCTAATGCGTTTGTGTAGACATTTTATCCTGACGTTCCAAATCGACTGGTACCTTCATTGTCACGTCTCCCGCATGTTCGAAACTTAGGGTAAGTTCAATCATATCCCCATGTTCTAACGAGCGTGTCAGACCCATGAACATCACATGATCGCTACCCCGTTTCAACGCATGCATAGCGCCCGCAGGAATTATCATACCATCTTCAAGCTTGGTCATCTTCATCACGCCATTCTCTTCTAGATGCGTATGAAGCTCGACACGCTTCGCGACATCAGATGAAGCTGCAATCAAACGATCATCCTGACCTGAACGGTTGTGAATGATCAAAAATGCGGCACCCGATTTGGCAACTTTGCTAGCGACGCGCGCGTAAGCATCCATCACCATAACGTCAGCCGCGAGTAACGAGGTGCCTGTGATTACCGCAACAATTGCTGCAGAAAGAATGTTTCTGAGTTTCATTTTGATCTCCTGATTTTTTGTGTCGGTTTTGGAATCAAGAGTGGATGGGTGGAGCCCGTTGATCAAAACCATCAAAAAGCACTGAAGCGCATTGTGCATGCGTGGTCCAATATTGATTGGCTTGAGCATTGCTATCACGTAAAATCGCAGCGCCCGATACAATATCAGAGAGCACCAATACGGAAATACAATCAGGGCATTTTATCTGTCGCTCAATCGGATCGCCATTTGCATCTAGCATGACCACAATCATTAAACCGCCTGCGCAAACAGGAACGATGTGCGCAACATCTTGTTGATGCGGCATCGCGTGCGCGCGCGAAAACGCGCCAATGATCATGGCAAGGATCAAACTTATGCGAAGTAAGTTAGGAATGGGATCACCCGACACTAAGACGAAAAAAACCCTGCCAAGCTGCGACAGGGTCTTCAATAAATCTTGGTGCGACACTTACGCTGTTTGTGCTTTTGCGATCTCTTTTTTGATCTTTAGCGCGTTGTCGGATAGTTCACCATCTTTTGCTTTCGCCAAAAATGCATCAAGCCCACCACGGTGATCAACAGAGCGTAGAGCCGCTGCAGAAATGCGCAACTTGAACCCACGGCCCAATGTTTCAGATTGCAGCGTAACGTCGTTCAGGTTTGGCAAGAAGCGACGACGTGTTTTGTTGTTGGCGTGGCTGACGTTATTGCCAGTCATCGGGCCTTTTCCAGTCAATTCGCAGCGTCGCGACATGATCTAATCCTCATCTATTTTCGTTTGACCTGCATCAACCGCTGGCCAACATAAAAAGGCGCCGCTAATGGGGCCGCGCCAAAATTCAGTCCGTGTGCTTCTATGTGCAAATCTGGGTAAGGTCAAGAAGCCAGAACCCGCAATTTACGAATTTTCGATCCTTTAAATATTTATAAACCGCAGATCCGTGTTTTTGCTGGGCAAAATTTGTCGATCACTCAGCTAATCGAATCGTTTCGACTTTAAATCATTGACGAAAGAATCGGCAGCAAGGGATGCCGATATTTCCCCTGCCTGAATTGCAGCTTCTAACCCGTCCATGCGTTCACGCGCCTCTGCACCATCCAGTTGTGACAGCAACATTTGGCGAATATCCTCTTTGAACCAAAATGAAACTTGTCTTTGCCGCGTCTGGTCAAAATATCCTTGCGCACGTCGCCAAGAGATCAGTTTGTTGATTTTATCCCAAGCATCTGACAGGCCGATTTCTTCAATCGCGGAGACCGTCATCGCCATGGGAAATCCTTCGGGATCATTGGGGCGTGATCGTAGCAGGCGCAGCGCGCCTGCATAATCCGCACAAGTGCGTGTCGCTGTTGCCTTTAGATCACCATCCGCTTTATTGATCAAAATCATATCGGCAATTTCCATGATGCCGCGTTTGACGCCCTGCAATTCATCGCCCCCAGCTGGCGCAAGCAGCAACAAAAACAAATCAGAAATCTGCGATACAATTGTTTCAGATTGCCCAACTCCAACGGTTTCAATCAGCACAACATCAAAACCTGCGGCTTCGCAAATCGCGACTGCCTCGCGCGTGTGGCGCGCCACACCTCCAAGTTGTGATTGACTTGGCGAGGGGCGGATAAACGCTTTCGGATTGCGCGACAACCGATCCATGCGTGTTTTATCACCCAAAATAGACCCACCTGTGCGGGCCGAACTGGGATCAACTGCAAGTACCGCAACTTTCAATCCCTGATCCGTTAAATACGTACCAAAGCTTTCGATGAAGGTTGATTTGCCAACACCTGGTGTTCCCGACAAACCAATGCGCAGGGCCTGACGATTTGCCTTTGACGCGGCCTCTAACAGCTCAAGCGCCAATGCGCGGTGGTCCGAACGCGAACTTTCGACCAGTGTAATCGCCTTGGACAAGGCCCGGCGATCCCCAGCCAAAAGCTTATCCACATCAATTTTTGAAACACCCATTTCGGCAGCTTTCCGCAGAACACGCTTGTGTAAGTTGACCTTTGGCTTCGTTTCTTGCCTTGATTACCTGGGTAATGTCCAGTCTGCGGTGAGATTTTAAATGCAAAAAGTCAAAATTCAAAATTTAATTGGTGCAGCATTTACAGTATTTTTTGCGCTATCGTTTCAATCAGTTCAGGCCGAAACTACACGCATGCATTTTGATGTTACTATCCTTGGTCTGAAGGCGGGCGAGTTGAGGTATACCCTTCATAAGGACGGCACATCCTACGCAGCGTCTGGTCTGCTGTATCCAACGGGTCTTGCTGCAACCATGACCACGTTTCTGTATGATGTGACGGTCACCGGGTCGTACAAAGGCGATCAATACTCTCCATCACAGTATTCGGAAAAATCAGATACGGGAAAACGCAAAGAAGAACGGGAAATCATCTACCGCTCGGGCGTTCCCAATATTCGCTCAGCCAAACTTTCCAAGACACATTGGTTAGACCCGAAAACACAAAGAGGTACTTTGGACCCGATGACCGCGATTCTTGAAATCTTGCGTGATGTGGACCACGGAAATTTATGCGATCAGGATGTGACCTTATTTGATGGGGCGCGTCGCGTTCGAATTTCCCTATCCAACCCGAGCGAGTCAGGAGGACGCGCAACATGTGATGGGATCTATAGTCGCGAAGGCGGATTTTCGAAAAACGAATTGAAGCAGGGAAAAACGTTTCCGTTCACCATCACCTATCAAAAAACCGATCAAAACTACTATTTCCAACGATTTGATGTCAAATCTGCACGTGGACGGGCGGCTTTTGTTCGTAGATAACGCTATCCATGGATGGCCAACTACCGATTCACGACGTTCTGAATGAACTGATCCGTGCTCTGCGCACAGAACAGCGCGTTGTTTTATGTGCACCGCCAGGTGCGGGCAAAACAACTGTAGTGCCATTGGCACTGTTAGCCAACGGCGGCTTTGACAAAAAAATTATTATGTTAGAACCGCGCCGTTTAGCGGCCCGTGCAGCGGCGGAGCGCATGGCCGCATCATTGACCCAAGAAGTCGGAGAAACTGTTGGTTATCGCGTGCGGGGAAAGACTAAGACATCGAGCAAAACAAGGATAGAGGTTGTCACCGAAGGCATTCTCACACGTATGATTCAATCGGACCCTGAATTGCACGGTATTTCTTGCATCATTTTTGACGAATTTCACGAACGTTCTTTGAATGCGGATCTTGGACTAGCCCTAAGTTTGGAAATACAGGATGCACTACGCGATGATCTGCGGATCGTGGTGATGTCTGCAACACTCGACGCTGAACCAATATCAAAATTGATGCGGGATGCGCCTGTCATTACCTCACAAGGGCAAAGTTATCGCGTTACATCCGTTTGGCTGCCGCGCCCTGTAGCAAAAAAACAGCGCCTTGAAGTCGGAATCGCCGAATTGGTCAAACAGGCGTTGGAACAAACCACTGGTAGCGTTTTGGTGTTTTTACCCGGGGAACGGGAAATTCGAAACGTCATGCGTATGCTGTCAAGCGGCTTAGCCCATGACGTATCTATCTATCCTTTGTATGGAGCGCTGGATTTCAAAGAACAGCGTTTGGCCATTGCCCCACCCCAAAAGGGTCGCAAGGTTGTCTTGGCAACATCGATTGCAGAAACATCCCTAACGATTGAGGGTATCACGGCCGTTGTCGATAGTGGATTGGCACGCCGTGCAATTTATGATGCGGGTACCGGAATGTCCCGCCTGGTCACCACCAAAGCGTCCCAGGCCGAGGCGACACAGCGTATGGGACGCGCTGGGCGTTTGTCGACGGGCACATGTTTCAAATATTGGTCCCGCGCAGAAGAGGGTCAGATGCCCAAATTCGCACCTGCTGAAATTGAACGTGCGGATCTGGCAACGTTCGCACTCGATTTAGCACAGTGGGGAACAAATGAACATGACCTTGCCCTATTAACCCCTCCCAATACTGCAACTTTGGATGACGCGCGCGCCGTGTTGACAATGTTGGGCGCGTTAGATCAGACAGGGCGAATTACTGATTACGGGCGCGCACTATCACGGGTGCCCGCACATCCCAGAATTGCCCATATGATCACCAAGGCGGGAGAAAACGCAACACTGGTCGCGGCACTTCTGGGCGAACGGGATATATTAAAGAAATCGGGACAAAGTGATTTTAACAAACGTATCCAAGCCATCATGGATGACGAGCCCAATGTCCCCAAACCCATGCGCAATCGCATAAAATTTGAGGCCAAGCGACTTAACCGCTTTGCGGCACAAAATGCGCCTCGCTACAGCGTTGCTCAAGTGCTGGCCTTAGCCTTTCCTGATCGGATCGGCGCACGTCGCAGTGGAAAAACCCCTCGTTTCATTCTATCGGGTGGCAAAGGCGCGATCATGCTGGACGAAGATGCACTTGCCTCTCAGCGCTATATTGTGGCCATTGAGTTGGATGGTGACCCAAGGGAGGCGCAAATACGTCTTGCGCTGCCAATATCAGAAGGTGAAATTCGTGCTCTATTCGACGATCGCATCTATTGGCAAAACGTCTGTGAATGGTCGAAACGTGATGGGCGCGTTATCGCCCGCAAACGAGAATATTTTGGCAGCCTCATCTTAAACGACCAAATTTGGAAAGGCGTGAGTGATGCGGAATTAGCAACAGCAATGTTGGATGGCGTGCGTGATTTGGGGCTGACACTTACGCCCAGCGCAGAACGGTTTTTAGCACGCGTGCGACTTGCACCTAACGAGTTTGCAGGGTTTGACGAAGCAACACTATTACACGAACTGGATGATTGGTTATTACCTTATTTAACAGCAATCACAACGAGGGAGGCCTGGCGTAAATTTGATATCACGCCGGCGCTAAAAGCCAGATTGAACTGGAATCAACAAAGCAAATTGGATCGCTTGGCCCCCAGTCACTTCATATCCCCACTCGGGCACAAGATTCCCATTGATTACAATGGCGAACAACCTCAGATCACATTGCGCCTGCAGGAAATGTTTGGACAGGTGACACATCCGCAGATCATAGGCAAACCATTACGCGTCACCTTGCTCTCTCCTGCGGGGCGGCCAGTGCAAACGACAATGGATATCCCAGGTTTTTGGGCAACTAGTTATGCAGATGTACGTAAGGACATGCGCGGGCGATATCCCAAACATCCATGGCCCGAAGATCCAACAAAGGCTGCTCCAACACTACGAGCAAAACCTCGTAGCACCTGATTGCGGTTTAGGCAAATGGGTCCTCGGGATAGCGCACCCCTGCCAAATATAAACCCTGCGGTGGTGAAACAGGACCACAAGCTGCGCGTTCGCAGGCATCAAGCGCCGTTTTCACATCAATCGGATCCCATGCCCCTGCACCAACCCTCTCGAGTGTCCCGACAAAACTACGCACTTGATTATGCAAAAAACTGCGAGCCCGCACGAAAAAACGGATTTCGGTGCCGGACCATCCGTCAATTTTTGTGACCGTTAATTCATCCAATGTTTTGACAGGGCTGGCCGCCTGACAGATCGAAGATCGAAAGGTTGTGAAATCATGTAAACCCAGCAAATGTTTGGCCCCCTCTTGCATCGCCTCAGGGTCCAAATCGTGATTGACCTGCCACACCAACCCCGAATCATGTGTCGCGGGTGCACGACGACACAGCAGGCGAAATACATACTGCCGTTCAACCGCACTAAAACGGGCGTGCCAATCTGCATCAACTTGGGCGCAAGCCGTAATCGATACGGGTAAGGGTTTGAGATGATAATTCAGCGCCTCGGATAACCGAAAAGGATCCCAATCCTTTTCCATGTCACAGTGTGCGATCTGTGCCGTGGCATGGACGCCTGCATCTGTGCGACCCGCTGCTGCAATCGAATGCGCGCGCGGTTCCAATTTGGCCAAAGCAATCTCAATCGCGCCCTGAACAGAGGGATGATCAACCTGCCGTTGCCATCCGGTGAACGGGGCGCCATGATATTCCACCTTTATTGCATATCGGTTCATAGTTGCCCAGATACCGCAAATTTTCCCCCTGTCCAACCTATTGAATTGCGCAGGCAGTTTCCTCTTGTGATACCTTTACACAAGGGACCCGACTATTGGCAATTACGGACATGGGGGATCGCGTTATCAACGGTGTTGATGCTTTGAACTTGCGTCTCTGAACCTACAGCCATTTAAAACACAAGAACGCCCTATTAAATTTCGGATTTTTCCACGGCACCCTTTAATCCTGCCCAAGCGTTTTCACGCAAGGCAAGGCCCAGCACACGATCCGGATTTGTTGGATGCGGCATGATCACGTCAGATAGTTTTTTAAACCCAAAACGCGAATAATAAGGCGCATCCCCCACGAGTAAAATACGTTCCCAGCCAATCGCAGATGCAAGTTGAATACTTTCTCGTATAAGCAAACCACCCAATCCTTCACCCTGCCGCGTGGGGTGAACGGCGATGGGGCCCAGCAATAGAGCATAATCATTCCCAATACGCACAGGCCAATGACGAATTGCCCCCGCCAAAATATGCTCTGAATCACGCGCAATCAGTGATAATTCAGGAACTGGATCAATGCTTTCGCGCAGTCGATAAGACGACAATGCCGTTCGACCAGGGGCAAAACACAGATCATAAAGGGCCTCGACCTCCCACCAATCTGCTGATTTTTCTTGTGTGATGTGAAACACGCACACACCCCCAGTACGAAAATTATGACTAGAATGCTGCCTAACACGGCACTATGTCCGTAGCAAATAGGAGAATGCAGATGTTTTACGAACCACGCAACGGCCATGGCCTGCCACACAATCCATTTAATGCAATCGTAACCCCACGCCCCATTGGCTGGATTTCAACACGCAGCGCTAACGGGATTGATAACCTAGCGCCGTATTCGTTTTTCAACGCCGTGGCCTACACACCCCCACAGGTCATGTTCGCGTCAACATCCTCCAAACCAGATCAAGATGATACCAAAGACTCTGTAGCGAACATCCGCGATACAGGCGTGTTTTGTGTGAATGTAGTTTCCTATGATTTGCGTGATGCAATGAACAAAACATCTTCGACGCTCCCAAAAGACATGGATGAATTTGACGTCGCTGGGTTGGAAAAAGCAGAAAGCCAAATCATCAATTGCCCGCATGTTGCGATTGCACCCGCAACATTTGAATGCAGGCTGACGCAAATCGTTCAGCTCGAGGGGCAATCAAATCACGCCGTGTTTGGAGAGGTTGTGGGAGTGCATATGAACGATTCATTTATCGAAGATGGCAAATTTGATGTGACCAAATTTATCCCTCTTAGCCGCCTAGGATACCGCGATTATTCCATAGTCGAAAAAACCTTTACCCTTGCGCGCCCCGACGATTAAGCTTGCATTTTTATGATCGCGGGTTTAACCGCGAGCGCATGATAAAAGCGAATAAATCATATTGCTTGCGACGCCGACGCCACTGATCTGGTGGCGTCGCCTTTTGATATCTACGCAAAGATGCGCGAAACCCTCCTAATTGATTGACTTGTCCATGCCCATACTGCACGAAAAGGGCTCTAACTTTTAAAGGATTATGACGATGATTGCGTCCGTTCTACCAACATATGCACGTGCACCTTTGAATTTTGTAAAAGGTGAAGGAACTTGGTTGATCGAGGCAGATGGACGCCGATTTTTGGATTTAGGCGCAGGCATTGCAGTGAATGCACTTGGCCATGCACATCCCGATTTGGTCGAAGCCTTGACCGAGCAGGCGGAAAACCTGTGGCATGTATCAAATCTGTACGAGATCCCAAACCAACAACATCTGGCGGATCAATTGGTGTCATTGACCTTTGCCGACACCGTATTTTTTACCAATTCCGGCACGGAAAGCTGCGAATTGGCAGTAAAAATGGCACGCAAATATTGGTATGAAAAGGGTCAGCCAGAGCGGGTTGAAATCATTACATTTGAAGGATCCTTTCACGGTCGCTCTTCTGCTGGGATTGCGGCGGCAGGATCCGAAAAAATGACCAAGGGTTTCGGTCCGTTACTTCCCGGGTTTGTGCATTTAAAATGGAACGATCACGATGCAATTAAGGCAACCATATCGGGTAAAACTGCTGCGATTATGATTGAACCAATCCAAGGTGAAGGCGGTATTCGCCCCGTTCCTGAACAATGTTTAAAGGGTTTGCGTGACCTCTGCGACGAAAATGGTCTACTTTTAATTTTTGATGAGGTGCAATGTGGCGTTGGTCGGACAGGCAAATTATTTGCACATGAATGGGCTGGCATCAATCCTGATATAATGATGGTGGCCAAAGGGATCGGGGGTGGTTTTCCACTCGGTGCCGTATTGGCCAGTGAGGAGGCCGCGTCTGGCATGACCGCGGGGACACATGGATCGACTTATGGGGGTAACCCACTGGGCTGCGCAGTTGGCAACAAAGTTTTGGAGTTAGTTGGTGACGCGGTGTTCTTGGACGAGGTTACCGAAAAAGCCGCCTATTTCAAAGCAGGTCTTCAGGATTTGGTAGCCCGCCATCCAAACACCTTCAAATCAGTGCGTGGCAAAGGATTGATGATGGGTTTGGAATGCGCAGTGTCCAATATAGATTTTGTGAATGCTGGATATGACGCTCTGATTTTAACGGTACCCGCAGGGGACAATGTGGTGCGATTTGTTCCTGCATTGACGATCACAAAAAACGAAATTGATGAGGCAATAGCACGCCTCTCGTCCGCGGCACAAAGCCTGGGATAAGAACGAAAGAAATAACAATGGACCACTTTTTAGATATCAATAAAGTTGCACCGTCAGAGCTGCGCAAAATCATTGATCATGCGCGCGATATGAAGGATGCGCGCAAAGGCCAACCAAAGGGCGCCATGGATGCCGAACAACCATTAGCCGGTCATATGGTTGCGCTGATTTTCGAAAAACCATCGACACGTACACGGGTCAGTTTTGACGTGGGTGTGCGTCAATTGGGTGGACAAACCATGGTTCTGTCGGGGGCGGACATGCAATTGGGGCATGGTGAAACCATCGCCGACACAGCCCGAGTACTTAGCCGATATGTGGACATGATCATGATCCGCACTTTTGAAGAGGCCACATTATTGGAAATGGCCGAATATGCGGATGTGCCCGTTATCAATGGACTAACCAACCGCACACATCCCTGTCAGATCATGGCTGATATAATGACCTTCGAAGAGCACCGTGGTCCGATCAAAGGTAAAAAGGTAGTCTGGTCAGGCGATGGCAATAACGTCTTTGCCAGCTTTGCGCACGCGGCGGGCCAATTTGGGTTTGACCTGACCTATACGGGACCAGAACAATTGGACCCAGAAATAGGTTTCATTGAAGAAGCCCGCGCAAAAGGATCAAATGTACAAATCGAACGCGATCCGCATAAGGCAGTTAAGGGTGCTGATTTGGTCGTTACCGACACCTGGGTCAGCATGCATGATCATCCAACAACCCGTGAACGCCGCCACAATCAACTGCGTGCCTATCAGGTCAATGCCGAATTAATGGCCCATGCGAATGAGAATGCATTATTCATGCATTGCCTTCCTGCACACCGCAACGAAGAGGCCACGTCAGAAGTAATGGACGGACCAAATTCAGCGATCTTTGATGAGGCTGAAAACAGGCTACACGCACAAAAGGCGGTGATGCGCTGGTGTCTGAGTAAGTAACAGTTCAAATAAAAAAGGCGCCAAATGGCGTCTTTTTTATGGTTTAGTGACCGCCTTCCAATATTCCGGTTCGCACAGAATAGTTGGCGGCGATTTCGTATTCTGGATCATCATCACTATCAACCATCAAATGACCCGCTTTAGTCAATAAACTATGACAATCCCGGCTTAGATGGCGCAGCTGAATTTGTTTTCCCACTGCTTCGTATTTCGAAGCCACAGCCTCAATCGCCTGGAGTGCAGATTGATCCACAACGCGGCTATCGGCAAAATCCACAATAACCTGTGATGGATCTGCAGCGATAGTGAATAATTCCATAAAACCATCTGACGAACCAAAGAACAATGGGCCTTGAATGCGATAGGCTTTCACGCCATCTGAATCATGTTCAGTGTGGGCGTGGATACGGCGCGCATTATTCCACGCATAAGCTAAAGCAGAGACGATAACACCAACAACCACAGCCACGGCTAAGTCGGTTGCAACGGTCACAATCGTCACCAAAACAATAACGAATGCGTCAATCAATGGCACCTTGCGCATAATACGGAACGAGTTCCAAGCAAAGGTTCCAATCACAACCATGAACATCACACCAACAAGTGCCGCAAGCGGTATTTGTTCAATGATGGACGATCCTGCCAGAATGAAGAATAGCAAAAACATCGCTGCTGTGATACCCGCAATACGCGTGCGCCCCCCTGATTTCACGTTAATCATGGATTGCCCGATCATCGCGCATCCACCCATGCCTCCAAAGAAACCTGTCACAGTATTGGCCAAACCTTGGGCTACACACTCTTGGCTCGCCCCTCCACGTTTACCTGTCATTTCACCCACTAGGTTAAGTGTCAAAAGACTTTCAATCAAACCAATCGCGGCCAAGATAATGGAATATGGCAAAATAATTTGCAGCGTATCCCATGTGAATGGGACCACAGGAATTTGGAATGATGGCAATCCGCCCTCGATAGAGGCCATGTCGCCCACGCGTGGAACGTCCAGTCCAAAAATAATCACGATGGCCGCAACAATGCCAATCCCTGCCAAGGGTGCTGGAATGACTTTGGTTAATTTGGGAAGGTAGTGAATGATCACCATTGTTAAAACCACCAATGCCAACATAACGTATAGGGGTGTGTCGCTTAACCAAACATGACTATCGCCGTCGCTAACCTTGAATTGCGTCAATTGCGCCAAAAAGATTACGATGGCCAAACCATTTACAAACCCCAACATAACGGGGTGCGGTACTAATCGGATAAATTTACCCCATTGCATCACACCTGCAAAAATTTGCAAAAGCCCCATCAAAACAACGGTAGCAAACAAATATTCGACACCGTGTTCAATGACCAAGGCGACCATTACCACTGCCAAAGCACCCGTGGCACCCGAAATCATTCCCGGACGTCCGCCAAATAGTGCGGTGATCAATCCGACGATAAAGGCCGCATAAAGGCCCACCAACGGGTGCACATGCGCAACAAATGCGAAAGCGACAGCCTCAGGCACTAAGGCCAGTGCAACCGTTAGACCAGATAAAATTTCGATGCGCAGGCGCGATGCGGTTAACCCTTCATCGTTCATAAGGCTAAAATCCGGCTTTGACATACGTGCAAAGCGCGCCATGATTGCAGGTGTCATAACGTACCCCTTAAGTGTGATTTTGCGCCCACATATCCAAGTTTTCCACTGTTGGAAAGCAAGATGGTCCAAAATCACTTAAAATGTCATTTTACCTATCGCACCATCACAGGTAATTATTCCCAGACTCAGGCATAAGGAACGGATCATGCGCAAAACAAAAATCGCAATCATTGGCGGTTCAGGAATCTACGATATCGAGGGTATGGTGGGCGCAACATGGACAGATGTTGAAACGCCGTGGGGCGCCCCATCGGATCAGGTTTTGACAGGAACATTAAACGATGTCGAATTGGTGTTTTTACCAAGGCATGGACGAGGTCACGTATATTCACCGACAACGGTGCCATACCGTGCGAATATTGATGCGATGAAACGATTGGGAGTCACGGATGTAATCAGTGTTTCGGCCTGTGGATCGTTCCGAGAGGAAATGGCCCCGGGCGATTTTGTTGTCGTGGATCAATTCATCGATCGAACGTTTGCGCGCGAAAAATCGTTTTTCGGAACGGGCTGCGTGGCTCATGTTTCGGTCGCGTATCCAACTTGTCCTCGCCTATCGGCGGCCTGTGTCCAGGCAGCTACTGATGCTGGGATTACTGTCCACAATGGCGGCACCTATTTGGCAATGGAAGGTCCGCAGTTTTCCAGCATTGCAGAGAGCAAAACGTACCGTGAAAGCTGGGGCGCGGATGTAATTGGCATGACCAATATGCCAGAGGCGAAATTGGCCCGCGAAGCAGAACTGTGCTATGCCTCGGTTGCGATGATCACGGATTATGACAGTTGGCACCCAGAACACGGCAGCGTCGACATCACCTCCATCATTGCAACATTACAAGGCAACGCAGGCAATGCACGCGAAATGGTTAGTCGTTTACCAGCGCTGCTGGACCAAGAACGTAACGACTGTCTACATGGCTGCGACAAAGCACTCGAATTTGCAATCATGACCGCCCCTGATAAACGCGATCCCGAATTAGTTGCAAAACTGGATGCAATCGCTGGTCGTGTACTTTGAGGATGAGACATGAAATCAGTTAAAGACTATATCCGCACCATCGTTGATTTCCCCCACGAGGGGATCATGTTTCGCGATGTCACGACACTTTTTGCGGATCCCCGCGGATTTCGCATGTGCATCGACCAAATGTTGCATCCCTACGCAGGTCAGCCAATTGACAAAGTTGTTGGGTTAGAGGCGCGTGGATTTATACTAGGAGGGGCCATTGCCCATCAGTTGGGTACAGGATTTGTGCCTGTTCGTAAAAAGGGCAAATTGCCAGGTACCACCATTTCGCAAGATTATAAATTGGAATACGGCGAAGCGATTGTTGAAATCCATGACGATGCGATCGAAGCGGGAGAACGCATTCTGCTTGTTGATGATCTGCTAGCCACAGGTGGTACGGCAGAAGCAGGAATCAAATTGATTGAACGCCTTGGCGGCGACATCATTGGATGTTCGTTTATTGTGGATTTGCCTGAACTAGGAGGCCGCAAAAAACTTCAGTCCATGAATATGGACGTACAGGTTCTATGCGAGTTCGACGGGCTTTAATCCTGATCCAAATAGGCACGTACGCAGTCTTGGACACGGCGAAATCGATCGCCCCCCAAATGCGTACCCCCAAACCAACGTGTGACGATCACAACATGATCAAACAGTTTTTCTCGTTCTAACATGCGTAGGATGACAACTCCTGCCCCTGCTTCACCATCGTCGTTTTTAATACCACCCTCGCTCGATGACAGAAGTGCCCATGTATTGTGAGTCGCCTTGGCAAATTTTTTCGAACGTTTTAATTGCTTTAAAATAGCCAGCGCGTCAGCCTTGGTTTGAGCCTCTGACCCAGTCACCGCATATTTGGAACCACGGTCTGTCAAAACTGGATCAATCTGTTTCATTTGCGCTAATTTATTTCTTCCTAACGATGCATTTTCATATCAAGCAAAATTTTCTGCAAAGCAACAGTTTCACGCAATAAACGTTTTGCTTCGTTAATCGTGATAATCACTACCGACAGAAAACCAGTCGCGGTTAGGCATCCTCGGCGTTGGATTACTGATTGTATTAAGTGCTGCTTTGCTTAATTTATTTCTCACCCTTTCAGCTTGAAATTCAACTTCCTTCACGGCATGACTTGGCAATGGCCAAACTCTACTTTCAATATTCAACAATGAACGCGGGCAAAAGTACGCTCTTGCTGCAGGCGTCCTATAACTATGCTGAACGGGGGATGCAGACATATCTGTTGACCGCAAATTTTGATAATCGCGCGGGAACCGGCAGAATCGGATCACGTATTGGGATCGGCGCAGATGCAGATACCTTTTCATCCGAAACCGACTTGTTTTCAAAAATTCAAGAGCGCCTTAATACTGGCCCCTGCGCATGTGTCTTCATCGATGAGGCACAGTTTTTGTCCGCCGATCAGGTTTGGCAACTGGCCCGCGCTGTGGATGATTTAAAGGTACCCGTTATGTGTTATGGGTTGCGCGTTGATTTTCAAGGTAAACTATTCCCGGGTTCGGCGGCACTGCTGGCATTGGCGGATGAGATGCGAGAGATACGCACCATTTGCCACTGCGGGAAAAAGGCAACGATGGTCGTGCGACAGGACGAACAAGGAAACGTATTGAAAGACGGCGCACAGATACAAGTTGGCGGAAATGAAACCTATGTCTCACTATGTCGCGTACACTGGCGGCAGGCGATAAAGGACTAATGCATCCGACCCCCGTTTGGTACAATTTGATCCGGAGCGATCAGCACAACTGCACCCGAGTCGTCCATGCATCCCAAAACCAGAACCTCAGACATAAACGGTCCGATTTGGCGTGGAGGGAAATTCACAACGCCCATTACCTGCTTTCCGACCAGTTGATCTGGAGTATAGTGTGCTGTTACCTGAGCCGATGTTTTGCGTTCGCCAATTTCACCGCCAAAATCGATCCACATTTTAATCGCTGGTTTTCGCGCCTCGGGAAAGGATTCTGCGCGGATCACTGTGCCTACGCGGATATCGACATTTAGAAAATCGTCATAGGTGATATCAGCCATTTAAAAGCTCCTTTGAACGCATGGTCGCCGCTTCAACAGTTCCACCAATCAATGGGGTCAAACCAGCGTTTTGATCCATTAATACCTCAAGTCCCGCCTGCGTTGTTCCATTCGGGCTGGTCACGTTGATCCGTAACTGCTCTGGAGTTTCCTCAGATAACTTGGCTAATGCACCCGCACCTGCAACAGTGGCTTTGGCCAATTGCATGGCCAGGTCTGGCGACAACCCCTGCGCCTCACCTGCCTTGGCCAGTGCATCAATCATATAAAACACATAGGCGGGTCCAGATCCAGACACACCTGTGACCGCGTCCATTTGGGTTTCGCTGTCCAAATCAACGACCTCACCAATTGCGGATAGGAGCGCATGAGCCAGATCAATATGCTCTGCTGTCGATACGGCATTTCCGATCAGTGCTGTTATCCCCTGACCAATTGCGGCCGGTGTATTTGGCATTGCCCGCAAGATTGGGGTATTTGCGCCCAAAATTTCTTCGTAAGTTCCAATAGAAATGCCTGCCGCAACAGACAGAAACACAGTTTCTCCGTCTCCCATCGACTGAAGCGTCGGAAGCGCCTCTTGCATCATCTGCGGTTTAACAGCGATCAGAACCAGTGCGGGTTTGGCAGGCAGTGCATCATTCACATGAACCCCCTGCGCAACAACCCATTCAGATGGATAGGGATCAACGACATAGACCGAAGATGGGTTCAAGCTATTTGAAAGCCAGCCCGCCAACATTGCAGAGCCCATTTTCCCACAACCAAGCAGAACCAAACCCTGCTGAGAGAGTGTATCAAACGTCATATCAACCCCAAACAATCTATTTCATTTGGGGGCAGTATTATGCGTGACCGTAGGCTTCTGCAATGGCGACTTGCATCGCTTCTTGCGGAGTGTGCTCTCCATATACCGCCAATTGGAAGGCTGGATAGTACCGTTCCGCATTCATGACCGCCGCACCGATCATGGTGTCAATTTGTTCGGGCGATGCAAACTGCCCACCGGACAAAACCAAACCATACCGATAAACCATCAATCCTGGTTCGTCCCAGTAAGAAAAACTTCCCGTCCAGCAGCGGTCGTTTACTTCGTTCAACGCTTCATAGAGAGCTGGAAGTCGCTCTTTTGGCGGCTCCATTTCGAAGGTGCAAATCAACCGAAGCGTTTCATCAAATCCTGACCACGCCAATGTCAGCGAATATGTCCGCCACTGCGCCTCAACGGCCATTGCGATTTGATTTTCTTCTATACGATCGAATTCCCACTCATGGTGCTCAGCGATGTGTTCGACAATATCGATTGGGTGAATTTCTTCTTCTAAGAACTGCTCGTTCAATGCCATAGCGCCACCTCTTTTATACTTAGCGTAGGGAAGTGGCAGCTTCCCCAATCGCTTGGTGCCTGCTCAAGAGGCTGGGGGGATGACCCAGCCCCTTACTATATATGGTGCGGCGCTTTGATTGATATGTAAAGCAAAATATTTGTGACACACACAAAATCCTGTGGATAAACAAGTTATCCACAGAAAATGTGCGATTTAAATTACCCTATGAATATGGTGATGCTGTTCAGGCGTACCGTACGGTTTTATGTAACCATGACGCACCGATTTAGATTGATCACTGGTGACCATAATTTATTCACCCTTGCCCAGTTCGCTAACAGCAACGAGGCCAAGGGCGTAAATTTATTTACGTTTATTTGCTGTCTAAAGCATCAAGGCGCGCTTTAAGCTCTGCGTTTTCTTCGCGCGCTTTTTGGGCCATCATACGCACCGCGTCAAATTCTTCTCGTGTTACGAAATCACGATCTGCCAACCAACGGTCCATCCATGATTTCATTGCGCTTTCAGCCTCATCTCGTGCGCCCTGTGCAACACCCATCGCGTTTGTCATCAATCGGGACAAGTCATCGAACATTTTATTTCTGGGGGTCATCGCACTCTCCACACTTATTTCATACTAAATATGGTACGAATTGAGGCGCACCGCAAGGTTGACAAGTCATTCTTGTTGGATGAAGTGATATTTGAAGAGGTACAAACGTGATAGAATTTCCAAATATTTCGCACGAGATTTTCTCAATAAACGTACTTGGGGTGCATCTTGCGCTACGCTGGTACGCGATGGCTTATATTTTGGGTCTTATCCTGATCAGCCGCAGCAAACCAGTTTCAGCATGACACCGCTAGATCGCATTGTACGCGAACGTATTGCGCTGGATGGTCCGATGCGTATTTCGGACTTCATGCAGATATGCTTGTTGCATTCAGAACATGGATACTACGTCAAAAAACCTGCCTTTGGCATTCAAGGCGATTTCATCACAGCACCCGAAATTTCGCAAATGTTTGGAGAACTTCTGGGGCTGTGTCTTGCGCAGACATGGATGGATCAGGGTGCGCCTGAGGATTTTTGTTTGCTCGAATTGGGTCCTGGGCGCGGGACGCTGATGTCGGATATTTTGCGCGCGACGCGCAGCGTGCCTAGACTACATAGCGCAGCGGAAATCACTCTTCTGGAAGCATCTAAAACGATGCAACAGCGTCAACAAGAAACGCTATCAGACTATCAGGTTAACTGGGTTTCATCACTGGATGAATTGGCCGAAAAACCAATCTTTGTGATTGCGAATGAATTCTTTGATGCGTTGCCGATACGACAATATATGCGTGTCGGCAATGTATGGCATGAACGTTTAATAGGACTGCAGGACGATGAACTTGGATTTGGTCTCTCACACATTGCGCAGACAGGGAATTATCTGCAAACGCGTCTGGAAGATACACAGGACGGCGACATTGTTGAGGTATCTGTGGCAACGCAAGGCGTCATTGATCAGCTAAGCAAACATATCCAAACACACGGGGGATGCGCGCTGATCATCGATTATGGTGATTGGATGTCAAAAGGAGACACCCTGCAGGCAGTGGTGGATCATAAATTTGCAAACGTGCTACAATCATTGGGGGATGCCGACCTAACCGCACATGTGGATTTTGAACAAATTTCTGTTGCCAGTAATTGTGCAGTTTCCAAAATGTCCACACAGCAGGATTTGTTAGAGCGACTTGGCATTTCCCATCGTACCCAAACATTGGTGACCAATGCTGCAAATGAGGCACAAAAAAATGATGTCATTTCGGCCTATCACCGCTTGACCCACGAAGAAGAAATGGGAACATTGTTCAAAGCAATATCACTATTCCCCCAAAATGGCCCCTGCCCTGCTGGATTTAAAGCATGAACCTGAAACGCATCAAGAGTCCAAATTTATCTAATGTTAATCATGGGTTTTATACGCGGTTGGGTGGAGCTTCATCTGGAATTTTTAGTGGGTTGAATTGCGGCATTGGATCCAGCGATCAACGCGAAATCGTTGAAATAAATCGTGCGCGCGTTGCCGAAGATATGGGGGGCAATGGTTCCAATCTAATCGCCTTGCATCAATTCCATTCAGCCAAAGTGGTAACAGTCGATGATGCATTCATGGACCGTCCACACGCAGACGGTGTTATCAGCAATCGCAAGGGAGACATCTTAACGATTCTAACCGCGGATTGCCAACCCGTGTTGTTTCATGACCCAGATGCAGGTGTGATCGGAGCCTGCCACGCAGGTTGGAAAGGTGCGCTTGCGGGCGTTATTGGCGCAACGGTTGAAGCAATGATCAACTTGGGCGCGACACGTGAAAATATCAGTGCCGCAATCGGACCCTGTATTTCGCAAGCCGCATATGAAGTTGGCGCTGAATTGCGCGAGAAATTTGTTTCACATAATCCAACATTTGACACCTTTTTCAGAGCAGGTGCGCACGAGGGAAAATTCCAATTCGATCTACCTGCGCATGGGCTTTATACTCTTAATGAAGAAAGGATTAAAAGCGCGCATTGGATCCGCGAATGCACCTATTCCAACGAAGAATATTTCTATTCGTACCGCAGAACAATACACCGCGCCCAAGCAGATTATGGCCGCCTGATTTCCTGTATCACGCTATAGTCAAGATTGTTTGGTTAGGCGTTTTTCTAAGACTTCAAACGGGACGCCGGGTTCATCTTTGGAACCTCGAATAACAAGTGATGTTTTGACCGATCCGACATTTTCGGCGCACAACAATTCCTCTGTCAAGAAACTTTGAAAGGTGCTCAGATCAGGCGCAACACATTTCAGCATAAAATCAACTTCGCCATTCAACATATGGCATTCACGTACCAGCGGCCATTCACGACAGCGATCCTCGAATGCACGCAAGTCAGATTCTGCCTGGCTTTGCAATCCGACCATCGCAAACACCTGCACCTCAAACCCTAGCGCACGGGCATCCACCTGTGCGTGATATCCGTTGATAAACCCCTGCTCTTCCAATGCGCGTACACGACGCAAGCAGGGTGGCGCAGAGATGCCGACACGTTTTGCCAGTTCAACATTTGTCATCCTACCATCAGCCTGCAATTCCGCAAGTATAAGGCGATCAATCGGATCTAAACGTGTTAATGGCATCATCTACTCCCAAGTTGCACGATCAATACCTGACAGACACAGCATGCGCAACAATATTTCACAATGACGCAATAATATTGTTTGTTATTTTTCACTTACTATTCGGCGCTATGGGTTTCCTCTGCTTATTCTTGTGATTATACATGCGTGAAATTCTCTGATCTTGGGACACAAATATTATGTCAGACACACGTCACACAAAAGTTTTAATCG
Organism: Paracoccaceae bacterium; assembly: GCA_049446275.1. Classification (GTDB taxonomy): domain Bacteria; phylum Pseudomonadota; class Alphaproteobacteria; order Rhodobacterales; family Rhodobacteraceae; genus HIMB11. Next base: position 2,438 of record JBMTQO010000033.1, on the reverse strand, counting down.
TTGGCTCTGGACCTGCGGGATACACCGCAGGCGTTTATGCAAGCCGCGCGATGTTGAAGCCAATTTTGGTTCAAGGCATGGAACCCGGTGGCCAATTAACCACAACAACCGAAGTTGAAAACTGGCCCGGTGATACCGAGGTACAGGGTCCCGATTTGATGGTCCGAATGGAGGCGCACGCATCCGCAATGGGATGCGAAATTATTGGTGACATGATCAATAATCTTGATTTATCCAAACGTCCCTTCACCGCAACAGGGGACAGTGGCACGATTTACACCGCCGATGCCGTTATTTTGGCGACAGGTGCACGTGCGAAATGGTTGGGCCTTCCGTCAGAAGAGGCGTTCAAAGGATTTGGCGTATCAGCATGTGCAACTTGTGACGGCTTCTTTTACCGCGGCCAAGAGATTGTTGTGATTGGTGGCGGAAACACAGCCGTAGAAGAAGCGCTGTTCCTAACAAATTTCGCCTCAAAGGTAACGTTGATCCATCGCCGTGACGAGTTGCGCGCAGAAAAAATCCTTCAAGATCGCCTTGCGAAAAACGACAAGATTGAGCCCCTGTGGTTCCACCAATTGGATGAAGTCGTCGGGAGTGACAATCCAAAAGGCGTTGAGGCCGTGCGAGTGCGTCACATCGAAACAGGTGAGATTTCCCAAATTCCGTGTAAAGGCGTCTTTGTCGCAATCGGCCATTCTCCCGCAAGCGAATTGGTGAAAGACCAGCTGGAAACACACAACGGTGGCTATGTTCAGGTTGAGGCAGGATCAACCCGTACATCAATCCCCGGCGTATTTGCTGCGGGTGATTTAACCGATCACACATACCGTCAGGCAATTACCAGTGCGGGTATGGGCTGCATGGCAGCTTTAGACGCCGAACGCTTTTTGGCAGAAGGCCAGTAAGCTTATTGCAAGTGTAGCTTACCACTCATCAACACGTGGCCGTGACCGGCCACGCGGATCCCTTGAATGCCGCGTTGTGGTCCCAAAACCTGTACTTGGGCTTGGCCAGGGCGGCCCATAAAATGCCCCTGTTCCGCAATGAACTTGCGATCATCAATTAAACCACGAGACCACAGATAGGCCGCCAAACAACCAGTTGCAGAGCCCGTAAATGCATCCTCTGGGGGATTCGGCGCCAACATCGGTAAACGTGAAAATGTATCGCCCACTTCGGTTGCGCCCTGAAGGGTCGCCCAATATGGTTCCATCAGCCCCTCATAAATTCCGGTCTCTTGAAATTTTTTGGTTAGTCCAGGATGCAGTTGGACCTGCTTTAACGCATCATGATCGCGCAGAAGCACAATACAAAATGGCAATCCAGTGCTAACAACTTGTGGCGTTGCGATGATGTCATCGACAGAAATTCCACCAATGCGCGCCAATAACTTTGGGTCTAGCTCGGGACCAAAGTCGGGCGCGCGTTGTGTCATGGTAATTCTGGGCAGTCCGAAACTTTCATCAATTTCAATCGGGATAATTCCCGCACGCGTTTCAAATGAAATCGTCGATGCATGGATTTGATCACGACTAATCAGCGAAATGGCTGTTGCCAATGTTGGGTGTCCGGCAAAAGGGATCTCCCCACCTGCTAGAAAATATCTAACTTTGAAATCCGCGACGCCTGATGGACCCACAAAGGTGCATTCGGTAAGCGATGTTTCCTTCACAAACGCGCAGCATATTTCATCTGGTAGTCCGTTTTTGTCGTAAACAACCGCACAGCCATTTCCACCGAACGGTTGGTCGGTAAATGCATCAATCCAATCACACTCAAAAGCTGTCATGACGCAACGCTATCATCGCACCATAAAAAGGCAATTATTTGTTCCTAATGCACCGCTACAGGCGACAAATCGTTTTGACGAGCAAGAACGAAGGCCATATCACGTTCAGTCACCAGCGCAAGGCGTTCACCAGCCGCCGAGTGCACGGCGTAAACCTCATCAATGTTGCCCAATTCTTCGCGAACATCATCAGGTAGGAATGCCGTTGAAACGGGACGCACGTAGACGATACGTTCATCAGTACGGATTTCGTTAACTGTATCTTCCATACGTTTACCCTCGCTTGATCTTAATTGTTTGAACGACTGTTTCTGGCATCACTTGGGTTAGGTCGATATTCAGTAGACCATTTTCCATGGATGCATCACCAACATCTACACCCTCTGCCAAAACGAACGAACGTTGAAATTGCCGCGCTGCAATTCCACGGTGCAAGTAAACACGCTGTGAACTATCATCATGTTGACGTCCTCGGATGACCAACTGACGATCCTCAACGGTGATTGAAAGGTCCTCTTCTGCAAACCCCGCGACAGCCAACGTAATTCGATATCCACGATCCGATGTTTGTTCGATATTAAATGGGGGATATCCTTCATTGCCTGTTTTCGCGGTTCGCACTAGCAGGCGTTCCAATTGCTCGAAC
>JBMTQO010000032.1:0-24455 GCA_049446275.1 Paracoccaceae bacterium | reverse complement strand
AGGGTGGAAGCAAACAAAACCACTGAAGCGATTTGGGAAGGTTTGTTTGTGTGGCTCGCGCCATCCGCCCCAAGTCCGGAAACCAGCCTTGGTTAATGCAAATTTAACCGCCATCACGGGGTGTGATGGAGAAAGGTAAGCTATGACATTGCGTCATATTTTTAACGATCTTCAATGCCTTGATCATCAAGGTGCAGATGCAAAAACCGCGGCGCGGGCTGGATATTTTCACTGGATCCTATCGCAATCTGATATAACAAGTGCACAACAGGCGGCGCACTCGGCCATGCGTTGGATGCAACCGACTCCCGATAAATCACAGGCGGCTGAAGAGTTTACGCGGATGATTGGCGAAACCGTAACTCTTGCAATATGCGCGCCGTTGCGCCGTGGAGGGGCGGCAGCACGTCGTCGGACTTTGCATTAAAACTTACGCAAAAAGATAACGACACTGGTAAGATGCGCCGTTATTTTGTGAAAGCCGCAATCATGGTAAGATTATTGCTGCTGTCTTTTGGATTATGTCGGAAAAGCTGATTGGCCCATCTGAGAGGAGTATGGACCAACAAAAGGGTTTGATTACTGGGCGGCGCGATCATAAATGCTTTTATTTATATGCCGCCTCATATGCGATCGCGCCAATGTTAGCTTTAGAGAGGCCAATATCGGACAATTCGCGCGCTGAAAGCGATGCCAACTCTGCATAAGTTGTTTCATAAACGCGACGACGCTCCGCTGCTTCGGACAGTTCTGCAAAAAACGCAGAAACCGCTGCGAACACATTACCAGATAAAGGCTGTGTCTGAGTTGCGTATGCCATTTTTATGTCCTTTTTATGTGGCGCTGATAACTTTGCGCCCGTGTCTGATGCGCTTTATCAAAGAGCGGCTGGGCAATCGAACAACATCCAATGCTGCATTGCGGCTATGCTTATTTTGCAGGGTTCTCAGCTGCGAAAGCTACAATTTGGGAATTCATGGTAAATGCTCGCGCTTTGCGATTTTCCTGACAGATTTTTGGCAAAAATGTCTGTAGTTTGCTTGAGTTCACATGTATTTTTGTGAAATTTCACGCATATTTAGGATTTTGTGGGAAAATACAAAATCTATATGTAGTAAAGAAAATTTTATTTATATCAATATGTAGAATAAAAGAATTCTAAAATCGCTATTTCTTAAAAAAATTACCATTTTTTCCCATAAAATCCCAAATTATTCTTGCAATGTCTATTTTCGCGTGTCATCAATACTTTAGATGAAGACGGGAATTAAAAGGGCGTTAAGACCCGAAATCCCAAAGTCAGGTTTCATACAGGCCCCGCTTTCATCCAATTAGAACTCCGGCGCGTGAGCGAGCAGCACCCCCCCCAGATGCGCGCGCAGTCGGATGGCCCCGTAAAAGGGGACGATGACAGCGGATTGGGCAGTGGCAGCAGCTCAATCCGCTTTTCGTTCCAAGGGTCGAAATCAACTGGGGCAGAAAAGGAGGCGACCAGGGACGTGGCGCGACGATTTAGAGGCGAAGGTCTACAAAAGGTAGACAGTAAAGGGCGGGTGTCCATCCCGGCCCTGTTTCGTCGTGTGGTGCAGGCTTGTGATCCAAGTTGGACTGAGGGGTTGGCCCCTGAACTGGTCATCGTTTACGGTGACACTCGGCGCGAATTTTTAGAATGCTACACGATTGAAGCGATCGAAGAGGTGGATGCTAAAATTGATGCATTGCCGCGCGGCTCGGTCGGGCGAAAAACTCTTGAGCGGTTGTTCCATGGTCAATCCTTTCCGACATCCATAGATGAAACAGGGCGTTTGGTTTTGCCAGCAAAGCTGCGCCAAAAAATCGGCATAGACAAAGAAGCCTATTTTATAGCTGCGGGTGATACATTCCAAATTTGGAACCCCGAGACATACGAGGCAGATCAAGAAAAAAACGATGCATGGTTGTGCGATCAGCCAGACGATTTTGATCCACTGACGTTCCTTGATGGTGATGGTGGTGCTTGATGTCGGTAACTGACGTACCTCAGGCCGCCTCGAATTCCCCTCATATTCCTGTCTTATTGCGTCCAATTTTAGACTACTGCGCACCGATTTCTGGGACGTGGTTGGATGGTACATTCGGCGCGGGCGGGTATACGCGTGCCATGTTGGACGCGGGCGCGGATCGGGTGTATGGCGTTGATCGCGATCCTATGGTGTTTGAGATGGCACTAAGCTGGGCTGCGGACTACGGCGATCGGTTGTATCTGGTCGAAGGCGTTTTTTCCAAACTTGATGAATATGCATCCAGCCTTGATGGCGTTGTTTTGGACCTTGGCGTGTCATCCATGCAGTTGGATCAGGCGGAACGTGGGTTTTCCTTTATCAAAGACGGCCCGCTTGATATGCGGATGAGCCAATCTGGTCCAAGTGCTGCGGATATCGTTAACACAGCCGATGAAACCGAGCTAGCCAATATTCTGTTTCTCTATGGGGAAGAGCGCGCCAGCCGTCGTATCGCACGTGCCATCGTCAAACGGCGCGAGGCGACCCCGTTTGACACAACACTGGATCTGGCTGATCTAATTGAGAATGTTCTGCCACGAACCAAACCAGGGCAAAGTCATGCGGCCACCCGCAGTTTTCAGGCGCTACGCATTGCGGTGAATGATGAATATGGCGAACTTTATCGGGGTTTAATGGCGGCAGAACGTGCGTTAAAGCCGGGCGGGCAGTTGGCGGTTGTCACATTTCACTCCGTCGAAGATCGCATGGTTAAGCGGTTTTTGCAGATGCGCTCGGGATCGAATGCACGTGCCAATCGTTATGCGCCAGATATTGAACAGGCGCCCGCGCAATTTGAATTGCGCAGCAAAAAGGCCATCGCCCCAACTGAGGATGAATTGGCGCAAAATCCGCGGGCGCGTTCAGCGAAATTGCGGATTGCTCGGCGCACCGATGCACCCGCGGGCGACAGTGTTGTTGAAAAAGATTTGGGTATGCCAGTGTTGACGAGGAAGCGGTAATGCGCACGTTATTTAGTATTTTAATTGTTTGTACCGTGGTTGGCCTTGCTTATTGGGCCTATCAGGAAAATATCAAAACGCAAAACGCCCTGACCCAGACCGAAGAGTTGCAGCGCGATATTGGCGCGGCGCGTGCACGATTGTCTGTACTGCGTGCGGAATGGGCCTATTTAAATCGTCCTGATCGCTTAACGGATTTGGTGAACCTGAATTACAATCGGTTGCATTTAACACCCTTGCAGGCGGAAAATTTTGGGGCAATTGATACGATTAAATTTCCCTATGACAATGCCTTTCCATTGGGAGAGTTGTCTGATCTGGTTGAGGTCGCAAATCGTGAGGCAGATCAATGACATATCCGTCACTTCGCACACCGCTTCGCCCGCTTAGTCGTATATTGCCTGCCCGTGAACGGGGCGAAAATACGGATGTGATCGAACGTGAAAATATCCGTGCGCGGCATGAGGCCGAAAAAGAGGCAGTGCGTCAACGCGCCCAAGGGCGTTTGTTGGTTTTGGGGATTGTGTTTATTTGCCTTTACAGTGTGATTGCGATCCGTGTCGGGACACTTTCGTCAAGGGAACCGGTTGAACCACGCGCACAAAATGCGGGCGCATCCATTATCGCGCAGCGTGCAGATATCGTCGATCGCAAGGGGCGCATCTTGGCGACCAATTTGGAAACCCATTCGCTCTATGTTGAAACCGCCCATCTGATTGATCCGCAACAAACGGCCCAAGAACTTTCGATTATTTTTCCTGATTTGAAGCCTGAAAAGCTGGTCAAAGATTTCACAGGAGATCGCAAATTCCTTTGGATCAAGAAAAAGATCAGCCCTGAACAAATGCAGGCGGTTTATGACATCGGCGATCCTGGCTTGCGGTTTGGCCCTCGCGAAATGCGCCTATACCCCAATGGCAAACTTGCCGCTCATGTTTTGGGTGGGGCAAGTTTCGGGAAAGAGGGGGTTCAAGCTGCCGAATTGGTAGGCGTTGCAGGTGTTGAAAAAACCTTCGATACGCGCCTGCGTGATCCAAATATGTCGGGGCAACCCCTTCAATTATCTTTAGATTTGTCGGTACAGGCTGCGGTTGAACAGGTGCTATATGGTGGGATGAATTTGTTGAATGCACGTGGTGCAGCGGCAATTTTGATGGATGTACATACGGGCGAAGTTTTGTCAATTGCATCGCTTCCTGACTTTGATCCAAACCACCGTCCGCGCCCTCCCGTTCAGGGGCGGGCGGCCGATAGCCCCCTTTTTAATCGTGCGGTTCAAGGAGTTTATGAACTTGGCTCAACGTTTAAAATTTTTGCTGTGGCCCAGGCTATGGACATGGGGCTTTTAGATCCAACGTCGGTAATGAATACCCAAGGGCCAATTCGTTGGGGGAAATTCAAAATCCGCGATTATCATGATTATGGCGCCAAATTACCCGTCTGGGAGGTGATAACAAAATCATCTAACATCGGCACGGCACGGATCGCGCAGATGATTGGTGCGGAAGAACAGCAAAAGTTTTTGACTAATCTGGGTATGACCGACCCGATCAAATTTGAAATGATTGAGGCAAGTGGGGGCAAACCGCTATTGCCCAAGAAATGGTCAGAACTCTCAGCCATGACCATTTCATATGGTCACGGGTTGTCGGCGACACCAATGCACTTGGCGGTCGGCTATGCGGCGATTGCCAATGGCGGTCTGCGCATTCAACCCAGTCTGTTAAAGGGTGGTGCTGGATCCACGCCTGTGCGCGTCATGTCGGCGACTTCGGCGGCAAATTCGGTGAAGATGTTGCGCGGTGTGGTTACGGACGGTACCGCATCCATGGGCGAAGTAACGGGTTACGCGGTTGCGGGTAAAACGGGAACCGCGGATAAACCCAGTGCCCAAGGCCGCTATGAAAAAGATAAAGTGATTGCCACCTTTGCATCAATCTTCCCTGCGCATGATCCTAAATATGTGTTGATAGTGACCTTGGATGAACCAGAGGATACAGCAGGTAGCGAAGCACGGCGTACTGCAGGGTGGACGGCCGTTCCCGTCGCGGCCGAAATTATCCGCCGTATCGCACCATTGATGGGTCTTCGACCAGAGATTGAAGCCGATCATTTAGGTGATATAACGCAAGTGTCTTGGGAATAGCCGCGACAAGGGATAATACAGCATATGGCCAAACACACGGTATCACTTCAAAGCCTTGGATTGGCCCTCGATGCACAAGGTCAGATTGAAATCATGGGCCTTGCGCTGGATAATCGCCACATCAAACCGGGGGATTTGTTTGCGGCCCTGCCTGGTAGTGCTGTGCATGGTGCCCGATTTGCGCAGGCTGCTATAGATGCAGGCGCGGTTGCAATCTTGACGGATGCGGAGGGATTGGCCGAGATTTCAAGGATTGATCCTGCAAAAATTGTCATCGCCCATGATGTGCGCGCGTCTTTTGCACGGGCAGCTGCACTATTTTACGGTGGTCAGCCGAACACCGTGGTTGCTGTGACGGGGACGAATGGCAAAACCTCGATTAGCAGTTTTTGCCGTCAAATTTGGACCAAGTTGGAAAAATGGGCGGTGAATATCGGCACAACTGGGGTTGAAGGCGCCTTTACCACATCTTTGCGGCACACAACGCCAGATACCCTAACCCTGCATCGCGTTCTGGCCGAGGCCAAATCCGCAGGCATTACCCATGCCGCGATGGAGGCATCATCTCACGGATTGGACCAGCGCCGTTTGGATGGCGTGCGCATCAAGGCGGCGGGATTTGCTAATTTCACTCAAGACCACTTGGATTATCACAAAACATTCGATGCCTATTTTCAGGCTAAGTCGGGGCTGTTTGATCGTGTATTGCCCGATGATGGGACAGCCGTCATAAACATTGATGACCCAGCATTGGAGACATTTTCCGATCATTTGATCGCACGGGGCACACGCACGATCCGAATGGGCCGTGACGCCCGAGCCGACCTACGGATCGAGGACGCGCGTTTTGATGGATTGGGTCAGGATGTGCGTTTCACCTATCAGGGCAAAACCTACCAAAAACGCTTGAACCTCATCGGTGGGTTTCAGGCTGGCAATGTTTTGATGGCCGCACTTTTGGTCATTGCGGCGGGCGAAGAACCCGCACAAGTCTTTGACACACTAGAACATTTGGAAACCGTGCGAGGGCGGATGCAATTTGCTGCGTCGCGTGAAAATGGGGCGTCAGTCTATGTGGATTATGCCCATACCCCAGATGCGGTCAAAATTGCGCTACAGGCCTTCCGCCCGCATGTGATGGGGCGCATGATTGCGATTATCGGGGCGGGCGGGGATCGTGACGCCACGAAACGTCCCCTCATGGCGGCAGAGGCGGTGGCAAACGCAGATTTTGTAATCGTCAGCGATGACAATCCACGCAGTGAAGATCCCGCAACAATTCGTCAAATGGTGATGGCGGGGGCAAAGGGTGCGCAACATATCCTTGAAATCGGTGATCGCGCCGAGGCGATCTTGCGTGCTGTTGATATGCTAAGCGCAGGGGATAGTTTGATCATCACAGGCAAGGGGCATGAAACGGGCCAGATTATTGGGGATGATGTTTTGCCCTTTGATGATGTGGAACAGGCCTCTGTTGCGGTGCAGGCTTTGGATGGGATGATGTCATGACACTATGGAGCGCACAGCAGGCGGCCTTGGCCACAGGTGGTGAGGCAGTGGGGGATTGGGCCGTCACGGGCGTATCCATCGACACGCGCACCTTACAAACGGGTGATTTATTTGTTGCGCTAAAGGCCGCGAGGGATGGTCACGATTTTGTTGCGAATGCCTTGGCCGCTGGTGCAGGTGCCGCATTGGTGTCGCGCGTTCCCGATGGGGTGGATGACACGGCACCCCTGCTGATCGTGCCAGATGTTCAAGCAGCGCTTGAGGATTTGGGCCGCGCCGCGCGGGGGCGCACAGAGGCCAAAATGATCGCAGTGACGGGATCAGTTGGGAAAACATCCACGAAAGAGATGTTGCGCCACATGCTGGGCGAATGCGGGAAAACCCATGCTTCGGTTGCAAGTTACAACAATCACTGGGGTGTTCCCTTAACGCTTGCGCGGATGCCAGCGGATACGGAATTTGCCGTTATCGAAATCGGTATGAACCATCCCGGTGAAATCGCGCCACTTGCCAAAATGGCGGCCCCCGATGTCGCGATGGTCACAACCGTTGCCGAGGTGCATTTAGAGGCCTTTGATGACATCAACGGTATCGCGCTGGAAAAGGCCTCAATCATTGATGGTTTGGTGCCAAATGGCGTTGCGATCATGAATGCGGATAACTCCTGTACCAAGGTTATTGAAACTTACACAAAGGATGTAACCACACGTTGGTTTGGGGCAGCGGAAGATGACGCTTCGCTTTCTGATGTCCAAGTTAAGGGCGCAGAGACGCATGCCGTGTTACAGGTAGAGGGCGTAACATATCCCGTGACAATTCAGTCCGCGGGACGGCATTTTGCGATGAACGCGCTAGGTGCATTATTGGCCGTTGGATATTTGGGGGCAGATCGCAGAACTGCGGCAACGGGCTTGGCCGCGTGGAATCCTGTGGGTGGGCGCGGTGAGCGTCAGACGATGAACATCGAGGGCGGCACGCTTGATCTGATTGATGATGCCTATAACGCAAACCCAACCTCGCTGCGCGCCGCGATGCAAGTACTGGCAGAGGCAGGTGCATCTAGAAAAATCGCCTTTTTGGGCGACATGAAGGAGTTGGGCGAAAAAGAACTCGACTTTCATCGTGAGGTCGCACAATGGCCCTGTACCGAGGCCATTGACGTCATTCACACGGTGGGTCACTTGATGAAATCACTACACGATGAGTTGCCCAACGGAAAGCGCGGGCAGCATTTTGTAGACAGCGCTGCGATGGCCGCGCAGGCCGCGCATTTGGTTCAGGCGGGGGATGCCGTGTTGCTAAAGGCATCGCTAAGCACGAATATGCGCAAAGTTGTTGACGCACTCCAAGAATTAGGTCATCCGCCCATGGACAACAAAGGACCCTAACGATGCTCTATCTCCTTACGGCGCTTTCTGATGGCGGTGATTTCTTTAACCTATTTCGTTACATCACGTTCCGTGCGGGAGGGGCCTTTTTCACGGCGCTGTTTTTTGGGTTCATTTTTGGCCGTCCACTGATCAACGTTTTGCGCCGTAAACAGGGCAAGGGCCAGCCCATCCGTGACGATGGCCCCGAGGGCCATTTTGTCAAAGCGGGGACGCCGACAATGGGGGGGCTGTTGATCCTGTCTTCACTGATGACGGCAACATTATTGTGGGCGCGTTTGGACAATGTGTTTGTCTGGGTTGTTTTGCTGGTCACCGTATCGTTTGGGTTGATTGGATTTGCAGATGATTATGCAAAGGTCAGCAAACAAAATACCGTGGGCGTTTCAGGGAAAGTGCGCCTAGTACTGGGGTTTTTGATTGCGGCGCTTGCCGCGCTGGCATGCGCATGGGCGCATCCGACAGATTTGCAAAATCAATTGGCCCTGCCTGTGTTTAAGGATACGCTTATCAATCTGGGGTTCCTTTATATCCCATTTGCGATGGTAGTGATTGTCGGGTCGGCCAATGCGGTGAATCTAACCGATGGTTTGGACGGATTGGCTATTATGCCATCCATGATTGCCGCGGGTGCATTGGGTGTTATTGCCTATGCCGTGGGGCGTGTGGATTTCACCGAATATTTGGATGTGCACTATGTGCCAGGTACGGGTGAAATCCTGATTTTCTGTTCTGCACTGATTGGCGGAGGTCTTGGGTTTTTGTGGTATAACGCACCCCCTGCGGCGGTGTTCATGGGGGATACAGGATCACTTGCCCTTGGTGGGGCATTGGGTGCGATTGCGGTTGCCACCAAACACGAAATCGTCTGGGCCATCATCGGCGGTTTGTTCGTGGTTGAGGCGCTTTCGGTGATTATCCAAGTGCTTTATTTCAGACGCACAGGAAAACGTGTGTTCCTAATGGCGCCGATCCACCACCATTTCGAAAAAAAGGGCTGGGCAGAACCCCAAATTGTGATCCGTTTCTGGATCATCGCCCTAATTTTGGCGATGATCGGTATGGCCACATTGAAGGTCAGATAAGGAGCCTGACGTGATCTCAATAGGTGGATTAAAAGGTCAACGATATGCGGTCCTTGGACTCGGGCGTTCGGGGCTTGCCGTTGCGCGGGCCTTGGCGGCGGGTGGTGTGGATGTTGTTGTTTGGGACGACAACGAACAGGCGCGCGCAAGGGCCGAGGAAGAAGAGCTTGAGGTACAAGATCTGAACCGTGCAGACTGGGCCACGATTGATTGCCTGATCACTTCGCCTGGTATTCCGCATCTTTATCCCAAACCACATCCCATCATCGCCGCCGCACTGCAGGCAGGCGTCATTTTAGACAATGACATTGGATTGTTTTTCCAATCCTTCGCGCAGTCGGGATGGGTTGAGTTTGATCAGGAACCCAAAGTTGTCGCGATCACAGGATCAAACGGAAAATCCACCACTTCCGCGCTGATCCACCATGTTTTAAAGGCCTCAGGCCGTGCAACCCAACTGGCAGGAAACATTGGACTTGGCGTCTTTAACCTTGATCCTGCACATGATGGCGAGGTCATTGTATTGGAGCTTTCTAGCTACCAAACCGAGCTTGCGCGATCCTTGACACCGGACGTTGCGGTATTGACAAATATATCGGCGGATCACTTGGATCGGCATGGTGGGATCGGGGGCTATGTGGCGGCAAAGCGGCGACTGTTTATCGAGGGTGGACCTGACCGCGCTGTAATCGGTGTGGATGAGGTTGAGGGGCAGTTTTTGGCCAATCAACTGTCCCAAGCGCACGTGGATGATCGGGTGATCCGCATCAGTGCAGGACAAAAATTGGACGGACCCGGATGGTATGTTTTTGCACGCAAGGGGTTCCTGTCGGAATATCGCAAAACGCGCCAAGTTGCCTCAATTGATCTGCGTAATATCGCGGGTCTGCTGGGTGTACATAACCACCAAAATGCATGTGCGGCCTATGGAGCATTGCGCACCCTTGGCCTTGCTCCCCGTGTGATTGAAGAGGGATTTAAATCCTTTGCAGGCTTGGCGCATCGATCACAATTTGTGCGAGAAATTAATGGGGTGCGCTATATCAACGATAGCAAGGCCACCAATATTGACGCCGCAGCCATGGCATTGCAGGCCTTTGAAAATATCCGCTGGATCTGCGGCGGCCTGATGAAAGAGGGAGGTGTCGATGCACTGCAGGACATCGCCAAAACATCCGTGAAAAAGGCTTATGTTATTGGGCGAGAGGCCGCGGAATTTGCTCGCCAAATCGGGGTTGAAGCAGAGGTTTGCACAACCATGCATGCGGCCGTTCAGGCGGCAGCGCGGGATGCAGAAACAGGGGACACAGTGCTGCTTGCCCCTGCGGCGGCAAGCTTTGATCAATACGACAATTTCGAACTGCGGGGTCAAGATTTTATCAAAATCACCCACACCCTTTCCCCGTGATTTACCACAACTCCTAACATCAGTATGAATTCTGTACTGTGTCGGTCTTACTTCGGTGCGCAGCGCACGGACTTTATTGGATGTTAAGGGTTTTCTTTACCCTGTCATAATATCACGAGCGGCGGCCATGCCACTGCTCCAAGCCCATTGGAAATTATAGCCGCCAAGCCAGCCTGTGACATCCATCGCTTCACCCACTATATAAAGTCCCTGCACTCGTTTGGACATCATGGATTTTGACGATATCTCCTCAGTTGCAATGCCGCCCAACGTGACCTCGGCCGTGCGATACCCTTCGGACCCACTGGGGCGCAACGACCAGTTTTGCAATCGGTCAAACAGGGTATTTAGCCGCTCATCGGACCAATCGGCCAGATTGCCCGTTAAATCTAAATCTCGCGCCAAATGATCGACTAGCCGCGCGGGTAGGTGGGTGGCCAGTTCGGTTTTAAAATTGCGCCGTCCGCTGATTTGGCGTTGATCGCGTAAGGACATCATGGTGGTGCCATTGGGATTTAGGTTTAACTTGATGTCGGAACCCTCGCGCCAAAAGCTGCTAATTTGAAGGATAGCTGGACCCGAGAGACCGCGGTGCGTGAACAACATCGCTTCATCAAATACACCGTTGCCCGCCCGCGCCTGAACGGTGAGCGAGACACCTGAGATTTCCGCAAACCGCCCGTCGGAAAACGTAAACGGCACAAGCGCAGGGCGCGTCTCAGTGACCCGCATCCCGAATTGTGTAGCGATATCATATGCAAAGCCTGTAGCCCCCATTTTTGGAATGGATTTGCCACCCGTGGCAAGGACCAGATTTTTGCAAGTTAGGGTTTCGGCGCGATCCTCGCATAGGGTGTCCAAGGTGAAGATGCCGTTTTCATGGCGCACCCCAGTGACAGTGGTTTTCAACCAAAGCTCTGCCCCCGCCGCTTGCATCAAATCGCGCAGCATGGCGATGATATCTTGGGCAGAGGTGTCGCAAAACAATTGCCCCAAAGTTTTTTCGTGAAAGGGGATGTCGTAGCGCTGAACCAAATCAATAAAATCCCATTGCGTATAACGCGCCAATGCGGATTTTGCGAAATGGGTGTTTTCTGATAAGAAATTTTCAGCGCTGGCGTAGATATTAGTGAAATTACATCGTCCGCCGCCTGAAATGCGTATTTTTTCGCCTGCTGCCTTAGCATGATCAATGACCAGTGCATCCCGCACATGTGCTGAGCACATCATGCCTGCTGCTCCCGCGCCAATTACTATCGTTTCAAATCGCATGGCTCCCTCGTGGCGGTTTTCAACCGAATTGGCAAGGGGGATGTATTTTATCTGGCCAGAGGGTATGAAATTCGGTATCAATATGCAAATGATCCCGAAAACGGGGCACGTCAGAGGCAGTAAAAGGCAAAACTTATGACTGAAATGGTCTATGGTTCCGTCCCCGCATCCAGGGGAGAACCTATTCTTCCCAAATGGTGGCGCACCGTTGATAAATGGACATTGATGTCCGTTATGCTATTGTTTTCGATCGGTATTTTGCTGGGCCTTGCTGCCTCGCCTCCATTGGCAGAGAAAAACGGCTTTGCGCCTTTCCACTATGTACAGCGACAGGCAGTTTTTGGGGGCATAGCCCTGATTGTGATGTTTATCACATCTATGATGTCACCCATCTTGGTGCGCCGCTTGGCCGTTTTGGGGTTTATTATGGCCTTTATCGCGGTGGCACTGCTTCCCATGTTTGGTACTGATTTTGGTAAAGGGGCGGTGCGTTGGTACGCGCTTGGCTTTGCATCACTGCAGCCGTCTGAATTTTTGAAACCCGGGTTTGTTGTGGTCAGTGCATGGATGTTGGCTGCCGCACAAGAAATCAGTGGCCCCCCAGGGCGCATGTACTCGTTTATCTTGACGATGACTATCGCAGTGATGTTGGCCTTACAACCTGATTTTGGGCAAGCCTGTTTGGTGTTGTTTGCATGGGGGGTGATGTATTTCGTGGCGGGTGCATCGATTCTTCTGTTGCTGGGCATGGCGGGGCTGGTCGTTTTCAGCGGCACGCTCGCTTATCGATACTCTGAACACTTTGCCCGCCGCATTGATGGGTTTTTGTCCCCGGATGTCGATCCGCGCACGCAGTTGGGATACGCCACAAACGCGATCCAAGAGGGTGGATTTTTTGGTGTTGGCGTGGGTGAGGGGCAGGTGAAATGGTCCCTGCCTGATGCGCATACAGATTTCATCATTGCCGTGGCCGCCGAAGAATATGGATTTGTGTTGGTGGCAATCATCATCGCGATTTATGCCAGCATTGTTTTGGTCTCACTCTCGCGTCTGATGCGGGAACGCGATACTTTTATTCGATTGGCAGGTGCGGGTTTGGCCTGTTCCTTCGGCGTACAGGCTGTCATCAACATGGGGGTCGCGGTGCGTCTGCTTCCTGCCAAGGGGATGACATTACCATTTATTAGTTATGGGGGATCTTCGCTGATTGCGGGGGGGATTGCGCTTGGGATGTTGCTTGCATTCACGCGCGCGCGCCCTCAAAAGAACATTGCAGACGTAATTAACGGATATCGATAATGACCAAAGCGCCTTTGGCGATTTTAGCAGCAGGTGGAACGGGAGGTCACATGTTCCCTGCACAGGCTTTGGCAGAGGCATTGTTAGAGAAAGGGTGGCGAGTAAGGCTTACCACTGACGCACGCGGTGCACGCTATGTTGGCGGCTTCCCAGCTGCGGTTCAGATCAAAGTTCTAAAATCAGGCACATTTGCCCGCGGCGGTATTTTGACCAAGACATTAGTTCCGTTTCAGGTTGCAGGTGGCAGTTTGATGGCGCTGGCACAAATGATTGTGGCTCGTCCCACAATTGTGATTGGGTTTGGGGGATACCCCTCGATTCCTGCGCTGAGCGCTGCAACGATTTTAAGCATTCCGCGTATTGTACATGAACAAAACGGGATCTTGGGTCGAGTTAATCAATTATTTGCGTCCGTGGTGAATGCGGTTGCCTGTGGCACATGGCCTACCGAAATGTCGGACAAGATTAAGGGCCACCATGTTGGTAATCCCGTACGCGCGGCCATCGCCGAACGCGCCGGGGCGGGGTATATCCCACCAGGGGATTATCCGATGTCCATCCTTGTTATGGGTGGATCACAGGGTGCGCGCATTCTATCGGATGTGGTGCCTCCCGCGATTGCGGGCTTGCCCATGGCGATGTTGTCCCACATCCGCGTATCCCATCAGGCCCGCCCTGAAGACCAAGAGCGGGTCGAGGCCTATTACACTGAGCAAAACATCCCTGCAGATGTGCGTCCGTTTTTCGATGATATCCCCACTCGGATGAGTGAGGCTCAATTGGTAATCTCACGCGCTGGGGCCTCAACCGTTGCGGATATTTCGGTGATTGGACGCCCCTCTCTCCTCGTGCCTTTGGCCTCGGCCATTCGGGATGAACAAAGTGCAAATGCAAAGGGATTGGTGCATGCCGGTGCCGCCGAAGTAATTCGCGAACCTGATTTTCAGGTTGAAGATTTAACTACACGGCTTGAGGCGATTTTCAACGATCCAGTGCGGGCCAGTCAAATGGCAAGTGCTGCATTGAAAACATCCGTGCCTGATGCGACACAGCGCTTGTTGGATTTGATCCAAACGTTGACAAAGAAAGATAGCTAAATGAACGTAGCCGCAACCAAGCTCCCCACCAATGTTGGGCCCATCCACTTCGTTGGAATTGGCGGTATTGGCATGTCGGGCATTGCCGAAGTTTTGTTAAACCTTGGCTACCGCGTGCAAGGCTCAGACTTAAAAGAAAGCAAGATCACACAACGTTTGGCTGATTTGGGTGCTACGATCTTTATCGGACAGCGTGCCGAAAATTTGGAACATGCCGAAGTGGTGGTAATTTCATCGGCGATCAAAACAGGCAACGCCGAATTGGATCAGGCGCGTTTGATGGGACTACCTGTTGTGCGCCGTGCGGAAATGTTGGCCGAACTGATGCGCATGAAATCCAATGTTGCGGTTGCGGGTACGCACGGCAAAACTACCACTACAACCATGGTGGCAACCCTATTGGATAGGGGCGGTATTGACCCAACGGTGATTAATGGTGGCATCATTCATGCCTATGGGTCAAATGCCCGTATCGGGCAGGGCGAGTGGATGGTGGTTGAAGCTGATGAAAGCGATGGAACATTCAACCGCCTGCCTGCCACAATCGCTATTGTGACAAACATAGATCCCGAACATATGGAACATTGGGGAAGTCTCGAAAACCTACGTCTAGGGTTTTATGATTTTGTCTCGAACATCCCTTTTTATGGTTTGGCTGTCTGCTGCACCGATCATCCCGAGGTTCAATCTCTGGTTGGGCGTATTTCGGATCGTCGTGTAGTGACCTATGGGTTTAACGCCCAGGCCGATGTGCGCGCCGTCAACCTCAGCTATTCAGGCGGTTCGGCCCATTTTGATGTCGAATTTCAAGAGGATGGGAAGGCAATTCGCAGCCTATGTCTGCCCATGACGGGGGATCACAATGTATCAAACGTACTCTCGGCAATTGCAGTTGCGCGGCATTTGGGCGTAAAAGAGGCCGAGATTAAATCTGCCCTTGAAAACTTCAAAGGGGTCAATCGCCGCTTTACTAAAGTGGGTGAGGTGGATGGCGTTACCATCATTGATGATTACGGCCACCATCCTGTTGAAATCGCGGCGGTGCTCAAAGCTGCGCGTCAGGCATCAACTGGCCGCATTATCGCAGTGCATCAACCTCACCGTTACACACGGCTGCATTCCCTGTTCGAAGATTTCTGCACTTGCTTTAATGAGGCTGACGTGGTCGCCATTGCAGAGGTGTTTGCAGCAGGCGAAGACCCGATTGAGGGAGCAAGCCGTGATGATCTGGTCGCGGGTTTACTCCGTCACGGCCATCGTCACGCCAGTGCGCTTCAGAATGAAGGCGACTTGGAACATCTTGTGCGCACACATGCCCAATCGGGTGATATTGTCGTCTGCCTTGGTGCAGGAACAATTTCCGCATGGGCAAATGCATTGCCCGAGCGATTGGGGAAATAGAGGTCGCTTCATATCCCTAGACAGTCGATAGACATAAAAGCGCCGATCCAAACTTCATTGAATTTAGTTATGTGCTAACCGTCATCTTGACACTACGCCGACCTGCCCATGGGAAGCGCTCATGCACTACCCGATGTCGGCTTATGAGCTGATCCAAAGTAGACGTAATTGGCAGATGCGGGTTTTTATTGCGATGCTTCTATGAATATTGCATATCTCGTGCAACCACAGGAGCAGGCCATGAACAGCATCCCAGAACCACGCGGCGCATTGACATCAGGAATGTCATTAGCGGAGCTAACTTGGTTGCGCGTGGGTGGGCCTGCGGATTTTTTCTTTCAGCCCGCGGACAGGGATGATCTGGCTGATTTTCTGCGTGCGCTTCCTGCGGATATCCCTGTTTTCCCCATGGGTGTAGGCAGCAACCTGATAGTTCGGGATGGGGGCCTGCGCGGCGTAGTGATACGCCTTGGGCGTGGTTTTAATTATATTACACTTCAGGACGATTTGATCATCGCAGGCGCAGCGTGCCTTGATTCCCACGTAGCGCGGCGTGCGGCGGATCAGGGGCGCGATTTGACGTTCCTGCGCACAATCCCCGGGTGCATAGGTGGTGCAGTTCGGATGAATGCGGGGTGTTATGGTTCCTATGTAGCCGATCATTTTGTTCAGGCGACACTTGTCACACGTCGGGGTGAAGTGATCACGTTGACCAATGATCAGATCGCGTTTGAGTATCGTCAAACTGATGTTCCCGAAGGTGCTGTTATTACCGAGGCAGTGTTTCGTGCCCCCATAGGAGAGGCAGAGGCGTTGCACGCCAAAATGGATGCACAACTGCGCAAACGCAATGAAACCCAACCAATCAAAGAGTGCAGCGCGGGTAGCACATTTCGCAACCCTGCAGGGTTTTCCAGCACAGGGCGCGTGGATGACTCCCACGACCTAAAAGCATGGAAGGTGATTGATGATGCGGGCCTGCGTGGCGCTACCCTTGGTGGGGCGCAGATGAGTGAAAAGCATTCTAACTTTATGATCAATACGGGCGGCGCCAGCGCCGCTGACCTAGAAGGATTAGGAGAATTAGTCCGAAAAAAGGTTTTCCAAAACGCAGGAATAGAGTTAGAGTGGGAAATCATGCGGGTTGGTGAACCGACCCCAAAATAGCATAACATAAGTTGTGAGAACAACAATAAGGCCAAAATGGCCATATACACGAGGCGAATTCGGGTATGTCGAGCAGGACAAATCCCAAAGTCGTGGTTTTGATGGGTGGCCCTTCGGCCGAGCGCGAAGTGTCCCTTGTCAGTGGGCGTGAATGCGCCGCGGCTTTGCGTGAAGCAGGATATAATGTTACGGAGTTGGATGCTGCGCCAACGCTGGCTTCTGATCTGGCGCAAATTGCTCCCGATATCGTATTCAATGCGCTGCATGGCCGTTGGGGTGAAGATGGCTGCGTTCAAGGTATCCTTGAATGGCTGCGCATCCCGTATACGCATTCTGGTGTATTGGCCTCGGCACTTGCTATGGACAAACAGCGCAGCAAAGAGGTGTTTGCATCCGCGGGCCTACCCATTGCGCATAGTGTGATTGTCGGTCGTGATCAGGTGCAGCGCAAACATGTGATGGCTCCACCTTATGTGGTGAAACCAAATAACGAAGGATCTTCGGTCGGGATTTATATTGTAAAAGAGGATGCCAATTCACCGCCCCATTTATCAGATGACATGCCCGACACTGTAATGGTCGAGAACTATTTGGCGGGGCGCGAGTTGACCACCACGGTGATGGGGGATAGCGCACTGGGCGTGACCGAAATTTTCACCGATGGTTGGTATGACTACGATGCCAAATACGCCGACGGCGGATCGTATCATGTCGTCCCTGCCAATATACCTGCAGATATAACGCAGGCTTGCATGGACTTTGCGCTGAGCGCCCATCATGTATTGGGGTGTAAAGGTGTTAGTCGGACGGATTTTCGTTGGGATGATACGCGCGGGCGCGATGGTTTGTTCCTGTTGGAAACAAACACACAGCCGGGTATGACGCCCACATCCTTAGTGCCTGAGCAGGCGCAAAAAATTGGGATCAGTTTTGAGGATCTTTGCGATTGGATGATAAAGGATGCCTCATGCGACCGCTAAGTAAGAGATATACCAATGTGAGTGACCCTGCACCATCGCTGCTGTCGTATCGGTTGATGCGTTTTATGCTGACACCCTTGTTGCGTCGGTTGGTATTTTACGGAATTCCTGGGTTTGTTTTGGCGCTAGCTGTGGGATTTTATTTCGCAAATGAAGAGCATCGCGAAAATTTGCGCGCATTCGCGGATGATGCGCATCGCAGCATTATCGAACGTCCCGAGTTCATGGTAAGCGCCGCACAGATTACAGGCGCTGGTCCAACGTTGGAAGAAGATATTCGCGAAGTTCTGCCTGTTGATTTCCCAATCAGTAGCTTTTCTCTTGATGTGCAAGAGATGCGCAAAATTTTGGTGGAACTGGCATCCGTCGCGAATGCATCGCTTCAGGTTCGGGACGGTATTTTATTAATTGATATAAGCGAACGTAAACCTGCCTTTGTGTGGCGTAAGCGGGATGGATTGGAATTGCTTGATGAAACGGGTCATTACGTGCGTTCGATTACAGCACGAATGGATTATCCCAATTTGCCATTGATCGCTGGTGAAGGGGCGGATGATAATATTGCTGAGGCTCGCGCGTTATTGGCCAGTGCCGCGCCCCTTGCGGAGCGTTTGCGTGGTTTAATTTATGTGGGAGGACGGCGCTGGGATCTGGCGTTGGATCGCAATCAACGCATCATGTTGCCCGCCGAAGGCGCGGTGCAGGCCTTAGAAAAAGTTTTGATTTTAAATGATACCCAAGAGTTGCTGGATCGCGCAATCAGTGTTGTGGACATGCGTTTGAGCGAGCGTCCAACGTTACGCCTTGCGGATGGCGCATCCAGCATGCTTTTGCGGCAAATTAAGAGTAGTGGAGCCGATCAATGACCGATTTTTATGATGCTCAACGTGCAATGCGATCAATGCGCAAGGCCGCACTTCAGCGCGGCGTGATTGCCGTATTGGATGTGGGAAGTGCCAAGATTGGGTGTCTGATCCTGCGCTTTGACGGTGTGGATCGCAACATTGACGCCGAAACCGTCGGGCCAATGGCAGGTCAATCAGGGTTCCGCGTTATCGGATCTGCCACAACACGATCCCGCGGCATTGAATTTGGCGAAGTGATCTCAATGCCCGAAGCGGAACGCGCCATTCGTACGGCCTTGCAATCTGCACAAAAATTGGCAGGCACGCGTGTGGATCATGTGATTGCGTCTTTTTCAGGCGGTGCGCCGCGGTCTTATGGATTGGCGGGACAAATCACGGTCGAGGATCAGTTTGTTACCGAGCAACATATTGCCAAAGTTTTATCGGCCTGTGATGTCCCTGCTTACGGCGAAGGACGCGAGGTTTTGCATGCGCAGCCTGTGAATTTTGCATTGGACTATCGTTCGGGATTGTCCGATCCGCGCGGCCAAATCGGGAAAGAGCTTTCGACTGATATGCATATGTTAACGGTCAGTGAAAAATCAATCCTTGATCTGGCCTATTGTATCAAACGCTGTGACTTGGAATTGGCGGGGATCGCTTCATCCGCATATGCATCTGGCATGGCCTCCTTGGTTGAGGATGAGCAAGAGTTGGGATCAGCGTGCATTGACATGGGTGGCGGCACCACATCCCTGTCTGTTTTCATGAAAAAACACATGATTTACGCGGATACGGTGCGTTTAGGAGGGGATCACGTGACGCGCGATATTTCGATGGGTCTACAGGTTCCCATCACCACAGCCGAACGTATTAAAACACGCAGTGGCGGTTTAATAGCAACGGGCATGGATGATCGCGATATGATCGAAATTAGTGGTGATACAGGCGATTGGGAGCATGATCGTCGCACCATCAGCCGTACTGAATTGATCGGGATCATGCGCCCGCGGGTTGAAGAGATTTTAGAAGATGTACGTGCGCATCTGGATGCAGCCGGGTTTGAACATTTGCCCAGTCAGCAAATTGTTTTGACAGGTGGCGCCAGTCAGGTGCCCGGTATGGACACGTTGGCCGGCCGTATTTTGGGACAGCAGGTGCGCCTAGGTCGCCCCTTGCGCATCCATCGATTGCCACAAGCCTATTCAGGGCCCAGTTGTTCGGCATTGGTCGGCGTTTCACTTTTTGCAGCGCACCCCCAAGACGAATGGTGGGACTTCGAAGTGCCCGCGCAAAAATTAGGCTCGCGCTCTATTAGCAAAGCGCTTCGTTGGTTCAAAGAAAATTGGTAACCACAAATTGTTGTGTACTTGGCCAGATAGGGCGAATTTTCGCTGTTTTTCACTATATTTTGCATAAAAATTGCGTTTTTTGCGTGACCTTGGATGCGATCAGAGGTAAACTTGGGATCATATAGGCGAAATTAACCCAGAAAACTGGGACATCAGGCGGACAAATGACATGACATTGAATCTATCGGTACCCGAGGAAAATGAATTAAGACCACGCATCACGGTGTTTGGCGTTGGCGGTGCTGGCGGCAATGCTGTGAACAACATGATTGAAAAGCAGCTTGACGGCGTTGAGTTCGTTGTCGCGAATACAGATGCGCAGGCCCTTCAGCAAAATCAATCAGCATCCCGCATCCAATTGGGTGTTAAAGTCACCGAAGGTTTGGGCGCAGGTGCACGTGCTGAAGTAGGCGCGGCAGCAGCCGAGGAAAGCATTGAACAAATTGTGGATCATTTGGCAGGGGCACACATGTGCTTCATCACCGCTGGTATGGGTGGCGGCACGGGAACTGGTGCAGCTCCGATTATTGCACAAGCTGCACGTGAAATGGGCGTCCTAACTGTTGGTGTTGTCACTAAACCGTTCCAGTTTGAAGGCGCCAAGCGTATGCGTCAGGCAGAGGCAGGCGTTGAAGCATTACAGAAAATGGTCGACACATTGATCATCATTCCAAACCAAAACCTGTTCCGTCTTGCGAATGAAAAGACCACCTTTACTGAAGCCTTCAGCATGGCAGACGACGTATTGTACCAGGGTGTAAAAGGGGTGACGGATCTTATGGTGCGCCCTGGTTTGATTAATCTTGATTTCGCGGATGTTCGTGCTGTAATGGACGAAATGGGCAAGGCGATGATGGGTACGGGCGAGGCAGAAGGCGAAGATCGCGCCAAGCAAGCTGCTGAAAAAGCCATCGCAAACCCATTGTTGGACGAAATAAGCCTCCGTGGCGCACGTGGCGTCCTGATCAACATCACAGGTGGTTATGATTTGACCCTATTTGAATTGGATGAGGCAGCAAATCGCATCCGTGAAGAGGTAGACCCAGATGCCAACATCATCGTTGGTTCAACTCTCGATCCAGATATTAGTGGCGTGATGCGCGTATCCGTTGTTGCAACAGGTATTGATGTTAGCGAAGGCGTTGCTGATATTCCTGTGCCTTCCCACGCGGCCCCTGCATTTACCTCAGTTGTGGAGGAAGTTTCCGAAACAGAGCCTGCGGTTGCGGCAGAAGAACCGGGCTTGTTTGATGCAGGCCTCAGTGAAACTGAAGAGGCCAAGCCGATGTTTGCCCCTGCTGCAGAATTTCAAGCCTATGCCGCAGAAGAGCCTGCACCAGCTATCCAGCCAGAAGTTACCGAAGACGCAAACGAAGCATTTGTCGCCCCCAAAGAGTCTGCACCAGGCACACCATCTGAGGATACGTTGGCACGGTTGCGAACGGCCGTTCTGAATACCGGAGTCGCACGCACACCTGAGCAAATCGCAGAAGAACCATCCGAGTCCGATCGACCGCGTTTCGGTATAGGTTCCCTAATCAATCGCATGTCAGGTGGGTCTGAAGCTGCGCCAAAGGCACAACCTGCGGTCCGTTCACAGCCGGCAATGAGCGAGCCAGCGACCGCTGCAGCGCAGGGCGAACATTCACAAGAACAAGAAAAAATTGAAATTCCTGCGTTCTTGCGACGTCAGGCAAATTAGGCCAACTACGAGAAAAACCCATTAAAAACCATCGCTTAGGTGATGGTTTTTTCGTTGGAGGCAAAAATCCGCCTATGCCTAATGGCTTTGTTACACAGAGTTACAAAGTTTGAATTGTATTTTAGCGTCCTGAACAATAAACGCGATCAAGGGTACATGCCGAGCAGGTGTAAGGAGCCAGAGTGCAAGCAACACTATCGACAACATTGACGTTTACGGATATCGGACTTCATTCTGGTGCGCCTGTGACGATGCACATTCACCCTGCATCGGCGGATCACGGCATCTGGATCAAACGTAGCGATATCACCATCGGCGATCCATTGGTTGCTGCGCGTTGGGATAATGTCGTACAGACCCAGTTGTGCACAAAGTTGGCAAATGATCTGGGATCTGAGGTGTCGACAGTTGAACACGTCATGGCCGCACTTGCTGGTTGTGGGGTGCATAATGCACTGATCGAGGTCGATGGACCAGAATGCCCAATCTTAGATGGCAGCGCGGTTCCCTTCGTGCGTGCGATCCTTGGGGCAGGGGTGGTTTCATTGGACGCGCCCGTGCGTGCAATCCGCATATTGGCACCTGTTGAGTGCAAAACGGATCATGGGTGGGCACGTTTAGAACCCTCCGATGCGCCAGAAATGCAGTTTGCTATTGATTTTGCGGATCAGGCGATTGGCAAACAGTCTAAATCACTGAATCTTTCGAATGGTTCCTTCGTGCGAGAGCTGTGTGACAGCCGTACATTCTGCCGCAACAGTGATGTTGAAACAATGCGTGCCAATGGCCTTGCACTTGGCGGATCTTTTGAAAACGCGGTTGTTGTGGACGGGGATCAAATTTTGTCACCCGGTGGTCTGCGCCACGCTGATGAGGCAGTGCGTCACAAAATGTTGGATGCGCTTGGCGATATGGCATTGGCGGGTGCGCCAATTATAGGTCGTTATGTCGGGTATCGCGCGGGCCATGCGTTGACCAATTCATTACTGCGCACAATGTTTGCGAACCCTCGGTGTTTTGAAGTTGTGAATTGTGATCATGATACCGCTGCGTTGCTTCCAGGGGCAGGCGCACATTTGGACGAAGTTTGCGCAGTCGCCTAGGCGATACTTTAATTTAATGCATTCCCTCGGCGATTTTTTGTATGCAGTCTGTAACAATCATTTTGCGTTACATTTTTCTATGCTAGATCATCCCCCAATCGTCAGTTAAGCTGACCAAAAAGATAAAGTGGAAATAGATGACAACAGGCCGCTTACACGCATTTCGAATTGCCGCTTTCGTAACGCTTTTTGCAGTTGCGGGTTGCTCTGGTTCGAAAACCGCAACATTCGTTGACGTCGAAGGCTTTGGCCCGGATCAAATTTATGAGCGCGGTGAATACGAAATGGACCGTGGACGTTTTGCCGATGCCGCCTTTTTCTTTTCTGAGGTAGAACGCCTTTACCCCTATTCAGAGTGGGCACAGCGCGCGATGATGATGCAGGCCTATGCCCATCATGAAAACCGCGCCTATGACGAAACCCGCGCAGTGGCGCAAAGATTCATTGATTTCTATCCTGCAGAAGAGGACGCGGCCTATGCGCAATTCTTGATTGGATTGTCCTATTACGACCAAATCGCTGATGTTGGACGGGATCAAAAAATCACGCGTCAGGCGTTACAAGCGTTTCGAATTGTCATCGAACAATATCCTGACAGTGAATATGCGCGTTCTGCAAATTTAAAATTCGACCTTGCGTTTGATCACCTGGCTGGCAAAGAGATGGAGGTTGGGCGTTACTATCTTGGGCGAAAAAACTTTGCCGCTGCCATCAACCGTTTCCGCAATGTTGTTGAGTCCTTCCAAACCACCACACATACGGCCGAGGCGTTGCATCGTTTGGTTGAGGCGTATTTGTCCCTTGGCCTAACAGATCAGGCACAAACAGCGGGGGCCATTTTGGGCCATAATTTCCAATCAACCGAATGGTACGAAAGCAGTTATAAATTATTGACGGATCAGGGGCTTAAACCTCGTTTGACCGGCACAGGGTGGCTGCAAAAAGTGCATCGTCAAGTGCTAAAAGGTCAGTGGTTGTAAGGGGCGGATCGCGACATGCTGCGTGGTTTGGACATTCGCGATATGTTGATCATTGATCACTTATCTCTCGAATTTTCCTCTGGGTTAAATGTCCTAACAGGTGAAACGGGCGCTGGTAAATCCATTCTGCTTGACAGCCTTGGATTTGTTTTGGGCTGGCGAGGTCGCGCTGATCTGGTGCGCAGCGGTCAAGATCAAGGCGAGGTCAGCGCATGGTTCGATCTGAGTCCAAGCCATCCCGCGCGCAGTGTTTTGCAAGATGCGGGTATTCCGGTAGAGAATGAATTGATTTTGCGGCGGGTTAACAGCCGGGATGGCCGTAAAACTGCATGGATAAATGACAGGCGCGTGTCGGGTGAAGTGTTGCGTGCTGTGTCCGAACACCTGGTCGAACTACACGGTCAGCACGATGATCGCGGGTTATTGGACTCAAAGGGGCACCTGGATTTATTAGATAGTTTTGGCGGGCATGACGAAATGTTGTCAAATGTATCAGCCGCCTACAGCGCCTTACGCGTCGCAGCAAAGGACTTAATCAAGGCCGAATCCGCCCAAGACGAGCTACGCGCAGAAGAAGAATTTTTGCGCCATGCCGTCGATGAACTGCAAAAACTGGCACCAGCGGCAGGTGAAGAGGCCGAAATGGACAGTCGTCGCCGCTTAATGCAGGGGGCTGAAAAAATCCGCGCCAATATCTCCCATGCGGCACAGGCCTTGGGC
>JBMTQO010000031.1:0-26173 GCA_049446275.1 Paracoccaceae bacterium | reverse complement strand
GCACGCCATGGCCCCTCATGGGACGCCTCTTTCTCCTGAATGATCCACTGCAAACCCTGCGGACAACGGATCACACGGTAGCGCTGAGCAAGTTGAACAACTATGTCAGTGTAGTCGTCGTCGCGCTCGCGGTGTGATAGGGTATTTGTATTAGCTACCCCCTTATTAGGGGTAGAAGGCGGGGGGGTATTGCGCTTAGTCATCTGTTGCTACCCCAGATTTGAGACGGTCATACTCATCTAGGCGATCCGCATGCCATCGGGTCATCCCATTTGAAAAGCGAACGCCCTGAGGAAATTTGGGATCGCGCTTTTGTTGCCTCCAAACCCATTTCTCGTTGACGTCATAGCGTAATCCAACTGACTTTGCAGTTAACCAAACTTCGGGCATCGACTTGTCCTTTTCCTACTAATGTCGAAAATCCCAATCTAATATAAACAGATAATAACCAATTAAAACAGATTATTAATTACCTTTTTTAAAGTTAATGTAAGTGCTTATTTTTCACTGTTTTCTGAAATGATCTTCCCCAGATTACTTTCTGAAAAGTTGGGAAAGCGTTTATGAATTTCATATATTTTTTGCTTATAACTTAGCTCATGCCAAGTTCCGTGTACGCCACTGAATGGATCAAATTCTCCTGTATGGAAGATGCGGGTAATTTCATCTATCAGCTCTTGTCTCAGGGGGATGATGCCTTTTGTGAGCTTAACCTTTGGTGAGCTTTCGAGAAACTCAATAATTGGTTTTGTGAGTATGGGTGCATCTTGTGGTCTGGCTCGTAGCCATTTTATCAATGTATCTTTTCGGTTACCCAACATCTCCCATTCCTCAGCCCACGAAAGCATTTCGTTTAAATCTTGGTCTTCTTGCGTTGGAACTGGTTCTTTACTCATGCCTATCCTCGATGAATGCTAGGTATCGCTCTGCTAATTCGGTGCGTAACTCAAACATGTCTGTGCGGCGGTATGATCTATCTGATCCACCTAGGCTGTGATCCGCGTAACGATCTGCTAGAAAAACATCGATAAGATG
This sequence comes from Paracoccaceae bacterium, assembly GCA_049446275.1. Classification (GTDB taxonomy): domain Bacteria; phylum Pseudomonadota; class Alphaproteobacteria; order Rhodobacterales; family Rhodobacteraceae; genus HIMB11. Next base: position 25,138 of record JBMTQO010000031.1, on the reverse strand, counting down.
TTCTTTTGCCCAAACTTTGAAGGTATTTCTAAATCCATGAGTTGTGATGCCATCGAATTTTTTGAAATTTTTTCGTAATGTTTCTGGTGTGATTGGTTTTGTTCCATCAATTGAAAACATAAATTTTCGGGATTTTTGCTTCAGAAGGATCGCATTTAATTTCGCCCTGAAGGTTCGAGGAACTATGAATGCAAATTCTCTTTTACTTTTCATTTGACCTATACCAGTCTCTCCTTTGGCCTTTTTGGGTATCAACCAAAGGCCTGTCTCAGGATCATATTGGTCTACACGCATGTTAGCGACTACTGAAGCTCGGTGAATACTAATGATTGTTAGCTGCATAGCTGTTTTTACGGCAGCATTCGCGTTAAGGCTGTCTATTTGCTTCCACAGCCACGGTAGCTTTTCCCAATGAATTGATGTGTGAGGTATCACGTCACGCTCTTTTTCCGTAAATGACTTCAAGCTCGGGCAGGGGTTTTGCTCTATGATTTCGTCATCAAAAGCGATTTGTAGAACTCTACGGATGTATTCAAGTAGGCTTTTAGCAGTTACAGGCTTAGATAAGAATAGGGGCTGCATAAACGTTTTGATGTGTGATCGCGAAATTTGATCTACAGGCAAGTGTCCAATGTGATCTTTTGCATGATTTTTGTACTGTGAAAGAGGTCTTCTTAGTGAAGCAGGGTGGGTGAACTTACCTGCTTTATTCAAGGTTTCGTGCCATTGCTGGAACAGAGTATCGAACGTAGGAATATCACCAATATGGTACGTACCCTTAGTACGTTTTGCTAAGTCGACTAACTCGTCGCTGGACTGGACACGAGGCATTAGAAGTTTGAGTTTTTCGATGGGTATTATTCCATCTTTCAATAAACTTCTGCTGGTAATGGTCAGGTGGCGGGCAGTAGATAAATTTAATGCGGGATAGTGTCCAAGAGTTACGAACTGCTTTTGCGCTCTAAGCTCAAATGATTTGGTGCCATCGTTCCAGCCTCGAATATACAGGCTTTCGCCGCACGCCTTTCTTTCACCGCTACTGGCTGGCTTCCATTTACGTATTTGCAAATCAGTTCTGAGCATGAGACGTTACACTTGACGTTACACTTAAGTATGTAATTTATACATACTGATAGATACCAATAAGCACCGCTTTATCAATAACCATCTGACTTATATTAATAAAAATTCGCGTAAGTTATTGTACTACATACTAGTTTGGAACCCGCTACCCGCTCCAAGGATTTTCCCCTTTATCGTGTAACCAACTGATCTGTAAGCATGTGTTGTTTATGACGTAGGGTCTGTGCACGTCGACGCGATCGTGAAGGCTTCGCTTGACCTTGTAGGTGTGTTCGCGTTTAAGGGCCGCATAAATTAACGGAGCATACATGAGCGATAACGCCGAACGCGCGACATCTAAAAATCTTTCTAACTTGCGCGCGTTATGGCCGTTTTTGCGGCCATATCGTGGCCTTATGATTGCGGCATTGCTTGCTTTGGTTCTGACGGCTTCGATATCGCTGGTCTTTCCCTTGGCTGTGCGCCGCGTGATCGACACCTTTAATGTGGAACAAGTTGGATTGTTGGATCAGTACTTTGGCGCGGCTATCGCAATTGCGGCCTTGTTGGCGCTGGGAACAGCGGTGCGCTATTCTCTGGTTACGCGTTTGGGCGAACGAGTGGTTACGGATATCCGTAAGGCTGTGTTTGGACGTGTGATCGGAATGGGACCAAGTTTTTATGAAACCATCCTGACTGGCGAGGTTCTTAGCCGAATTACAACGGACACCACGCTGATCCTGTCCGTGATTGGATCATCCGTCTCTATTGCGCTGCGCAATTTACTGATCTTTGTCGGTGGGTTAGTGATGATGCTGCTAACCTCGGCAAAACTGACGGGGTTGGTTCTGTTAATCGTGCCCGCAGTCATTATTCCAATCCTAACGTTGGGGCGGCGCCTGCGAAAGCTGAGCAAAGAAAATCAAGACTGGATCGCGAATAGTTCGGGCAATGCCGCTGAATACTTAGGTGCTGTGCAAACCGTTCAGGCCTTTACGCATGAGGCGTTGACGCGCAAATCCTTTGACGTTGTATCTGAGAAAAGCTTTGTTGTAGCGCGTCGTCGGATCTTCGCACGCGCCTGGATGACGGCAATCGTAATCTTTTTAGTTTTTGCGGGTGTTGTGGGTGTTTTATGGATTGGTGCTAATGATGTGCGTACTGATCAAATGACTGCAGGCACATTGGTGCAATTTTTGATTTATTCCATTATGGTGGCGGGTGGTGTTGCTGCCCTCTCAGAAATTTGGGGCGAGTTACAGCGCGCGGCAGGGGCAACGGAACGTTTGGTTGAATTGCTCGCGATCGAGGATGCAGTTCAAGACCCCACAGCGCCCAAATCTCTACCTACGCGCGTTTCTGGTGCAATCACATTTGACGCCGTAACGTTTCATTATCCGCAGCGTCCAAATATCGTCGCGCTTGATGAGGTCGCGTTTAAGGTGGCTGCAGGGGAGACTGTTGCAATTGTGGGGCCCTCTGGTGCCGGGAAATCCACCATTATGCAAATGCTGTTGCGCTTTTATGATCCAGAGATTGGGGGCATCACAATTGATGGCGTCAATTTGCGCGACATGGCGCGTCATGATTTTCGCAAACACATCGCCCTGGTTCCGCAGGATGCGGCGATTTTTGCCCTGTCTGCCATGGAAAACATCCGCTTTGGCCGTCCAGAGGCCAGTGACGAGGATGTGATCGCCGCGGCCGAGGCCGCAGCTGCACATGATTTCATCTCGGCCTTGCCTGATGGGTACGACACCTATGTTGGCGAACGCGGTGTGATGTTGTCAGGGGGCCAAAAACAACGCATCGCCATCGCGCGTGCGATCCTGCGTGACGCCCCCATCCTCCTGCTGGATGAGGCAACAAGCGCTTTGGATGCAGAAAGCGAACGCTTGGTTCAGGCGGCTGTTGAGAACCTCTCCGCAGATCGTACAACATTAGTCATTGCGCACCGTTTGGCGACCGTGAAAAAAGCGGATCGTATTCTGGTCATGGATCAAGGTAAAATCGTTGCCCACGGCACGCACGATAGCCTTATTGCGGAGCAGGGTCTTTATGCCCGTTTGGCCAAGTTACAATTTACTGCAGGATTTGACCCAAGTTAACCTTACGGCGACTTAAATATGACTTGATTTTCCACCCCTTCCTACATCATGGTACAAAGCTAAAAAACAGGGAGGAATGGCCAAATGCAGTGGGCGTCAGTAGAAGACACACGGGCCTTAGAAGATGAATGCACATGGGCGGAACGCGATGTGCCAGTCACGCTTTATCAGCTGTTAACGCGGACCAAGAATAATTTTGGATCGCGTCGTGCGGTCAGCTATCAGTTGACATCAGGACCCAAGGATAAGGCGGAAACGCTTTCTTGGGACGAGTTGCATCAAAAAACCACGCAAACGGCGAATATGTTTCGAGCGTTGGGCGTCGGGCCAAATGATGTAGTCGCGTATATCTTGCCGAATGCCATGGAAACGGTCTTATCTGTTATAGGGGGCGCGATTGCAGGGATTGTGAATCCGATCAATCCGCTTCTGGATACAGATCAGATTGCCGCCATTTTGCGCGAAACAAATGCCAAAGTAGTTGTCACGCTTAAGGCGTTTCCAAAAACCGATATCCCACAAAAGGCGGCAGCGGCCGTGGCCGCGGCCCCAAATGTAAAAGCGGTGATAGAAGTTGATCTATTGCGCTATCTGACATTCCCGAAATCAGTGATTGTTCCACTGATCCGCCCAAAAAACCCTGTGTCCCATCAGGCGAAAATCTATGACTTTAACACACTAATGGCGCAACAAAACACGACCTTAGATTTCGAGGATGTTTGCGAAGATCGTGTTGCAGCCTATTTCCACACAGGCGGTACTACGGGCATGCCAAAGGTTGCACAGCACACCTATTCAGGCATGATTTATAATGGTTGGCTCGGGGACACATTGCTGTTCACTGAAGAGGATGCAGTGATCTGCCCTTTGCCCTTATTCCACGTCTTTGCGGTGCATGTGATTTTGATGGCCATGGTGTCATCTGGGGCGCATGTGCTTTTCCCAACGCCTGCGGGCTATCGTGGGGATGGGGTCTTTGATAATTTCTGGAAGTTGATAGAACGCTGGGGCATCACATTTGTGATTACCGTGCCAACGGCGATTTCTGCATTGATGCAGCGTCCTGTAGACGCGGATATTTCTACCGTAAAAACATCTTTCTCTGGGTCTGCCCCACTCCCGCTGGAACTTTTCCGCCGCTTTGAAGAGGCAACAGGCGTTACAATTGTTGAGGGCTATGGCCTGACCGAGGCAACCTGTTTGGTGTCTTGTAATCCTGTTGATGGTGAGAAAAAGGTTGGCTCTGTCGGTCTAAATTTCCCATACACAGATGTCAAAGTCATCAAAGCCGTGGACGGTGAAATGGTGGAATGTGGTGTGGATGAGGTTGGCGAAATCTGTATCGCAAATCCGGGCGTGCGTCCGGGCGGCACCTATACAGAGGCCGACAAAAACAAAGATCTGTATTATAACGATGTCTATCTGCGTACGGGCGATTTGGGTCGTAAAGATGCGGATAAATATCTGTGGATCACAGGCCGTGCCAAGGATTTGATTATTCGTGGTGGTCACAACATTGATCCCGCCCTGATCGAAGAAGCGCTGTTGGGTCATGACGCCGTCGCCTTTGCCGGTGCGATTGGTCAGCCAGATGCCCACGCGGGTGAAATTCCATGTGCGTATGTAGAATTGGTCGCAGGGGCCAAGGTCACCGAGGCAGAGTTGATAGAATTCTGTCTTGAGAATGTCTCTGAGCGCGCAGCCCACCCAAAACATGTGGAGATTTTGCAAGAACTCCCTAAAACCGCCGTTGGTAAAGTGTTCAAGCCCGATCTGCGCAAAAGCGCGATCACACGCATCTACAACGCGGCACTTGCAGATGCGGGAGTTGATGCGTCCGTTATGTCTGTGATGGACGATAAAAAGCGCGGCCTTGTTGCACAAGTGTCAGGCGGGGCAGATGACGCGGCCATCGGCGGCGTGCTGGGTGCCTTTATCAATCCGTGGGAACGCGCATAACCCACTTTATGCAATGAGATCATGTGCGGATTGATCCGCGCGTGATCTACCAACACTGTCAAAGACGGTTACTGCTGTTTCGCGTCTGGGCCGCAAAAAATATTGTAAAGCAATTGAATAAGTTGTGCGGTATTATTGTTTGCCAATGAATAGTAAATGGTTTTCCCGTCACGGCGTGTGTCAACCATGCCATCCTCGCGCAGGCGGGCTAACATCTGGCTTACAGCAGCTTGGCGACAGTTCAGGATGTCTTCCAGTTCGCTTACGGATTTTTCGCCCGATCCCAAGTGGCATAGGATCATCAAACGCCCCTCATGCGCCATCGTTTTCAGGAAATTCGCTGCAAGTGCTGCGTTTGTTTCCATCTCTTTTGGGGGGGATTTTAAATCGATTGCCATGTTACGCCTGTGATAAATTCTGGGCGCACCATGACATATTCACTTTTTGAGATCAATTCTTTATCGGTGCGCCCCCTTGAAACGCATTGCCGTTTTGGTAATCGCATGGATCGTCCTGCATCATCAGGTGCAGGCCTGTGCCTGTAAACGGATGGGCGCGGGCCAAATCCTCGTCCACATCAATCCCTAAACCTGGGGCCGTGGGGGCGGGGATATATCCGTTGTCCACCCGTATGCTGCCCTTGATCAATTGATCATGAAATCGGGTTTCAATGGTTTCTGCGATCAATAGGTTGGGAATGGACACTGCCAAATGTACATTTGCGGCCCATTCAATGGGCCCTGCATAAAGGTGCGGTGCCATTTGCGCGTTAAAGATTTCGGCAATCGCTGCAGTTTTCTTCATCTCCCAAATGCCACCTGCGCGCCCCAAGGCAGGCTGTAGGATTGATGCACCGCCCGTGCGCAGAATTGTTCCAAATTCCGCCTTGGTTGTCATGCGTTCACCTGTGGCAATCGGGATGTTCACGGCGCGTGCAACATTCGTGAATTCCAATAGGTTGTCAGGGGGAATTGGTTCTTCATACCAGAGGGGATTGTAGGGTTCGATCGCCTTGCCCAACCGAATGGCACCATCGGTATTAAACTGACCATGGGTGCCGAACAGAATATCGGCTCTGTCCCCAACGGCGGCGCGGATCGCGGCGCAAAATTCGACCGACATGGAGATATCGCTGAGGGCAGGGTGATGGCCGCCGCGCATGGTATAGGGCCCTGCAGGATCGACCTTGATCGCTGTATACCCGCGCGCAATCAAATCGGCAGCGCTTTCTGCGTTCCACTCGGCATTCGTCCAAAATCGAGATATATCGTGATGCGCCATCGGATAAAGATAGCTATAGGCGCGCACACGTTCATTCATCATCCCGCCCAGCAAGGCCCAAACAGGACGATCCCGATCCTTGCCCAGAATGTCCCAGCAGGCGATTTCTAAACCGGAAAATGCCCCCATGACCGTTAAGTCAGGGCGCTGCGTAAAGCCTGATGAAAACGTGCGACGAAACATGCGTTCCACGTTTTCTGGATTTTCGTTCAGGAAATAGCGGGAAAAGACATCTGTGATGACGACACGCATCGCCTCTGGCCCGATAGAAGAGGCATAGCATTCGCCCCAACCCGTGATGCCAGTGTCCGTGGTCAGTTTCACCAATATCCAATACTGTCCACCCCATCCCGGTGCAGGGGGGGCGGTGACGATAATATCCAGATCCGTTAGACGCATGAAATGCTTCCTTTAGATGTCAAATTCAATGATGTTGCGCTTGGCCGATCCTGATTTTGTGTCTTCGATCGCCTCGTTGATTTGATCCAAACACCAACGGCCCGACACCAATTCATCCAATTTCAGGCGGTCTTGTTGGTACATATCGACCATCCATGGAATATCGCGTTGGATTACCACATCGCCCATTTTTGATCCAATCATGCCCTGGGACACGGCCGCCATCATCACGGGTTCATATGTTGAACTTTCACCCGATTTTGGCATGCCGACCATGACAACTTTGCCCCCATAACCCAAATAGCGGGGGGCCTGATCATAAACAGCACTAATACCAACTGTGACGAAGACTGCATCCGCACCACGTCCCATCGCCTTTTTCGCCGCGCGCCATGGGGCGTCACAAGTTGCCAAGACACCATCCGTTGCCCCAAATTCCTTGGCGATTTCCAATTTCTCTTCGCTCATATCCACGGCGACGATGCGTCGTGCGCCTGCGATACGCGCGCCCTGAATTGCGTTTAGGCCAACACCCCCTGCGCCGATCACGACAACGTCCTGTCCGGGACGCAACTGTGCGGCGTTCACAACCGCACCGACGCCTGTGATTACGCCACAGGCCAAAAGAGAGGCCGAGGCAAAAGGGACGCTTTCAGGAATTTTTACAACTTGTGACTGGGCTACAACCACCTTTTCCGCAAATGCCCCACAGGCCATGGCCTGCATCAGGGGTGCGCCATCCGCTGTTTTGATCGGCCCTTCAACGCCATCAACAGGGGTTTCGCAAATGGTTGGCGCGCCCCCTGAACAGTTTGAACAATGTCCACAGGCGCGGATCAGCGTTACAACAACATGATCACCAATATTAAGGCCGCGCACATTATTCCCCAGGGCTGTCACTCGACCCGCGGCCTCGTGTCCATAAACCGCAGGCAGAAAACCACCCCAATCCCCATTTGCAAAGGAAATATCTGAATGGCAAATCGCGACAGCACCCAAGGTGACTTCGATTTCGTCATTTTCAGGTGGGCGTAGATCTATATCCTCGACACTCAGGGGTTTGCCAAATTCGTGGCATACGGCGGCACTGATGCGGCTCATCTTTTGTCCTTTCTAATTTTTTATCAGTTTGGAACAGACAGGCTCAGACGCAAGCCCGAAATCGTCATTGATGGCCGTTACGCGGCATTATTTTTGCGAAGGGATGCGAAAGAACACCAAGAGCGCGATTAATACCAAAATACCTGAGATGAAAAAGGGCATGCCTGGGAAATAAAACGCACTGCCATTTTTGCTAAAGGCATAAAAGATGCTGGTCATCGTGATCGGGGTCATCATCATCGCTAAGGCATTCAAACTGCTAATAACGCCCTGCAAAGCACCCTGATTTTTGTCCCCCGCAGCACGCGACATCCACGCCTGCAGTGGGGGTTGAGCAATCACTCCAAGGGCCGCAAATGGGATCATTATCAGCAGGATAATACCATTGGTCATTATCGAGATCAGCCAAAGTGATACGACCTCAATCACTAGTCCATAAATCAATGTGCGGCGTTCACCAAAACGGGCGATAAAAGGCTTTACCAATGCCCCCTGAACAATCGCAAAACAAACGCCGTAGATGGTCAGAGATATTCCGATCATTCCCGGTGACCAGTCAAAGCGCACCTCTGTGAAAAAGGGCCAGATGGCAGCATAAATTGCGGTTCCAATGGAATAAAGTAGAAAGACGATAAACATGTCCCGCAATCCTCCCAATTTTGCCAGCGCCTGAAACGCGCCAAAGGGATTGGCGCGGCGCCAATCAAAGCTTTGACGGATATCATTCGTCACACTTTCGTGCAGCCAAATCGTACAGGATAGGGCATTTAGCGCTGCCAATGCTGCGGCCGCGTAAAACGGCGCGCGGGGACCGAATTCCCCCAAGAGGCCGCCTAGAACAGGCCCCAAAACAAACCCCATCCCAAAGGCCGCCCCTACAAGCCCAAAGCGCGCGGCCTTTTCTTCGGATGTGGAAATATCGGCGATATAGGCCGAGGCAGTTGCATGTGTCGCCGCGGTAATCCCGCCCACAATTCGTCCTATCAGTAACAACCAAACGGACTGTGCCATAGCCATGATCAAATAATACCCCACCATCACGCTTAAAGAGATCAGGATCACAGGTTTGCGTCCCACCCGATCAGACAGAGTGCCCAGAAGGGGGCCAAACAGAAATTGCATCAGTGCAAAGATCGATGCCAATGCACCGGCCCAAACCGATACATCTGCGGTTGTGGAATTGGGTAAAACTGATTTGAACAATTCGGGCATCACAGGGATCATGATGCCAATCCCCATTGAATCAAGCAGAACGGTCATCAAGATGATGATAACTCGAAAGTTGATTTTTGATTTGCTCACGTTGGCTCTGCCTTTTTGGCCCGTGCTGCAAAGGCATGCGCCTGCTCTGGTGCGGTGCCCATTTGATGTGCGCTGCCAAACTGGGTGGTATCGATGGATGGATACCGTGTTTTTGCCAAGGCGATCAAATTTATGTCTGTGGCAAACGCTTCTTGACACAAGTGTTTGACGGCGGCTTGCGCCTCAGGGCGGGGCATCGTTTTGGCCAATTCAAAACTTAGCGCCTCGGCATGTATCAGTTCGTTTGAGGCTGTGATCTGTGCTGAAAGCGCTGCTTCATTTGGCGAAACTGCGGCGGCGAGAGCATTTGCAATCGTCAGGGCCGCCATTGCGCCCAGACACAGTTGGGGCAGGGCCAGCCATTCGCTAAACCATGCCGCGCCATCACGTGCTTCTTTGTGTTGGGCGGCAAGTGTCAGGGTGGTTTGTAAACCGACCGCTTGGTTGGCCAATGCAACAATGGCTGAGGCCTGAACCGGATTTTCCTTTTGTGGCATGGTCGATGATCCACCTGTCGCGCCCATTTGCACAGTTTTTAGGGTGCTTTGGGAATGTATCAAAATGTCTTGGGCAAATTTGCCCAAGGCTTGGTTCAATCGCGTTTGCCACGCGGAAATGCGTTGGATTGGACTGCGATCGTTGTGCCAGTTGCGTTTTGGATCCTGCAAACCCAATGCAGCGGCTAATTTAGCGCGAAGTTCCGTTGGATCACTCCCTAAAACCGAGGCTGTGCCAGCCGCACCCGAAAGGGATACCCACAGCGTGGTGGCGCGTAGATTTTCCATCTCATCCAGCAAATCAATCAGGGGATGTCCCCATGATGCGACTGTTGCCCCAAAGCTGGTCAGCGTTGCAGATTGCCCATATGTGCGGGCAACCATCGGGGTTTCGGCGTGATCTGTCGCCAGTTTGCGTAAATGCGCGATCATGGATTTGAGCGCTTTTTCCTGCAATCCCAACAATTGCCGCATGCGCAGCATCAAGGCGGTATCTGTAATATCCTGCGATGTCGCCCCAAAATGCACATATTGTGCATGTTCGGGCGCCTGCATCAGTTTGCGGAATTCCGCGACCAGTCCAGGAACACTTACCCCATTTTGTCCCGTGGCATCTCCCAAACCTGCGGGATCAATCTGCAACTCGAGCGAGGCGCGGTGAATGGCCTGTGCGCTGATTTCGGGGATTGTTCCCGCCTTGCCTTGCAATTTGGCAAGCGTCCCTTCGACCAACATCATCGCACGCACTTCGGCTGTATCTGTAAATAGGCGACCCGCATCCCCAACTGGAAACAGTTTTGCGTAATTCGGACTATCAAACAGGGAGGCCGCCATGGGATTTAATCCTTTATGATGTGATCAATCAATGCCGCCAACCCAAGGGGATCTGAAAAGAACGGCGAATGACTGCGAGCGATGTCATAGACATCTTTTTGGTCCCAATCCGACACCATTGTCAATTGATGCTCTGGTGGAATGGTTTGATCGTTTGTACAGCGGATATAGGATTTTGGAACGCTGGCATAATTTTCGCCAATTTGGATTGGGGTTGCCTGTGGCTTGATGGCCTGCGTGCATAGGTTTGAAATCGCAAATTCCACAACCGCGTCTGAACAATCCTGATAAAACAATTCGCGCGCCCTGTGGGGTAGGATGTTCATGCCCAATCCATCCGCAGTGCGTTCTACTGCTTCAAGGATAGGTTGGCGTTGGGCCTCTTTGCGCATATCGATCAGCGAAACTCCATCGCGCGGCACATAGGCACATAGGTAGATTAGGCGATCAATCCGATCGGGTGCCTTTTCTGCCGCCGCTGAAATTGGAAAGCCCGCCATGGAATGGCCCAAAACAATCGCGCTATCCTCAAACGCATCCAAAATCGCATCTGCGTATAGGTCCAGTGTGATATCGGTGATGGGGCGGGGGTTGTTCCCATGCCCCGGTAAATCAATCCCAAATGCTGTGTACCCCAAATCCTGCAAGGCGGGCGCAAGATCGCGAAAGGCCCATGCGCCATGGCAGGAACCATGCACCAGCAAAATATCAGGCATGTCCTACCTCTGTCATGAATTCGGTTAAGATACGGGCATATTCAGCAGGGTTTTCAACGCATGGCAAATGCCCCGCGCGGCGGATCAATTCAAAACGGGCACCTGGGATCAATTCAACCGTTTCGCGCACCAAATCAGGGGGTGTTGATCCATCTTCTGATCCCGCAATCCCCAAGGTCGGCAGGCGTAAGCCAGATGTCGGCGTGTAAAAATCCGTTCCAGAAATCGCCGTACAGCACCCGATATAGCCTTCGTCAGGTTGACGTTCTAACATGTTTTTCCATGCTGCCAATTCGGGTGTTGCACGGAAATCGGCCCCAAACCAGCGCTCCATCACCGCATCAGACAGGGCCGCGATGCCAGATTTGCGAACTGCATTGATGCGATCTTCCCACAATGAGGGTTGGCCGATTTTGGCCGCAGTGTTGGACAGCACCATGGCGCGGACCAAATCCATGCGTTTTACGGCCAAACCTTGGGCGATCATCCCGCCGATGGACAGGCCAACAAACAATGCATCTTTGACGATTAGGTAGTCCAACAATGCCTCAACATCGCGCACCAAGGTTCCCATGGAATAGGGTGCAGGTGGGCAGTCCGATAATCCGTGTCCGCGTTTGTCATAACGGATATAACAATTTCCCTTCGGCAACAGGGGCATGACCGCATCCCACAGGCGCAGATCGGTGCCCAGCGAATTCGCAAAAACAACGGGACGCCCATTTGGGTTACCATCAACGCGATAATGTAGATCAATGTGATCTAATTTTGCGATTTTCATTTATGTCCTCATGCGGTTAGCGCGCGTTCGAACACATCTCTATCAACATTTCCGCCCGAGGCAACCGCGATCACGCAGTCTGAGGATGTCTGATCACCGTAAAAGAGGGCCGCGGCCAGCGCGACTGCGCCCCCCGGTTCAATGGTGATTTTCAATCTGTCATGGGCCAGTTGCATAGCATGCAGGGCATGTTCCTCGGTCACGGTGATCCCCGCATGGCACAACCGCTGCATTATGGGAAAGGTCAACTCACCTGGGGACAGGGTGACAATCGCATCGCACAGGCTGCCCAAGGTTGTAGGGTTGCGTTCAATTTGACCAGAGACCAGGGATCGGCAAACATCGTCAAACCCCTCGGGCTCGACGGGTCGCACGCGCATATTAGGCGCATCCTGTTCCAGTGCCAACGCGATCCCAGATGTCAGGCCACCACCCCCGCAACAGACTAAAACATCGGCATCCGTAATGCCTAATTCGGTCGCCTGTTCCGCGATTTCCAGGCCACAGGTACCTTGGCCCGCAATCACCTCTGGTTCGTCAAAGGGTTTGATTAGGGTTAGATCGCGTTCCCGAGAAATGCGCGCGCCGATTTCGTCGCGATCCTCATGTTCGCGATCATACAGAACCACCTCCGCACCTAAGGCGCGGGTGTTGTCGATTTTCGTCTTTGGCGCGTCAGCTGGCATGATGATCACCGAACTAATCCCATGTTGACGCGCGGCCAAGGCCACGCCCTGCGCGTGATTGCCCGAGGAAAAGGCGATCACACCCTTGGCGCGTGTTTCATCGGGTAGGGCAGACACTGCTGAAAACGCCCCGCGATATTTAAAGCTGCCCGTGTGTTGCAAACATTCGGATTTTACAAAAATCTGCTTTCCCGCAATCTCATCCAAAAAGGGCGAGGAAAGAAGGGGCGTCACGCGTTTATATCCCATCAGGCGATCATTGGCGACGCAAATGCGGTTATAGTCCATCTTTCATCTCCTTAATCCACGCGGACAATGTGACGAGCGATTCAGGTTCATCCAGAAACGGAATATGCGCGCGATCTGGAACATGGGTCAGGTGCAAGTTGGGCATGCGCCGTTTCATTTCGAGTGTGGTTTCCCGTGACAATAGATCAGAATTTGCACCATGAATTAGGGCCGTGGGCAAACCGTGAAGCGCATCAAACAGGGGCCATGCATCGACATCGCCTGCATTTTTGAAACCTTCTATCACCGCATCACGCAGTTTTGGATCATAGGTTAGATGCAGGCCATCAGGATGTTCCTGATACAAAATGCGTGCTTGCTCTAACCAGCGAGAGGGGTGCACATTTGCAAAACCTACCGCGGTGCGTGCGAGCACTTCAGCAGCCTCGGCATGGGTTTTTGCGGCGGGGCGGCGGCCCAAATAATCAGAAATGATATCTAAACCCGCTTGTTCCAGTTTGGGTCCAACATCATTTAGGGCGACGCCTAACAGGCGCGTTTTCGCGGTTGCAGCCATATACATCGCGTTCAGCCCACCGCGGGAGGTCCCTAAAATCGCAACCTTTTCGAGTCCCAGATGATTCAGTAATTCAATTGCATCCTGGGTTTCGCGCGGCACGGCGTAGGTTGTGAAATCGTTAGCCCAATCCGATGCACCCCGCCCGCGATAATCCAGTGTGATCAGCTGAACCTCGTGGAGGTGGGGGGCGACAAAATCAAAATCGCGCCCTGATCGCGTCAGTCCCGCCAAACATAGAATGGGTAATCCCGCACCCTGATCCGTGTAGTGCAGGTTTAAGCCGTCAGACGTTTTGAAATGTGGCATTAGCGTGCGGCCAAATCAGGGATCAGTGTGAGATCATCAAGTTCAAAGTTCGGTTTCGCGGGCAGATTATCCATTGGATCACCAGCGCGGTTCACCCAAACGGTTTGAAACCCGTATCCACAAGCCCCCGCCGCATCCCATCCGTTGGATGAGACAAACAAAACCTCGCTGGGGGCAACGCCCAGCTTTTCACCAACTAAGTCGTAGACCTTGGCGCTGGGTTTGAAAATGCCAACACTTTCCACGGACAAAACATCATCCAACAGCTCTTCTAATCCCGCAGATTGCACCGCGCCATTGAGCATATCGGGTGACCCATTTGACAAGATTGCGGTAATGGACCCCTGTTCCTTCAGTTTAGCGAGCATTTCGGGCACTTCTTCATAGGCCTGTAGTTCCCAATAAAGTGCCAAAAGGCGTTCGCGCATCTCGGCCTCACCCGCAAGGCTTAGGGCGGCCATGGCAAAATCCAATCCATCTTGGGTCACTTGCCAAAAATCAGTGTAATCCCCTGTGATCGCCCTCAACCAAGTGTATTGAAGCTGCTTTGAACGCCAAATTTCCGCCAGTTGCGGCCATATGGCCGCCAGTTTCGCATACTCTGACTCTGCTGCCGCGATACGTGCAGCGGCCGCCACATCAAATAATGTTCCATAGGCATCAAATACGCATGCTTTGATAGGCATAAATCTCTCCTGATCTTTAATGCAAGAAACCATGATTATGCGCTGGGGGGAAGGGGGAATACAGGTAATTTTTTTGACAGATACGTGTGTCTCTCTGCGCAGGAAAACTCAGCGATTCAGGAATTAACGTATCTTTATCAATACCGCACCGGCGCGCCCAGGTGTCATTGTGGCGTCATGGGCGGTGGCGCTGTCTTCTAATGGCAGGATGTGATGAACCGCGGGTTTAAATGCACCCTCCGCATGGGCGCGGTGCAACGCATCGATCGCAGCGTCCCGCTCTGACTTGGGTAAGATGTAGATTAACAGGATATCGATTGTGATCGCCTTGAACAAATAGGGACCAAAAGGCAGAGTTGGGGCCATTTCCTTGCCCGACCCATAGGCGGCGATTGTTCCGTTGGCGCGAACGACTTGATGCAAAAGACCTGCGTTTTGCCCGAATTCAACTTCAACCGCGCGGTCGACCCCATTGGGTGCGATTGCCAGAATTTGACCCGCCAAATCAGCCGCGCGATAATCCAAAATATGATCTGCTCCTGCTGCCGTCATCCGATCAAAAGAATTAGGTGATCCTGTTGCAATCACCGTTGCGCCGGCCCATTTGGCCAATTGAATGGCATTATGCCCCACAGAACCCGCACCGCCCGAAATCAACAGGGTCATGCCCGCAACATCGCCACCGCCCAAAACCGCATGCGCGGCCGTCAAACCCGGAATACCCAAACATGCGCCCGTTTCCATGGCCATATCATCAGGCATATCCACCGCCTGATCAGCGGGCAGCGCAATAAATTCAGCGCATGTGCCAAACGGGCGCTGCCATTGACCATTCCAAATCCAGACCCGAGATCCAATGCGGGTAGGGTCCACGCCCTGACCTACGGCTGTGATTATTCCTGCCCCATCTGAATTTGGGATAATCATAGGATATGCGGGTTTAGTAACACCTGGGCGTGCGCCTGCACGTGCCTTGGCATCTGATGGGTTTGCGCCTGAATACGCGAGTTGCACCAAAACCTCGCCCGCGGTAGGGGTGGGGCTGTCCATTTGGACAAGTGTCATCACATCCTTGGCGGAGCCAAAGGAGGAATACGTTACAGCGCGCATGGGATTATCCTTTTTTGCGAAGTCGGATTACAACATCGATGGATGCGATTTCGGTGCCATCAGGGGCATCAGGCACTTGCATGATTTTCAATTCTTCTGCTGGCGCATCGCTTAGTTTGGCATCGTCTTCCCAATAAAAATGCGGGTGATCATGAGTGTTTGTGTCAAAATAGCTTTTGGTGCCATCAACGGTAATTTCGTGCAGCAAACCTGCGTCACAAAAAGCGCTCAATGTGTTGTAAACGGTGGCCAATGACACCTTTTCCCCACTGCATTGTGCCCGTTCAAACAGGTTTTCCGCCGTCACATGGCGGTGCTGGCCGTCGCCCACCAAGGCCTCAGCCAGCAGGACCCGCTGCCGCGTTGGGCGCAGATCTGATTTTGCCAGCCAGTCGTGGGCGCGTTGTGTCGCCACTGTACGCATTCAAATAATCCGTTTCATGTTCAGCTCATAATATGATCGTTTTGCAGGCAGTTTCAATTCTTTTCGTCAAACAGGAGATGTGAAACAAGTGAGAATGCTTGCAACATCAGAGCTGCGGATGCTAGAGAGCGCGGAAACATATAGAAATGAGAGCGATACTATGTCACAATATCCATCAAGTTTTGACCGCGACGATTTGTTAAAATGTGCCCGCGGCGAATTGTTCGGACCAGGAAATGCGCAATTGCCTGAACCCCCGATGCTGATGATGGATCGTATCACGGAAATTTCGGAAGATGGTGGCGAACATGGCAAGGGCCACGTGATCGCGGAATTCGATATTAAACCTGATCTTTGGTTCTTTGACTGCCACTTCCCCGGAAATCCAATCATGCCCGGGTGTTTAGGGCTTGACGGTTTGTGGCAGCTGACGGGTTTTAACCTTGGCTGGCGCGGCTGGAAGGGGCGTGGTTATGCGCTTGGGGTTGGTGAAGTAAAGCTGACTGGCATGGTGCGTCCGGATCGCAAAATGTTGACCTATCGCGTGAATTTCACCAAGGCTGTGCAAACACGCCGCCTGACCATGGGTGTTGCCGATGGGATCGTCGAAGCGGATGGCGAAGTGATCTATCAGGTGAAAGATATGAAAGTCGCTCTTTCAGAGAGCTAAAGAGATAAGAATAGGGAGAGCGACATGCGCCGAGTGGTTGTCACAGGGTTAGGGATTGTTTCTTCAATCGGGAACAACGCCGCAGAAGTATTAGAGAGCCTAAAGGAAGGTCGCTCTGGTATCACCGCGAATGAAGACATGAAGGAATATGGATTCCGCAGTCAAATTGCAGGTGATATTAAGGGGCTAAACCTGGCCGATATGATCGACAAACGTACACTTCGTTTCATGGGGCCAGGTGCGGCCTACGCCTATTTGGCGATGGAACAGGCGATCGCAGATGCAGGTTTGGATCAGTCATTGGTGTCAAACAAACGCACGGGATTGGTGGCAGGATCTGGCGGCCCATCAACCAGTTCGATGTTCGCGGCCCATCAGGTTGTGTTAAAGGCAGGATCGCCCAAACGCATTGGGCCACTTGCGGTTCCAAAATGTATGTCATCGACCATCTCAGCGAACCTGTCGACAGCGTATAAAATTAAGGGCATAAATTATTCTATTACCTCGGCCTGTTCCACATCCTTGCATTGTATCGGCAATGCTGCGGAACAGATTATGATGGGCAAGCAGGACGTGATGTTTGCAGGCGGCGGAGAAGAGTTGGATTGGACATTGTCCTGCCTGTTTGATGCAATGGGCGCAATGTCATCAAAATATAATGACACCCCCGAACGCGCATCCCGCGCATTTGACGCAGACCGTGATGGTTTTGTGATTGGCGGTGGTGGTGGGATCGTTGTTTTAGAAGATTTGGAACATGCCTTGGCGCGTGGTGCCAAAATCTATGCCGAAGTTACAGGCTATGGAGCTACATCAGATGGATACGATATGGTTGCCCCATCAGGTGAAGGGGGTGAGCGTGCAATGCGCCTTGCGCTGCAATCCCTGAACCGTGATCGCAAAGTGTCCTACATCAATGCCCACGGTACATCGACACCTGTTGGCGATGTGGGCGAGATCGAGGCCGTGCGCCGCGTCTTTGGTCAGGGATCAACACCCCCTGTCAGTTCCACCAAATCCATGACAGGCCACAGTCAAGGGGCGACGGGTGCCCAAGAAGCGATTTATTGCCTTTTGATGTTAGACAATGATTTCATTGCGCCATCGATAAATGTGGAAACATTGGACCCTGCCTTGGATCCTGCTGAAATTGCCACCAGCCTTGTGGAAAACGCAGACCTTGATACGGTGATGACCAACAGCTTTGGCTTTGGCGGAAC
This sequence comes from Paracoccaceae bacterium, assembly GCA_049446275.1. Classification (GTDB taxonomy): domain Bacteria; phylum Pseudomonadota; class Alphaproteobacteria; order Rhodobacterales; family Rhodobacteraceae; genus HIMB11. The sequence continues at coordinate 7,188 of JBMTQO010000031.1, read as the reverse complement.
CAATGGGTCGATGCTGATGTCAAAATATCGCGGGTAATTTGCCAACGATCTGACAGTGTTCCATGAGACTTTTGGAGTGCTGGGTCGCGCTTGACGCCCAGAGAGAAAACCGTCATTTAGGTTCAAAGAACGACGAGCGGGGCAGATTATAATGCAATCACTTGCTGGAAAACGCGGTTTGGTCATGGGTGTGGCCAATGAACGGTCTATCGCTTGGGGTATTGCCAAGGCAATGGCAGAAGCGGGCGCAGAATTGGCATTTACTTATCAGGGCGACGCCTTTGGTCAGCGATTAGCGCCTTTGGCGGCATCAGTTGAGTCTGATTTTATGGTCGATGTGGATGTGACGGATGATGCAAGCCTTGATGCTGCATTTGATCAGCTGGCCGCGCGTTGGCCCACGATTGATTTTGTGGTGCATGCGATTGCCTATTCTGACAAAAACGAGCTGACAGGCCGTTTTGTAAATACATCGAGAGATAATTTCAAAAACTCGCTTGATATCTCGGCCTATTCCTTCGTCGAGGTGGCGCGTCGTGCACATCCGATGATGGAAGAAAACGGTGGCACCTTGATCACCCTGACGTATCAAGGATCAAATAAGGTGACACCATTTTATAACGTGATGGGTGTGGCCAAAGCCGCACTCGAGGCCACGACACGTTACTTGGCAAATGACTTGGGTCCTGATGGGATCCGCGTCAATGCCATTTCCCCTGGTCCTATGAAAACACTCGCTGGGGCTGCCATCGGTGGTGCGCGTAAAACTTACAAGCACACAAATCAAAACGCGCCTTTGCGCTCTAATGCAACGCTTGAGGCTGTTGGTGGAACCGCCGTTTATTTGGTATCAGATGCTGGTGCCTGTACAACCGGTGAGATAATCCGCGTTGATGGTGGATACCACGTGTTGGGCATGCCGCAGCCAGATAACCTGTAATCCGTTCGCGCATCGGGAAGTATTCAGAAGGATCGGTCTTCAACACGTCATGGTTTAAATCGGATCACCGGTCACAGCGGTGCCGCCTGCCTTGAATGCATTATCAACATAATTGTGGACCAGAGACGGATCACATACGGTGCCTCCATCTGGATAGCGACGCGCCTCTATGTGCCCTTCGATACCATCATCACTGGACCCAGTGTTCACATCCATCTGGATCAACCCAGATGGTTGGTATGTAGCGTCCCGCCTGTGCCGTAGCCGAAGTCCCGAAGATACTAAATACACCCAGCACCAAAAATAACAATCCGCCCCCCAAGCGATAAATAATACTCAAAAAAGTCTCCATCCGTGTTCATATGAACTTATAAAATGTATAATGACATTAACTGACATTTTTTAGGGGGCTGGTACTGGTATTGTTTAACCAATTCGGCCCATTTTCATCGAAAATATGGCGAGCATTTGTCTTATTCCTTGGAGCTGTTTTGCACATGGAAACAATACCGTTTAGAGCGGGTGTTGTCGTTTTATGACAAACAGTGAAATGTGACTCGGAACACGAATTAGACCTAATTGAGGGTTTGGCCGTCCAGAGAATTCGGGTTGCTTTGGGTAATTCGGACGCGTCGAATGTCCCCAATTTGGATCGTTGGGTCGGTCACATGCACTGCGTGCAGGTATTCTGACTTCCCTACCATTTGTCCTTCAAAACGCCCCGCACGCTCAAACAGAACCGAAACTTCGCGGCCCAACATTGAATCCTGAATGGTGCGTTGTTGTTCCGTAATCAGCGCTTGCAAACGATGAAGACGTTCGGCTTTCACGTCCTCAGGCAACTGATCACGCTCTGCCGCGGGGGTACCTGGACGGGTGGAATATTTAAATGAAAACGCCTGACCATACTCCACCTCTCGAATCAAGTTCATGGTGTCTTCGAAATCCTGATCTGTTTCTTCGGGGAACCCGACAATGAAATCACCAGAAATCAGGATGTCGTGACGCGCTTCGCGAATACGTTCAATCAGTTTAACATAGCTTTGCGCATCATGGCTGCGGTTCATGCGTTTAAGGATTTTGTCCGATCCCGACTGAACAGGCAAGTGAAGATAAGGCATCAGTTTTTTGCAGGTGCCGTGCGCCTCGATCAAATCATCTTGCATGTCATTGGGGTGGGATGTTGTGAACCGAATGCGTTCTAATCCATCAATTGTGTCCAATTCCCAGATCAAGCGCGCCAAGGTCCATTCATCTCCATCCGCGCCTGCACCGTGATATGCGTTCACGTTTTGCCCCAAAAGCGTGATTTCTCGCACACCGCGTTCGACCAGATCGCGCGCCTCTTGTAAGATCCGTTCTGCAGGGCGCGATACTTCTGCACCGCGCGTGTAGGGCACAACGCAGAATGCGCAGAATTTGTCACAGCCCTCTTGAACAGTCAAAAACGCGGCAGGGGCGCGTTTTGCCTTGGGGCGGCGTTTCAGGTGTTCGAACTTATCCTCTTCAGGGAAATCTGTATCAATCGCGCGGCTGCCTGTGCCTGCTTTGGCTTCTAATTCAGGCAGGCGATGATAGCTTTGTGGACCTACAACTAAGTCCACCATCGGTTGGCGGCGCATAATCTCTTCGCCCTCGGCCTGTGCTACACATCCTGCAACACCGATTTTCAAATCAGGCTTTTCTGATTTTAGCATTTTATAGCGGCCCAATTCGGAATACACCTTCTCAGCCGCTTTTTCGCGGATATGACAGGTATTTAGTAGGATCATGTCCGCATCATCAGGCGTTTGCGTTTCCACATACCCTGATCCACCCAATGCTTCGACCATGCGTTCACTGTCATATACGTTCATCTGACAGCCGTATGTTTTGATGTATAGCTTTTTGGACTCAGACATGGCACGATCCTTAGGGCAAATTTGCTGCGCGTTTGCTACACAAATCTTGTCTGAGTTGCAATGCATGCTGAATTCATAATGACTGAATCTGTCCAATGTGACTGCAAGGCTCAATGGAGTATCCAAATTTAACATCGTTTATCCAAAACGAAGGCAGCACTGTGGCGAACGGGCCGATCGCGTTTTCGTTTGGTGAGGACGATGTCGAAGTTGAGACAACATTGGATTACACTATCAAATTGGGATTGTAAAAAATCATCGTGTTTGCCAAACCACATCGCATACGTTTTTAGATTGACCCTTACGCAGTTCTCCGCTGTCTATATTGATAGAGTTGTGGATGACTGTCTTGAGCGCACAGTAAATGTTTTCACGCTACATAGGGCGGGGTACTGGGTCCATTTTTTGGACTTTACGCGAAAGACCTGTCTCACAAGTTTTACAGTTCTCGTTTGGTTGCCGAATTTCTGGCCTTGCATGCAGTATAGCGGCGTGGGTCTATCTTGACCTTTGTTCTTGATACACATTCGGGCGATTTGAAGCCGATCCAAAAGGTGTGAATTTGGATGACGCCTATTTGGATCACAGCACGCAACAACCGTTTGTAGCGTCAATTTAATTTTTACAGTGGGCCAAACTGGCGACATGAGGTCTTCGTGCTCTATGAACACTGCCGCATTGATCGCACGGCATTTGTTCAGACGAAAAAAGGCTCGGTCATGCACCAACAGTTTTATTATCAGATCGCGAATACAATACCTATTCCTGCCCATGGCTTAACAATAACACAGCTGCAGTTGCGTCATTCCGCATGGCCAAGGCAATGAAGCGCAACACAACATCGTTAAAATAAATCGATGATTTTCGTTGGTTTAAGTCAGTCCGTCTTTGTGGACCGATTAACAATTTCTTGATTTGGGCCTGATAAAACTTGGGCAGTGGTGTTACGGATGATTTATAAAAACGAGTAAAACTAAAATCTATCCCTTGCGTTTTCCAGATTCGCTTGGCACCATATCTATGAGCAGAAATGGAGTAGTGAGTGGCGCAAGGTACGCTATCTGAACCGCAAAAATCCACAATTGCAGGTCAAACTGCGTTGGAGTTTCCTGACAATAGATTGATGATCGAGCTCTGTGGAGAGTTTGATAAAAATCTCGCCAAAATTGAACAGCAGTTGGATGTTCAAATCATCCGGCGGGGTAATCAGTTGGACATCTTTGGCCTAAATGAGGCCAAGAGTGAAGCCCATAGTGTGCTAAGCAGCCTCTATGAACGGTTGGAAAACGGCAAGTCTGTTGAATTTGCCGATATTGATCGTGCATTGAGGATGAACGCAGAAAATAACAATCAGCTTGAGATGTTTTCGAAAAGCAGCGTTGAAATCAAAACCCGTAAAAAGGTTGTTGAACCCCGAACCGACGCACAAAAAGCCTACGTTAATTCTCTCATGGAAAATGAATTGGCCTTTGGGATTGGACCTGCGGGAACCGGCAAAACGTATTTGGCGGTGGCTGTAGCTGTCAATAAATTTATTTCGGGCGATGTGGATCGGATTATTTTATCGCGCCCTGCCGTTGAGGCAGGTGAAAAGCTCGGCTACCTACCGGGTGACATGAAGGATAAGGTCGATCCCTACATGCAGCCTCTCTATGATGCGCTGAACGATTTTCTGCCGGGCAAACAACTTGCCAAATTGATCGAGGAAAAGCGTATCGAAATCGCGCCGTTGGCGTTTATGCGCGGACGCACATTGGCAAATGCATTTGTAGTGCTGGATGAGGCCCAAAACGCAACATCTATGCAAATGAAAATGTTTCTAACTCGTTTGGGCGAGGGATCGCGCATGGTGATCACAGGGGATAGATCCCAAGTGGATTTGCCGCGTGGCGTTGTGTCGGGTTTGTCGGACGCAGAACGCTTGTTAAAGGGGATCATGGGTGTTGGATTTAACTATTTCACATCCAAAGATGTGGTGCGCCATCCCTTGGTCGCAGCAATCATCGAGGCCTATGACGAAGACAGCAAACGCGCATTAATCAAGAACGCGAAACGGTCTCAACAACAATGAGCGTTGATGTCATCTTAGAGGATGAACGGTGGCGCGGCTTGGATTTAGAGGGGTGTTCGCAAACCGCCTTTGATGCAGTAATGTCTTTTTTTAATCTGACTGAAGCGGGATTCGAATGCTGTGTTTTGGGGTGTGACGACGGCAAAATTGCTGAACTAAACAGGGATTTCCGTAGCAAACCACAGGCTACCAATATCTTGTCATGGCCGTCAGATGAACGCGCTGCAGAAGATGAAGGTGAGCGCCCCGATTTGCCGGAAGCCACCTTTGATCCCGAACTGGGTGACATTGCGATTGCCTATGAAACATGCTTGCGCGAAGCCGAGACTGGTAAAATCGCGCCGCAGCACCATGTTACACATTTAATTGTACATGCCGTATTACATCTATTAGGCTATGACCACATTCGTGACCAAGATGCCACATTGATGGAAGGTATCGAAATTGAAATACTTGCTAATATGGGGATCGCAAACCCATATGATCAGTAAGACCGCCAAATTGACGGAAGGAAAAAATGGGCGATATTGACGGGTCCTCGAGTGCAGCGCAAAGCGCGCAGTCAAACGAGACCACACTTAAAAAACGAACTGGATTTTTTGGTCGTTTGTTTGCCTCAAAATCCGCTGGTGGCGACGAATTAACAACTGCGCCACAATCCCAAAGCAGTGCGCCGAAATTGGGCCTGGCAAACCTCCGCCGTTTGCGCGTCGAGGATGTGGCCATCCCCAAAGCGGAAATCATCGCCGTTCCGGACACGGTGACCAAATCTGAATTGGTCGATGCATTCCGAAGCAGCACGATGACACGCTTGCCTGTTTTTTCAGGCACGTTGGATACGCCTGTGGGTATGGTGCACCTAAAGGATTTTGCACTATCCCACGGATTTGAAACCGAGGATCATGATTTCAACCTTACGCAAACACTGCGCCCTGTCTTGTTCGTACCGCCTTCAATGCCATTGTCAGTTCTCTTGACCAAGATGCAGACGGAACGTTCGCACATGGCATTGGTGATTGATGAGTATGGCGGTGTTGATGGATTGGTCACGATTGAGGACCTGTTGGAACAAGTGGTTGGTGAAATCGAAGATGAACACGACATAGAAGAAGCCGATCTGTGGAGTGAGGAAAAACCCGGACAGTTCCTGTTGCTTGCAAAAACGCCATTGGATGATTTTGCCGAAGAAACGGGTATTAATCTGGTCGCACATGATGACATTGATGCAGAAGAGGTGGATACAATTGGTGGGCTTCTCTTCATGCTTTCTGGTCGCGTGCCTGTGCGGGGCGAGGTTGTATCCCACCCAAACGGTTCAGAATTTGAAATTGTTGATGCAGACCCACGGCGCGTCAAACGCATCCGTTTACGTTTGGCGTCGGTTGTGAAGGCTGCTGAATAAACCGTGTTTCAACGCGGCTGTGATAGGGCACTAATCTGGTCGGAGCGGCACCCCAAATGGGCTGCGGTTCTCTTGGGGGGCGGAGTTGCACTAGGTCACGCACCACTGTCGCTTTGGCTCAGCAGTGTTGCCTGTCTGATCCTGTTTTTTAAGCTGTCTCGTGACACCGCATCCCCCGTTAAAATTGGGTGGGCGTTTGGGTTTGGATATTTCCTTGTCACGCTTAACTGGATTGTCGAACCCTTTTTGATTGACCTCCAAACCACGGGTTTCATGGCACCCTTTGCTCTTTTATTCATGGCAGGGGGGCTAGCCCTGTTTTGGGGCGCTGCGGGATGGTTTGTGCGTCCCTTTGACTCATTTGGTTGGGTGTTGGGGCTGACAGTGGCTGAATATTTTCGGGGCGTTTTGTTCACGGGCTTTCCATGGGGGTTGCTGTCCTACACATTGTCGCAAAGCCCCGTCGTTGGTTACTTTGCATGGGTCGGACCCCATGGCGTAACACTTTTTTTGTTGATGATTTGTGCGCTGTTTGCGCAACGATTATTGGCTGCTGTGGCAGGGGTAAGTGCGATCATGCTCACCTGCGCCTTGATCCCTCTTCCTGAAGTGCAACGTGGTTCGGCCGAAACGACGGTTCGCTTGGTCCAACCCAATGCCCCACAAGAGCAAAAATGGGATCCATTTTACGCCCCAATCTTTTTGGATCGTATGATCGAGGCCACCGCCGCAGACCCAAAGGTTGACGTGATCATTTGGCCAGAAAGCGCGATTTACACCGCTCTGAATTACGCGGATCGCCACATTGAACGCCTGCGCAGCGCTGCGGGCAGATCGGATGTGATCTTTGGTATTTTGCGGATCGATGAACGTG
>JBMTQO010000030.1:0-27147 GCA_049446275.1 Paracoccaceae bacterium | reverse complement strand
TCGAAAAATCCAGAAACCTGATGACCATTCGTTTGGCCCAAGAAGTCAGCATGGAGGTGATTGCCGAATATGCCGAAGCGTTTGGGGTTTATGAGGATATGGGGCGTTTTCTTGCGAACTCACTGGGGGCTGAGGAGACCACATTGTTTAAAATGGTGGCGGCCTATGCGATGTTTGCAAACGGTGGCGAACGAGTGGAACCCACTTTGGTAGATCGTATTCAGGATCGCTATGGAAAAACGGTCTATCGCCACGATCAGCGCGTATGTCTGGAATGCGGCGATGATAAGCTGGCGGAGGGGCGCAGTCCATTGATCATTTCAAACCGTGAACGTGTTATGGACGAAATCACTGCCTATCAGCTGACCTCTATGATGGAGGGTGTTGTGGATCGCGGCACTGCGGCTGCGACAGTGAATTTGGACGTTGCGGCCGCGGGTAAAACGGGCACCACGAATGAGGCGCGCGATGTGTGGTTTATTGGATTTACATCCAACATCGTTGCGGGCTGCTACATCGGGTATGACCGTCCATCGCCCTTAGGTAAAGGGGCAGGGGGCGGATCAACCTGCGGACCTGTGTTTAACGAATTTATGCAGTCGGCCATTCAAAAATACGGCGGTAGTGAATTCCGCGTACCTGAGGGCGGTCAATTTATTAACATTGATCGCTTTTCGGGTGCGCGCCTGTCCGACGAGGCAGAGGGTGATCACGTCGTTGCCGAGTTTTTCCGTGAAGGTGAAGAGCCATTGTTCGGTGTGACATTTGATGGTGGTTTTGCTATGGGGTCGAATTTCGATTTGATTCAGCCGGGTGAAGATATGGTAAAACAGGTCACAACATCCACAGGCGACGTTGCGGTCGTTGGCCCCAAGGCCACGATTGGCACATTGTCCTCAGGCGGATTATATTAACGCAATAATTTGACCCCGATGTGCTGGGCATTCTGGCTTGTCAGCACAAGGGCAGTTTTGTAAGACGCCAGAAAGTTTTAAAAACGGATACGAACCCAGATGCGCGCAGACATTCAAAACATGGTCAATGAGATCAACAAATCGCTTGAGCTGTTGCGCCAGCGAATGGGGTGGGAAACGGTGAAACATCGCCTTGAGGAGTTTAATGCGCGTGTCGAAGACCCCGATCTTTGGAATGATCCCGAAAACGCCCAAAAATTGATGCGCGAACGTCAATCCTTGATTGACGCGGTCGAGGGGCATGACAATATGCAAACCGAACTGAACGACAGCATTGAATTGATCGAACTTGGTGAAATGGAAAATGATCAAGACGTAATCAAAGACGCCGAGGCCGCGATTGTCGCATTGGTAAAAATAGCCGCCGCCAAAGAGCTTGAGGCGCTGTTGTACGGGGAAGCAGATGCAAATGACACTTTCCTCGAGGTGCATTCTGGGGCAGGTGGCACCGAAAGCTGTGACTGGGCCTCAATGCTGGCGCGGATGTATGTGCGCTGGGCTGAAAAAAGCGGCCATAACGTCGAAATGCAATCTGAAACACCTGGGGAAGAGGCGGGCATTAAATCTGTTACCTATAAGATTTCGGGTCACAACGCCTATGGTTGGTTGAAGTCAGAAAGTGGCGTGCATCGGCTGGTGCGTATTTCACCCTTTGATAGTGCTGCAAAACGGCATACATCATTTTGTTCGGTTTGGGTTTATCCCGTAGTTGACGACAACATAGATATCGAGGTTAACCCCGCCGATATTCGCATTGATACCTATCGTTCCTCAGGGGCGGGGGGACAGCACGTAAACACCACAGACTCGGCTGTTCGGATCACCCACCACCCCACGGGGATTGTGGTGACCAGTTCAGAAAAATCCCAACACCAAAACCGCGATATCGCGATGAAGGCGTTAAAATCACGCCTCTACCAATTGGAATTGGATCGTCGCAATTCGGCCATCAACGAAGCCCATGAAAATAAGGGCGACGCAGGCTGGGGCAACCAAATCCGATCCTATGTTTTGCATCCCTATCAAATGGTGAAAGATCTGCGCACGGGTCACGAAACATCCGACAGTAAGGGTGTTTTGGACGGGGATTTGGATGCCTTCATGGCGGCAACCTTGGCCATGGACGTATCGGGCAAATCCCGCGCCGAGGCGACAACCACTGATTAAACCCCGAAAGCGAGAGAGTGAGCATGAACACAGCAGTGGAAAAAATGCAATCCTCGCTGGAGGCAATTGAACGGCATAACCCACAGGTGACAGCGGTCATTAGTTTGGCGGATCCTGATGATTTGATGAATGAGGCCGAGGCTGCAGATCGGGTTCCACTGGATCAACGCGGGCCGTTGCATGGTGAACCCATCGCGATCAAGGATTTGGCAAACGCCGCCGGGTTTGAAACCTCGATGGGATCGCCGATCTTCAAAAACAACCTCGTTAAAACTGACGATATCATGGTGGCCCGTATGCGTGCGGCAGGGGCAATCATAATTGGCAAAACCAATACGCCCGAATTCGGTTTGGGCAGCCATACATTTAACCCCGTACATGGGGCAACCGGCAATGCCTATGATCAAACGCGTTCGGCTGGCGGATCATCGGGTGGGGCGGCGGTTGCGCTGGCCACGAGGATGATGCGCTATGCGGATGGATCGGACATGATGGGCAGCCTACGTAATCCTGCAGGGTGGAACAACGTATACGGCATGCGCCCCACATGGGGATTGGTGCCCTCAGAGCCACTGGGTGATAGCTTTCTTCATCAACTTGCAACTAATGGTCCGATGGCGCGCTGTCCGAAGGATTTGGCGACGCTGTTATCGGTGCAATCTGGGCAAGACTCCCGCCAACCCCACGGACTGCCCGCCGCGGATTTTGCCAATGATATGGATGCGTATTCATTAATGGGTGCTAAAATTGCATGGTTGGGTGATTGGGGTTTGCCCTTTGACGACGGTATCATGGATATTTCCGAGCGCGCGGTTGAGGATTTGCGTGAATTAGGTGCGGACGTGACATCAATTGACGCGCCCTTTTCAATGGATGCCCTATGGGAATCTTGGATCACGTTGCGCTCATGGTCCGTTGCCAATGGAGCAGTCCTTTTTTATGATGATCCAGAAAAGCGTGATCTGCTAAAACCCGCCGCCATTTGGGAAATCGAACGGGGATTGGCAATGTCCGCGCGCGAGGTTCATCAACAATCTGTTGTGCGATCCATGTGGTTTAAAAAGGCAGCAGACCTTTTTGCAACATATGATGCGCTTCTAATGCCTTCGGCACAAGTGTGGCCATTTCCAATAGATTGGGTGCATCCCACGGAAATTGCAGGGGTGCAGATGGATACCTATCACCGTTGGATGCAGGTTGTGATCCCAGCGGGGGTGATTGGTCTGCCTGTGGTAAACCTGCCGATTGGATTTGGCACGGCGGGATTGTCCGCGGGCCTACAATTGATCGGTGGTCGCGGGCATGACGCCAAACTGTTGGGACTTGCCAATGATTGGTACCATGGGACACCATGGAGAGATCACGCGCCTAAGTAGCATGCGAAATATAGCTTGCTCTTATCTCTCGTTCGGTTGAACCCTATTCAAAACAGGAGGGGAGGGGTGACGGGTGATATGCCGCCGCACAGTGCGCCTGAATTTCTTCAAATATCACTGGATATTTTGCAACTTGCGTGTCGTCATGCTGCGGCTTATGTCCTGCGCGCGCCCTTGTGTGGAATATTTTTTCAGGCTGTTCAGTGGTTTTGGGGTGGATATTGGTGCGTATATCTCTTGAAACGGGGCAAAGCTATTGTTTGGTTTTGGCCCTGGGCGGATTTTCCATAATCGCCCCATTTGCCGCCGCGGGATTTTACGAAATATCGGGCAAGTTAGCGTCGGATGACACTATGTCACTGAGCGAAATACTGGGCTTGATTTTACATCAACACACGCCAAATTTCCCGTCGCTTTCGGCGATGCTTATTGTAATATGGCTGTTTTGGTTGCTATTGGGGCACAAGATTTTGTGCTGTTTCTTGGGTTTTCCACAATGATCAATACTTCCAGCAGCTTGGAAGTATACTTCAACACCAACGGCTTCATGATGCTGGCCATTTGCAGCACAGTTGGTGCGTTGTTTGCATTGTTGTTCTATATGAACGCTGTTTTCTTTGCCAATACTGGTGGCGCGAGACGTGGATTTTTTGACTACTATCCTCGCCTCATTTCAGGCGGTTCAAAACAATTTCTTTAACCTGCTGATCTGGACTCTTATCATTGCGGGATTCACATTTTTGTCCATGCAGCCATGGTTTTTGGGTCTGTTTCTCACATTGCCTTTGTTCGGGCATGCGGCTTGGCATCTTTATAATTTGGCCAAAGAAGATGGGCAAATTTGAACACCACCATTGCGCAAGCCGTCCCGCGCGGCTATCTGAGGAAGACCGATAAAGACGGAGGATGATTTGGCACGCGCATTCGTTTGTCCCGGACAAGGGGCACAAAGCATTGGCATGGGCAAGGATTTGGCCGAGGCCTATCCCGCCGCGATGGATATTTTCACTGAGGTGGATGAGGCGCTTGGCGAAAAGCTAAGCGATCTTATTTGGGAGGGGGACATTGAAACCCTGACGTTGACGCAAAACGCACAGCCCGCATTGATGGCGACATCAATGGCCGCGTTCCGCGCACTTGAGGCCGAGGGGTTGCGTATTACGGATGCGGTAATGGTCGCGGGACATTCATTGGGCGAATATTCGGCGTTGGCCATGGCGGGTGCTATTTCGGTTGCGGACACTGCGCGCCTGTTGCGTTTGCGCGGTGAGGCGATGCAAGCGGCCGTACCCGTTGGTGTTGGCGCGATGGCGGCATTGCTGGGATTGGATTTTGATGCGGTTCAGTCTGTCGCAGCAGAGGCAGCAGCAAGCGAAGTTTGTCAGGCGGCAAATGACAATGACCCGGGACAAGTGGTTGTGTCAGGTCACAAGGCGGCCGTGGTACGTGCGGTAGAATTGGCCAAGGAACGCGGCGCAAAACGCGCTGTATTGCTGCCCGTCTCGGCTCCCTTCCATTGTAAATTGATGGCACCTGCTGCCGATAAGATGAATGAAGCATTGGCCGAGGTGAACATTCAGGCACCCGCCGTGCCCGTGGTGTCCAATGTACGCGCCGCAGGGGTCAGTGATCCTGACGAAATCCGAGAATTACTGGTGCAACAGGTCACAGGATCCGTGCGCTGGCGTGAATCTGTGATGTGGATGGCCAGCCAAGGCGTGGATCAAATTTGGGAAATCGGGGCTGGTAAGGCGCTGAGCGGCATGGTGCGCCGCATTGATCGCGCCATTGACTGCAAAGCCATTGGAACAGCAGCAGATGCTGCTGCTGCGGCACAAGCATAAGGAAAAAATGATGTTTGATTTAACAGGTAAAAACGCACTGATCACTGGGGCATCGGGTGGGATCGGTGGCGCGATTGCAAAATCCCTACACGCTGCGGGCGCAACTGTTGCGATCAGCGGGACACGTCGTGATCCATTGGAAGCATTGGCAAATGAATTGGGCGATCGCTGTCACATTTTGACATGTAATCTGTCGGATGCCGAGGCTGTAGAGGCGCTTCCAAAGCAAGCGGTTGAGGCGATGGGCAGCGTTGATATTTTGGTCAATAACGCAGGGATTACCAAGGATAACCTGTTCATGCGCATGTCGGATGACGAATGGAATTCGGTTTTGGATGTGAACCTAACGGCCACCATGCGTCTGTGCCGTGGCGCGTTGCGCGGCATGATGAAGGCGCGTTGGGGCCGTATCGTGAATATCTCATCCGTTGTGGGGACCACGGGTAATCCGGGGCAGGGCAACTATGCCGCGTCCAAGGCGGGGATGATTGGTATGTCCAAATCACTGGCTTATGAGGTGGCAAGCCGTGGGATCACAGTGAATGCGGTGGCCCCTGGTTTCATCACAACTGCGATGACCGACAAACTGAATGACGATCAGAAAAGCGGCATTTTGCAACAGGTGCCTGCGGGCCGTATGGGCGAGGCAGATGAAATTGCGGCTGCGGTTTTGTACCTTGCCAGCTCTGAAGCAGGCTATGTCACGGGTACAACGTTGCACGTGAATGGCGGCATGGCGATGATCTAACGTTGTTATATCTTAAGTATGACAAAACGAGCGGTGGTGATGCACCGCTCGTTTTTGTTTTGAGATTTCGTCCCTAGCCGACCTCGCGCGGCGCTTTCTAATCAATCGATTGGCCCGAAAATAGTAGTTGGAGTTTTATACTAAGAATAAGGAAAATACAGACACGTCACTTCAACGTATCCCGATATTGCGTCAACGTTTCAATCGGAGTTGTTGATCCCCCACAGGCGATCATCAGGGCATTATCAAAATCGCATAGGTCAATTTTACCCGCATAAATCGCGGCCAAGGCTGCACCACAGGCGGGTTCAACCAAAATGCGATGGTCGGTTAGGAATGAAAAACAGGCATCAACTGCCTCTTTATCCGACACCAGCACACTGCGGATGTCGTGGGTTTGTGAAATGTCATAGGCCTGCTGACACACCTGTTTCGCGCCAAGGGATGTGGCCACGCCGCTGACTGCATCTAGGGTCACTGGACCACCCGCGTTTAATGCCGCGTGAAAGGACGCCATGCCATGAGTTTCCAATGCAAAGATGGGTGTTGTTGTCAATCCATTGCGCATCAAGCCATGGTGAACGCCTGCCAACAATCCGCCCCCACCCACAGACAAGATAACTGCATCGGGGCGCATCCCATCTGCGACAACTTCGTCAATCATGCTTGCGTGTCCCGCCCATAACAGAGGATCATCAAAGGGATGGAAACAGGCGTCTATTTCTGTGCGCTTTGACTGGGCCAGAGCGTGCGCCTCAATCCAACTGGAGCCATGAACGACCACATCGGCCTTTTCATGTTCCAACAGCTCAATTGCCCGCTTTGGTGTGGTTTCGGGGACCACTACCAAAACGGGCAGGCCCAAGGCACGCCCCGCATAGGCCACCGCCAATCCCGCATTACCACCTGACGAGGAAATAAACCGCTTTGCACCCTGCGTGGCATAGTTTTGCGCCGCAAATCCGATCCCGCGCATTTTAAATGACCCAGAGGGTTGCAAAGCATCTATTTTTGCAAAAACCCGCGTTCCGCAGATGTTTGACAGCGGCAAGCTTTCGATCAATGGGGTATGGATGCTGAATGCCACGTGATCTCCCTTATCTTGTGCACCAAACTTGATGATAGGAGGGGGCAAACCATTTGTCTATCAACAGATTACTTGCCAACCGCGCGGATCTTTTTCGACAGATAAAGTAAAAATTTCCACTATAATTACAACATCTGGTGCTTCGTGGGGCGAAATCGGCGCTTTTCACGGATTTCTGCGCGAAAGCGTTTGCCAAATGCATTGATTATGCTATAGCGCCCCTAGATTAGCCACGCGCAGCTTGAGCAGTGCTTGGTGTGGAGCTTATCTTCGGGCATCCTGATGATAGGCAAAACGACTGCAGTTTGCAGGAACTGGGCGCTGCCCGAATTAAAAGAGGATAAAATACGATGAGCGATATCGCAGACCGCGTAAAGAAAATTGTTGTAGAGCACCTAGGCGTAGACGAAGACAAAGTTGTCGACAATGCTTCTTTCATTGATGATCTTGGCGCAGACAGTTTGGACACTGTTGAGCTTGTTATGGCATTCGAAGAAGAATTCGGAATTGAAATTCCTGATGACGCCGCAGAGAACATCCAGTCATTTGGTGACGCGGTTAAGTTCATCTCAGAAGCTGCATAGTTTCGCAGTTTCAGAACCGTTTAAAACCTCTGCTTTGCAGGGGTTTTTTTGCGTTTTAAGGGGGTGTTTTTGAATCAGCGTATGCTTGCTTGAAGACCCAAAACCGCCTATACGGGCATGAGAGCATTTTTGGAAATAAAGGGGCAGTCAGATGCGTCGCGTCGTCGTTACAGGATTAGGGTTGGTTACACCACTTGCGTCAGGTGTAGAAGAAACATGGACACGTCTATTGGATGGTCAATCAGGTGCAGGTCCGATCACGCATTTTGATGCATCGAATGTGACGACAAAATACGCCTGTGAAATTCCTTATGGTGATGGAAGGTACGGAACCTTTAATCCAGATGATTGGATGGAACCCAAAGAACGCCGTAAAGTGGATGACTTCATTCTGTATGGAATTGCGGCGGCCGAAATGGCGGTGCGTGATTCTGGCTGGTCACCAGAGGAAGAAGAAGACCGTTTACGGACCGGCGTTATGATTGGCTCGGGAATCGGTGGTTTGCAGTCGATTGCGGAAACATCCCTATTGATCAAGGAAAAAGGCCCACGTCGTGTTTCTCCTTTCTTTATTCCAGGCGCATTGATCAACCTGATTTCTGGTCAGGTCAGCATCAAACACGGGTTTAAGGGTCCGAACCACTCAGTTGTGACCGCTTGTTCAACGGGTGCGCACGCGATTGGTGATGCGGCACGTTTGATCATGACCTCAGACGCAGATGTGATGGTTGCAGGCGGTGCAGAAGCCGCGATTTGTGAAATCGGGATCGCGGGTTTCAATGCGTGTAAGGCGCTGTCAACAAAACGCGCAGATGAACCTGATAAGGCATCACGCCCGTATGATGCGGACCGAGATGGGTTTGTGATGGGCGAAGGCGCAGGCATTGTTGTGTTGGAAGAATATGAACACGCAAAAGCGCGCGGTGCAAAAATTTATGCCGAGGTTCTGGGGTATGGCCTATCTGGTGACGCTTATCATATCACAGCCCCATCTGAAGACGGAGAGGGCGGCGAACGCGCGATGCGTGCGGCCCTTGCCAAAGCGGGGCTTGAGCCATCTGCATTGGATTACATCAACGCACATGGCACATCAACCATGGCCGATGTTATCGAACTGGGTGCCGTGGAACGCATGATGGGCGATGCCGCTGGTAAATTGACCATGACATCAACAAAATCCGCCACAGGCCACCTATTGGGGGCCGCAGGCGCGATTGAGGCGATCTTCACCATCCTTGCGATCCGCGATCAGGTGGCGCCGCCCACGATCAATTTGGACAATGTGGCCGTTGAAACCCCTGTTGATTTGGCCCCGAATGCAAAGCGTGAGCGTGAAATCAACTATGCGTTGTCAAACTCATTCGGATTTGGGGGCACAAACGCCAGCCTATTGTTGGGACGCGTTTCTTAATGTGGCGTGCTGCCGCCTCAAACGGTTTGACGCTGCTGATTGTTATGTTCTTGGTCATGGGTGGTTTGGGCATCTGGGCCAAGGGGCAATATGCAGCGCAAGGCCCGCTTGAGGCATCCATGTGTTTTCGCGTGCCTTCGGGTGCGTATTTTCGTGAGACCGCAGATCGCTTGGCAGAGCAGGGTGCTGTGCAAAGTGCCGCGTTTTTGCGCATCGGCGCACGGTATGAGGAAAAAACCACACGCCTGAAGGCGGGTAGTTTCCTGATCCCTGCGGGTGCATCGATGGCCGAGGTGACGGATATCGTGACCCGTGGCGGGGCGAACACCTGCGGATCTGAGATTGTCTATCGCATCGGGGTTGCCTCAACCACGGTGCAGCTGCGCGAATTGGATCCTGCGACCGAACGATTGGTTGATATCGCATCCTATAAATTGGGTGAGGCGCGTCCAACAGAATTTGCGCCTGTGTTAGAGCGTGGGGATGCCCGTCATCGCATTGCAATGGCCGAGGGTGTGACCAATTGGCAAATTATCGAAACCCTAAAGGGGATCGATTATTTGCGCGGCGATATAGGCGATGTACCCGCCGAAGGGATGCTGTCCCCATATTCCTATGAATTGCAACGGGCTGAAACGCGACAGGAGGTCGTGAACCGTATGGTTGCGCGTCAGGCTGATATCCTGAATGCCGCATGGGATGCACGTGCAGAGGATCTGCCTCTAGCCAATAAGTCCGAGGCGTTGATTTTGGCATCCATCATTGAAAAGGAAACCTCTGTTCCTGAGGAACGCCGCATTGTGTCCAGCGTTTTTGTGAACCGTTTGAACCGCGCTATGCCGCTACAGACGGACCCGACGGTGATTTATGGCATTACACGGGGTGAGGGCGTTTTGGGACGCGGTTTGCGGCGCAGTGAATTGGATCTCGAAACACCGTGGAACACCTATAAAATTCGCGGACTACCCCCCACACCCATCGCGAACCCCGGCCGCGCTGCGATTGAAGCGGCGCTTAATCCCGAGGCAACAGATTATATCTTCTTTGTCGCCGATGGCACGGGGGGACACGCCTTTGCCAAAACGCTGGCCGAACACAATCGCAACGTTGCCGCATGGCGCAAGATCGAAGCGCAGTCGAATAATTAATCGCGGAGGCATGATCTGGTTTGATAAGATCAACATCTTACGTCCAAGCGATTTAAATTTGATCCAATAGTTTTCAACCCCCAGCCAATCGTCAGATTGGCAATGCGCTGCCTGCCTCACAGGCGGCGCCTTTCGACGCCACCTCGGGCAGCTTGGAATTTTGTCCACGGCTCAATTATTGGATCAAAATTCAGTCGCTTGGAGTGATCAAGTAAATTTCTAAAATCATTGGGTAACTTGTCCTTAAATGGCGCGATTGGGATTTTGAACCTAACAAGACATTAATCACTTTATTTTTTGACTGTCCATATCAACGCGCACATCACAATGCATGATTTGGACCTGCAGGACAGGCACATTTCAATCGAAGTTTCCCAAATTTCAAAGGCCTATGGTCTGGGTATTGTAGCCGTTTTGAAGATGGGATGAGGGCGATCCAAATCGAAGATCTGGATATGTTGGCGCGTTTTGCTGCACAGAACAACGAATAGGCCTGTTTGGACGTTCTGACACAGGCGTCTATTGCGGATAAATATCGGAAAAAATTTCTTCGGAACCATCCCAGATTTAGATTTGGGATGGGTTCGATTTCTTCGACCTTGTTTCATACGTCGGCACCCTTAGCGGGGTTAACATGGATCAGTGAACCTGAAACCTTGGCCGCATTTGAACGTGCACTGGGTGTCATTGCGCGGATCAAATCCGAACTTCAACATAAGAATAGACAAAGACCAGACTTGTAGTTTGCAATTAAAACATTAGTTTATGAGCCAACGAACAAAGGATGAAACCCACGGGTTAAGCGCGAAAAGGTGTCAGAAACATGGAAAATGTTCAGTCCTCTGTGATCGGTTTGGATCCTGTTTGGGATCGCTTGATCAATGAAGCCCACGAAGTAGTAGAAAATGAACCCCTGTTGGGTGGTGTTGTGCATACCTGCGTTCTACATCATTCTTCGATTGAAGAGGCCTTGGCCTATCGCATTGCAACCAAGCTTGCCTCAAGCGAAATGTCTGAACAAATTTTGCGTGAAATCTGTGATGAGGCGTATGCGGCGGATGCAAGTCTGGCGATGGCCGCGCGTGCGGATATCGTTGCGGTTTATGAGCGTGACCCATCCTGCCATCGCTTTTTGCAGCCTCTCCTATATTTCAAGGGGTTCCAAGCGGTTCAGGCCTATCGCATTGCCCATTGGCTGTGGCAGCACGAACGCAAGGATATGGCGCAGATGTTCCAAATGCGCATTTCCGAAATGTTCGGTGTTGATATTCACCCAGGGGCCAAAATGGGACAAGGGATCATGATTGATCACGCTCATTCTATTGTGATTGGTGAAACGGCAGTGGTTGGAAACAATGTTTCAATGCTTCACGCGGTCACCTTGGGCGGGACTGGCAAAGATGATGGGGATCGCCACCCAAAGATCGCCGATGGGGTCCTGATCGGCGCAGGTGCCAAGGTTTTGGGTAACATCACTGTGGGTATGTGCAGCCGCATCGCCGCAGGATCAGTAGTATTGCATGATGTACCTGCCAAGAAAACAGTAGCAGGTGTGCCCGCGAAGATTGTGGGAGAATCTGGCTGCGCGACACCATCGGTGTCGATGGATCATTACATAGACCAATAAAAAAACGAGCCCAAAGGCACGTTTTTTCATTTATGCCAACATTCCCATTGGGTTTTCAAGATTGTCTACAATTGCCTGAAGTACTTCCGCTCCCATTGCGCCATCAATCACCCTGTGATCGACGGAAAGTGTTACGGACATCACTGTTGCAACGCTGACTTGGCCTTCGTCATCAATGACAGGTTTCTTGACACCTGCACCAACCGCCAAAATTGCGCCATGGGGTGGGTTAATGACCGCGTCGAAATTATCGATGCCAAACATGCCCAAATTCGAAATCGCAAAACTTCCGCCCTGGTATTCATGCGGAGCAAGTTTTTTCGAACGTGCACGCGTTGCCAGATCTTTCATTTCGGCAGAGAGGGTTGATAGCGATTTTTGCTCTGCATCCTTAAGCACCGGGGTGAACAATCCCCCCTCAATCGCGACGGCAACTGCCACATCAGAGGGGGTGAGTTGTAGAACACGATCACCAGCCCAAACTGCGTTTGCCGCAGGCACAGTTTGTAAGGCAAGGGCGCAGGCCTTGATAATGAAATCATTGACCGATAGTTTCACCCCACGTGCTTCAAGCTGTTTGTTCAGTTGCCCACGGAAGCTGAGCAAATTGTCGATTTTGATATCACGGCGCAGATAGAAATGCGGGATGGTTTGTTTTGCCTCTGTCAGACGCGCCGCAATTGTTTTACGCATCCCATCCAGTGGAATTTCCGTAAATTCACGGTCTGCATAGATTTTTGCAATGGTATCCGAGGAAACCGAGGGCGCAGGTGCGGGTGTTTCGGCGGCGATTGCGGCGGGAGCGGGTTTCGCTGGGGCACTGCCAGCGGCCAAAATATCGGCCTTCACAATGCGACCGTGCGGTCCTGAGCCCTTAAGCGCAGAAAGATCAAGACCTTTTTCGGCCGCAATACGGCGTGCCAGAGGAGAGGCGAAAATGCGCGTCCCATCTAACGCCGCGGATGCCACAGGGGTAGGGGCCGTTGTGAGTGTGGCGCGTTCTGTGGAGACCGCTGTCTCGGCCGCCTTATCGCCCGCGTCATCTGCGGGTGCAGATGTCAGCACCGCATCTGAGGCCTGTTCTCCATCTTCTAGCAAGACTGCAATCAGGGCATTGACTTTGACGCCTTCGCTGCCTTCGGGCACGATGATTTTGCCAAGCGTGCCTTCGTCCACGGCCTCGAATTCCATGGTAGCCTTATCAGTTTCGATTTCGGCAATGATATCTCCAGAGGAAACTTTATCGCCCTCTTTCACAAGCCATTTTGCAAGTGTGCCTTCTTCCATAGTCGGGGACAGGGCGGGCATTAAAATTTCAATAGGCATGTCAAAATTCCTTAGCGATACGTCACTTGTTTCACGGTGGCGATAACTTCATCAGTTGTGATCAAAGCATGGCGTTCTAGATTTGCAGCATAGGGCATTGGAACATCTTTGCCTGTGCAGTTCAAAACAGGAGCGTCCAAGTAATCAAAGGCACGTTCCATAATCGTTGCGGACAAATGGTTGCCGATGGAACCGACGGGCCACCCCTCTTCGACAGTCACGCAGCGGTTTGTTTTCATGATGGAGGCGATCACTGTGTCATAATCGATGGGGCGCAATGTGCGCAGGTCGATCACTTCGGCAGCGATACCATCTGCCTCAAGCTTATCTGCGGCCTCAAGTGCATATTGCATGCCGATCCCAAAGGAGACGATTGTCACGTCGCTGCCTTCACGCCAAATCCGCGCCTTGCCAAACGGAATGGTGAAATCATCCATGGAAGGGACATCAAAGCTGCGCCCATATAGGATTTCGTTTTCGAGGAAGATTACAGGGTTGTTGTCTCGAATAGCGGTTTTCATCAAACCTTTTGCATCGGCTGCGGAATAGGGCATCACAACCTTGAGACCCGGGACCTGTGCGTACCATGCTGCATAATCCTGAGAGTGTTGTGCACCGACGCGCGCGGCGGCACCGTTTGGACCGCGAAACACCATGGGGGCGCCCATTTGTCCGCCCGACATGTAGAGCGTTTTGGCAGCTGAATTGATGATGTGGTCAATCGCCTGCATTGCAAAGTTAAAGGTCATAAATTCCACAATCGGACGCAAACCTGCGAAGGCAGAACCTGTTGCGATCCCTGCAAACCCGTGTTCGGTGATTGGTGTGTCAATAACACGGCGCGATCCAAATTCATCCAGCAAGCCTTGGGACACTTTGTAGGCCCCTTGATATTCCGCGACCTCTTCGCCCATTAGATAGACGGTTTCATCGCGGCGCATTTCCTCGGCCATAGCGTCCCGCAGGGCTTCGCGCACGGTTTGCTGTTTCATCGGGGTATCCGCAGGCCAATCCGGTGAGGCGTTTGAAACGACGAGTGCTGGAGCGGCGGCGGAGGCGACAGCCGCTGCGGGAGCCGCAGCTGGTGCGGCCACCTTATCGCCTTCGTCTTCTGCAGGAGCAGATGACGCCGCCGCACCAACGGCAGAGACATCTTCGCCATCCTCAAGAAGGATGGCAATTGGGCTGTTGACCTTGACGCCTTCGGTGCCTTCGGCAATCAGCAATTTTCCAATCGTGCCTTCATCCACCGCGTCGAACTCCATTGTAGCCTTATCGGTTTCAATTTCGGCGATTATATCACCAGAGGCGACTGTATCTCCTTCTTTTACGAGCCACTTTGCAAGCGTTCCTTCTTCCATCGTTGGGGACAGGGCGGGCATAAGAATTTCGGTTGCCATCTCTTGTCGTCTCCTTATGCGTAGATATCTGTCCAAAGCTCGTCCAAGGCGGGCTCTGGGCTTGTTTTGGCAAATTCTGCTGATGCGTTGACGGTTTCTTTGATCTGTTTATCGATCGCTTTCAAATCATCTTCGGATGCATGGCCGCCGTCGACCAGCATGACACGCACATTTTCAATTGGGTCGCGTTCGTCGCGCATTTTCTGCACCTCTTCGCGGGTGCGATACTTCGCAGGATCTGACATGGAATGGCCACGATAGCGATAGGTTTTGATTTCCAAAATATAAGGACCCTTGCCAGACCGGCAATGTGCAACGGCGTTGGCACCTGCGGCTTTGACAGCCAGAACATCCATGCCATCAACGGCCTCGCCTGGGATGCCAAAGGGTTTGCCACGTAAGTGAATATCCTCAGTCGAGGTGGAGCGCGCCTGCGCCGTGCCCATTGCGTATTGGTTGTTTTCAATCACAAAAACAACGGGCAGAGACCAAAGGGCCGCCATATTGAAGGTTTCGTACACCTGTCCTTGGTTAGCCGCACCATCCCCAAAATAGGTGAAGGTCACGCGCCCATTGTCCAAGTATTTGTCCGCAAACGCTAATCCCGCACCCAGTGGCACCTGCGCACCAACGATGCCGTGACCACCGTAGAATTGTTTTTCCTTGCTAAACATGTGCATCGAGCCGCCTTTCCCTTTGGAATAGCCGCCCTCGCGTCCTGTTAATTCGGCCATAACGCCATTTGCATCCATCCCACAGGCCAGCATATGACCATGATCGCGATAAGATGTGACCCGCTTGTCCCCTTCTTCGGCGACAGATTCTAGGCCAACAACAACAGCCTCTTGTCCGATGTAGAGGTGACAAAATCCACCAATCAGACCCATTCCGTATAATTGCCCAGCTTTTTCTTCGAAGCGTCGGATTAACAACATATCGCGGTAGTAGGTCTTCAGCTCATCCGCCGATACATTTGGCTTGGCTGCGGCTTTTTTAGCGACCATAAAAACACCTCATAAAAAATAGTTTAGCGTTAAACTATCTATTAAAGCAAAAATTGAAAAAGAGCGAGGAAAAAGTTTGCTTGCATGACAGCTATGCAAAAATGGCAATGAAGCCGATGGTTTAAGCCAAGAAATAGAGAATTTTAATTTTGGTGGATGGCTGTGATTTTATGCGCCGCACCAATACTAACAGGTCCAAGCTGTGTTATCGCTCTATATCGACCATGCATAAGGAGAGGAGGCAAAAACAAATCGGGTTCCCGTGGACGCCTGAATGGCAGACGTTTTAACGAATAATGATTTCGTCTGCACGGATTTGCCCAAGGATGTCGCGTGATTGCTGATCCAATAGATCAATATCAAGGTAATCATCGGACATGCGCCGCGTCAGATTTTCCAAAGATGCGATTTCAGCATGAAGGCCAGCCAGTTCGGTTTCCAGTTTGGCGGCTTCGTTCAAAATTTCTGCACGTCGGAATAATCCATAGTCGCCCTGAACCGCAGCAAAGGTAAAGTACATCCCTAAGGCCATTGCAAATGCGATGCCTGCAATCATGCCCCAGGGAAGTGTACTTTTGTTGCTCATGGACTGCCTCAGCCCTTTTCTAGGGCTTTAAATGTTATACCTCGAGTATGTCACAGGTGATTCGTTTTGTGAATCCCCTATTGGGTCGAAAAATAAAAAAACCGCAAAATCCAGGCGGGTCTTTTGAATCTATACCCTATCCAAAGGTTTAGTTGGCGATTGACGCCCGATAAATGCTCTCAATCGCGCCATTCAAGGCTGTGTCGAATTCATTATCGCTTTGCTTGGCATTTAGTTTTTCGGTCAATGCCCGTGAAAAGCTTGCGATCATATCGCGGTTCTTGGACAAACGTGCGTTTGCTTCATCCATCGCATATCCCCCTGATAGGGCAACTACACGCAAAACGCGCGGGTGATCGGCCAAATCCGCATATAGATTTGAAACCTCTGGCAGAGTTAGCTTCAGCATGACGTTTTGATCGTCTGACAGGGTATTCAGACGGCGCAAAATATGATCATGCAGGATTTGTTCCGCTTCGGCCTTATCTGCAATGCTGATGGTCACCTCGGGTTCGATCATCGGGATCAGGCCGTGGCCCAAAATCTGAATGCCGATGTCGAATTGCTGATCCACAACAGCGGCGATTCCTGCATCATTGGCCCCATCAATGACTGAGCGCATTTTTGTGCCAAAGATGTTCTTTTCAACAGCACGTTCCAAAAGCGCATCCAGATCAGGCATGGGTTTCAAAATGCGCGTGTCGTTTTCCGGGTCTGCCAATCCTTTGTCCACCTTAAGAAACGGCACAACGCCACAAGTATTCCAAAGGTAATCGGCGGCAGGTGTGCCCTCGACATCGCGGTCCATGGTCATTTCAAACAGGATTGCGCCCAAAACACGATCCCCATTGAATGCAGAGGATGTCATGATGCGCGAGCGCATTTGGTGGATCAGATCGAACATTTCGCCGTCGCCGGAATATTCCGTTTCATCAACACCATAAAGTTTCAGTGCCTTTGGCGTTGATCCACCAGATTGATCCAAGGCTGCAATAAATCCAGGGGCGGATTTGATACGGTCGAATTGTTGGGATCTGGTGTCTTGGCTCATGAAAACGTCCTACATCGGTACTTTTCTTTGGTACTATCGACATAAGGCGCGGTGCGCAATTCTGGTTGCGCTATCATTGGATGAAGTTTTTTGGTGGCTTATCCCCTGTGGTGCGCCTTCATCATTTGTTCGTGAACGGCGACCATGCCGCGCTCCGCTAAATCTGACACTTCGTCCGCATGTTTTTGTAGGGCGGCAACCACATCGCCATTATCCGAGGTTTGCGTTTGATGTTACGTTTTCCACGATTTCGATGTCTGTTTCAATACTTTCACCTTGTTCGAATAGGATCAAGAGGGTCGGGCTTTGGATCGGGACTTTGGGGTTATCGCCCTGTTCCACGCGGGTGATCATTTCGGCGACGTGGTTGATCAAGGCCTCGGCAACTTTAGGGGCATCAGACAGGGTGGTGGTGATGATCCCGTTTTCAATGTTTTTCACGTCACGCGTGATAGAAGAGTGGCGTTGGAATAGGGTGCGCATGTGCGCGACCTCGTCTTGAGTTGTGTTCTTGTCGTTGAGCATCGGCATGTTCACTTCATCGTGTTGGTAGTTTCCATTTCCACCATGGTTCATGTGATGACCTGAGTGGCCTGACATCATTTGCGCCGTTGCATAAACACCCAAGCCAAAAAATGCGATGCATCCAAATGCAACAAGACCAATCCGTTTCATAACGTGCAACCCTACTGATTAAGTGCCGCGACACCCGGGAGAGTTTTGCCCTCCATCCATTCTAAAAACGCGCCGCCAGCGGTTGAGATGTAGGTAAACTTATTTGCTGCCTCGGCCTTATTCAATGCGGCAACTGTGTCACCCCCACCAGCCACAGAAATCAAATCACCTAATTGCGACAGTTGCGCGGCAACAGCGGCAGCGGCGTTTGTGGCCCGATCAAAGGGTTCGATTTCAAAGGCACCCAAAGGTCCGTTCCAAATCAGGGTTTTTGCCGATTTGAACACATCTGTGATTTGCGCAACACTCTCTGGTCCTGCATCCAGGATCATTGCATCCGCCGGGCATGCATCGGCGGCCACTGTTTCGTTTGCCGCATTCGCGGCGAATTTGAGGGCAACGACCACATCACGCGGCAGAATGATTTTGCAATTTTCACCCGCGGCCTTGGCCATAATTTCCGTAGCGGTGCCCGTCATGTCATGTTCGGCCAGTGATTTGCCAACATCTACGCCCTGCGCGGCAAGGAAGGTATTTGCCATACCACCCCCAATCACCAAATAATCTACCTTGGCCACCAAATTTCCCAACAACTCTAATTTGGTTGAGACTTTCGCGCCCCCGACCACAGCAACAACGGGACGTTTTGGGGTCGCAAGCGCCGCTTCTAGCGCGCTGAGTTCGGCCTGCATCAAACGACCTGCACAGGCGGGTAGGCGACGCGCCACTCCTTCAGTTGAGGCATGTGCGCGGTGCGCGGCCGAGAAGGCATCATTGCAATATATATCGCCCAAAGCCGCCAATTGATCGGCAAAATCGGTGTCATTCTTTTCCTCGTCTTTGTAAAAACGGGTATTTTCCAACAAAACAACCTGACCCGTTTGGGCCGCCCCGATCGCCGCTGCTGCGGCGGGCCCAACGCAATCTGCCACAAACAAAACGGGGACTGACAGGTATTGTTCCAGTGCTGGCACCAAATGGCGCAAGCTCATCCCGTCCAAGCGTTCGCCTTTGGGGCGTCCGAAATGGGCTAATAGGATTGGTGTCCCACCCGCGGCCAAAATATCGCGCACAGTAGGGGCAATTTTTTCGATGCGGGTGGCGTCCGTCACCTGACCATCCTGCATCGGCACATTGATATCAACGCGCGTTAAAACGCGTTTGCCCGCCAATTCCATGTCATCCAGTGTTTTCCAGCCCATAATGCCACCTATTTTCGTCATTCCATTGCGCGCTAGATCGCGTGTTTTGGGAAATTGGTCAATGCTGCATCTTGTCCTAAATGCCAAAGGTCTTTAGGTATTGCCCAAGAATTCAGATAGGAGCGCCCGATGGCCAAGTATAAAGACCCAGAAAACACAATCCTAATGGAGCTTAAGGACGGAACAGTTGTGATCGAACTGCTGCCTGATATTGCTCCAAATCACTGCATCCGCATGAAGGAATTGGCGCGCTCTGGTCAGTATGACAATGTGTGCTTTCACCGTGTGATTGACGGATTCATGGCGCAGACGGGCGATGTGCAATACGGCAACATGGAAAATGATTTCGATATCGGCATGGCGGGCCGCGGTGGTTCTGATCTGCCAAATGTTGCGCAGGAATTTTCTGGCATCCCCCATGATCGCGGCACATTGGGTGCGGCGCGTTCGCAAAACCCAGACAGCGCAAACAGCCAGTTTTTTATCAACTTCAACGACAACCATTTCCTAAACCGTCAGTATACCGTCTATGGCCGTGTGATTTCGGGAATGGAACATGTGGATGCCATCGTGAAAGGCGAGCCACCCATGAATCCTGATCGCATGATCAGCGTGAAGGTGGCAGCAGATGCGTAAGCTTGCGTGGATCTTGGGCCTGATGGCGGGGACGGCACAGGCCACAGGCATTGAAATTCAGGTCGCGGGAGAGGCGAACGGAACGATCACGGTTGACCTATTCGAAGATGTCGCCCCACAACACACAGCGCGGATTACGCGTCTTGCCTCAGAAGGGGCCTATGACGGTGTGGTGTTTCACCGCGTGATCGAAGGGTTCATGGCCCAAACGGGTGATGTGGAATACGGTAAGATGGGTGGCAACCTGTCCTATGCGGGTCGTGGCGGCTCAAACTATCCCGACCTCCCTGCCGAATTTTCGGATGTGCCCTATGATCGTGGTGTTGTGGGCATGGCGCGTGCGCAAAGTCCAAACAGTGCAAATAGCCAGTTCTTTATCATGTTTGAACCAGGTTATTTCCTAAACGGTCAATACACAGTGATTGGTCAGGTTACCGAGGGCATGGACGTTGTTGACGCGATCAAGCTGGGCGAGGGGCGCAATGGTGCTGTGATTGGTCAACCCGATGCGATGATGAAGGTGTCGGTGATCGACTAAACCCCAGACTTTAAAGCCAAAAAGGGCACAGATGCGCACTGCACTGTGCCCTTTTTTATTGATGTACTGGTGTCTTATTACCCCAGCTGCACCAAAGCGTGGCGTTTTTTACCCGCGGACAGTTTGATTGGCGATGACAACGTCTCTGCTGTGATCATCAATCTACCATCTGTCAGGGGTTCATCGTTCAACTTGGCACCGTTTTCGGCAATCAGGCGCTTGGCCTCTTTCCCGGATTTCACAAGGCCAGATTTCACAATCAGTTGCACGATTGAAATGCCATCGCCAACGTCATCACTTTTGAGAGTTAATGTTGGTAGGTCATCCCCGATTCCACCTTTTTCAAACACCTCGCGCGCGGTAGCTTCAGCCGTTTTGGCGGCATCTGCGCCATGCAGCAATGCGGTGACCTCACTTGCCAAAATTACCTTTGCATCATTGATCTCAGACCCCGCAAGCGCACCAAGTCGATCGCATTCCGTAACAGGCAGTTCGGTATAGAGTTTTAGGAAGCGCCCAACATCCGCATCGGTTGTATTGCGCCAGAATTGCCAGAATTCATAAGGTGACAACATATCCGCATTCAGCCAAACCGCCCCATTTTGCGATTTGCCCATCTTTTTCCCATCTGAGGTCGTCAGCAGCGGTGAAGTAAGGCCAAATACGCGATCCTCTGCTACGCGGCGGGTCAATTCCATGCCATTGATGATATTCCCCATCTGATCCGAACCGCCCATCTGCAACATGCATCCATAACGGTTGTGCAGTTCTAGGAAATCATAGGCCTGAAGGATCATGTAGTTGAATTCAAGGAAGGATAGAGATTGTTCCCGATCCAGCCGCGATTTCACCGATTCAAACGACAACATGCGGTTCACGCTGAAATGGCGCCCAATATCACGCAAGAATTCAAGGTAGTTAAGCTCATCCAGCCATTCTGCATTGTTGATCAT
The DNA here is from genome assembly GCA_049446275.1 of Paracoccaceae bacterium. Classification (GTDB taxonomy): domain Bacteria; phylum Pseudomonadota; class Alphaproteobacteria; order Rhodobacterales; family Rhodobacteraceae; genus HIMB11. The sequence goes on along the minus strand of JBMTQO010000030.1, from coordinate 5,810 downwards.
CATGGCCCCATTTGGCGCGCCATCATAATCAAGGTATGCAGAAAACACCTGTTTGATGCCTGCGATGTTCTGATCAATCATATCAGGCGTAAGCAGGGGACGTTCATCTGCGCGAAACGATGGATCACCCACCTTGGTCGTGCCACCGCCCATTAATGTGATCGGGCGACTACCCGTTTTTTGCAACCAACGTAACATCATGATTTGAATCAGGCTACCCACATGCAGTGAACTGGCCGTTGCATCAAACCCGATATAGGCGGGCATACCCCCTTTACACAGCGCTTCGTCCAATCCATCGTAATCAGTGCAGTCCGCAACAAAGCCACGTTCTAGCATGATCTGAAGGAAATCTGATTTAGGTGTAAAGGTCATCTCTTGCTCCTGAAAAGGGATTGCGTCATTGCTATAGCGATCCTTGCAAGAAAGGAAAAGCCATGAGTGATGCAATTCGTGTTGTTGGAATGATGTCGGGCACATCAATGGATGGAATTGATGTGGCTGAGGTCGTGACGAATGGCATCACAATTCGGGAATTTGGCGCAACAGCCTACGTTCCCTATACCAATCACGAACGCCAAATCCTACGTCTTGCCATGGGGCAATGGGATGGATTGCATGTGCGTGCGGCGACAAAATTGGTGACCCGCTCGCATGCCCGTGCTTTTGCAAAGTTAGAAGTGGGATCGGTTAATTTGATCGGGTTCCACGGTCAAACTTTGGCGCATGATCCTGGTAACAGGCGCACGTTACAGGTGGGGGATGGTGTTCAACTGGCGCGTGAAACCGGCCATCCCGTGGTTTGGGATTTTCGCAGTGCGGATGTGGCATTGGGCGGTCAGGGAGCACCATTGGCCCCATTTTTTCACTTTGCTTGTGCAAAATTCATTGGGGTTAGCGAACCCATTGCCTTCCTAAATTTAGGAGGCGTGGGGAATATCACATATGTAGATCCGCTTAAGAGCGATATCACTGATCAGGGGGCTGTTTTGGCCTTTGACACTGGACCCGCAAATGCGCCACTAAATGATTTTATGATGGATCGCTTTGGACAGGCCTATGATGCGAACGGTGCCTTGGCCGCAACTGGAACGCCTGATATGGATGTGGTACGGGCATTTTTGAGGGCATCATACTTTAGCAAAATTCCACCCAAGTCATTGGATAGAAACAGTTTTCCACAAATTTTGAAGTTGGTTGCACATATGAATGATGCAGATGGCGCCGCAACAGTTTGTGCGATCATCGCGGCCACGGTTGCAAGGGGCATGGAACACGTGCCCGGATCTGTTTCCCAGGTTTTGGTGTGCGGCGGAGGGCGCCATAACCCCGTCATCATGTCCATGTTACGCGCGGGATTGGGGGTGCCCGTGTTAACGGTTGAACATCACGGATTAAACGGCGATATGCTAGAGGCGCAGGCTTTTGCCTATCTGGCGGCGCGTGTTTTAAACAAACGCCCAACCAGCGGTCCCAGCACAACGGGCGCGCCAGTATTCATTGGGGGTGGTGAGTTGGCGTGGCCTTAGTTTTCGATCAAGTGGAATTTACCCGCTACAGCTTGCCCCACCCAAAACACAGAATTTCGCGCAATGGGGATGGTTTAGGCGCACGTCGCTATCTGCATCCTGCAACGTTGGACCCAATTCAAACTGCGGATCATAGGCCAATAGAGTACAGGCCAAAACCGCGGGGGCATCGGCCCCTTTGCGTCGTACGACCATCCGTGCGTTTGAACACATCAATTCCCTCGGGTCTTTGTTCAAAATACCCCAACAGGCCGTTGTGATTTCAGGCACATCTAATGTGCCTGTCATTTCAGGAAATAATACCGTTTCGGCCGGCGCATGGGCGTCAATGTCAAATCCTTCGGCCTGATATAGGGCCGCAAAACCCGCACGTGTGTCTGTTTCGGTTTCATCCCATAATGTGCGCCCAGCAACGGCCATTTTGATCCCTGCATCCCGAAGCCAGCGCATTCCAATCATCGTTTTTTCAAAACTGCCCGCGCCACGTTCCAAATCATGCATTTTAGCGCTGTGATGATCTAATGAAATGCGCAGGGTCATTTTCCCGGGATAGGCTGCGTTCAACTCGGTCAATCCATCGCGCATATTGCGCCGCATCATTGGCAGCATCGCGTTTGTTAACACCAACACGGAAAATCTCCGTTCCAGCGATAGGCTCAGCATCTCAATGATTTCGCTATTCATAAAGGGTTCGCCACCCGTAAACCCAATTTCCGTAACAGGCATATTATGATCGGCGATTTCGTCCAAATAGGCGCGTAAATCACTTTCTGTGAAATACACCAACTGATCGTTGGTGGGCGAACTTTCGATGTAGCAATTCACGCATTGGATATTGCACAGCGTCCCTGTGTTCACCCAAAGCGTTTCTAAGGTTTCAAGACTGACCCACGCGCGTTCCTCACCCTTGGCTGTGCGGGTTGGATGTTCGAATTTCTTCCCATTATCGCTTTGCTCAATATCTTTCATGGACCTGCCTTTTTGTGTGTTATTGGAACAGTAACAACAGAAACGCCAGGCACAAGGTTTTCCAATTGCACATAACAGTGTTGTGTGCACTCTTATTCCTAGACATTCAGGACATATCACAGTAAAAAGCGCGCAAGTTAGCGCTAACATAGTATTCAACCAAAAGCGACGAACAAAGGAAGAATGAAAAAATGGTTTCTCGCGTTATACCCGTTGATCCCTTTGATTTAACGATTTTTGGTGGCACGGGGGATTTGGCAAAACGCAAAATTTTACCTGGGTTATTTCGCCGTCATCTGTCAGGCCAAATGCCGCATGAGGCACAAATCATTGGTGCGGCACGATCCGAACTGAGCGATGAGGAATATCGCGACATCGTTCGCGCGGCGATTGCCGAATTTGGCGCGGTTGACCATTCTGATAGTGACATGGACGAATTTTTGTCACGCGTGTCCTATCTACATGTTGATGCCAATGGTACAGCAGGCTGGGCCGCGCTGAAATCAAAGATGCGTAATGGATATGTGCGGGCCTTTTATTTCTCGGTCGCGCCTGCCCTGTTTGGGGATTTGGCCGAACGTCTGCATGATCATGATATTGCACAACGTGACAGTCGCATCGTTGTTGAAAAACCCTTCGGCAAGGATTTGGAAACCGCGCGTGCGCTGAACGCGACCTTGGCCAAACATTTTCGCGAAGATCAGATTTATCGCATTGACCACTATTTGGGTAAAGAAACGGTTCAAAACCTGATGGCTGTGCGATTTGGCAATATGTTGTTTGAACCGCTATGGAATGCGCAGTTCATTGATCACATTCAAATTACCGTTGCCGAAACCGTTGGTGTCGGTGGGCGCGGGGGGTATTATGATCAATCGGGCGCAATGCGCGATATGGTGCAAAACCATTTGATGCAATTGCTGTGTTTGATTGCCATGGAACCCCCATCCAAATTTGATCCCGATGCTGTACGCGATGAAAAACTAAAGGTTATTCGCGCGCTTGACCCTGTGGAACCCCATCATTTGGTGCGCGGTCAATATAGTGCGGATGGGGATCAACCTGATTATCGCAGTGCTGTTGATAATCCACGTTCGCGCACCGAAAGTTTTGTGGCTCTAAAAACCCATATCAGCAATTGGCGTTGGGCGGGCACCCCCTTTTACCTGCGCACGGGCAAACGGATGCGCGCGCAGTCCTCTGAAATTGCAGTGGTGTTTAAGGAAACGCCGCATTCCATCTTTGGCCCAGATGCGGGATCGCACCGCAATGCATTGGTCATTCGGTTGCAACCGGATGAGGGGATCACACTTGATGTGACGATCAAGGAACCTGGCCCAGGGGGTATGCGTTTGGTGGATGTGCCCCTTGATATGACCTTTGCCGAGGCTTTGGGGCCTGACGCCGAAACCGCACCAGAAGCCTATGAGCGATTGATTATGGATGTCATTCGTGGCAACCAGACCCTATTCATGCGCGGGGATGAGGTTGAGGCGGCATGGAGTTGGACTGATCCCATTATTCAGGGGTGGGAGGCCCGCAATGATGTGCCAAAACCCTATGACAGTGGCAGTTCAGGACCAGAAGACTCCTTAATGCTATTGCACCGCGACGGGCGTAAATGGCGAGAGATACGATAATGAACATAATCGAATATGCAGACCGTGATATGTTGGCCCTTGATCTGGCGGGACGTTTGGCCAGTGAATTGAATGAGGCGCTGCAACACGAAGATCGGGTCAGTTTGGTTGTCCCCGGTGGCACATCGCCGGGACCCGTTTTTGATGACCTATGCGGGGCAGAAGTGGCTTGGGACCGCGTTCATGTGGCACTCAGTGATGAACGCTGGGTACCCGAAACATCAGATCGTTCAAATACACGGTTGATCAAAGAACGCCTTTTGACGGGTCCCGCTGCGGCCGCCCATTTGGTGCCCCTTTATGCCGATGGGGACGTCGAATCAGAATTGCCAAAATTGGCAGAGGGCATAGATGTTTTGCGCCCCATCACCGTCTTGTTATTGGGTATGGGGACCGATATGCACACGGCTTCAATCTTTCCAGAGGCGGATAATTTAAACCTTGCCCTAGCGCCTGATGCCCCAAATCTGGTTCCAATGCGCGCGCCAGGTGCGCCCGAACCCCGTGTGACCCTGCCTGCGCATGTATTGGACGGAGCGATCAATAAACACATCCTGATTTTTGGCGATGAAAAGCGTGCGGCCTTAGAACGCGCGGCAATTTCAGATGCTTTTGATGCCCCCATTCGTGCCGTCATGATGGGCGCAACGGTCCATTGGACCCCATAGTTTCATAGGTTGATACATGTTTGATGCACTAAAATCCCTTTATTCAAAGGTTTCTAATCGTTCGATCCTAAGCCTATTTGATGATCCAAATCGCGCGGTCGAGTTTTCTGTACGCTTTGATCACATGTTGTTTGATTATTCCAAAACCAACATCGACAAAGCGGCACGCGCGGCCCTGTTGGATTTGGCACGCGATCGTGGTGTTGCGCAAAAACGAGATGCCATGTTTCAGGGGGCGAAAATCAATGACACCGAGGGGCGCGCGGTGTTGCACACGGCCTTGCGGAATTTGGATGGCGATGCGGTTCAAGTCGATGGACAGGATGTGATGCCCGAGGTGCTTCTAACCCTGACCCTGATGGGTGATTTTGCCGAGGCGGTGCGCGGCGGTGATTTTGTCGGGCAGGGGGGGCGTATTACCGATGTGGTTAATATCGGCATTGGCGGATCGGATCTGGGGCCTGCTATGGCGACACTGGCCCTTGCCCCCTATAACGATGGGCCAAAATGCCATTTTGTGTCCAATGTCGATGGGGCGCATATCAGCGATGTCTTACGTGATCTAAACCCTGAAACGACATTGGTCATTGTGGCCTCAAAAACATTCACAACAATCGAAACCATGACCAATGCGCGCACAGCGCGGGCGTGGATGTCCGAACGTGTTGCAACACCTGCGGCCCAATTTGCGGCCCTTTCTACGGCGGCCGATAAAACCAGCGAATTTGGCATTGATACCTCTCGCGTCTTTGGCTTTGCCGATTGGGGGGGGGTCATCATCAACCCAAGTAACAGAAGCATGGATACGATCAACTATAACGACGATGACTTCCTGACCGATGAAGAGTTCTTCGATGCTCTTGAAGATTTTCGCGGACCTGACATTGAGTTCACCTATACACCCGAACAGGATGCGGCCTACGAAAGATACCTTGCAAAGCGACAAGCCAAGAAGCAACCCAAACCGCGAGACATCGCGGAGATGAAAAGCGAAGCGTATGCGA
>JBMTQO010000029.1:0-27999 GCA_049446275.1 Paracoccaceae bacterium | reverse complement strand
TGGGCCGTGATGGGGCTGAGGGCATGATGAACGATGCGATGCGGTGGCTTGATGGTGCCGCAGATGCCGCCGATGGACGTTTGGAGGAGCCGTTGGCAGCGTTGTCGCGTGCGATGGTGGAATTGGATGATGCGGCCCAAGGGGTTGAGGCATGTTTGGACGCCTTGGAATTCAATCCACATGATCTGGAATTGGCCGAAGAACGTTTGTTTGCGATCCGTGCCTTGGCGCGTAAACATAATGTCGCACCCGATGAACTCCCCTCATTAGCGCAGGAATTAAGCGCCAAGCTGGATCTGCTGGATATGGGGGCTGGCGGCCTGAAGGAATTGAACGCCGCTGTTGCCGCGGCGCAGACTGACTTTGATGAGGCTGCTAATGTTCTAAGTCGCGCACGTAAATCGGCGGCACAGGCGCTGGATCTGGCGATGGTTTCTGAATTGACGCCGTTGAAAATGGAACGCGCCGTGTTCACAACACAGATTAAAGATACCGATCCATCGGCAAGGGGTAAGGATCAGGTGGATTTTGTTGTTGCAACCAACCCTGGCGCACCTGCAGGACCATTGGCGAAAATTGCATCTGGTGGGGAACTTAGTCGCTTTCTTTTGGCTCTTAAGGTGTGTTTGTCTCGCGATGGTGCGCAAAACACAATGATATTTGATGAAATTGATCGCGGCGTTGGGGGCGCAACGGCGGATGCAGTGGGGCGGCGTTTGTCGCGATTGGCGCAGGATGCTCAGGTTTTGGTTGTCACCCACTCGCCACAGGTTGCGGCTCTTGGGGATCGTCATTTCCAAGTTGCGAAACAACAAAACGCGGATATGACATTATCGCGCGTTGATCTGCTTTCAGACGCGGCACGTGTCTTTGAAATCGCCCGCATGATTTCGGGCGATACGATCACTACCGAAGCGCGCGCAGCCGCGCGCGCATTGATTGAAGGGCGCTAGGTCTTATTCGCGCACTAATTTCCCAGGGTTCATCAGATTATGGGGATCAAGCGCCTGTTTGATTGTTCCCATCACATCCCATGCTGCGCCGTGTTCGGCCTCCATAAACTTTTTCTTGCCGATACCGACGCCATGTTCGCCCGTGCAGGTCCCACCATATTCCAGCGCACGCTGTGCCATGCGATCGGACAGGGCAAGCGCCGTTTCGTGTTCAGCCGCATTATCGGGATCAAGCAATAGAACAGAATGAAAGTTTCCATCCCCAACGTGCCCCAAAATTGGCCCCATCAGACCCGATGCGGCGATATCCGCACGGGTTTCTTCGACCGCCTCGGCCAAGTGTGATATCGGAACACAGATGTCGGTAACTACAGCACGCGCGCCTTTACGTGCTGCCAAAATTGCATAATATCCGTTATGACGCAGGGACCACAGCGCTGTGCGATCTTCCGTCCGTTCGGCCCATTCGAATTCCTGCCCACCGTTTTCGCGACAAATTGCGCCGAATGTTTCGGCGTCTTGTTTTACGCTATCTGCGCTTCCATGTAATTCGAAGAGCAGATGGGGCATTGGGGGCATGCTGCGATCCGCATATTCATTGAAGGCCTCAACCGTCGCCGTATCCACAAATTCCATGCGTGCCATCGGTAATGCCATTTGGATCGTTTCAATCACGCTTTGCACAGCCCCTCCAAAGCTTTCAAAGGCGACAATCCCCGCGCTGATCGCCTCAGGAATGGGATGCAGTTTCAGGGTCAGTTCAGTAATCAGGCCCAGCGTGCCTTCTGACCCGACCATCAATGCGGTTAAATCATAGCCTGCAGATGTTTTTTTCGCATATGTGCCTGTTTTGATAATGCGCCCGTCGGCCAAAACCACCTCTAACGCCTTGACTGCATCGCGCATGGTGCCATAGCGGACAGTGGTTGTTCCACTAGCCCGTGTTGCAGCCATGCCACCGATGGATGCGTTTGCACCTGGATCAACACTGAAAAACAGGCCCGTATCGCGTAGTGCTTCGTTCACCTCTTTACGTGTGATGCCGGGTTCCGCTGTGATTAGCATATTTTCAGGATCAATGCGCCGGATCTTATTCATCTGTGAAAAATCGATGGTCAGGCTGCTGTCATTTGCCCCAGTCTGCGCCTCGAGCGAGGTTCCCGTGCCCCAGCCCACCATTGGAAGATCAGATCGTGCACAGATTTCAACAATGCGCTGCACCTCATCCGTTGTAGTGGGGTAGGCCACGGCCGCAGGTGGCATCAACTCGAAATGGCTTTCTGAGCGGCCATGAATTTCGCGATCAGATTCTGACGTCGTGAAACGATCCCCCAACAGTTGGCGCAAGGCTTGGGTCGCATTTTGCTTGATCATTGCATCCCTCTGATATTTCATAGCATACAAAGAACACTAGTGCTCTGGCACGAAAATGAAAAGGCAGCAGTCATATGTCTGTGTTGGGTGAAATTTTGGACGGTGTTTTTTCGCGTCTTCGCCTGCGATCCTTGCGGGTGGTTTGGCGTGTTGATTTTTGGGGGCTGGCCCTTGTGATTGGCATTGCGAGTGGTGTTGCCGCCGTGTTGGGCGCGCCGATTTCAACCACATTGAGTGTGTTTGAAATGACAAGAGAGTGGCAAACAGGCTTGGCCGTTTTGGTCATGGTTTAATTGGCAACCGGACTGTCATCGCGATATGTGGATCGGTCGTTTTTCCGAACCCAGTTGGAACGTCGCAATATTCATGTTGCGATCGGCCCGCAGGGATATTTGCTCGAATTGGTGCTCACAGATGCCACCATGCGCCCCATTGATGAGGCGGCTCAAGCAGATTAGGATTTTGGTGGAAAAGGGCCATTATGTCAGTGCTGCTAGAACATTAAACACCGCAATGACCGTGTTTGAGCGTACACGCGCGGCCTATCTACCCGTGGTTAAGATAGGTGGGGACACTGCCCCCTCGCAAATCGTGGGACGGTTGTACGAAATTGACGCATTGTGCGCCTATAATAAGGCCCTGTCTCATGCCGCAGAGGAAGAGCACAGTTAGTTAAATCTGTTCAACTGCAACTTGGTTTTGTGTGTAAAACGCGATGTGCCCTGCAATTGCTTCGATACCTGCGATCGGCATCTCATAGCTCCATCCCATATTGGCAAGGGTTTGGGATTTCGTGATGATGGAATAATACGTCGCGCTTCCTTTGTAGGGACAGATACTTGTTTGATCTGTCTTCTCAAGAAACGCCATCGCTAAATCAGATTTAGGAAAATAGATCACTGATGGCAAATCACCTTCGATCAATTCAATGGCATTTTTGCTTTCGCCGATAACGGCACCGCCTGCGCGAACGCTCCATGTGCCCGTGGCGTTGCGTGTTGTGATATGGTCTGACATGGCGGTTCCTTTTTCTTCATGGTCGAACCCAAACCATGTCACTGTAACTCATTTATGTCACAGCGGTTGGGTCGCATCCGATAACCATACCTGTTCTGCTGCGTCTAGGCGAGGATGAATTTTGTCGCGGCATGATTGGTGATAGGAATTGAGCCATGCAACCTCATCATTGTTCAGCATGTCGCGCAGGATCATGCGGCGATCAATAGGCACGTAAGTGAGTGTTTCAAATTCAAGCAGATTGGTCAAATTACCATCGGGTTGATCAGGTGCAGGGACAACAATTAATAGATTTTCTGTACGAATTCCAAAATGCCCCTCGCAGTAAAATCCGGGTTCATTCGACAGGATCATGCCAGGTTCGAACGGAAGTGTGGAACGACGCGATAGGTTTTGAGGACCCTCATGCACCGACAGAACGTGCCCCACACCGTGGCCCGTGCCGTGTTGATAATCCTGACCCGCGGACCACAGGGCGGCACGTGCAAATGCATCAATGTCGCGCCCCGAAATACCATGGGGAAAGCGCAGGCGAGAAATGGCAATCATCCCCTTTAGAACACGGGTAAAGGCACGCTTGACCTCATCTAATTGATCCCCAATCGCGAGCGTTCGGGTGATGTCGGTTGTGCCGTCCTGATACTGTGCGCCGCTATCCACCAAATAAACTTCGCCCGCGTTCAATGTCTTATTACTGTCGGTGGTGACGCGATAATGGGGCAAGGCTGCATTGGAGCCTGCGGCAGAAATCGTATCAAAACTGATCTCGTCCATCAGCGGGTCTTGGCGGCGAATTTCCTCCAGCCGCGTGGCCGCATCAATCTCTGTCAGCGTTCCATGCGGTTCAGTATCAAGCCATGCTAAAAACCGACACATCGCCACCGCATCGCGCAGGTGACTTTCGCGGGCACTTTTTAATTCTGTTGCGTTCTTACAGGCTTTTGGCAGGCTAACGGGGTCGGTTGATAAGATCGCATTGTCGGATAATGCATGAGAAATTGCATAGGGAACGCTGCCTGCATCTAGGCGCATAGCGCCTTGAAAAGACGAAATATAATTTAACAAATCATCTGGATTTCGAAGTTGAACTTCGTTTCCTAAATGCACGCGGATGTCTCGGGCCTTTTGAGCGTGCATAAACAAATCAACGCGTGCATCGTCATGCAAAACCGCAAATCCATGAACCACGGGGTTATGGGATACATCCTGACCGCGAATATTAAGTAACCAACAAATGCTGTCGGGTAAGGATAAGAAGGCGGCGGCGTGCCCCGCGGATTTTAATTCCGCGGCTAGGCGTGTGCGTTTGTCTAGATGCGTTTCGCCTGACAGGGTGTCTTCAAAAACTCGTGCCAAACCCATGGGCGGAGCGGGTCTGTCCTGCCAAATCGGATCAATTAAATTGTCCACCGACTGCACCGTGATATTTGTTCCGCGAAGGTCATTTTCCAATGATTTTATTTCATGGGCGCTGTGCAGCCATGGATCAAATCCCACGATACCAGAGGTCAAGTTGTCCTTTAACCAATCGCCCAGTTGCAGTTCAGGCCAATCAACGGGGACAAAGGGTGCGCGCGTTTGTTCTTTTACTTGGACGCGGTAGCGGCCATCAACAAACACACCTGCAGCATCCTGTGTGACGGCACAAAACCCAGCCGACCCTGTAAAGCCCGTAAGCCATGCCAGACGTTCATCAGCAGCGGCCACATATTCGCCCTGATGTACATCAGCACGTGGAATCAGAAAAGCATCAACACCAGATTTGCGCATCTGATTGCGCAGCATAATCAGGCGTTCGGGCCCCATTTCAGGTTCTGAAGAGGCTTCGAAACTTTGATAAACCGCTTTATTCATCTTTAACTCGCGCGTTTAATTCCCATGACACGGGCGCGTGCTCTTGGATCTTGATCAAAGAGCGCGGCCAATTGTTCTGTCATTGCGCCTGCCAGCTGTTCGACATCTGTAATCGTGACAGCCCGTTCATAATAACGTGTCACATCGTGCCCAATACCGATCGCCAACAATTCAACAGCCTTGCGTTTTTCGACCATGGCGATCACATCACGCAGGTGTTTTTCCAAATAATTTGCAGGATTTACCGATAATGTGCTGTCATCAACTGGGGCACCATCAGAAATCACCATCAGGATTTTACGCGCCTCGGGACGCGCAATCATGCGGCGATGGGCCCATTCCAGCGCCTCGCCATCAATGTTTTCTTTCAGCAGGCCTTCTTTCATCATCAGACCCAGATTTGGGCGGGCCCGACGCCAAGGGGCATCCGCTCCTTTATAGATGATGTGGCGCAAATCATTCAGTCGACCTGGTTGTTGCGGGCGTCCCTCTTGCAGCCATTTTTCGCGTGCTTGGCCGCCTTTCCACGCGCGGGTGGTAAAGCCAAGGATTTCAACCTTCACATTGCAGCGCTCAAGCGTGCGGGCCAAAACATCTGCACAAATTGCAGCAATAGAAATGGGTCGTCCGCGCATGGAACCTGAATTATCCAACAACAACGTAACAACTGTATCGCGAAATTCCGTGTCTTGCTCCATTTTGAAGCTTAGCGGAGTGGTTGGGTTTGCAACGACCCTCGCCAATCGACCAGCGTCCAAAATACCCTCTTCCAGATCGAACAACCAACTGCGGTTTTGTTGCGCCTGCAAACGACGCTGAAGTTTGTTCGCCAGACGACTAACTGCCCCTTTTAGCGGTTCAAGCTGTTGATCCAAATAGGCGCGCAACCGTTCCAATTCGATAGGTTCGGCCAATTCTTCGGCATGAATCTCTTCGTCATATTCTGCGTTATAGACAGCATAGTTTGGATCAGCGTCCGAAATCGGCTGCAGTGGGGGTGGGTCAAGCGGCGCATCCCCCTCTGGCATCTCCATTTCGTCGGACATATCGTCATCAGCACTGTCGTCTTGGCTGATCTGTGCTTCTCCTGCGTCCTGTTGCTGTTCTTGGGATTTTTCTGGGTTGGCTTCTGCTTCATCCTCTTGGCTGTCGTCATCCCCTGTGCTGTCGGGATCTTGATCCTCGTCCTGCTCCTCTTGCGCCTGATCTTCTTGATCTTCATCGGGCATATCAGGGTCATTGCCTAACTGATCGCCATACCCTAGATCGCTGATAATTTGACGGGCAAATTTTGCAAACTGTCGCTGGTCTGCTAACGCAGTTTCAAGGTTATCTAGAGTGCCAGATGCCTGCTCCTCGATAAATCCGCGCCACAGGTCCATCACGTTGGCTGCTGCTGGGGGCATTTCGCGTCCTGTGGCCAAGTGTCGTATCAAATATCCTGCCGCCGTTGATAGAGGAGCATCCGCTCGATCGCTAATCGTGCCATAGTTCAAACGTGTCGCCTCTGCTCCGATTTTCGCGTCAATGTTGCCCGCGGTACCCGGCATGTCACGCGCGCCCAGTGCCTCGCACCGTGCGTTTTCCATCGCCTCATAAAGTTCACGCGCCACGGCGCCATTTGGTGCATAGCGCGCATGCGTGCCTGCGTCATGATAGCGGTGATACAGCGCCAACGCGTCGGCAGTGCCACGTGCCACTAATACCTCGTCCCGCGTCATGCGACGACTGATCTGCGGTAGGCGCATATTGTCGCCTGACACCCCAGAGGGATCAATTGTATAGGTCACAGTCAGATCTGCATCATTGGCCATGACCTTGGTCGCTTCGGCTAGTGCTTTTTTAAACGGATCTGCCGGGTTATCACCAGGTTTTGACATATCGACCTCTAACTCACCTGCGCGGCTTAGCCTAGTGAAACACTTGCGGCGCTCTCTGGCAATTCCTCATCAAAACAACGCTGGAAGAACTCAGCAACTGTTTGGCGCTCCAGTTCATCGCATTTATTCAGGAACGTCAGACGGAAAGCATAGCCAACGTCTCGGAAAATTTCCGAATTCTGCGCCCAGTTGATTACTGTACGCGGGCTCATCACGGTTGATAGATCGCCGTTCATAAATGCGGTGCGGGTCAGGTCAGCAACCGTAACCATTTGCTTCACCGTTTTGCGGCCCGCTTCTTTGTTGTAATGCGGTGCCTTTGACAAAACGATGGTCGTTTCCGCATCAATCGACAGATAGTTCAAGGTTGAAACCAATGACCAACGGTCCATCTGCGCTTGGTTGATTTGCTGTGTCCCGTGGTAAAGGCCTGTTGTGTCACCCAAACCCACTGTGTTCGCGGTGGCGAACAGGCGGAAATGCGGGTGCGGTGTGATGATTTCGTTTTGATCAAGAAGGGTCAATTTCCCATCATGTTCCAATACACGTTGGATCACGAACATAACATCCGCACGGCCCGCATCATATTCATCAAACACAATCGCCACTGGATTACGCAGCGCCCATGGCAGGATCCCTTCGTGGAATTCTGTGACCTGCTTGCCGTCTTTTAGTTTGATCGCGTCCTTACCGATCAGGTCAATCCGACTGATGTGACTGTCCAAGTTCACGCGCACCGCGGGCCAATTCAAACGGGCCGCAATTTGTTCGATATGGGTTGATTTACCTGTCCCGTGATAGCCCTGAACCATGACGCGGCGATTGTGCGAAAAGCCCGCCAAAATCGCCATTGTTGTATCAGGGTCGAATTTATATGTGCTATCAATCTCGGGCACACGAGAAGAGCGTTCACCAAACGCTTTGACCTCCATATCCGTATCAATTCCGAATGCCTCACGAACAGAAATCGTTTCGGTGGGCTTGGCATTCTGGTCCAACAGTTCGCTGCTCATCCTCTGTGTCCTTTGTTTAGCGGCATGATTGCCTGAACGTGATGTAACATTCATGCGACAGAGGCAAGGGTAAGTGCGATATTTTTTACGTACCCGTGTCCCCACTGCATGTTTTCAGCTTCACGCAATTGTGCAGAAGGGTGACTTGCAACTTTTTTATGATGCGCCACATTTCGTTTGAAATGTAAAGGAGAGGCACATGAAACGTCGCACTGTTATTTTTGGCGCATTATCCACACTGGCTCTAACTCAGGCATTACGTGCCGCATCTGATGCAGGGGAAGAGGTGTTTGAAATCACGCGCAGCGATCAGGAATGGCGCGCAATGCTGAGCAACATTGAATATGATGTCATGCGCGAAGAGGGGACGGAACGCGCCTTTACCTCGCCTTTGGATAAAAATTACGCCGATGGCATGTATCATTGTCGGGGATGCGATTTGCTGCTTTACTCATCTGAGCACAAATATAATTCTGGCACTGGCTGGCCCAGTTTTTGGCAGGCGCAGGAAAATGCCGTTGCCACGAAAGAGGATCGCAAGTTTTTCATGGTCCGAACAGAATGCCACTGCAGCCGCTGCGGATCGCATCTGGGGCATATATTCGATGACGGTCCCCAACCAACCGGCAAACGCCATTGCATCAATGGCGTCAGCCTGGTTTTTAAGGCCGCCTAAATCCTAGAACGAAAAGCTCGCGTCGATGGTGATGAAGAGCATAAACTTATTTTTTGCAAATTCAGCATTGAAATCATCGAAATCGGTTTCAAACACGGTTTTGTAGGCGGCCGCGAATGCATTTTGCCCTGACACTGTCGCAGTTAGTTGGGTAAAACGGGTACCCGCCTCCGCCAAAATCTGCCATCCTGATTGTCCGACGGGGCGCGTGTAGCCAAGCGCGATGACAGGAACGATGTTTTTGTCCTGCTTGATATTCAGGTCAAAATCTCTGGTGTAGGTTGTTCCGTCAAACTCTAGGCTGGCAGTGGATGCATTAAAATTGTAGCCACCCGCAGTCAATCCGCCGCTGATGCGAAACCCACTGCCGGAAGGGTAATAATCAAACATGACGCCCACTTATTCAGATGTGACTTTCCCATCAATGGTCGTGCCACCTTCAGTCGACTTATAGTTTGCGATCCGAAATAGAGTGGTACGCGGATGTCAATATTTTCATTCATCTCAAAGACGGGCGCAGCGTATAAATCCAGCGTCGACAGACCCGCTTTGGCGGTGATGTTTTGGGCAAAGCATGGGGTTGTGAACGCAATACCAGCCAAGGCTGCATATAATGTATTTCATGTCGAATTCCTTATTTAAATGATAAGGAACTAAAATGGCTTGATAGTTTTTCTTGTGAACGATTAACTAATTGAAATTTGATGAAAATAATTCAACTTCAATTGAGTTTTAGATTGTGGATTATATCAAATACAGCTCGTTTTGCTTGAATGCCCATGGTCTATTTGAAATTACGACTGTCTTTGATCTGATCCCAGGCCCAGACGACTTCTTGTAGCTGTTCTTCTTGGCTGCGATCACCGCCGTTCATGTCGGGGTGCAGCACTTTGATCAGGGCCTTATAGGCTTTGCGCACCTCGGCTTTGCTCCAGCTATCTTTGGCATCCAAAATTTCGATGGCACGCCGTTCGGTTGGGGGCAGGCGGCGGGTATGTCCCGCCGATGTTCCCGCACGTCCAGGGTTTTTTGTAGCATTGTCACCCAACACCTGATGCGGATCCTCAATTCCCAATCGAGCCCATGCGCGGGCCTCGGGATCACGGAAGGATTTGGTTTCGCGTTCCCAAACCTTATCCTTGGACATTTGGGCGTTCATTTCCGCCTCGGTCTGGTTGGTAAAGAAATTCCATTGCGCATTATATTCGCGAACGTGGTCCTTACAAAACCACAGGAATTCGTCCAGCACGTCTGGTGATTTCGGCGCGCGGAATTTTCCCGCCTCGGTGCAACCATCGTGTTCGCATTGGCGCACGGATGTTTCGGATTCACCGGATAAACCGCGGCGACCGCGTGGATTTTTCTTTTTCGAGGCAGACACCGAAATGTCAAAACCGAATGGATCAGACTTGCTCATGACTATACCTTTCGACTCGGGCATGCCATCATACCCGTGACACAGAAATATGGAAGAGGCACAAACAAAAAATGACACGCGCAGAACAAATTACCACACGACTAAAGAATGCATTTGATCCCGAACATTTGGATGTTGTGGACGAAAGCGAAATGCACCGCGGTCACGCAGGCTTTCAAGAAGGCGGAGAAAGCCATTTTCGCGTCGCAATGCGCGCCGCATCGCTCGAGGGTAAGACGCGCATCGCTCAGCACCGCGCGGTTCATGCCGCGATTGGCAAAGATTTAATGGGCGAAATCCATGCGTTGGCCTTGGATCTATCCATTCCTAAATAGAAAATGTGAAAAAGGCGGAGGGAACTCCGCCAACCACTATATACCCAGTTTTGCCGAAACAATTTCGTTAACGGCCTTTGGGTTTGCCTTACCACCTGTAGCTTTCATCACCTGACCGACGAACCAGCCCACCAATTTCGGATTGGCCGTGGCTTTTTCAACCTGTGCGGGGTTGTCGGCGATAATTTGGTCAACCGCCGTCTCAATCGCGCCTGTGTCGGTAACTTGTTTCATGCCCCGCACTTCGACGATTTCGGCCGGATTTCCACCCTCGGTATAGACAATTTCAAACAGGTCTTTGGCGATTTTGCCGCTGATGTCGCCCTTGGTGATCAATTCAATAATACCGCCCAATTGTTCGGGAGTTACGGGGCTATCGGTGATGTCATGGTCATCCTTTTTCAAACGACCAAACAATTCGTTAATCACCCAGTTTGCCGCCAATTTTCCGTCACGGCCTTTTGCGACCGCCTCGAAAAAGTCAGCGGATTCAACCTCGGCCGTCAGGACCGATGCATCGTACTCGGACAAGCCGAAGTCACCCACAAAACGTGCCTTTTTCTCATCTGGCAATTCAGGCAGGTTCGCCGCAATATTGTCGATCCAATCCTGTTCAATTTCCAGCGGGAGCAAATCAGGATCGGGGAAATAACGATAATCATGCGCCTCTTCCTTGGAACGCATAGAACGTGTTTCGCCTTTGTCTGGGTCATATAGACGTGTTTCCTGATCCACTGTTCCGCCTGCTTCAACGATTTGGATTTGACGGCGGGCTTCAACCTCTATCGCTTGTTGGATAAAGCGCATTGAGTTCATATTTTTGATTTCACAGCGTGTGCCCAGATGTCCAAAATCACCGGTTTCCATGAATTTTTCATAAGCGCCTGGCAAACAAATCGACACGTTCACATCCGCGCGTAGGTTCCCGTTTTGCATGTTTCCGTCACAGGTCCCCAGATACCGCATGATCTGACGCAATTTCGCGATATAGGCGGCGGCCTCTTCTGGGCCGCGGATGTCTGGGCGGCTGACAATCTCCATCAAGCAGACGCCTGTACGGTTCAGGTCGACAAAGGACATGTTTGGATCCATATCGTGAATGGATTTGCCCGCATCCTGTTCCATGTGGATGCGTTCAATACGCACGCGGCGCGCAACACCTGGACCCATGTCCACGATGACTTCGCCTTCGCCCACAATCGGGTGATAAAGCTGCGAGATTTGATAACCCTGTGGCAGGTCAGGATAGAAATAGTTTTTACGATCAAAAGCGGACCATAGGTTTATGTCGGCCTTTAACCCCAGACCCGTGCGCACCGCCTGTTCCACACAGAATTCATTGATCACGGGCAACATGCCGGGCATGGCCGCGTCAACAAAGGCAACGTTTGAGTTTGGTTCATTCCCAAATTGTGTCGAGGCACCTGAAAACAGTTTCGCGTTTGAGGCGACCTGTGCGTGCACCTCCATACCAATCACAAGTTCCCAATCGTGTTTTGCGCCTGCAATCACCTTAGGTTTTGGGGTTTCAAACGTTTGATCCAACATCTCTATCACCTGCATATCATATGTTAAATGCGGTGTAGCGAATGCAGGCTAGGGATTCAATCGTCTTTGTAGTTCCGCTTACATGTTTGCAGCATTGGCAAGGTTGAGGATAATACGGCACAACATGCGCAGGGCGGTTTGTCGTCAAAATGTGATCAATCCGAACCTTGGGTGTTTCACCCATCCTCTCCTAAAATACGGGTCAACATTTCGCGTGTGTCGCGGCTTAGATCTTCTTGATCCAATATCCGCTGCATTGCGCTTTGCATCTGTATCTGACGCTCGGGCGCAAAGATGCGCCAACTGTCAAATGCAGAACAGGATCGCGCGGTTGGTTGTGGATTGATCTTGTCCAATTTGATCAACCAGTCAGCCAATGTGTCATATCCCCGTCCGTATGTTGCATGAAATCCCGCATGCCCCGCAAAGGGGCCAAAAACAGATCGGAACCGATTTGGATTTTTGATCGAGAAATCGGGATGAGCAGATAGCCTATCAACCACATCCAGCGCGTCCTCTGGTTTTGCATGTGTCATTTGAATGCTGAACCATTTATCAATGACCAAACGTTCGTGTTTCCACGTTTCATAGAACTGCTGTGAAGCGTTCACGCCGTATTCGCAGGACAAAAGCGCACCCAATGCGCCCAGCGTGCTGGTCATGTTATCGGCTATTTCGAATTGTTTGCGCGCCTCTGTCCCGCCATCCAATCGGGTGATCAGGCCCAAAATCATATTGGCCAACGCCCGCTTGCCTGCCTGTTCCGCGGAGGGTGCAAAGGGGGCGCGTACCTGATTGTCCACGTGAATTGTAGCCAAATCATTTTGCAACACCTCGGCCAAAGAATGCGAGATGGTTTCTTGGGCTGCATGAATTGCAAAGGGGTCGGGTGTCGTCCCAGCATTATAAAGTCGCCGCATTACATCCGATCGTGCGGGTTGCGTCAGGGTTAGCGCACGAAACGCTGGGTCAAGCTCGGCGTTGATCGCCACATCACGCAGACCCGACATCAGGCGTTCGTCAACGGTGGCGCCATCGGTCAGCATCGACAATGTGACGTCTATCATCAAGGTTTGCGCCGCATCCCATTTGGAATAGGGATCTGTGTCATTAGACATTAAAAACGATAACCGATCCCGATCAACCGCATGATCGATGACAACGGGTGCAGAAAATTCGCGCAAGATTGACGGGATTGGCCGCTGCACCAATCCGTCAAAGCATAGGGTTTGCGATTTTTCGGTCAATTCAAAAATTTGCGTTGATTGAATTTCCGCCCCCGATTGATCCAACAAACCAACTGCAAGCGGAATGACAAAGTTTGGTTTATCAGGCTGACCCGGTGTGGGTGCCGTGGATTGCTCAAACGTTAATTCAAAGCACCCGTTTTCAAAGGTTTCGCTAACTTTTACCTGTGGTGTGCCTGCCTGTTGATACCACAGCTTAAACTGACTTAGATCGCGGCCTGTTGTGTCCTCAAACGCGGCAAGCCAATCTTCGATGGTTGCCGCCTGTCCGTCATGTTGATCAAAATAGCGCTCTATCGATTTGTAATAGGCGGCGTCCCCCACCAGTGTTTTTAACATGCGGATTAATTCAGCGCCTTTTTCATAGACGGTCAAAGTGTAAAAATTATTGATCTCGACAAAACTTTCGGGCCGCACAGGATGGGCAAGGGGCCCTGCATCTTCGCGAAACTGTCGTGACCGCATCAGAAACGCGTCTCCAATGCGTTTCACAGGCGCACTTCGCATATCGGCGGTGAATTGCGAATCCCGAAACACCGTTAGCCCTTCTTTGAGGCACAGTTGAAACCAGTCGCGACACGTGATGCGGTTACCTGTCCAATTGTGGAAATATTCATGGGCGATGACTGCCTCAATCAATTCAAAGTTTGTATCCGTCGTAATTTCGTTATTGGCCAGGATGTAGGTACTATTGAAAATATTCAGCCCCTTGTTTTCCATGGCTCCCATGTTGAAATCATCAACGGCAACGATGTTGAAAACATCCAGATCATATTCACACCCATAAACGCGCTCATCCCAGTCCATTGACGCCTTTAATGCCTGCATGCCGAATTCACATTTGTCCTGATCGCCGTCCCGCACCCAAATGTTAAGTTCCACATCACGACCCGATTGGGTTGTGAAGCGATCTTGGTGATTGAACAACTCGCCCGCCACAAGCGCGAAAAGATAGGCAGGTTTGGGCCATGGATCGTGCCATTCGGCACTGCCTGTTTCCGATGAAATCAGATTGCCATTTGACAAAAGGACGGGATGATCGCCGTGAATGCGCACATCAAATTTTGCCAAAACATCGGGGCGGTCAGGATAATAGGTGATTTTGCGAAACCCCTCGGCCTCGCACTGGGTGCAATACATGCCATTGGACATGTATAACCCTTCAAGCGCGGTGTTCGCGCTGGGATTGATTTCAACCTCTGCTTCCCAGATGAATGGGGCATTGGGAACAACACAGTCCAAATGTGTTTCTGAGATATTGGGCGATACTGAGGCACCGTTAATCTTGGCCCAGATCAACTTTATCGCTGCCCCGTCCAATATAAACTGACTTGTATGCGCATCGGGGTTGGGGCGAAACGCAATACGCGAAATGACCCGTGTCTTGGTTGGGTCCAAATGAAAAGTCAGCTCGGTTTTGTCGATCAAATACGCAGGCGGTGTGTAATCTTTTAGGTAGATCGTTTGATCGATGTCTTTTGCCATACGTCCTGGTCCTTCGAACTTGTCTTTTTAATCATAGACCCTAGCTCGGAAATTGACGGTTGCAATGTGCAAAATTTAGGAACTAGGCGTCAGTGTCGGCACAAAAAGAACAGATAACAATTCTTTGGTTCAAACGCGACTTACGCATTGAGGATCATCCAGCCCTTTGCCATGCTGCGCAGCTTGGATATCCAATACTTCCACTTTATGTGGTTGAGCCTGCATTATGGATGCAATCAGATTATAGCGGTCGTCAATGGGAATTTACCAAAGAATGTCTTTTTGATCTTCGTGCGCAGCTTGGCGTATTGGGCATGCCTTTGGTTGTGCGCACGGGCGCAGTGCGTAGCGTGCTGAGCGAACTGACCGCCACTTTTGATATTAAACAATTGGTCGCGCATGAGGAAACTGGTACGGCGTGGACGTTTCAGCGCGATCTGCGGGTTCAGGCATGGTGCATTGAAAACGCAATAGATTTTACCGAATTTCCCCAGTCTGGTGTTGTGCGCCGATTGGATACGCGCGATCACTGGGCGCGTGTGCGCGATCGGTTTGTGGATGGGGTGCGTCTGAAACACCCAAAGGCGCTGAAATCTATCGGCATTGACATCGGACATATTCCAGATTGGGCGGATATTTCCGGTGAACCTGATCGCTGCCCATTGCGCCAGCACGGCGGGCGTGCGGCGGCCCTGTCATCATTGGATAAATTTTGGGGGAATGGCATCAAAACCTATCGCTGGGCCATGTCCTCGCCCTTGACGGCGCCTCATGCATGTTCGCGGATATCGCCACATTTGGCGCTGGGGGTGATGAGCATCCGAGAGGTTGCACAATTGTCCGCACTGCGTTCCAAGAGTTTCTCGACACCTGCAAAAAAGGGATATGCGTCATTTCAATCGCGTCTTGCGTGGCGTGATCATTTTATCCAAAAGCTTGAGGATCAACCCGATTTGGATCAGGTTGCCATGCATCGCGCCTATGACAATCTGCGTCCCCGTGATGGAAATGAAACGCTCTTGTCTGCATGGGAAAAGGGGGAAACAGGCTTACCGTTTCTGGATGCCTGCATGCGGTCTCTACAGGCGACGGGGTGGTTAAATTTCCGCATGCGCGCCATGGTGATGTCTGTTGCCTCTTATCATTTATGGCTGGATTGGCGCGCGGCGGGGACACGTTTGGGGCGCTTGTTTACGGATTATGAAACCGGCATTCATTGGTCGCAGGTTCAAATGCAATCGGGTATCACAGGGATGAATAGCATTCGCATTTATAATCCGATGAAACAGGCGGTTGAGCATGATCCAAACGGTGCGTTTGTGCGCCGGTGGTGCCCAGAACTGCGGGATGTGCCCGACGCCTTTTTGCATGAACCTTGGAAATGGGATGATGCGAAAAACCCCGTTGGCAAAACCTATCCCACTCGTGTCGCCGATTTCGAAGCTAGTGCACGCGCGGCCCGTGATCGTATTTGGGCGGTTCGTAAAGATCGCACAAACAGGGCCGAAACTGCAAAAGTGATCGAAAAGCATGCAAGCCGCAAAGCGCCAACCCGCAGGCGCAGGGTCATGCCAAGAAAGACCGTGGATCAAGCACAATTGAGGTTTGATTTCTGATGTCCAAAATGCGGAAAAAATCTGATTTACCGGGGAAACTATGCGCCACCTGTGGCCTGCCGTTCACATGGCGCAAAAAGTGGGAAAAAAACTGGGATGAGGTTCGATTTTGCTCGCAAAAATGCAGGTCGCAGAAAAATGTCACTCGGTTTCACGAAAAAACTGAAGAAGTTTCGCAATAATTGGTTAGTAAAGCTTACCAATCCTGTTGCTGATAGGAGACTTCGGTTCTATATACACTGCAAACAACCTAATATTTTGGGAGTATGTCATGTCCGAACGCATCGAACTGAGTGGTTTGAACGTCGCCGTCGAACTTCAACATTTTATCGAAACACAGGCGCTTCCGGGGACGGGTGTAGAGCCAAGCGCGTTTTGGTCGGGTTTGGCCGAGATCGTCGCGAAATTGGGTCCGAAGAACGCAGCACTGCTGAAAAAGCGCGATGATTTGCAAGCACAGATAGACGCTTGGCACATCAAACGTCGCGGGTCAGAGCATAAACCAGCGCAGTATGAACAGTTCCTGCGTGACATCGGCTATTTGGTTGAGGAAGGCGATGCCTTCCAGATTGATACCGCAAATGTGGATCCTGAAATTGCGCTGACACCTGGACCGCAACTTGTGGTTCCGATCACGAACGCACGCTTTGCATTGAATGCTGTTAATGCACGTTGGGGCAGCCTTTATGATTGCTTTTATGGCACGGACGCGATGGGCACATTGCCGCCCGCAGGTGGATATGATCGCGGCCACGGTGCCCGCGTTGTTGCACGTTCTCGCGTGTTCTTGGATGAAACATTCCCAATTCAGGGCGCAAGCCATGCGGATGTGCGCCGCTATTATGTTCACGAAGGCCAACTCTTGGTGGACGACATGCCATTGGCGCAGCCTGAAAAATTTGTGGGCTACACAGGCATTGCCAAAGCCCCCGATTCAGTTTTTTTGAAGAACAACGGACTACACGTTCAGTTGATTTTTGATCGCGCACACGCCATCGGCGCACGTGATCAGGCGGGCTTGGCCGATGTGGTCATGGAAAGTGCGCTGTCTGTGATTATGGACCTAGAGGATTCTGTCGCCTGCGTTGACGCCGCCGATAAGGTTGAGGCCTATTCAAATTGGCTGGGTCTGATGAAGGGCGATTTGACATCAACCTTTATAAAGGGCGGCACCGCGATGACGCGCGTGTTGAACGAGGATCGCGAATTCACGTTGCCAAATGGCGATGCAACCATGACCCTAAAGGGGCGCGCGGTGCTGTGGATCAGAAACGTGGGTCATTTGATGACAACACCCGCCGTTTTGGATGCCGAGGGTGGCGAAATTTTTGAAGGATTGCTGGATGCCTTGGTGTCGGTCGCAATTGCAATGCATGATCTGAAAAACGACACAGGCAATTCCGCGCACGGTTCTGTCTATGTGGTTAAACCCAAAATGCATGGTCCCGAGGAGGTCGCATTCACCAATGAAATCTTTAACCATGTCGAAGATATCCTTGGGCTGCCGCGCAACACTGTCAAAATCGGCATCATGGACGAAGAACGCCGCACAACTGTGAACCTAAAAGAGTGTATTCGCGCCGCAAAATCCCGCGTTGCCTTCATCAACACGGGCTTTTTGGATCGCACAGGGGATGAAATCCACACCAGCATGGAGGCGGGCCCCTTTAGCCGCAAAGATTTCATCAAGCGCAAGGCGTGGATCGGTGCCTATGAAAACTTGAATGTTGATATCGGGCTGGAGTGTGGTTTGCAGGGACGCGCACAAATCGGCAAGGGCATGTGGGCGATGCCCGATGCCATGGCGGCAATGATTGAACAAAAGATTGAGCATCCAAAATCTGGCGCAAACTGCGCCTGGGTGCCCAGCCCAACGGCCGCGACTTTGCATGCCTTGCACTATCACAAAATCGACGTGATTGCGGTGCAGGATAAAATCAAAGCAGGTGGGCGCCGCGCGCATGTGAATGCCGTGTTGGATATTCCATTGGCGGCCTTCAAAAAATGGAGCGAGGCGCAAATTATGCGCGAGGTTGAAAACAACGCCCAAGGTATTTTGGGATATGTTGTGCGCTGGATTGATCAGGGGATCGGATGTTCCAAGGTTCTAGACATCAACAACGTTGGTTTGATGGAAGACCGCGCAACCTGTCGTATTTCCGCGCAACACATCGCAAACTGGCTGCATCATAATATTGTGTCTAAGGATCAAGTCACGGGCGCGATGAAGAAAATGGCCGCGGTGGTGGATGAACAAAACGCAGGGGACTCTGCCTATCGCCCCATGGCACCAAGTTTTGACGGCATCGCGTTTCAGGCGGCCTGTGATTTGGTGTTTGAGGGCCGCGTTCAGCCATCTGGCTACACAGAACCTGTGTTGCACCAACGCCGGCTTGAGCTAAAAGCGCAAGGCGCATAAACTTTTCGCTGCCGCACCATTGTCATTCATTCCTGCCCGTTATTATATCAGGGCAGGAAAGAGGTAGCATATGAAACGTCCCGTTGTTGGTGTTGTTGGAAATCAGTATGTGATCAATGATCAGTACCCTGTGCATGCGGCAGGCCGCATGACAACATGGGCTGTATCACATGTATCAAACTGTTCGCCGATGATTGTGCCAACGGACCCAGATATTGCCTCGGTTTCTGAATTGATCGAAATTTGTGATGGGTTTGTGTTCACAGGCGGACGTCCAAACGTACACCCCGAAGAATACGGCAAAGTCGCAACCGAAGCGCATGGCGATTTTGATCGCGGGCGTGATGCGATTGCGCTGGGCATCATTCGGGCCTGTGTGGAACGCGGTCAACCGATATTTGGGATATGCCGCGGTTTCCAAGAGGTGGCCGTGGCGATGGGGTCAACCCTGCATCCTGAAATCCGTGATTTACCGGGGCGGGATAACCACCGCATGCCTCCTGACGGCACAATGGAGGAAAAATTTGCCCTGCGCCATGTGGTCACCGTCAGTGAAAATGGCCCCTTCCATAAAGTGTTCGGCGAGACAGAGGTTTTGACAAATACGTTGCATGGTCAGGGGATTGAACGCGCGAGCGAACGCATTGTCATTGATGGGTATGCCCCCGATGGGACGCCCGAGGCGATCTATGTCAAGGACGCACCTGGCTTTACATTGTCGGTGCAGTGGCATCCTGAATGGAATGCGGATCAGGATCCTGTCTCACGACCGTTGTTTCAGGCCTTCGGCCAGGCGGCCTATGACTATGCCAAGGCACGCTCAGCCTAATCCAATCGCATCAAATGACGGATCAACATGACGCCGCGGACCACGTGTTCTTCTTTTTCGACGGCAACTCAACCTCGTTTTCAAAAAAACGGCTGTGCAATTAGGCTGGCGTGTACGGTTTTGGGTGGCGTTTTTACGGAAGATAACACCCGATCATACAGCGCCCCTGCCACCCCCTTTCGATGCTAATCGGGATGCACAAATGCCATGGAAATGTGGTGTTCTGCCGTTACGCTCATAAACCCGGTCACCTTGCCCTTGACCTCGGCAACTATGCAAGTTTCATCTATCAAATAGGTGAGGGGATCGGGGATTTTTGGGGCCCAAGCGTTTCGTTGTAATTTGGTGTATTTTTCATGTGTCCCGTGCTGAACTGCGTGAAAATACACCTCGGCGCAGGCGCTGGCGTCATCATGGTAGGGGCGGATTGAAAAACTCATGTCACCTTATGACGTGTTTTGTATTTCGGATCATCCCATAGGTTCAAATTGATAACATCACATAACGTGCGGGCCGCTTCGCGTACCTGATCAATGTCGATATAAAGCGGGGCAAACCCAAATCGCATCAGATCGGGCGCGCGAAAATCTCCAATAATTTTGCGATCAATCATCGCCTGCATTGCGGCATAGCCCTGTTCAAAGTGATAGGACACTTGCGAACCCCGCGCATGCGGGTCGCTGGGCGAGGCAAGCTTTAATGCGGGGCAGCCTGCGCTGACTTCTTCGACAAAGGCCTCGCTTAGTTCAATGGCCCGCACGCACACATCTGCGATATCCACGTGGTCCCAAACGTCCAATGCAGCATCCAGCGCAATTAGGCCCAGAATGGGTGGGGTGCCGACACGCAAACGATCAATCCCATCGCCCGCACGATAATTCAGCTCGAAATCAAATGGTGCGGCATGTCCCAACCACCCTGACAGGGCGGGGCGCACAACATCGGCCAAATCGGGCCGCACATAAATGAACGCAGGCGCACCTGGTCCGCCGTTTAAATATTTATAGGTGCATCCGATCGCAAAATCGACATTTGCACCTGCTAAATCCACATCAACCGCACCTGCCGAATGCGCCAAATCCCACACTGTAATGGCGCCACAGGCATGTGCACGTTCGGTGATCGCCTGCATGTCATGACGGCGTCCCGTGCGATAATCTATTTCGGTGATTAGGGTCACAGCCACGTCGTTATCAATGGCGTCGTAAACATCTTCTGGCGCAACGACCCGCAATTCGTAATCGCGATCCAGTGATTTTATCAATCCTTCGGCCATATAGAGATCTGATGGAAAATTACCCGTGTCCGACAAAATCACCCGTCGATCAGGGCGCATATCCAAAGCCGAAGACAACGCCTGATAAACTTTGATTGATAGGGTGTCGCCCATCACGATGCTGCCGCTTGCGGCCCCTAAAATCTGCGCAATTCTGTCACCTACGCGGCGGGGCATATCCATCCACCCCGCTTTGTTCCAGCCTGTGACCAACATTTCACCCCATTGATCTATCATCGATGCACCAACGCGTTCTTTGGCATTTAGGGGTAGGGGACCCAGTGAATTGCCGTCCAGATAAGTCATACCCTCTGGCACATAAAACTGTGATTTAGTCCATTGAAAATCGGTCAAACCTGACCCCCTGCGATTTCAACGGTTTGTCCGTTGATCGACCCAGAATTTGGATGGCATAGCCACAGCGCGGATTGCGCAACCTCATCCACGTGGATCAAACGCCTGTGTTGGTTTGCCGATGTCATGACAGCAAGGGCATCTTTTTCACTAATTCCTGCGCGTTTTTTAATGCTTTCTACATTGCGGGTGATAATGTCTGTATCCACGTATCCGGGGCAAATTGCGTTGAACGTTATGCTGCTGCCCATATGTTCCTCGGCATAGCTGCGGATCAGGCCGATGACACCATGTTTGGACGCAGAATAAGCGCCAGCGCCCTTAAGTCCCCGCAGGCCTGCAATTGAGGACACGGCGATCACGCGCCCCCAATCTGTTTCGGACATGGATTTCATGCATTCACGGACCGTCACGAAGCATCCATCCAGATTGGTGGTCATGATTTTTCGCCAAAATTCCAAGTCGGTTTTTTGAAGTGTCTTACCCTCGGCAATGCCCGCATTTGCAACACAAATTTGAATGGGGCCACGTTCGGCAACCGCCTTGGCAATTGTTTCAATCTGCGTGGCCTCATCTGTGACATCCATGGCTATGGCGTGAATTCGCCCACCTGCAACTTGATCCAAAACCTCTTGTCTGCGACCTGTAATTGTGACCTCGGCCCCTTCGGCCGCCAATGCGCGCGCAATGGACAATCCAATACCCGTTCCGCCCCCTGTCACAAATGCGTGTTTCCCACTGTGTTGCATTCCAAAACTCCTTGTGTTGCATGCTTACTTTAAATGCGTTCCCGAGGCGCACAAGTAATTACGTCACGATTTGAAAAAGATATTCACAAAAATGAATTTATGTGTAGGATGCGCCCATCTAAGGAGATTAGCCATGAAAAATGCATTAGCGATTTTGGTGTCTGTCGTTGCAAGCATGAGCGCCGCGAGTGAAGATATCGCGGACCAATACCCGCAATCTGAATTATATTCCAAACCCGTCGAAGTTATTCCACATGTTTTTTCCGCAATCGGGGCAACCGCACCGCCCACCTATGAAAATTCGGGACACAATAATAACCTATCTTTTGTTGTGACGGATGAGGGTGTCGTCGTCGTAAATGGCGGTGCATCTGCACGCCTTGCCGCGGCTTTGCACGAAGAAATTAAAGTAGTCACCGATCAACCCGTCAAATTGGTTGTGAATGAAAACGGCCAAGGACACGCCATGTTGGGCAACTCCTATTGGGCGGATTTAGGTGTTGATATCATCGCCCACGAAGAGGCGACCGAAGAAGTCGAACACAACGGTGATTTCATATTACAAGGTATGCAGCGATATAATCGCGATAAAGCCGAAGGGACACGCGTTGTTCCAGCCAACATCAGCTTTTCCGACAGCTACACCTATGAACTCGGAGGTGTGACGTTTGAAATTTTGCATTTGGGACCTGCACACGGACCAGGGGATACGCAGGTGTGGATCCCGCAATGGTCCATGATGATTGCGGGTGATATCGCATTTCATGAACGCATGTTGCCTATTTTTGAAGATACCTGTACCAGCTGTTGGATCGAAACATGGGAAGAGGCCTTTGTTCCGCTGCAACCGACCTATGTGATCCCCGGTCATGGGCATCCGACAAACTTGGACCAAGTGCATCGTTACACATACGAATATCTGGTGGATTTGCGCGAAAAGGTTGGTGCGCATTTGGATGATGGCGGGGATCTGACAGGGGCCTATTACGTCGATCAGGAACGTTGGAAGTTGCTGGACACCTTTGAAGAATTGGCAACAAAAAACGCAGGCCGCGTTTATGCCGAGATGGAGTTTGAATAATGACAACAGTTCTGCGTACCATCGCATTCGCGATTGCATGCTTTGGCGCACCAGTTTGGGCTAGTGATCTGGGAGATGAAATCACAGCATACATGGATTTTGCCACCTACGACTCTGGCATCATTGTGCCCGAGCAATTGACACAAGACGTGTTTGACGCAGCCCTCTTCATTGATACGCGCGACGCCAATCAATTTGATGCGGCCACGATCCCCGGCGCAACCCATATCGAATGGCGCGAAGTCCCCGGTCGTTTGGACGAAATTCCAGATAGTGGCATGGTTATTCTGTTTTGCAATACGGGCAGTTTATCTGCACAGGCTGTGTTTGCGGCACGCCTGATGGGGCATGAAAACGTGTTGGTGTTGCAAACAGGTTTGCAGGGCTGGCAACAAAACGCGGCTTATAAACCAGAATGATGGCACGTTGGCTGAATATCCCACCTGTTTGTTGGCACTGGCGTTGATCATTGCCTATTTTCAGGCGCGGTATTTCCATTTTGGTCTGTCGCTGTTACATCCAATCACGAATATGTTGGAGGGACTGTCCATTGGGGTAGGGGTGTTGTTGATGGCTCTGGCCGTAGCTGAAATGCGGCGGCATCGCACAACGGTGATTCCCCACCGCGAGGCCGATCATTAGGTTACAACAGGCGTATTTAAATGGACGCGTAACCCGATTTACCTTGGGGACACTTTGGTCCTATTGGGATTTATTTTGCACTGGGATGCGGTGTTATCGCTAGCAATCTTGCCAATCTTCGTCATGGCCATAGATTATGGGTTTATCGTACCGGAAGAAGATCGACTTCGACGCAAAGTTAGATCAGATTTTGAGCGGTATATGCGCGGCACAAGGCGCTGGATTTAGAGATTGCGACATTTTTTGCACTCGTAACGTCAGCGCGTTTCGGGTTTGTTGCGCGTAGGAAACTAACCAAAGTGCACCTAAGGGCACGAAAAAAGAAGAAGGACGGAAACGTTGAAAATCGGAACACCTAAAGAAGTGTTCGAAGGCGAAGCAAGGGTCGCAATGACCCCTGACAGCGCACTTCAGCTTCAAAAGCTCGGGCACGAGTGCTACGTCGAAAGCGGCGCTGGCGCGATGGCTGGCTTTTCAGATGCTGCATACGAAAATGCAGGCGTAAGTGTTATTAAAACAGCAGCAGCACTTTGGAAAGAAGTGGACATCGTGGCCAAGGTGCGCCCTCCAAGCGATACTGAAGCAAAGCGGATGCAAAAGGGTCAGATGCTAATTTCGTTCTTTTATCCCGCACAAAACGAAGAGCAGATGGCGCTATTGGCCAAAAAAGGCTCAACATTGATCGCGATGGACATGGTCCCACGTATTTCACGTGCGCAAAAAATGGACGCATTGTCGTCAATGGCGAATATCGCAGGGTATCGAGCTGTGATCGAAGCGGGGAACAATTTTGGTCGTTTCTTCACGGGTCAGGTGACTGCCGCAGGTAAAATGCCACCTGCCAAGGTTTTGGTTGTGGGCGCGGGTGTTGCGGGTCTTGCTGCGATTGGAACATCTGTTTCATTGGGTGCCGTTACCTATGCATTTGACGTGCGTCCAGAGGTGGCGGAACAAGTTGAATCGATGGGCGCTGAATTCGTCTATCTTGATTTCGAAGAAGAACAACAAGACGGTGCCGCGACAGGCGGGTATGCCGCCGTATCAAGCCCAGAGTTCCGTGAAGCGCAATTGGCAAAATTCCGTGAATTGGCGCCTGAGGTTGATATTGTTATCACCACGGCACTGATCCCAGGACGCGATGCGCCAAAACTCTGGTTGGCGGATATGATCGCGGCAATGAAGCCGGGGTCCGTCATCGTTGATCTTGCGGCAGAGCGCGGCGGGAACGCCGAAGGCACAGTGATGGACGAAAAAGTTGTCACAGACAACGGCGTCACCATCGTTGGTTACACCGATTTCCCAAGCCGTATGGCATCACAGGCATCCTCACTCTACGCGACAAACATCCGTCATATGATGACAGATTTGACGCCTGAAAAAGATGGTAACGTAAACCACAATATGGAAGACGATGTGATCCGTGGTGCAACCGTTGCACACGATGGTGACGTCACATTCCCACCACCCCCGCCAAAAATTCAGGCGATTGCAGCCAAACCACAGGAAAAGCCGAAAGAGCTGACACCTGGCGAAAAGCGCGAGCAAGAGATCGCATCGTTCAAAGCCGCCACAAAACAACAGGTCACATTGCTGGCCGTTGGTGGTTTTCTGACCCTTGGTCTGGGGCTTATTGCGCCAGCAAGCTTTATGCAGCACTTCATCGTGTTTGTTCTGTCTGTGTTTATCGGTTTCCAAGTCATCTGGAACGTTTCGCATTCATTGCACACACCGTTGATGGCGGTAACCAATGCGATTTCATCAATCATCATTTTGGGTGCTTTGATGCAAATCGGGTCAGGTTCGATGCTGGTCATCATCTTGGCTGCGGCCTCGGTGTTTATGGCTGGGATCAACATCTTTGGTGGCTTCCTCGTCACGCGTCGCATGCTTGCGATGTTCCAGAAATCTTAATTGGAGGGTGAACTGATGGAATTTGGATTTACCACAGCGGCCTATGTTGTTGCCGCGGTTCTGTTCATCCTTTCACTAGGTGGACTTTCTGGCCAAGAAAGCGCGAAACGCGCCGTTTGGTATGGTATTGTTGGTATGGCCTTGGCCGTATTTGCGACATTGACGGGTCCTGGTATGGGTCTTTGGATGTTGTCTGTCGTGTTGATCGCTGCAGGGGGCATCATCGGCTATATGCTTGCCTCCAAGGTTGAAATGACACAAATGCCAGAACTGGTTGCGGGTATGCACGCCCTTGTCGGTTTGGCGGCGGTTTTCGTGGGGTACAACGCGCACATCGAAATCGTACGCGTCATGGCAATGGACGATTCAGCCCGCAAAGCATTAGAGGGCTTTGCAGCATTGATCGCGAAAAAATCATCTGTTGAAATTTCGATCCTACGTGTCGAATTGTTCTTGGGTGTCTTTATTGGTGCGATCACATTCACCGGTTCTGTCATCGCCTATGGAAAATTGTCTGGACGCGTCACATCGGCGGCGACAAAATTGCCAGGTGGTCACATGTTGAACGCGGCGGCGGCTATTATTTCAGCGGTGACATTGGTGATGTACATGAACTCTGGCGGTATGTTGCCATTGGTCATCATGACGGTTGCGGCACTGTTCATCGGATACCACTTGATCATGGGTATCGGTGGCGCAGACATGCCTGTTGTTGTGTCGATGTTGAACAGCTATTCTGGTTGGGCTGCGGCTGCGATCGGCTTTAGCCTTGGCAACGATTTGTTGATCGTTGTTGGTGCGCTTGTTGGTTCATCTGGCGCGATCCTATCCTACATCATGTGTAAGGCGATGAACCGTTCGTTTGTCTCTGTTATCCTTGGTGGTTTCGGTGGCGCTGCGGGTCCTGCAATGGAAGTTGTGGGTGAACAAGTGGCGATTGAGGCAGATGCCGTTGCTGCTGCCTTGAACGATGCCGATAGCGTTGTCATCATTCCAGGCTACGGTATGGCAGTTGCTCAAGCGCAGCAGGCCGTGTCAGAATTGACCAAGCGTTTGCGCGCCAAGGGCAAAAATGTACGCTTTGCTATCCATCCCGTTGCGGGTCGTTTGCCAGGCCACATGAACGTTCTATTGGCCGAAGCCAAAGTACCCTATGACATCGTGTTGGAGATGGATGAAATCAACGATGATTTCCCAGAAACTGACGTATCAATTGTCATTGGGTCAAACGACATCGTGAACCCAGCCGCCCAAGAGGATCCGAACAGCCCAATAGCGGGTATGCCGGTTTTGGAATGCTGGAAATCAAAGCAAGTGTTTGTTTCAAAACGTGGTCAGGGAACAGGATACTCAGGTATCGAAAACCCACTGTTCTACAAAGAGAACACACGCATGTTCTATGGCGATGCCAAGGACAGCTTGAATAAACTTCTGACAATGATCGACTAAGGATCATGGTAATACGCATTGAAAACCCGCCCATCGTGGCGGGTGTTTCCGTTTGGCGTCATTGCATGCGGATGTATTCTAATTCGCTTGGTTTTCCGCCCGATTAACGCTGGACGCATTTGAGGTGTAGCCCTATCGTTTGAATAGACTTCTTGAATTGGACAGCCCATGTCACTGATTACCGATCATCCACTGCGCTATAAATTGGCGAATGAATTGCATGCCCGCCCGTTTCCATCGTTTCGCGCACCCGGGGTTGTTGCCTATTTGGCGCTGAAACTGCCCGAAAATGCTGCGGGGCGGGACCGTGCGCAGGATCGGTTGGATCTGATCGCATTATTGGATCGCTATGGCGCGGGCCACCCGAAAGAGGGCGCAACGCATTATTTTGGGGACCTTGGGCGTTATAAAATCAAATGGGAACAACATACCGAGTTTGTGACCTATACGGTGTTTTCAGGCGCGCTGAGTGAGCGTGCCTTTGATCCTGCGGTCTTTGATGCCTTTCCTGCTGATTGGTTGGCGGGGTTGGATGCGGTGCGGGTGACGTCCATTTCCATCCGTGCAGAGCTGCGCGAAGATGAAGATGACATTTCACAAAAGCTGTCGGATTGGTTTGTGTCTGAAAGCGTTGCAGTCAGCCGTGTGTTGGACGACAGCGCGATTGTTGCGGCCGATTTCCGCATTGATGAAACAGGCCACCAGCGCGTCGCAATCTTTGCAGATAAGGATACAGGTGAACGGCGTTTGGGCCGTATCATTCAACGGTTGTGCGAAATTGAAACCTATAAGAGCCTGTCGATGCAGGGGTTTGCCACTGCCCGCGAAATTCAGGGACGCATGGGGCAAATCGATGCCGAGATTACGGATTTGA
>JBMTQO010000028.1:0-28371 GCA_049446275.1 Paracoccaceae bacterium | reverse complement strand
CAATGTGATAAGACCCAAAATTGTCGATCGCATATTCATAATGGTGCGCCTAAACTCGTTGCTCAAGAACTACATAGCGGGTTCGCCCCACAATTTCCAATCAACCATTTGAGAGCAATTGTGACAAGCCGTGCAAAAGTGCTGATTGTGACCTTGGCCAAGTCTGGTGATGCCTATCGTCGCATCTGTTGTGATTTAAGGCTGTTCGGTTTGCTTGCTATTGCGAAATTCATTAAGTGATCGATACGTTTGTGACCTTTAACCCGGGGCTCTTGCGCCGCAAATCGGCTTTGCATACATAGGTATACAGAATTAGATATGATTCGATCCGATCTCGTTGGTCGCTGGGTCATATTAGGACTGAAACAGATACGAAAAGTTGAGTTACCCATGAGCTTATACGCTGCATATTTGGAAGAAATTGAAAAACGCAAAGAGCAGGGTTTGGCCCCAAAACCCATTGATGACGCCGCATTGACGGAAGAGATCATCGCGCAAATCAAAGACACGGGACATACGCATCGTGAGCAATCTTTGAAGTTTTTCATCTATAACACACTTCCAGGTACAACCAGCGCAGCAGGCGTCAAGGCAGTGTTTCTGAAAGAAATCGTTTTGGGCCAAACCAAGATTGAAGAAATATCAGTCGATTTTGCGTTCGAATTGTTGTCCCACATGAAGGGCGGCCCATCTGTGCGCGTTTTGTTGGACGTGGCATTAGGCGATGATGCGGATTTGGCAGTGCAAGCCGCAGAGGTCCTAAAGACCCAAGTGTTCCTATATGACGCTGATACAGACCGTTTGAAAGAGGCGTTTAACGCAGGAAACGCCGTCGCAAAAGACATCTTAGAAAGCTATTCAAACGCGGAATTCTTCACAAAACTTCCGGACATAGAAGAAGAAATCAAAGTTGTCACATATATCGCCGCAGAAGGTGATATTTCAACCGACCTTCTTTCACCTGGTAATCAGGCGCACTCTCGCTCTGACCGTGAATTGCACGGCAAATGCATGATCTCTGAACAAGCGCAAAAAGAAATCGAGGCGCTGAAACTTCAACACCCCGATAAACGTGTTATGTTGATCGCGGAAAAGGGCACCATGGGTGTCGGATCATCCCGTATGTCAGGTGTGAACAACGTGGCCTTGTGGACCGGCAAACAAGCAAGCCCTTATGTCCCATTTGTAAACATTGCCCCTGTTGTTGCAGGCACAAACGGTATTTCCCCTATCTTCCTAACCACTGTTGGCGTGACAGGTGGCATCGGTGTTGATCTGAAAAACTGGGTCAAAAAGATGGGCGAAGATGGCAAGCCGATCCTAAACAACGACGGCAACCCCATCTTGGAACAGAAATATTCGGTTGAAACGGGCACGGTTCTGACGATCAATGCCAAAAAGAAAAAGCTATTCAGCGCAGACGGCGAAGAGCTGGTCGATATGTCCGCATCCTTCACTCCGCAGAAAACCGAATTCATGAAGGCGGGCGGATCCTATGCGATTGTGTTTGGTAAAAAGCTCCAAAGCCTTGCCTGTGACATCCTTGGTATTCCTCTGAAATCTGCCTTTGCCCCATCCCAAGAAATCGAAAGCGATGGTAAAGGCCTAACAGCGGTTGAAAAAATCTTTAACGCCAACTCGGTTGGTGTTGCCGCAGACAAACCATTGCTGGCAGGATCAGACGTGCGTGTGAAAGTAAACATTGTTGGCTCACAGGACACCACAGGTTTGATGACCTCTCAAGAGCTCGAGGCGATGGCGGCAACGGTTCTGTCCCCATTGGTGGATGGCGCCTATCAGTCAGGCTGTCACACAGCATCAGTTTGGGACATCAAAGCGCAGGCGAACACGCCGCGTTTGATGAAATTCATGCATGATTTCGGTTTGATCACTGGCCGCGATCCAAAAGGCGTCTATCATCCAATGACAGACGTTATTCACAAGGTTCTAAACGACATCACAGTCGATGATTGGGCGATCATCATCGGCGGCGATAGCCACACACGTATGTCCAAGGGTGTCGCATTTGGCGCGGACTCAGGGACAGTTGCCTTGGCACTGGCCACGGGTGAAGCAACAATGCCGATCCCAGAATCTGTGAAAGTCACGTTCAAGGGCCAAATGGCCGATCACATGGATTTCCGCGACGTTGTGCATGCCACACAGGCGCAGATGTTGGATCAATTCGGCGACAACGTATTCCAAGGCCGCATCATTGAAGTGCACATTGGCACATTGTTAGCCGACCAAGCGTTTACATTCACCGACTGGACAGCTGAAATGAAGGCCAAGGCTTCCATCTGTATTTCAGAGGACGCAACATTGATTGAATCCCTGGAAATCGCGAAATCACGCATCCAAATCATGATCAACAAGGGCATGGATAACGATGCTCAAATGCTGCAAGGGTTGGTGAATCGCGCGGATGTACGCATCGCGCAAATCAAATCAGGCGAAAAACCTGCTTTGGCACCAGATGCGGACGCAAAATATGCGGCAGAAGTTGTGGTTGATTTGGATTTGATCAACGAACCCATGATTGCCGACCCAGACGTGACAAACTCAGATGTGTCCAAACGCTATACGCACGACACCATCCGCCCTGTGTCCTATTATAAGTCTGAAAAGAAAGTGGACTTGGGCTTTGTCGGGTCATGTATGGTGCATAAGGGTGATATTAAAATCGTCGCACAAATGCTGCGCAACATCGAAAAAGAGCAAGGGTCCGTTGAATTCAACGCTCCACTTGTTGTGACGGCACCAACCTACAACATCATTGATGAGTTGAAGGCCGAAGGCGATTGGGAAGTGTTGCAAAAGTATTCAGGGTTTGAATTCGACGATGCAGCGCCAAAAACAACGGCACGTACAGAATACGAAAACACACTCTATCTTGAACGCCCTGGCTGTAACCTGTGCATGGGTAACCAAGAAAAGGCGGCCAAGGGTGACACGGTTCTGGCCACATCAACGCGTCTGTTCAAAGGCCGCGTAGTTGAAGATTCACCTGAAAAGGCGGGTGAATCTCTATTGGCCTCCACACCCGTTGTTGTGTTGTCCGCGATCCTTGGGCGCACACCGTCCGTAGAAGAATATAAATCAGCCGTAAAGGGCATCGACCTTACCACGTTCGCACCACCCAAAACAACGCCGCTAGATAGCCTTTCTGTTCACTACTAAGTGAACCTCTCCCATGACTAAGGCCCGCATTTTGCGGGCCTTTTTTATACAATATGCTCTGCGATTTTTTGGTGGAGCGGACCGAAATGGCAATGCCCCTCTGACAGCCTGTGTCAGGTCTTAGTTAGACTGCGCCTCTTCCAACGCGGGCAAAAATCGTTGTAGGTAATCTGATCCAACCAATGGCCCTGCATAACGAAATAGGATTCTGCCGTCCCCATCCACGATAAATGTTTCAGGCGGGGCTGTGACGCCCCAGTCAATGGCCGTGCGCCCCTGTGGATCAAACGCGATCCCCGCAAATGGGTTTCCATCATCATTAATGTATTTGATTGCTTGGGCGGGATTATCTTTGATGTTCACGCCATAAATCGTCATGCCCTGTTCTTGCAATTCCAACAAAAAAGGATGTTCGGCGCGGCAGGGCGGACACCAACTGGCCCAAAAGTTGACCAAGATCACTTCGCTTGCGCCTAGATCCCCTGCCCCAACACCCGGGAAGGACCCTAAGGTTTCCGTCGTGATCGCGGGCGCTGATTGCCCGATAAAGGTAGATGGCAAATCATTTGGGTTATCGCGCTGCATCCCAACGTAAAACACACCTGCGAGCCCCATAAAAATCAAGGGGGGCAGCAACATCAGCGGCTTAATTTTGGCCATTACGCGCACCCTCAATCTGTTCCAAATGTTTGCGCGCGGCGGTATTGCGCATGACCATCCAAATCACAAGGATCGCAAGCAATGCCAAACCCGCCGTATATGATCCCAAAACAGCGAACGCGTATTTTCCTAAATCTGGCAACATGAATTATCCTCTCTATCGGGCAAGAAGCGCGCTGGCGCGACGGATGCGGATTTCTGTGCGTGTGCCAATTAGAACAAGGGCCACAAACAGCAACACAAATCCCGTTATCGACATCAACAAGGGCTGATAAAACACATCTGCCACGTTCTTTTCTTTATCTAGTGACAAGGATGCCCCCTGATGCAGGCCTTGATTCCAGAACAACACCGCATATCGGCTCAGCACCGCAAAAACGGATCCAACCATACACAGAACCGATGTCAAATCAGCCGCTGTGTCAGGATTATCAATTGCAGCCCACAGCGCCACATACCCAAGGTAGAACAAAAATAAGATCAGAAATGAGGTTAGACGTGGATCCCAAGCCCACCATGTCCCCCACATAGGCTGTCCCCACAGCGCCCCTGTGATTAGGGTGATCAGCGTCATCACAATGCCAATCGGTGCTGCCGCCTTGGCTGCAAGCGCGCTGACATGATGGCGGCGGATCAACCAAATAAGCGAGGTGACCAACATCATAAACCATGCATTAATCGCAATCAGGGCCGCAGGAACATGCAGGTATATAATCTTGACCGTTGATCCCTGTTTGTAATCATCAGGCGTCAGGAAGTATCCCCAATAAAGCCCAACCGAGATGAAAAATGCAGCGCCGGCTGCGAACCATGGAATAATCTTGCCCGAAAAGGACAGGAACTTAACTGGATTTGCATATTCCCAAAGTGACATTACGTCTCCTCAGCGTAAGTTAATCTTCAGAACCGCAGCTGATGCAAATGGCAACAGTGCGATACAGGCAAATGTGATACCCAACAAAAGCGACATGGGCGTGCCCACATCCATCCCCGCGATCCCCCGCCGCGCAAGTTCTGCGCCAAATATCAGCGTGGGGACATATAGTGGCAAGACCAAAAGCGACAAAAGCAATCCACCCCGCTTTAAGCCCACCGTTAGCGCCGCACCAAATGTCCCAATAACGCTTAGCCCAGGTGTGCCCAGCAAGAGTGACAGAACAATCCAATAAAACGCATCGGATTGCAGGCCAAGCAAAACCCCCAAAAGGGGTGCTACCAGAACCAAGGGCAGGCCCGTGGTGATCCAATGGGCCAAGGATTTCACACTGACCACC
Source organism: Paracoccaceae bacterium (assembly GCA_049446275.1). Classification (GTDB taxonomy): domain Bacteria; phylum Pseudomonadota; class Alphaproteobacteria; order Rhodobacterales; family Rhodobacteraceae; genus HIMB11. Next base: position 23,257 of record JBMTQO010000028.1, on the reverse strand, counting down.
GCCTCAATCGGTAGGGGGGCTGTGGCCAATAGATCCAATGTCCCATCCTCAAAATCCAGCGCGAAAATCCGATCAAGCGACAACAGGCAAGCCAACAACGCACCAACCCACAAAATCCCCGGCGCAATTTTCGACAATAGGCCCATTTCGGGGCCAACACCAAAAGGCACCAAAACCACAACAATCAGGAAAAACGCAAGGCTAAGCCCAAATCCACCCCCTGCCCGCATGGCAAGCCGCATATCCCGAAGTAAAAGCGCGTTCATAAAAATGCCTCGTTCGGGTTGTATTTCTGTTCTGGTGCGGCCTTAAACTTGGACAAATCTAATGTCTCGGCCCGCGCGCCTAATCCCAAATCGATGTGCGTGGCAATCACCGCCATGCCGCCACGATCCAAATGCCCCGCGATCATATCGCCAAATTGGCCAACCGCCACGGTGTCCAGTGAAACTGTGGGTTCATCCAGCAACCAAATGGGCCGACCTGTCACCATCAAACGTGCCAATCCCAAACGCCGTTTTTGCCCCGCCGATAACATGCCCCCGGGTCTGTCGATAAGATGGTCCATGTCAAAGGCTGCAATCGCCACACCAATAGAATCTGTACCAAACACGCTGGCCCAAAATTCCAAATTTTCGCGCACCGTTAGGGTGGATTTAATGCCGTCCAAATGCGCTGCATAAACGGCGGCATCGTCGGGCATATCCACGTGTCCTTGATGCACAGGTTGCAATCCTGCAATAGTACGCAGCAGCGTGGTTTTTCCCAAACCATTTGGACCCCGCAGGATCAGCGCCTGACCTGCGGACACTTCAAATCCGACACCTGACAACAGATGACGCGATGCGCGTAGAACACTTAGATTTGAAACAGTTAACGTCATACCACTGGCTTACACCATGAAGATGCATTGCAAAAGATGAATTTGATCACGCCCCAGTGATAGGATCAGTCACAGGCAGTAACGCAACCGCAATACGACGCCCTTCAGACAGCAGAACATTATAGGTCCGAGCGGCAGAGGGGCTATTCATCGCCTCAACGCCCAGTCCCGCGGTTTCCAAAGCAGTGCGAAAATCCGCAGGCACATGCAGCGTATCTTTACCCGTTCCAATGAACAAAACATCAACCTGCCCCGCCAGTGTCAGCAGGGTTTCAGTATCACTGTACCCGCCCCATTCGATGACCCCTGCACCCGAACACAGAACGGCGCTGTTAAATACCTGACCACCAACACGAAAAAAACCAGGACCATAGCCATCAATTGGTAGCGCATCAGTGTAGTTGATTTCATTCAAGCGCATATGATTTACACCTGCGGAACCTGTGTGCCCGCTTCATTATTCGGTTTACTCCAATCGCGTTTTACGCCCAAGGCCATCAAGATCGCAGAGGCGACGAAAATCGAACTATAGGTGCCCACAATAACGCCCCATGTCATCGCAAAGACAAAGCCGCGGATCACATCCCCACCCAAAACCAATAGGGCGATCAACGCGAGTAGCGTAGTGACCGAGGTCATCATTGTCCGGCTAAGTGTTTCGTTGATGGACAGGTTCAATACATCTTTCAACGGTTTGGATTTATACTTGCGCAGGTTTTCACGCACACGGTCAAACACAACAACGGTATCGTTCAGCGAATAACCAACAATGGTCAAAAGTGCCGCAATGATCGCCAAATCAAACTTGATCTGCAATTCCGAGAAAATACCGATGGTCAGCAGCACATCATGGACCAAGGCCAAAACAGCGCCCACCGCAAATTGCCATTCAAAGCGTAGCCAGATGTAAAACAACACCGCCGAAATCGCCAGAATGACGGCAATGATCGCAGTTTGGATCAATTCCCCTGATACTTTGGGGCCAACACTTTCCACAGATACAAAATTGATAGCGGGATCAACAGATGACAATGCGGCAAAGGCATCTTTGGTCATCTTCGCGGTCGCCGCCTCTTCGCCATCTTGGGCCTGAATACGGATCATGGCGACATGTTGATCGGCGTCAAAACTGGGGTCAAACACCTCTGAAATGATGATGTCGCCCAATTCAAGCGGGGCTAGGGCATCGCGATAGGTGCCAACGTTAATTTCAGTTGTGCTTTCTGTTCGGATGGTTGTACCGCCGCGGAAATCAATTCCGAAATTCAATCCCTGTAATAGGAATGAAATCAGCGCGATCACCATAAATACACCCGAAATGCCCAGCCACACTTTGGAACGGCTAAAGAAATCGAAATTCGTTACGGTTGGAACAAGTTTAAGACGCATCTTACACCTCAATCTTCTTTGGACGGGCGCGATCAAACCAGATCACCACCAACAGGCGCGTTACAAAAATAGCCGTAAAGACTGAGGTGAGAATGCCTAGACCCAGCGTAATCGCAAATCCACGCACAGGGCCAGAGCCCATGGCAAATAGGATCACCGCCGTCATGAATGTGGTCACATTGGCATCGGTAATCGCCGAAATCGCCTTTTCATAGCCCAGCTCAATGGACCGTGCGGGCCCCTTTTCTGCGCGAATTTCTTCGCGGATGCGTTCGAACACCAAAACATTTGCATCGACGGCCATACCGATTGTCAAAACAATCCCTGCAATCCCCGGCAATGTCAGGGTTGCGCCCACCAGTGACAACAGTCCAAAGATCAAACCCACGTTGATGATCAGGGCGACATTCGCAAAAATGCCAAACAATCCATAGGACAGCACCATAAAAATTAGCACGGCAATTCCTGCAACGATACATGCGATTTGCCCAGCCTTGATGCTATCTGCGCCCAGTTCCGGGCCAATTGTACGTTCCTCAAGGAATTCTAAACCTGCGGGCAGTGCACCTGCACGCAACAGGACCGCCAAATTGGTGCTTTCCTCAACGGTGAAGCTGCCTGTGATAATGCCCGAACCGCCCGGAATATGGGATTGGATCACAGGGGCGCTGATCACCTCACCATCCAGAACAATGGCAAACAGGCTGCCGATATTGTCGCGCGTGTAATCGCCAAATGCGCGTGCGCCTGTGGGGTTAAAGCGGAAGTTCACTGCAGGACGGTTGTTTTGGTCAAAGCTGGGCTGGGCGTCCACCAATTCCTCGCCCGTGACAACCGGGGCGGAAACAAGCGTGTAATAGACACCTTCGTCATTTAGCGACGGCAGCACCTCGTTCCCTGCACCTGCGGGGACCTCTGGGTTGCTACCGCGTCCGACAACAGGCTGGAATGTCAGCTGCGCTGTGGTGCCGATGATCTCTTTCAACTCAGCCGCTGACCCGATCCCTGGCACTTGGATAAGAATACGATCCACGCCCTGACGTTGGATGGTGGGTTCGCGTGTGCCCACCTCATCAATGCGGCGACGAATGATTTCCAGCGCTTGGCGCAGTGTGCGTTCGGTGGTTGCGGCCTGTTCTGCGACACTGAGGTTAACAACTATTTCATCGCCCTCTGCGCGTACATCCAAATCATTGCTCATCGCGCCACCAAGTGATGTCACAGGTTGTGACAGCCCGCGCACCAACTGCAAGGCGCGGTCCATTCCAACAGGTTCCGAAATTTTGATGCGCAATTCATCAGGCGCGCCTTTTTGCAACCGGATGGTGCCCACGGTTGCCCGTTCGGGGCGAAGCACATCGCGCACATCAGGCCAAAGTGCCGTCATCCGCTGCGCATAAACATCAGCCACCTGCACTTCAGCCAACAGATGAGCACCACCGCGCAAATCCAGACCCAAATTGACCAATCCAGAGGGCAAAAATGGCGTCCAAAGCTCTGTTTTTTCGAGATTTTCAGGGGTATCAAACCCAACCTCAATCGCCTTTTCAGCGTCATTAAACTGCTCCACACGATCGTAAAAGGCGTTGGGGAGTGCCAACACCAAACCCAAGGCCACAACGACCCAGATGACGACCTTTTTCCACAGATCGATAAAGAGCATATTTGCCGTCCTCAGTTCGTCAATTAATCGCTGACAGGTTCAGTTTTTGAAACCACATCCGCAATCGTTGATTGCACAACGCGCACCTTGACACCTTCGGCCAATTCAAGGTCCAATTCGTTGTTTTCTTTGACCTTTGCAACCTTACCGATCAACCCACCTTGGGTCACAACAATATCGCCACGGCGCAGATTTTGCACCATCTTCTGGTGCTCTTTGATCTTTTTCTGCTGGGGACGGATCATAAGGAAATACATGATCGCGAAAATCAGTATCAGCGGAATAAATTGTTCAATACCACCCATGTCGGTGCCATCCTTCTTTTTTATTTTGCGTTGGCAGAAACCTATGCGCTGGCCCCGGGGTTTGCAAGGTGGATTAACTGTTTACCGAGGCGGTTTTTCACGATCTGTATCACGTCGGTATGACGGTGGTGTCACGTCGGTGCGCGCGCCACCATTTTCGGGGGTAAGCATAGCGCAGTGCATCCCTTTTTTGGACAGGATTTCCCAAGCCCATCTTGGGCACAGTTTGCCGGTTGAGACCGGCGTGGGCTGATTATGCGCGATTATTCTTCGCTAAGAGTCAGACCGCGCATGACTTAGATTGGCGGGAATTGGAATACCGTTTTACTTAGGTTCGGTTAATGTGGTCGAATACAGGTAGCCGACCCAATAATCGCAAAACACATCAAACACATTCCCCCTCTACCCCTGCCCCAAAAAATCATGCATAAGGCCCGCAGAAAGAGTCGTTAAACCTGAGGAGACATCCCAATGCATGATATTCGTGCCATTCGTGAAAACCCCGCTGCTTTTGATGCCGCTTTGGCGCGTCGTGGGGTGTCGGATGCGTCCTCGGAGCTGTTGAAAATTGATAGCGATCGACGTAACGCAATACTTGCCGCTGAAACCGCGCAGGCCGAGCAGAATAAGGCCAGCAAAGATGTGGGTGCAGCGAAAGGCCGCGGGGATGAGGCGGAATTCGAACGCCTGCGCGCATTGGTGGCCGAGAAAAAGGCCGAAGTTGCTGATATGAATGCCCGTGCCAAGGAATTGGACGAGGCATTGACAGATTCATTAGCCCGCCTACCCAACCTGCCCTATGACGATATTCCCGATGGTGCAGATGAGGCGGATAACGTGGAAATCCACCGATGGGGCACCCCGCCCGAGATTGTGGATGCAAAGGAACATTATGACCTGCCCGCCGCACACGGATTGGATTTTGAAACGGCGGCAAAACTGTCTGGTTCGCGCTTTGTCGTGTTGCGCGGCGCGATGGCACGGCTTCACCGTGCCTTGGCGCAGTTCATGTTGGACACGCATGTTAATGAACACGGGCTAACAGAAACAATGACCCCTGTGTTGGTGCGCGATGAGGCGATGTTTGGCACAGGACAATTGCCGAAGTTCACCGAAGATAGCTACCAAACCACAAACGGATGGTGGTTGATCCCCACTTCCGAAGTGACACTAACAAACACCGTCGCAGGCGATGTTTTAGCAGAGACGGACTTGCCCATCCGCATGACCGCGCACACCCAATGTTTCAGATCCGAAGCGGGATCAGCTGGCCGCGATACCGCGGGCATGTTGCGTCAGCACCAATTTGAAAAGGTGGAAATGGTCAGCATCACGCATCCCGATCATTCTCGCGCCGAATTGGACCGTATGACAGGCTGCGCGCAGGCGATCTTGGAAAAACTGGGCCTGCCCTATCGCACAGTTGTTTTGTGCACGGGGGACATGGGCGCAGGCGCGCGGCGCACGCACGATATCGAGGTGTGGTTGCCCGGCCAAAAGACTTATCGTGAGATTTCATCCGTCTCCGTCTGTGGAGATTTTCAGGCGCGCCGCATGAACGCACGGTTCAAACCCGAAGCAGGCGGCAAGCCCGAATTTGTCCATACGTTGAACGGATCAGGCTTGGCCGTGGGGCGCTGTTTGATTGCGGTGCTGGAAAATGGTCAACAATCTGACGGATCAGTCGCGCTTCCCTCCGTCTTGCAACGCTATCTCGGTGGCAAAACGCAGATCACAGCAGAGGGTGAGTTGGCCTGATCCAACCCAACCTTGAGCAACCCAAGGCTTACTTTCACCAAATAGGGAGGCGCGCTTTGCGCCACCCAACGCCGTTTCGTAAATAATACGTTCGTAAATAATACGAAGCATCTCTTATGAGATGTCTGTTGCGGCAGCCCGCTTACGTCGAACGTTTGCCTTCCAAATGCTTTCGCAGGCGTGACGGGGCTGCCTTTTTCTTATCTTTATAGGGGTTTTTATCCCCTTGCCCACGCATGATTAGGCGAATGGGGGTTCCCGGCAAATCAAAGCTTTCGCGCAAACCGTTCACCAAATAGCGGTTATAGCTTTCGGGTAATTTATCGGGGCGTGAACACATGACCACAAACCCAGGTGGGCGTGATTTGGCCTGTGTCATATAGCGTAACTTGATGCGGCGCCCTGCGGGTGCAGGGGGCGGATGCATTTCTACCATACCCGCCAACCAACGGTTCAACTGCGCAGTTGGGATGCGGCGGTTCCAAATTTCATGAGCGCGCAAGATCGCCACCTGCAACCGATCCAAACCGCGGCCCGTACGTGCCGATACGGTGATCAAGGGTGCACCGCGCAACTGGGGCAATAGACGTTCAAAGGCCTCTTTCAAATCACGCAGCTTTTCCTGCTTTTCATCTTCAATATCCCATTTGTTGACGGCAACAACTACCGCCCGCCCTTCGCGTGCCGCCAGATCAGCGATTCGCAAATCCTGCGTTTCAAAGGGAATTGCCGCGTCCAACAGCACAACCACAACTTCGGCGAATTTCACCGCACGCAATCCATCAGAGACAGAGAGTTTTTCAACCTTGTCCTGAACTTTGGCCTTTTTACGCATACCCGCGGTATCAAAAATACGCATGGGCACGCCACCCCAATCCATTTTCAATGAAATGGCATCGCGGGTGATCCCCGCCTCGGGTCCTGTTAAGAGGCGATCTTCGCCAAGAATTTTGTTGATCAGTGTTGATTTCCCCGCATTGGGGCGTCCAACAACCGCAACCTGTAGCGGTTTGGCGTTTGTGGGCATTTGATATTCATATTCGTCATCCTCGGAAATTTCTCCGATAATATCGATTTCTGCCTCAGCGGATTCGGCCTCAGCCCGCATTTGGAATTCATCGGCAACGGGCATCAAAGCGGCCAGTAAATCACCCATGCCTTCGCCATGTTCGGCCGATATGCGCAAGGGTTCACCAAGGCCAAGGTTCCATGCCTCTAACACGCCTGAATCTGCGGCGGCACCCTCGCCCTTATTTGCGGCCAAAAACACGTGTTTTGCCCGTTTACGCAAAATTTCTGCAAAAATTTCATCAATAGGTGTCACTCCAACACGGGCGTCAATCATGAACAGACAGATATCCGCCATATCAACGGCGCGTTCGGTCAAACGGCGCATGCGGCCCTGCAAACTGTCGTCCGTTGCATCCTCAAGCCCCGCGGTATCAATCACGGTGAACCGCAGATCCCCGAGGCGCGCTTCGCCTTCACGCAGGTCACGGGTCACGCCTGGTTGATCATCAACCAGTGCCAACCGTTTTCCAACAAGACGGTTAAATAGGGTGGATTTACCCACATTGGGGCGGCCAACAATGGCCAAAGAAAAGCTCATGTTCAGAACCTAAAGTCAAATGAGAGCATCGCATACAACACTTTTTCATCAACGAAAAGCGTGCAATTCTCCGTCCCCTGAAACAAGGTACAAAACCCCACCTGCAATAACGGGATGCGTTGTGGCCCCACCGGGTACCGCCGTTTGGGCAATCAATGCGCCGTTTGTTGGATCAAACTGGCGCAACAGACCATCGTTTGAAGCAACCAAAATACGCCCTCCCGCCAGAACGGGTCCATAATGTGCAACGATTTCAGCACTGCGTCGTGGACTATTTTTACGGAAATTAGGCAAATCAACAGCCCAGAGTGTTTCCCCATTGGATGCATCAACACGGATCAATCGGTTCATATCATTTAGGGCAAAAATTGCGTTACCCGCGGGCCACAGTTGGCCGCGCACGCCCTGATTGTTGGTCCAAATGCGTTCACCATCATCCAATGACATGGCAACCATGCGCCCGGACGCACCCGCGGCGAACACACGTGACCCTGCAATAACGGGACTTGCGCCTAAATCAACAACGGCGCCTACTGCCCGCCCAGCGCGCGAGCCCTTGAGGGAGGAATTCCAATAAACCAAACCGCCCTTGCGAAAGACGGCTTGCACTTCACCCGAGCCAAAGCCAATAAGAGCGAATTTATCGGAAACAGCAGGAGCGGTTGATCCGATGCGGTTATTCACATCATCCACACCATCAATTTGCCACCTGACGCGGCCATTATCCGCCTCGATCGCCCATGCGGTGCGATCCGAGCTGATGACATAGACCAATCCATCATAATAGGTAGGGCGCGTGTTACCCGCGCCGCGCAGGGATTGTGACCAACGGATCGCGCCGTTTGTTGGAGTGATCGCGTGCAACACGCCATAGGCCGTTGACACAAACAACGTCCCATTCCCATAGGCGATTCCTGCGCCTACCGCCTCACCTTTGCTCTCACCCTGTGGTGTTAGGTCAATGGACCAAAGTGCTGCTCCTGATGTGTCATGCGCGTTTAGTCGGGCTTCGGCATCAACGGTGAAAATGCGCCCATCGGCCACAACAGGATCGGCCGTGATCCGCGTGCGTTGGCCATCGCCGACGCCGATTGGGACGCTCCAGATCAACTTTGGTTCTGCGCTCAGCATAGGATGCGTGGTGCGGGTGCTTGCCGTGCCGTGACCTTGGGTCCAATTTACATTTGTGCTCATGCTAGGTGCACGAAACGCCACAGACTTATTGATGATTTCCTCGCGTGCTGGCGCATCCTGTATCAGGGTGTCAACGGCTTCACGCTTGCCTGGGATGATCGGCTGGGGTTGTTCACATCCCGCAAGAGCAATTACACAAACTGTCAAAGTGGCGAAGACACGAAACATCATTCTCCCTGTTCCTTATTTATGGAGTGCTACTGACCGTTCGGATCCTGCCCCAATGCGATCATCAACTGTCCTGCGCGTTGACGCAAGCCTTGAGTAAGCTCTGCATCCTCAAGGATCATGGACAGGCGGTTTACTGCCGCTGCGCTATCGCCAGCAGTCAGTTCCATCAACGCCAATTGCTCTTCTGCCAATAGACGCAGTGGATTTCCGGGTGTTGCCAATTGTTCTAACCCCATGCGGCGTTCACCTGCATCAATTCCACTTTCGGCAACCGTTAACCGTTTAAAACTTAGGATATCGCGGTACATCTGATCCAGATCAACTCTGAGGGCTGCGGCCTCAAGCTTGGCGGCGGCCCTTGCCCCATCATTTTCTGATGCCAATTCCGCTGCCTGTAACATAGCAATCATCGCATCTGCTGATGCATTGGGGGCCGTGATGGCGTCCAACTGTGAAACACGTGAAGCTGGGTCGTTTTCTTGAAGGGCCGCTAATACAGAGGACCCAAATGTTTCCGAGGCGGTTTTTTCAGCTGCGCGACTGTATTCGCGATATCCTGTGCCACCAACAACGATAACCACCAGCGCAACGCCGATCCAGCCGTATTTACGAAATGTTTTGAACAATTTTTCGCGGCGGATTTCTTCGCTGACTTCATCGATAAAACTATCTGTATTGCTCACGGCGGACCTCACATCTTGTATTTTCGGTTTTGTAGACCCAACTGAATAGGAATCCAAGAGCAAGATTACGTTGCTGCACCTGCAAAAAATGTATGGATTTCATTAATCTAAACTGGCGGGTTTAGCGTATATCTGCTAAGTGGCGCCCAAATCGGGTTTCGTTTACCCGTTTGCCAATTCGTTGGAAGGAAGACTATGCGCATAATGTCCTTGATCACGGCTGTTATTGTGGTTGCCGTTTTATATTTAATTGTTTTTGAACGTGACGCCGTGCGTCAAGTTGCAGGTGGCGCATCGCCCGCAATTTTATGGGACGCGTCCAAAGACACGCCACTCGTCAATGATATGGTGGTCGAGGTAGAGGCCGCAGAAGCAGAAGCGCCCGCAGAAGATCCAACAGAACGTCAGTTGATCAAGGTCGTTGCTATTAAATCGACCGCCCGCGAAATTGATAGCGCAGTTGTGTTGCGTGGGCAGACCGAAGCCGCGCGCAGTGTCGTCCTGCGCTCAGAGACATCAGGACAAGTTATCAACCAACCCATTCGCAAGGGCCACCTGGTTGCGGCGGGTGAAACTTTATGTGAATTGGACCCAGGCACACGTAAAGCGAATTTGGCAGATGCAGTTGCTCGCCTAAAAGAAGCGGAAGCCCGCGTTCCAGAGACCCAAGCCCGTCAGGACGAGGCAAAAGCCCGCCTAGAAGAGGCTAAAATCAACTTTAACGCCGCAGATAAACTGGCCCAGGGTGGTTTTGCGTCAGAAACACGCGTTGCATCAACACAGGCGGCCGTGCGTTCAGCAGAAGCATCACTGGAAAGCGCAAAAGCAGGATTTGATGCCACCAGTTCCCGCATTCAATCCGCCGAAGCTGCCGTTGCCGCGGCGCAAAAAGAGATTGATCGCCTACGTATCAAAGCAACCTTTGGCGGCCTATTAGAAAGCGACACGGCTGAAATCGGCAGCCTTCTACAACCCGGGTCTGAATGCGCAACAGTGATCCAGTTGGACCCTATCAAAATTGTGGGCTTTGTTCCGGAAACAGAACGTGATCGGATCACCGTGGGTGCGCGTGCAGGTGCACGCCTGTTGGATGGTACACAGGTATCTGGCAATGTAACCTTCCTGTCGCGTTCAGCGGATAAATTGACACGCACCTTCCGTGTTGAATTGGAAATTCCAAACCCCGACATGAAAATCGCAGATGGCCAAACTGCCGACATCCTCATTGCCTCAGATGGCAAAGCCGCACATTTGATCCCACAATCCTCACTCACGCTCGACGACTCGGGAGCATTGGGTGTGCGCACGATCCTTGCGGATAACGCAACCAAGTTTGTGGAAATCAGCCTGCTGCGCGACACCCCAAATGGGGTATGGGTATCGGGATTGGACCCAGAGGTCAGCATCATCGTCGTCGGTCAGGAATATGTGATCAACGGGATCGTTGTTGATCCAACCTATCGGGAGTTGGGTCAATGACAGGATTAGTCGATTGGGCATCAGAGCGCGCGCGGATGATTCTTGCGCTGATTATTGTTTCGCTGACCGCAGGGATATTTAGTTACACGGGACTTCCAAAAGAGGGTGAGCCTGACATCGAAATTCCCGCATTGTTCATTTCTGTGCCTTTCCCCGGCATTTCCGCAGGGGACAGTGAAACTCTGTTGGTGCGCCCGATGGAAACGGAATTGGGCGATATTGATGGCCTAAAGAAAATGACCGCCACGGCATCGGAAAACTATGCTGGCATGGCGCTTGAATTTGAATTTGGCTGGGACAAAACTAAAACCATGGCAGATGTACGCGACGCCATGAATGCGGCCGAGGCGAATTTCCCATCGGGTGCCGAAAAATATTCGATCAATGAAATTAACTTTTCCGAATTCCCAATCATCATCGTGAACCTAACGGGACAGGTCCCTGAACGTACGATGACCAAGATCGCCAAGAATTTGCAGGAAAAGATCGAAGGCATGGATGCGGTACTCGAAGCCGCGATTTCAGGCCAGCGTGACGAAATGGTCGAAGTCACAATCGACCCTTTACGCCTTGAAAGCTATAACGTCACCGCAGGCGAATTGATCAATGTTGTGCGAAACAACAACAGATTGATCGCTGCGGGGGAAGTGGACAGCGCACAAGGCACATTTGCGGTTAAAATCCCATCAAGCTTTGATGAGGTACAGGATATCTACGACCTGCCCGTCAAAACAAATGGGGACCGTGTAATCACATTGGGGGATTTAGCAGAAATAAAACTAACCTTCGAGGATCGCGAAGGAACCGCACGTTTCAACGGAGAAACAACCGTTGCGCTACAGGTCGTGAAACGTAAAGGTTTCAACCTGATCGACACGGCAACAGCCGTGCGTGAAATGGTCGAAGTAGAAGTCGCGGCATGGCCCCAAGATTTGCGTGCGGCCGTGCACATGGGCACATCAAACGACCAAAGCCGCGTTGTGGACTCAATGGTTAGCCAGTTGGAAGGATCGGTTTTAACCGCGATCGCTTTGGTGATGATCGTTGTTTTAACATCCCTTGGAACCCGGGCAGCATTCCTGGTTGGTTTTTCTATCCCCACGTCATTCTTACTATGTTTCGTCCTGTTGGGCGTGATGGGGATTACCATTTCAAATATTGTGATGTTTGGCCTGATCCTTGCGGTCGGTATGTTGGTTGATGGGGCGATTGTTGTGGTTGAATATGCCGATAAGCGCATCCAAGAGGGCAGCGGCCCAATGAGCGCCTACGTCGAAGCGGCCAAGCGCATGTTTTGGCCCATCGTCAGTTCAACCGCAACAACCCTGTGTGCATTTTTGCCAATGCTATTCTGGCCGGGTGTTCCAGGGCAATTCATGGGCATGCTGCCTGTGACGCTGATCTTTGTTCTGAGTGCATCTTTGGTGGTTGCATTGATTTTCCTACCCATTATGGGCGGTGTATCTGGTCGTGTGTCCCGCGCCTTTTCCACTGCTTCGAACGCGCTGCGTGCAACGCTTCCTTGGTTGGTGCGTGCGGCACTAGTGCCAGTTGCGTTCTATGGCCTATTTTTGGCGGCAATGCAGGCATTGAACCCAAGCTATCTGTTGGGTTTAGACGCCGCTGATGGCATGATTGCAACCGCCCCCGGTATTGCAATGTTTATTACGGCGGCCGCATTTGTCTCCATGGTTTTAGGCGCAGTAAAAATCGAACGTCAGGCCAAGCGTGTGACATTTGGGTACCGACGCACATTCTTTGGCTGGATCATCAAGTTGATCGCGGGCAACCCAATCATGCCTTTGGTCAGTATTGCAGGCGTTATTGGATTTTCCATGGCTGTCTTTTCCTATTTCGGCGAAAACAATTTAGGCGTTGAATTCTTTGTTGAATCTGAACCGGAACAGGCCATCGTTTATGTAAAAGCGCGCGGAAACCTATCACTGGATGAAAAAGATGAACTGGTGCGTCAAGCAGAAAAGATTGTTCTGCAGCATCCGGGCATCTCATCCGTATTTGCCTTTGCAGGTGCAGGGGGATTGAACCAAAACACCGCAGGTGCCAGCGCGCCCAAGGATACAATCGGACAAATCCAATTGGAAACCGTCCCGTGGGAGGACCGCAAGAATCGCACCGATTTGGACGGCGACATTGTGATTGGCGAACTTTCTGCCGCGCTTCAGGAAATTCCAGGGATTCAGATCGAAGTGCTGGAACTGGGCCGTGGTCCTGCAACGGCAAAACCTGTGCACCTGCGCCTGAAGGGTAACAATTGGGAAAATTTGCTGGCAACTACCGCGGACATGCGCGCCCTCTTTGATGAAACACAAGCCTTGACCCAGATCGAAGATACCCGCCCTCTACCCGGCATTGATTGGCAAATTGATGTCGATGTTCAAAAGGCGGGTCGATATGGGGCCGATGTGGCCACTGTGGGTGCCATGGTACAGTTGGTGACACGCGGCATCTTACTCGATACCATGCGCGTTGATAGCAGCGATGAAGAGGTTGAGATCCGCGTCCGCATGCCCGAGGAATATCGCCTGCTAAGCACGCTGGACACCCTAAAGGTGCGCACAAGCGATGGTTTGGTGCCGCTATCAAACTTTATCACACGCAAGCCCGTTGAAAAATTGGCCGAGATCAATCGCATCGATAAAAAGCGTTATTTTGACATCAAGGCAGGTGTGGCATCGGACGCAAAACGCACTGTCATTGATGAAAATGGCGCAGAAAGCGACGTGATCATCAACGCCAATGAACGTATCGAATATCTGACTGAACAGATTAACGCCATGTCCCTGCCCGCGGGCATTTCATGGGAATGGACAGGGGATCAGGACGAACAAAACGAAAGTCAGGCGTTTTTGATGAGCGCGTTTTCAGCGGCACTTGCTCTAATGTTCATCATCCTGCTTGCGCAGTTCAACAGTTTCTATAACTCATTCGTGGTTCTGATTGCGGTGGTTTTGTCCACGGTGGGCGTGTTGATTGGTATGCTGGTCATGCAACAACCCTTCTCGGTTATTATGACGGGAACGGGGATTGTTGCGCTGGCAGGTATTGTTGTGAACAACAACATCGTTTTGATCGACACTTATCAGGAATTTAGCCAAACAATGCCGCGGATCGAAGCGATCATTCGCACGGCTGAACAACGTATTCGCCCTGTGTTGCTGACCACAATCACGACAATGGCGGGCCTCGCTCCGATGATGTTTGGGATTAGCCTTGATTTCATCAGCGGCGGCTATTCCATAGACAGCCCCACGGCGCTATGGTGGAAACAGTTGGCTACAGCAGTGGTATTTGGTTTGGGGATTGCCACGGTCCTGACCTTGGTCTTTACCCCCTCACTTTTGGCGGTGCGGGTGTGGGTTGAAACCTATGTAATGTGGATTGGCCGCCTATTGTTGCGCCTTGGGGCATCGCGTCATGGCAAGGCTGCCAAGGATTGGTCCCTACGCCGCCAAGCGCGCCGAACAAAGACTACGGAAATCATTTGGGATGAGGATCACTTTACTCCTGCAAAACATGTGATCATGCCCCTGCCCGACGCGGCGGAATAAAAGAAAGGTCGATGCACAAGCACGCGCCGACTAATTTGTGAATTCGGAAAAGCTGTAGCGCACAGAGCCAGCCTGCTTTCATAAGGTCCCAAACTCACGCAGAGTGACGCAAGAGAGCCAACTATGAAGAAGGTCGGCACTTTGGGGTTTGACGTCTAACACCGCATTCTGCGTGGTCAACGCAGTTTCGAGACGCCTATTCTTCGCCTGATTGCTGCATCGACCATAGAGCGTGATAACGTCCGTTTTGGGCCAAGAGGTCGTCGTGTTTCCCCTCTTCCACAACCAGACCTTTTTCCAAAACAATAATCCTATCCGCATCCGCGATCGTGGATAAGCGGTGAGCAATGGTGATCACTGTACGTCCCTCACCAGCGCGAGCCAACGCGTCTTGGATTTCATGCTCTGTCTCGGTATCCAGCGCTGATGTCGCCTCATCCAACAATAGGATCGGTGGGTTTTTCAACAGAGTGCGCGCAATTCCCACCCGTTGCTTTTCCCCACCTGACAACTTCAGGCCACGTTCGCCCACTTGGGTTTGATAACCTTCTGGCAAGGACTTTATAAAGTCGTGGATTTGGGCGTCTTTGGCGGCCTGCTCAACCTCGGCGCAGGTAGCGTGATCACGGCCATAGGCGATGTTATAATAAATCGTGTCGTTAAACAAAACTGTATCCTGCGGAACCACACCGATTGCGCGATGCAGGCTAGTTTGGGTGACGTCCCGCACATCCTGATCATCAATGCTAAGCACGCCCTGAGCCACATCATAAAAACGAAACAACAACCGCCCAATCGTGGATTTCCCGGACCCTGATGGGCCAACAATCGCAACGGTTTGACCTGCGGGGATATCGATATCTACGCCTTGCAAAATGGGTCGTGCAGAATCATAGCCGAAGTGCACATCCTTTAGTCGCACATACCCCCCAGTGACATTCAGATCCATGGCATTTGGGGCATCTTTGATTTCGGCAGGTTGATCCAGCAAATCAAACATATCGCCCATATCAACCAAGCTTTGGCGGATTTCACGATAGACTGTCCCAAGGAAATTCAACGGCATTGTGATTTGGATCATGTAAGCATTGACGATTACGAAATCCCCAACACTCATAGTGCCCGCCTGAACCGCGTTGGCCGCCATAACCAGTACCACAATTAAACCCAATGTGATGATTAGCGATTGACCAAAATTCAGGAAGGCCAAGGAATAACTGGTTTTCAATGCCGCTTCTTCATATCCGCGCATCGCACCGTCATAACGCTCCGCCTCGCGTTGTTCGGCGCTGAAATACTTGACGGTTTCGAAGTTTAGCAGGCTATCAATAGCCTTTTGATTGGCATCTGTGTCCTGTTCATTCATTTTACGGCGCAGCTTCACGCGCCATTCTGTCACCGCGAATGTGAACCATACATAAATTCCGATGGTGATAAAAATTGTAATCATATATTCGGGGCCAAACACGAAAAGCATGACCGTTGCGATCCCCAACAGCTCCAACACCAATGGACCCATTGAAAACAGCAAAAAGCGAAGCAGGAATTCAACACCCTTAACACCGCGTTCAACAATGCGGCTAAGCCCACCGGTTTTGCGCGTGATGTGATAGCGCATGGATAGACGGTGAATATGCACGAATGTTTCCAATGCCAATCGGCGTAACGCCCGTTGCCCAACCACCGCAAAGACCACATCCCGTAATTGTTCAAACCCGCGCAACACAATGCGCGCGCCCCCGTAGGCCACGATTAAACCAACCGCACCCAATGCAAAAAGGGGCATGCCCCCTTCGGACAAAGCATCAACCGCCGCACCATAAAGAAACGGGGAATAAATCGATAAAAACTTGGAAAGAATGAGAAACAGCAATGACCCGACCACACGCAGACGAATGTCCATGCGATCCTTGGGCCAAAGATAGGGCGCCACGCGAATTATGGTACGCATGCCAGAACGGCGCTCATCCGCGGCGGATTTGTCACTGGGTGCGGGCTGGTTTGGCTGCTGTAGGGTTGCAGGCTCGGCTTTGACGGACATGAGACCTCGTTTAAGTCAATAGCTCTCAGTTAACCCTCGCGGCGCCGAAGTTCCAGTGCCGCGAGGAAATTTCAAGCCTTATTGTTCTTCTGCGGCATCATCAGGCAGATCAAAAATCTGACCCGGATAAATCAAATCTGGGTCACGGATTTTATCGCGGTTCGCTTCAAACACTTGTACATAAAGAATACCCTGGCCATAGCGTTCGCGCGAAATTCCCCACAGGGTATTTCCCGGTTGCACCGTCACCACATTAATACGTGCAGGGCTTTCAGCGGCGGAGAGTTGCTCTTGCAGCTTTGAACGCGCCTCCCGTTTGAACGGGGTTTCTATACGCGCCAGAACCTTCGAGGCATCTGGGTTCAACTGATCAACGCGCAGCGTATAGACACCGGGTTCAATTGCGGAAGCATCATAGCTCCACGCGGCCAGCGCATCGGTGGTGGTTTCACCGATCACCGCAT
The DNA here is from genome assembly GCA_049446275.1 of Paracoccaceae bacterium. Taxonomy (GTDB): domain Bacteria; phylum Pseudomonadota; class Alphaproteobacteria; order Rhodobacterales; family Rhodobacteraceae; genus HIMB11. Next base: position 6,049 of record JBMTQO010000028.1, on the reverse strand, counting down.
TGTTTAGATAAAGCCGCACGATACCGCTTGGCACGCCGCGTCCGGAGAGTGTAAGCGCCCCTTCCTCATCATAGCTGATAGTATCAAGGAAGATTTCGGGGTTTTCCGCGCTTGCGGGGGCTTTGGAAACGATCTTAACGCCTGAGACATCCGCAATCATGACCGTTGGTGTTTCTTCTTGCTGCGCCTCTTCCTCTTGGATGGGCTGTTCAGGCGCTTTGGGGATTTCAACCTTGGCCCTATCGTCGACGGCGTCCTCGGTGGCCGCTTCGGCGACCACAACCGTGTCCTTTACGACCTCTTCAACAGCAGGAGTGTCTTTGACTTCGGCAATAGCGCCCGTTGGCTCTGCCGCCACAACGGTGGCCGTTTCCGAAACGGCTTCTGTTGTCGTTTCAACCGCCGTTTCAACCTGCTGTGTTGCGCTTTCGATTTCTTCGGTCTTTGAATCTTCGACAGCGGCAACGACAACTTCTTCGGTGGTAGCTTCAGGTGCGGCCACTGGCGCTTTTGCTGCCGGTTCAGGTTCAGTTGCCTCTTCTGCCAAAGCAACGGCAATAGGCGCCTTGATCTGATCAGGTGCAACAATCACCTCTTGTTCGGAATAGATAAATTCATCTCCTTCGACACGGCGCAAGGAAATGATGCGCGGTTGCTCACTGGGTTCGATATCAAAGAACAGGACAAAATTTTCATCAGCGCCGATTTCACCACTGGCCGCAACGGCATCATCCACCAATGCCTCAATCACGGCCTTGGCGGTGCCTTGACCTGCCAACAACACTTCGCCAGATGGGTCGACGCGCGCAACTTCGATCACAGGGCGGCGGATGACGGGGGTTTCAACCACTTCAGGGATCGGTGCAACCTCTGCTTCTGCTTCTGATTCTGCCTCTTGCACATTCTCAACTGCGGGCGCTTCTGGGGCGGCGGGTTCTTCTCCAGCGGCTTCCACAGGTGCGGCTTCTTCGGTCTCGACATCAGGGGCGGTTTCCGCCTTGGGTGCCACATTGGCTGCCTGTTCAACAACGGCGGCTTCCTCGGGCGCAGTCCCCTGCGCCGAGATCCAAATATACGCACCCAGCCCAGCTGCCACCACAACGGCAATCACAGCCCATAGGCCCTGTGATAGTTTCATGCCTCGTTCTCCATAGGACCCAGCGGTCAAAAACTTTATTTCCAGTTGAGCGTTCATAGCAACCAAAGTAGACAAGGTCAAAAGGAAGCTGCACCATAAGGGGTTAGGTCATGGGATCACGATCAATTTGCGTCTATTGCGGATCACGCATCGGGGATCGGCCGGCATATGTTGAACAGGCAACGGCCCTAGGTCAGGCCATTGCGGACAACGGATGGCGCCTGGTCTATGGCGCGGGTGACATTGGATTGATGGGTACAGTTGCCCGCGCGGCCCAAGGCGCAGGTGCAGAGACCTTTGGCGTAATCCCTTCCCATTTGGTGAAGGCCGAGGTTGGGAAAACCGATCTGACCCGCTATGTGGTGACCGAAAACATGCATGAACGCAAAAAGGTGATGTTTATGAACGCAGACGCCATTGTCGTAATGCCAGGGGGTGCGGGTTCAATGGATGAATTTTTCGAGGTTCTAACATGGGCACAGCTGGGATTGCATAACAAACCCATCGTTTTGATGAATGTTGAGGGATATTGGGCCCCGCTGATCGCCCTAATGGATCACATGATCAAAAGCGGTTTTGCCGATGCATCCCTGCGCGATCTGTTCACCGTCAAACCCGATGCCGCAGGTGTTGTCGCGCATTTGATGTAAGCGAGCGAGGGTCACGCCACAAACGAAGGTGGGCCCTGCCAGCTTGATTGCCAGCATGACCCGCAAAATCTGCGTCATATAACGACCAAGGATTACATGCGGCTTGCGACGTTTTCCCAGTTCACCAAGTTGTCAAGGAAGTTTGTCAAGTACGCAGGACGTTTGTTGCGGAAATCGATGTAGTAGGAGTGTTCCCAAACATCACAGCCCAACAATGCTGTTTGACCAAAACACAGTGGGTTCACACCGTTTTCTGTTTTTGTCACTTTTAGGCTACCATTCGTGTCTTTCACCAACCAGCACCAGCCAGAGCCAAACTGACCTGCACCTGCGGCCGAGAAATCCGCTTTGAACTGATCAACAGACCCAAAGCTTTCCACGATTGCTTTTTCCAACTCACCTGGCATCTCACGGCCTGTTGGGCCCATCATTTCCCAGAACTGAACGTGGTTCCAGTGTTGTGACGCGTTGTTAAAGATCCCGTTTTGTACAACTGCGCCAGCCTGATAAGTGCCAGTGATGATTTCCTCAACTGATTTACCTTCCCACTCGGTACCAGCGATCAATTTGTTGCCGTTGTCGACATATGCTTTGTGGTGGAGATCGTGGTGATACTCAAGCGTTTCTTGAGACATACCAAGATCCGAAAGCGCATCGTGTGAGTATGGGAGATCTGGAAGTTCAAAAGCCATTTGGGGCCCCCTTTTTAGTGAAAGTGGTTTGTTTCCTTACATGTTGCGTAAATTGGTAGATCGTCAAGTCCCCTAGACCCGTAAGGTAAGATTTTTTTTAACGAAAGCTCGGGGCGTTTCAAGGTTTTTGGACCGCGATCAAGCTAGGCGACGATTTTCCCATCGCTGATCACACGGGTGATCACACCCATGTCACCAATTGGTTCATAACACAACACATCCGCGCGTTGCCCAATCGCAATCCGCCCCCGGTCCTGCAACCCTGCAGCAATGGCGGGGTTTGTTGACACTGTGCGCATGGCGCGTGGTAAATCCCCCCATAGTTTGGCCAAAATCAGTGCCGATTGCAGCAAGGCGGCAGGCACATAATCCGATGAAATCACATCCAACAAATCCTGCAAGGCCAATTCCAATGCTGAAACATTCCCTGAATGCGACTCACCGCGCATCAAATTTGGCGCTCCCATCATAATTGCAACGCCCCGTTCACGGCAGGCACGCGCGGCCTCAATCGTTGTAGGAAATTCAGCGAGCATCATACCACGGTCGGCTGAATTTTCAACGTGTCCAACCGTTGTATCATCATGGCTGGCCATAACAGCACCCAACCGCGCAGCAGCCGCGCAGGCAGCGTTTTCGTTTGTTGCGCCAAACTCATCCCGCGCCTTGATCGACACATTGACCAATGTTTGAAACGCCGCCTCATCAATACCACGTTTACCCATTATATAGGTTTTGTATTTTTCAAAATCGCGAAACTGACGTTGACCAGGTGTGTGATCCATGACGCTGACAATGCCCACATGGTCCTGATCCGTAAACGCGGCCAGTTCATCGACCAAAGTATGCGCACAGATTTCTGCGCGCAGGTGGATCAGATGTTTGATCTTTAGCTTATCACATCGGATGAAGGACAACAGATAATCGGCCAATTCACGGGCAAATGGGGCGTATTTTCCCCGTCCCGTCGATAGCGCACCAACCCGCATGGCGTCAAATACTGTTGTTACACCGCAGCCTGCCATTTCCGCGTCATGCGCCAAAACGGCGGCACCTTTGGGCCAATGCACACCTGGACGCGGTTCCAAATGACGTTCCAAATTGTCGGTGTGAAGCTCAATCAAACCCGAGGCAACAAACCCTCCTCCCAAGTCTTCGGCCGTTGTCACAGCCGTTCCCGATGTGTCGATTTGAGCAATTTTTCCATCCCGCAGAACCAGTGTACCGCGCACAACCTCATCCTCTAGGATGATTTGAGCATTACTTAGGATCGTCTCAGGTGGGACATTGTGTGCTGACATGGCGCTCATTATCTGTGGTTTTTCTCCAAGCAAGTAAGAATGGGTTTGCGCGTTGGGTCAAGTCGCACGATTGAACGGGCAAATTCAAGCGAATATACCGCGCAGGAAACTTCAAAAAATACTAATGCTTTTGTGTATTCAGATCATGCGGAGGGTTAGTCATATATCGACAGACATTATTGAAGAACATTAGCAGGTCGCAGACAAACTACTCCTCTGAAACTAAGTTCCCTTACCCTTAAAAACCAACGATTACCTACACAGAGTGAACAACAAAAAGAGGCGCCTAAGCGCCTCTTTTTGAAGCTATCTGTATTGGGTTGATTACCAGTCGCCGACTTCGCAACCCTCTTGGGCAGAATTGCGCAGCTGGTTGAACATATACTCGGCAACGGAACGGAAACAGATGATCCGCGCACTGTCTTTTGATGTCATCCAAAACGCTGCAGGAATTTGTGCAAAACGAGTACGGCGCACGGTTCCAGCCTGCATTGCCTTCACATCAATCGGCGCAAGTTTCGCGATGATTTCTGGCGTTGCCGCACCGTCCAGATCAAACACCGCACGGGCATCTGACACATTCACCACCATGCTGTGTGTATCCCCAAGCGAAGCCGTCAAATCCACCACCATTTGTTCCGCCTGATCATAGGCGCAGACAATCAGCAATTCATCTGGGGACATCCACAGGATTTGGCCTGCGTCCGCATCCGTCACGGCCAATGTCGCAGGCACGCCCGACCCCATCACTGATGTGATCGCCTTTTGCACGGCTGCATCCGCCAGATCCCCACGCAGGGTGATCATGCCAATCGCAGGTGCCTCTGACACTTCAACGTAACCTGATGCGCGTGCACCATTCATTGCAGTTTGGATATTAGACATTTTGCTTTGCCCCTTCTGCATCATAAAAGACCTGATCAACGATTTTAGCCTTCACCAATGATCCATCGACCTTGTTAAACTCAATCACCTCCCCCATGCGATCCGGACCATTATGGACAAGGCCCATGGCGATCCCACGCCCCAAAGTTGGGGAATAATAGGTTGAGGTGACGCGCCCTTGGGTATTGCGTTGACCGTTAGCATTGTTTCCAAGCGCAACCGCATAAGCCCCATCAGGCAGGACAGACCCATCCAATGTTTCCAAACCGACCAATTTCCAACGATCGGGGGATACCATATGGCTGCGCTCTTGGGCGCGTTGGCCAAGAAAATCCTCTTTCTTTTTGGAAATGGCCCACTGCATGTTCAAATCTTGGGGGATGACCGTGCCATCGGTTTCATCCCCAATCATGATGAACCCTTTCTCCGCACGCATCACGTGCAACGCCTCGGTCCCGTAGGGCATGACATCAAATTCAGCACCCGCCTCAAGCAAGGCATCCCAGAACGCGCGTCCCCGATTCGCAGCGACCGCGATTTCATAGGACAACTCGCCCGAGAAGGAGATGCGATAAACACGCGCCTTGAACCCGCCAAGCGTACCATCGGCCCATTGCATGAACCCAAGCGCGTCTTTGGACACATCCATGCCGCCTAGTTTTTCCAACACTTTACGTGCATTCGGACCCACAACGGCGACTTGGGCGAATTGTTCGGTCATGTTAGCAACATAGACTTTCCAATCCCACCATTCGGTTTGCAGCCACTCCTCCATATGCGCATGGATACGGTCCGCCCCACCTGTAGTGGTGTGGCACAGCCATGTTTCCTCATCAATATGGGCAACAACACCATCATCAATCAGGAACCCGTTATCAGAACACATCAACCCATAGCGGCATTTGCCGACGGCCAGATTGCTCATCATATTGGTGTACATCATATCAAGGAATTTGCCTGCATCAGGCCCCTTCACCACCAATTTACCCAAAGTCGATGCATCGAGCAGCCCCAAGGATTTGCGCGTTTGCAGGATTTCACGCTCAACCGCTTGGGCACGGGTTTCTGATCCGCGGCGATAGCAGTAGGCACGGCGCCAATGACCCACGGGTTCATAATCCGCCCCGTTTTCATCGTGCCATCCCTGCATGGGTGTATGACGCAGGGGCTGGAACACCTCATCCCGCGCAGCCCCCGCAATTGCACCCAACGAAATCGGTGTATAAGGCGGACGGAAGGTTGTGGTACCCACATTTGGAATATCTGCATTCAAAGCATCAGCAAGGGTCGCCAAGCCATTGATATTCGACAATTTACCCTGATCAGTCGCCATACCCAATGTTGTGTAACGTTTGGTATGTTCAACGCTTTCATACCCTTCGC
>JBMTQO010000027.1:0-29178 GCA_049446275.1 Paracoccaceae bacterium | reverse complement strand
GGGCATCGCAGAAACCAGAATTTCACAACTTCAGGATCGCGTTGTGAGCCTAAGCATTCCAGCGTCAGCATGGAATGCAAAAAACCGTGCAGCGGCGGTAGATCGTTTGCAATCAATGGGGCTGCCGGCGCCGCGGGATGAGTATTGGCGCTTTACAGACCCTAAAAGTTTAAATGCTGTTGAGGCACCAACCGCCGCACTTTTTGATCCCAAAGAGACAGATATTTTTGACACAGTTGATCGTTTGGAAATCGTATTCGTGGATGGTGTGTTTGATGCAGCGGCCTCTGACGATCTAAGCGGCGCAAATATGACTATTGAACGCCTGAGCGATGCTGAACGCCAAGATACTCATTGGGCGGCGGGCTGCTATGGCGCGCTCGAGGCGACTGGACAAACCCCTGTTCAGCGTCCATTCGCAGCGCTTAACACGGCATATGCAACCGATGGTATGTTAATTCATGTCACGGGTAAGGTCGAAAAGCCCGTTAATATCACCTATCGCCATGCCAATGAAAAATCTGACGTGCTTTTGCATCATGTGATCAAACTAGAAGAGGGCGCTGAACTGACCCTGTTGGAAAATGGTCCAGCGGCGGCACGGTTAAATAAATCATGCGAAGTGTTCGTTGCAGATCGCGCTGCGTTTCACCATGTGCGCACCCAAGGGCGCGACCATGAACGTCGTGCGGTGACACATATTTTTGCCGATTTGGGAACCGAAAGTGTGTTCAAATCCTTCACACTCACCGCAAACGGCGCACTGACTCGCAATGAATGCGTTTTGCGTTTGAACGGTGATGACGCTACGGCCCACGTCGCGGGGGCATCTGTTGGGGATGGGGACTTCCATCATGATGATACTGTGTTCATCACCCATGATGCAGTTGGATGCGAAAGCCGCCAGGTTTTCAAAAAGGTGCTGCGAAATGGGGCGACTGGCGTGTTTCAGGGAAAGATCTTGGTTAAACCAGACGCACAAAAAACCGACGGGTATCAGATCAGTCAATCCTTGTTGTTGGATGATGATAGTCAGTTTTTGGCCAAGCCTGAATTGGAAATCTATGCGGATGACGTTGCCTGTTCACACGGCTCTACATCGGGTGCGCTTGATGAAGAGGCGCTGTTTTATCTATGTTCACGTGGTGTCCCAAATGATCAAGCTACTGATTTGTTGACACTTGCGTTCTTGGCTGAGGCGGTTGAAGAAATTGAAAGCGAGACACTTTCTGACTTGATCGTCGAAAAGCTTGAAGGCTGGTTAGAGCGTCACCGTCAATAATGTCGATCGTTCAGAATATCATCTACACCTATCACAAACCCCAGCAGGTCATTGCAGGTCTGCTTGATGGTGTAGTGTCAGAAAGCCGCTCTTTGGCCATTTTGATGGGGGGCTGTGTTAGTACATTCGTATCCACATGGCCCGCACTCGCGCGTCAAGCGCATCTGGAATCCAAAGATTTGACCGATTTGATGGGCGGCGCACTATTGGCATGGGTTTTTATCATGCCATTGGTGTTTTACGTGCTGGCGATGATGTTATGGGGTATCCAGCGTGTCCTTCTGGGACGTGCGCGCATGGATCAGGTGCGCATCGTGTTGTTCTGGTCCTTTTTTGCGTCCCTTCCATTTATTTTCCTGCACGGGTTGGTGCGTGGGTTTATCGGGGAAGGTGCGGCACAAAAAATAGTGGGCTTTATTTGGTTCGCGATCATTGTTTGGTTCGTGGCCTCGGGGTTTAATGCAATCGCTAAATTAGGGAAATCACATGATTGATCTAACACGTTTGACATTGGACACACCGCGTGATCCCAAATCAGTCGCCGAACACTTGGTAGGATTGGGGTTGTTGCGTCCGCAAATCATCTCGCTTTTCGCGGTGTCGGTCTGCCTTAGTGTGATTTCGCTCTTTGTTTCGAACCTTTCGATGAATGGTGAGGATCCATTTGTGCTTGTTGTGGGGCCGGGCCTTGTCATGGGCCCGTTGCCTGTGGCTATCATGATATTCGTCATGACGATGGTTAGCGCGCTGGCCTCCTCTCGGATTGGACATATGTTTGGAGGACAGGGGGATTTTAACACCTTGCTGATTGTCATGTCTTGGCTACAGTGGATGCAATTTGTGTTTCAAATGTTATCAACGCTGCTGTCATTTATTTCAATCGCTCTAAGTGGTTTGGCATCCGTAGTGATTTTTATCCTGACGCTATGGATTTTCGTTGCGATGGTAGACCGTGCACACCGGTTTGAAAGTGCACTAAAATCTATAGTGACAATTATATTGGGCAGCACCGTTGCAGGTGTATCTGTCGGGTTTGTGGCAATTATGTTCGCGGGGGCGATGTAATGTTTGACGTCAATAAAATACGTAGTGATTTTCCAATACTATCACGTGAAGTAAATGGAAAGCCGCTGGTTTATCTGGACAATGGCGCATCAGCACAAAAACCGCAGACGGTGATTGATGCGGTTGAGCGTGCCTATGCGCATGAATACGCGAATGTGCATCGCGGTTTGCATTATCTTAGTAACCTTGCCACCGAAAAATACGAATCCGTGCGAGAGGTCGTTGCACGTTTCTTGGGCGTGCGCGATGCCAATGAAATTGTATTGAACACAGGTTCCACAATGGGCATCAACACGGTTGCCCATGGATGGGCCATGCCGCGCCTGCAGGCGGGCGATGAAATCATCCTATCCGTCATGGAACACCATGCAAATATTGTCCCTTGGCATTTTCTGCGCGAACGTCAGGGTGTCGTACTAAAATGGGTGGACGTGGATGATACAGGATATTTGGATCCACAAGCGGTGATTGATGCAATCAGTGAAAAAACAAAACTGATTGCCGTGACACATATGTCGAATGTATTGGGGACACGGGTTGACGTAAAATCCATCTGTGCAACAGCGCAAGAACGTGGCGTGCCCGTGTTGGTGGATGGGTCTCAGGCCGCCGTTCATGAACCCGTTAATATTTCCGACATTGGATGTGATTTTTATGCGGTGACGGGGCATAAACTTTATGGTCCATCAGGATCAGGAGCGATCTATATCAAAGCAAACCGTCAACAAGAAATGCGGCCCTTTATTGGGGGTGGTGACATGATCCGCGAGGTACGCAAGGATACAGTTACCTATAACGATCCACCCATGAAGTTTGAGGCCGGAACCCCTGGCATTGTTCAGACAATCGGATTGGGCGTGGCACTGGAATATATCATGTCGATTGGCATGGACAACATCGCCGCACATGAAGCGGTACTGAGCGATTATGCACGTTCCAAACTCGACCAATTGAATTTCTTGAAGCAACAGGGCCGTACGGTGGATAAGGGCGCGATCTTTAGCTTTACCTTGGACGGGGCAGGACATCCGCATGATATCTCGACCATTCTTGATAAACGCGGAGTTGCCGTGCGCGCAGGTCACCATTGCGCAGGCCCCTTGATGGAACATATGGGAGTAAGTGCGACGTGCCGTGCATCATTTGCCATGTACAACACCATAGACGAGGTCGACACATTCGTAGATGCGCTTCATTTGGCGCATGATCTTTTGGGGTGATTTACGATTGTCATGGCGTTTGGATAACGATATATCGCATTTAGGCACCCATAGCTCAGCTGGATAGAGCGCTGCCCTCCGAAGGCAGAGGTCTGAGGTTCGAATCCTCATGGGTGCGCCACCATCAAAGATTAGGTATTAAATACCTCGAGTGTGAAAACTTAGAAGCTCCGTTCATGTTCGTAACATCTGCCGTAAGGAGAACTTGACATACGAGAAGCCATTGCAGGATCAGCATTTGAACGAGCAAGAATAGGAAGATCGTTTTTAAACGCGGGTTTTGTCGTTTTATTTAAGCTCAATATTTGATGGGTATGGATTACCATTGATGAGAGGTGATGTGCATGCTCTTAATTATTTCGGGTTTGGAGACCGCCTAAGCGAGGAAACTGGAAAAAATGCAAACCATCGCGGTATATCGTATTGCGTTAAATGATTTTACCTTTAGCCTTAATTACGTCAACAACCAGCATGCAGGCATATATCGTAGAAATAGTCATGAAGGCTTGCCACGTATAGCTGTATAACAGTGCTCCAAACATCACAATTAATAAGAGAGACAGTGTAACGGAGCGTGTGGGGATACGAATTGTTTTTGGTGAAAATGTTTTCAGGCGTGAAATCATAAGTGTTCCAATGATGCATAGCCACGCAGCCACCAAATATGGCGAAATACTGGTTCTCTCAGCGCTGGAGAAGCCAAAAAAGACAGGTAGTAGAACTAACAGCGCACCACCTGGTGCTGGAACTCCTATAAAATGTTTTTTGGTTTTTTCTGCGTTTGGAAAGGCATCGATTTTTTGCTCTTCTTCGTGTTTTGGGTCCACATTGCTTTGCTGAAATGTATTAAAACGTGCGAGTCGCAGACAGCAGGCCGCCACAAAAACCAGCGTAGCGCCCCAGCCAAACGATCCCAGTGCATTTGTAAACATACAATACAACAAGATGGATGGCGCCACTCCAAAACATAGAAAATCGGTTAAGCTGTCCAATTCCGCGCCGAATTTTGAAACGGCGTTCAATTGACGCGCTGCCAATCCATCCAATCCATCCGCTACGGCCGCTAAAAGAATAAGTGAAGCCGCAAGCTCATGGAAACCCTCAAGTGACATGCGGATGGATGTCAGTCCAAAGCACATTCCGATGATTGTAATCGCGCTTGGGACGACCTTGTAAATTGAAACTTTACTTTCGCTTTTGCGGGTGCTGTTTTCCATTTAGTCCTCAGATCAACGATAAAATCTTAATTCACACGAGCGATAATCGTTTCACCTGCAATCATGGTTTGTCCAAGTTGCACTGTAGGTTCGGTGCCGCTGGGCAGATAAATGTCCAGACGCGACCCAAATCGGATCAAACCGAAGCGCTCACCCCGCTGCATATGCGAGCCTTCTTCCGACCAACACATGATACGACGCGCAACGAGTCCTGCAATTTGCACAACACCGTATTGACGACCATCGCTTAATTCAACGGTAATTCCATTGCGTTCGTTTTGCTCCGATGCTTTGTCCAACGATGCATTCAAAAAATTGCCATGATGATAGGCCACGGTGATAATGCGACCTGCTGCAGGAATGCGATTAACGTGGCAGTTAAATACAGACATAAAAACGGATACACGCATCATAGGTTCATTGCCCAATCCCAATTCGCTAGGGGGAATGGCGGTTTCTAATAATGACACAATTCCATCAGCAGGCGAAATCATAATACCATCCTCTGTTGGAACCACACGTTCAGGATCGCGGAAGAAGTAATACACCCAGATTGTAAGGCCCACGCCGACCCAGCCCAAAGGTTTCCACAGCAGGAAAAGGCTAAGTGTGATCGCACCAAAAATTGCAACGAACTTACGCCCTTCGGGATGTATGGGTTTCACAAAGGTAGACAGCATTGACACAGACATTGTGTTACTCCGCGTGATGGATCAGAATTAGAGGATGCAATTAACAATAGTTTATCTGAAAGACAATCTTAATGGCAGGTATTTATTTGTGTTCTAACCAAAATTCGTGCTGAAAAATTTGATAGATCTATAAACGTAAAGCGAGATGACCATAAAGAAAAACGCACCTGAAATATCGCCAATTAAATAGCCAAACACACCTGTTAGGAAGTCGCCGTCAAAATTCAACAAAGTAAGCGCGACACCGTTTAGAATGGACATAATCCCGGACATGATGAGGACATTAATCCATGTATTCGTGATGAAATTATCAGACTTAATTCGGTTCACCATGTTAAAAAATACATGGCCAAAATAGCACGCAATCACACTTGCTAATGGGCCAACTGGATGAAGCTTAAGGTCGTTTCCATAAACGGTAATGAACCAAGTTAGGTATGACACGGGTAACAAGTGTATGACTGCACGCGCGCCAAGATAGTGAAACGCAACAGCTCGTACGCCGTGCGGCAAGAATAACAAGCCTATCGCAGCTAGGCTTTCTGCTGCAATAATTTGTTGAACCGGGAAGATGAAACCCAATGTTAGGGTGTACATTACTAAGTATGTCATATTGACAAGAAAAAACTCGGTCCAAAAATTTTGCTGCTTCAATAAAGTATGCCTCACATTTCTGGGTTGGCGATCGAGTAAACGCCGTTTCGATGTTGGGATTTTGAAATTTTCTTGCAGTCTTCTAACTTTTTAATCGTTCGAAAAATAGTTGCCCGTCCAATTGAAGCTACCAGATCATGCTGTAGCACTGCCTGCGTTTTTGCGGTTTCAGTCTGATTACACAAATCTGAAATAGCCAAAAACACTTTGGTTTCCACATCGCTCAGATCCGATAAGCCAAGATCACACTCCATTTTTTGCAGGAGGAGTTTGAAACTTATGAGTGCCTCGTGCGCCATGATCTATTCCATTTTTAATAGGTGGTCGTAGTTACATCAAAACAACTCAAATTGAAATAGCAACGATCCTGCAAGAACGCCGGGCCGCTTTTTTTATTACATCCACTATTGTGGGAGATAAGCCATTGAAATAATATTAATATTTATGTCGTTTCACAATAATACTAATTCAATTTAGAAAGCATCCAATTGAAAATTTTCACGATCCAACACTCTGCTTGATACGTAGAAGACACAAAGGAGAGTACGTCATGTCATTTGACCCACACAAGAAAACGGAGTATCAGTTACGCCTGGCGGCATCAGTCGTTATATTCGCGATGATGACATATATCATCACGATGCACGGTTTGCGTGGTCCCGCACTGTTTGAAGTTGGTCTTTTTGGCGGAGCTTTCGCAACGCTGACGTTTTTCCATTCAATTTGGGCGTTATGGAAAATTCATACGCATCGTCGTGAGTAAATCAAACTTTCACTCTTGCAGTGATGTAATATAATCCTCTTAATGCGGGCAAATTGCTGGCGAAATGCCCCCAGTTTAAGGAGCGCTCAATTATGATGAAACGGTTGTTGATCACAGGTGCGGCTGGTGGCTTGGGCGCAATGTGTCGTGAACGTTTGACACATCTAGCGGAGACAATTGTTGTTTCTGATCGTGACGGATTGGGTTTGGCTGCGGAACATGAAGAAATCGTTTACTGCGATTTGGGCGACAAAGCTGCTGTCGAAGCGATGGTAGAAAGATGTGATGGTATTGTGCATTTGGGAGGTCAACCCATTGAACATACTTGGGAAGTTGTCAAAAATGCCAATATAGATGGCATTTTCAATCTTTATGAGGCTGCACGCAAATCTTCCGTTAGGCCGCGTATTTTATTCGCCAGTTCAAACCACGCCATTGGGTTTTACGAACAAACAGTTCGCCTTGATGCAAAATCCCCAACGAAACCAGACGGGTTGTATGGAGTTTCCAAAGTGTTTGGTGAGGCGATGGCGTCGATGTATTATGATAAATTTGGGATCGAAACCGCTTGTGTCCGTATTGGAGCTTGTTTTCCAGAACCTAAAAATCACCGCATGTTGTCGATGTGGATGAGCTATGATGACTTCGTACGCCTAATCGAGCGTGTGTTTATTGTGCCTCGGCTGGGGTGCCCGATTGTTTATGGAACCTCTGCGAATTCAGGTGTGTGGTGGAACAACCACGAAGTAGCCTATTTGGGATGGCAGCCACAAGATAATGCCGAGGTGTTCCGTGCTAAACTGGACGCTGAGTTGCCTCTACCCACAGCGGATGAGCCAAATTCAAAATATCAGGGTGGAATGTTTACTGCAGACGGCATTCACGAGAATTAGCTACAACGTTCAGCGGCCCCAAACACGCACGGGACCACAATCCATGTGGACGAAGTTTGAACGGCTGTACCTACCAACACCGCCTGCATTACACTTCGACGCGGCCTTAGAAATTTGACGCACCGAACGCGATCCCAAGCGTAAATCAACCGCCTGGCCTTTGACGTGAAGCGAATTTTTCGCGACTGATCTAGATTGGCGTCGCAACATGGCGTTTGTTTTCGCGCTGCGATAACCGCTCAGCATTGTGAAGGGTTCGTCAGTATTAAGGATCGCGTGACTTGCTGCCATAATGTCGATTGTGCGACGATCAATGATTTTTGTTTCATTTCGGCGCCAATCGCGCATGAAATAGCTAATCTCTTGGATCGCTTCTGGGATGTATTCTCCATCAATCCAATAAATCGTGCTGATGCGCTCACCGGTGCGGCGTGACATCATTGATAATTTACGAATATCGCCTGCACCACGCAAAAATCCTGCTGCGTTCGAAAACGTAGGTGCGGCCACCACAGTCGCCGCCGCAAACGCGCCAAGCATCGCACGCCGTGTGATCGAAGTCGTCTTATTCGTGGCCATTCAGTCTTGTGTCCCGTACGCCCAGCAGCTTGAGCGTGTGTGTGAATGTATTCCCAGTTGCGTTATTCTTGCCATAAAATACTACACAAACCAAGCAGGAATTTAAGCTAGATACAACGTTAGGGGGAATTGAGCGGAAATTTGCCCTTAATTGGTGCTGGATTATTGCGCAATTGTGTGATCATTTTACTAAAATTATGATTAAAAATTCCCTAAGCTTGTTTATTGGAGTTGTTGTTTTCGAGGTTATCCACGCATAACGTGGTATAGCATTTTGGTCGGGATTAGATTGGTATGTTGTTTTCTGCATTAAACGCATTGGGCAAACGCTTGATTGCATTCGTTTTCTGTTTTGTGGGCATCTTTCCAAATGGTGCCTTTGCGTCACAGGGAAATGACCTTGCTTATAAACTTGCCTTGCACAAAGAACTTACCGACAATAGTGCAGCGGTTGAAGTTTATCAGGAACGTGGGTTTAAGCCTATTTGGCTCGATCGCTCGCTTGGGGCGCGAAACCGACTTAGTGCATTATTCGCGGCGTTTAAAGATTCTGCGGCGCATGGTTTGCCAATAGGGATGTTTCACGTGGGTACCATCCAAAATGATATCCATGCGATCCGATCATCCGCTGATCTTGGCGTGGTCGAAGGTAAAATAACTCGCGCCTACCTAAAATATGCGCAAATGATCCAGTTTGGCGTTTTGCGACCCGGTGCGGTTGATGAAGAGATCAAGCGCAAGCGAGGCAAAATTGATCAGAGTGCCCACCTCAGGAATCTTTTGGCCTCGGATGCGCAGGCATTTTTTCAACGTATCTATCCTCAAAACCGTGAATATGCGCGTCTATTGCAAGAGAAAGAACGTTTGTTTGCGATCATAGCCCGTGGTGGATGGGGTGCGTCGGTGACTGGCGGTAAACTGCAACCTGGGGATCGTGGAAAACATGTTGTTTCTTTGCGCAATCGGTTGATTGCCATGGGGTACATGAATAGAACGCTTACAGATATATTTGATGTGGACATTCAACGTTCGGTTCAGGCGTTTCAATTGGATCACGGATTGGCAGGCGATGGTATTGTCGGGGATGGGACGCGCGCAGAATTGAACAAATCGCCAGAGGACCGATTGGCTGCGATCTTGGTCGCGATGGAGCGAGAGCGCTGGACCAATTTTGAACGGGGCAATCGACATGTTTTGGTAAACTTGGCCGATTTTTCAACCAAAATCATGAACGAGGGGCGTATTGAATTTCAAACGCGCTCTGTCGTGGGTACAAACAAGGATGATCAACGCTCGCCCGAGTTTTCAGATGAAATGGAACATATTGTAGTTAATCCTACATGGAATGTTCCACGTTCGATCGCTGTGAATGAATATTTGCCCGCCTTTCAAGAAGATCCAAGCGCGCATGGATACCTCAACATGTTGGATACATCGGGTCAGATTGTGTCACGTGATCAGGTTGATTTTGCTGCCTTTGATGAGGATACATTTCCATTTGTTCTGAAGCAGCCTCCATCAACACGCAATGCCTTGGGCCTTGTTAAATTCATGTTCCCCAACCGTCATAACATTTATCTGCACGATACCCCTTCCAAAAGCCTGTTTGCCCGCGAAGTACGTGCGTTTAGTCATGGGTGCATCCGATTGCAGGATCCGTTTGATTTTGGATATGCCTTGTTGTCTGGCCAAAGCAGTGATCCTAAGGGCGATTTTCACCGCGCCCTGAATTTGGGTGTTGAAACGGTGATACGGTTAAACGTACATGTTCCTATACATTTGGTCTATCGCACGGCTATTACCAAACCCTTGGGCGGCATGACATATCGCCGGGATATTTACGGACGCGACGCCAAGATTTTGGCAGCTCTCGTTGGGAAAGGGGTAGTAATTACACCGCTTGCACGCTAATCCCAAAGGAGAAAGGATCATGCCATGGCCTATAAGCTCTCTGATATTGCGCTTGCGATTGATGCGGAATTGCTAGGCGACGGGAATTTGGAAATATCAAGCGTTGCGTCTCCTGAACATGCCAGTGTGCATGACATTGCACTTGCTATGGATCCGAAATACGCAGCCGACCTGTCCAAGGGAAAAGCACTCTGTGCCATGTTATGGCCTGGCGCAGATTGGCAGGGCATGGGGTTACAAGCTGCCTTGATTGCGCCACGTCCACGTTATGCGCTTTCTGCGCTGTCTGCCACGGTTGATCGTGGTCAGGGCTATAATGCAGGTATTCACGAAACGGCCGTCATTGATCCAACTGCACAAATTGGATCAAATGCAAAGATTGGACCGCTGACTGTGATTGGTGCAAATGTGATCATTGGGAACAATGCAATCATTGGCCCACAATGTACGATTGGTACGGGAACTGCGATTGGACATAGCCTCTATTTGCGTGAGGGGGTGCGAATTGGCGCGGATGTGATCATTGGGGATAATTTCATTGCACAACCGGGCGCGACCGTGGGGGCAGATGGGTTTTCCTTTGTCACGAAAGAGGTCTCCGCCGTTGAAGTTGCACGCGACAGTCTTGGAACCGCAGATATCGAAAGCAAGGGCCAAGAATGGGCGCGCATCCATTCACTGGCGGGTGTTATTATTGGCGATGATGTGGAGCTGGGTGCGCAGTGTTGTGTGGATCGTGGTACGGTCAAACCCACAAAAATCGGCAATGGCGTGAAGACCGATAACCTGTCACAAATCGGTCATAACGTTGTGATAGGCGATAACTGCCTGATCTGTGCCCAAGTTGGGATCGCAGGATCATCGGTTATCGGAAACAACGTGGTCCTTGGAGGACAAACAGGCGTCAGTGACAATATTTTTATCGGGGATAATGTGATTACTGGGGGCGCAACCAAGGTGCTTAGCAATGTTCCCGCAGGGCGCGTGATGCTGGGCTATCCTGCGATGAAAATGGAAACGCATATCGAAACCTATAAGGCGTTGCGCAGATTGCCGCGATTGATCCGTGACGTTGCATCTCTTCAAAAAGGTACTTTAAAGTCACCCAAGAATGACTAAATGCAACGCAGAAAACGCCAAAAAGGATTACCCAAATGGACGTCAAAGACAAAGTGATTGAAATCATCGCCGAACAAGCGGTTTTGGATGTGTCCGATGTCACCATGGATAGCACGCTAGAGTCTCTTGGGATTGATAGTTTGGGTTTGGTTGAAAGCATTTTCGCAATTGAAGAGGCCTTTGACATTCAAGTACCCTTTAACGCGAACGATCCAAGCGAAAGCGATTTTGATATTTCATCTGTGGCTACGATTATCGCAGGCATCAAAAAATTGGTGGCTGAGCAGTCGTGAAACGTGTTGTGATCACTGGGGCAGGGACGATCAACGCACTTGGTCACAATGTCCCACAGACGCTTGAAGCGATGCGCGAGGGCCGCTGTGGAATTGGCCTCCTCGATTTTCGAGACGTGGATCGTTTGGGCATCAAAATCGGTGGTCAGGTGCGCGACTTTAATGCGGATTCTGAATTCAACCGCCAACAAATGTCCCTTTATGATCGCTTTACTCAGTTCACGCTGCTGGCCGCGAAAGAGGCAATCGGTCAATCTGGCCTGACCTTTACAGGCGACTTGGCCGCGACGTCGGGCGTTGTTTTGGGAACAGCTGGAGGCGGTGTCAGTACGTGGGACGACAATTATCGCGCCGTCTATGAAGAAGGTAAAAACCGCGTACACCCCTTTGTTGTTCCAAAATTGATGAACAATGCTGCAGCAAGCCATGTCTCGATGGAATTTAACCTAAAAGGACCCAGTTTTACGGTCTCCACTGCCTGCGCGTCGTCAAATCACGCAATGGCGCAGGCCTTTGCGATGGTGCGTTCGGGTATGTCCACAGCCATGGTCACAGGTGGATCCGAAAGCATGCTGTGTTTTGGCGGGGTAAAGGCCTGGGAAGGCCTGCGGGTGATGTCCAAAGATGCCTGCCGCCCCTTTAGCGCCAACCGCAATGGCATGGTTCAGGGTGAAGGGGCAGCTATTTTCGTGTTTGAAGAACATGAACACGCCCGTGCCCGCGGTGCCGACATTTTGGCCGAGGTCAACGGATTTGCAATGACATCCGATGCCGCCGACATCGTGATGCCCTCAAAACACGGGGCAGGGCGTGCGATTGCAGGCGCATTAAAGGATGCGCGCATCAATCCAGAAGAGGTGGGATACATCAACGCCCACGGCACTGGGACAGCCGCAAACGACAAAACCGAATGCGCCGCTGTCGCGGATGTATTTGGACGTTATGCTGATGATTTGATGATCAGTTCAACGAAATCCATGCATGGTCATTTGATCGGTGGCACGGGTGCCGTTGAATTGTTGGCTGTGATTATGGCCCTGCGCGACGGGGTCATTGCCCCCACAATCGGGTATGAAGAACCCGATCCAGAATGTGCCTTGGACGTGGTGCCCAATACGGCACGTGAGGCAGAGGTTGACGTTGCACTGAGCAATGCGTTTGCCTTTGGAGGATTAAACGCGGTCATGGCGCTGCGGGCACATCGTTAATTTCTTTTGACAAAATGCCTGCATCGGTGTCACTTGGGGCCAGTTTTATGTCAGGCCAGTCCATGTCATTCGTCAATTTTATTCGTGTAAATGCGTCTTGGCTTGGGGCGGGGTTTTTGCTGGCCTTGCTCTCAAGCTTTGGTCAGACGTTTTTTATCTCAATCTTCTCTGGTGCGCTGCGCAATGAATTTGATTTAACCCATGCAGAATGGGGGGCGACATATGCCTTGGGCACCTTTAGTTCAGCTGTCGTTATGGTTTGGTCAGGGGGATTGAGCGATCAGTTTCGCACGCGATATTTGGGTGTATTTGTCCTCTTGGGACTCGCGCTAAGCGCATCATTCATGATGTTAAATACCTCGGCGACACTGTTGATTTTAGTGATATTTTGTCTACGTTTCTTTGGTCAGGGAATGGCAACACATCTCTCTGCCGTGGCCATGTCCCGTTGGTTTTCGGCGCAGCGTGGTCGCGCGCTGTCCATTGCGAATATGGGATATGCCTTGGGTGAGGCGAGCTTGCCAGTGGCATTCGTTGTTCTGCTGGCTGTTATCGAATGGCGACTTCTCTGGGGTGTTGCGGCTCTGATCGCAATTTTTGCAGCACCTGTGTTGTTTGCATTGCTGAAAACCGAACGCACACCGCAATCCATTGCCGAAAGCGATACGTCAAAGGGCATGGGGCAGCGCCAGTGGACCCGTGTGCAGGCGTTAAAACATCCCTTGTTCTGGTTCATGGTGCCTGCATTGCTGGGGCCGCCTGCCTTTGGCACAGCCTTCTTTTTCCAACAGGTCCCTTTTGCCGAGGCAAAGGGCTGGACACATTTGGAACTGGTGGCAACATTTCCATTTTACACGGTGTTTGCAATTATCACGACATTGGGCGCAGGCTGGATGCAGGACCGATTTGGCACACCAAAATTGATCCCCCTCTATCAAATTCCCGCAATCGCTGCATTTGCCATATTCGGAATATCGGTTGATCCATGGCATGTGATTTTGGGTTTGTTTTTTATGGGGATGACATCGGGCGCCGTGGCTACATGGCAAAACGGGTTTTGGGCCGAATTTTATGGCACGCAACATTTGGGCGCGCTTAAAGCGATGGCGGCGGCCATTATGGTGCTGGGATCTGCGATTGGGCCGGGTTTGACGGGTTTGTTTCTGGATTTCGGAATTGAGTTATCCACCCAATACCTATGGATCTCTGTACATTTTGGGCTTTCAACCTGCATTATGATGATTGGTGTGCGCAGGTATAGGGACAATGTGCCTAGAACGCACGCGCCATGATGTAGGATGCGCAGCCCTTGAGAGCGGCGAAATCATCTAAGACCAGATGCACAGAAAATTGTTCATTAAAGGAACTAAAACGGCCCTTATCCCGGAAGCTATCCGCAAAGACGTCGGATGATAAATAGGGTTCGAGCGCCCGCGCAACCCCGCCAATTAGATATAATCCACCAAGAGGAAGATTTGCCAAGGCCATGTCCCCGTAGATGGTACCTGCAAAGCGTGCTTGCATTTGCGCAATCTTAATCGCGGTGTCATCACCATTGTCTGCCGCGGCCACAATCTCTGCTGCAGTGCGATCCTGACGGTTGTTCAAGGCGTGATCCAACCGCTCTAATCCGCGACCCGCCAGGATATGTTCGTTCGACGCAAAACCTTCGAGAGCTTGGATATGTGCAACAATCTTCGCCTGTTCTGCGTTCGCCGCAGCGACGTGGGCGTGGCCAATTTCAGATGGAGGCACATATCGCCCCGCAGACGTGTGAAATACAGGGGCCGCATTAAACCCCGTACCCATGCCGATCACGATTTTTGTGTCATTGACGCGGACTTGATGGGTACCTACCAAAACACAGCGCGTATCGTTTTCGTCTAACATATGCAGGGAATGGCCCTGCGCCTGTAGATCATTAATCACGCCAACCTTGGCCGATCCTGTGACCGATGAAATATCACGCGCATCAATGATCCAATCTAGATTGGTCATTTCTGCTCTATCATCCGTGACGGGTCCCGCGGCCGCAACACAAACGCGCCCCAATCGTCCAGTATCCTGTTCCCCTAAATAAGTGTCTATCACGGCGGCTAAATCGGAGTAATTGGCGTTGGCATATTTTTTGACGCTGTCCGTCAACAAGGTGTGCCCCTGCGTCATCGCGATGCGGGTATTCGTACCACCAATATCCAAGACAAGACACAGATCGTCTGACATATCATCCCCAGTTTTTTCGCGTGGTTTATTCAGGGATGGTCCAAGACACAAGGGGTTAATCCAGCGCGTCTCATGTAATAGCAAATTAGAATATGGTTTTGTGGGATATATGACTTGGGTGGGGTTTGGATACTAGAAAATTAGCCTTGGCATACGAAAATAGATTTATTTTTCTGTATTCATGTTTTGTTCCAATTGCGGATTTGAGACTCAGCCAAAAAGGATTATGTGTTAATTTCTGATTAAGGAACTACCATGGCTGATTTGAAACAGATCGAAGTGCGCGGTGCGCGTGAACATAATTTGAAATCAATTGATGTTGATATCCCACGCGACCAGCTTGTGGTGATTACAGGGTTGTCGGGATCTGGGAAATCGTCACTGGCCTTTGACACAATTTACGCCGAAGGGCAGCGCCGTTATGTCGAAAGCCTGTCGGCCTATGCGCGTCAATTCCTTGATATGATGGAAAAACCCGATGTGGATCAAATAAGCGGCCTGAGTCCCGCGATTTCCATTGAACAGAAAACCACATCGAAAAATCCGCGTTCAACCGTTGGTACCGTGACCGAGATTTACGATTATCTGCGTCTGTTGTTTGCCCGCGCTGGTACCCCCTACAGCCCGGCAACCGGCCTTCCGATAGAGGCGCAGCAGGTGCAGGATATGGTTGATCGTGTCATGACGATGGAGGAAGGGACGCGCGCCTATCTGTTGGCGCCCATCGTGCGTGACAGAAAAGGGGAATATAAAAAAGAATTCCTTGAACTGCGCAAACAGGGGTTTCAGCGCGTCAAGGTGGATGGCGACTATTACGAATTGGACGAACCACCCACGCTGGATAAGAAATTCCGCCACGACATTGATGTTGTGGTGGATCGTCTTGTAGTGCGTGAGGGGATGGAAACACGCCTAGCGGATAGTTTCCGTACGGCCCTTGACCTTGCTGATGGCATCGCAATTTTGGAAACAGTTCCGCGGGAAGGAGATCCAGAGCGGATCACATTTTCGGAAAATTTCGCCTGTCCTGTCAGTGGTTTCACGATCCCCGAAATTGAACCCCGGTTGTTTTCATTTAACGCCCCCTTTGGTGCATGCCCCGATTGCGACGGTTTGGGGGTTGAATTGTATTTCGATGAACGTTTGGTTGTTCCAGATCAGATGTTGAAAATATCCGATGGTGCGCTTGCCCCATGGCGCAAAGGGAAAAGCCCCTATTTCCTTCAGACAATCGAAGCCATCGCAAAACATTATCATTTCGATCAAAACACCCGTTGGAAGGACCTGCCTAATAAAGTGCAACAGGTGTTCCTCTATGGATCGGGTGATGAGGAAATCCAATTCCGCTATGACGAAGGGGGACGGATCTATCAGGTCTCACGCACGTTCGAAGGGGTTATTCCAAACATGGAACGGCGCTACCGAGAAACGGATAGCAATTGGATAAGAGAAGAGTTTGAGAATTATCAAAACAACCGAGCTTGTGGTAGTTGCGGCGGCTACCGTCTGCGCCCCGAGGCATTGGCCGTTAAAATTGCAGATATCCATGTGGGCCAAGTGGTGCAGATGTCTATCAAAGAGGCCTATGAATGGTGTGCCTCGGTTCCTAAACATTTGACCAATCAGAAAAACGAAATCGCCCGCGCGATACTTAAGGAAATTCGTGAACGTTTGGGATTTTTGAACAATGTTGGTTTGGAATATCTGACCCTGTCGCGCAATGCGGGCACGCTGTCGGGTGGGGAAAGTCAGCGGATCAGATTGGCCAGTCAGATTGGATCTGGCCTGACAGGTGTTCTTTATGTTTTGGATGAGCCTTCCATCGGATTGCATCAGCGTGACAATGATCGACTTCTTGGCACATTGAAAAATCTGCGTGATCAGGGAAATACCGTTATTGTCGTCGAACATGATGAAGAGGCTATACGAGAGGCCGATTATGTTTTTGACATCGGTCCAGGTGCTGGTGTGCATGGTGGACAGGTTGTAGCGCATGGAACGCCTGCCGAAATCACCGCACATGAAACATCGATCACAGGGCAATATTTATCAGGCTTGCGTGAAATTTCCGTGCCCATGGATCGCCGCGCAGGCAATGGCAAAATCATGACCGTCGTTAATGCGCATGGCAATAACCTGAAAAACCTAACGGTTGATTTTCCGCTTGGGAAATTCGTCTGTGTGACAGGGGTGTCAGGTGGTGGAAAATCCACACTGACGATTGAAACGCTTTTTAAGACGGCCTCAATGCGGCTGAACGGGGCAAAGCAAACGCCCGCCCCCTGCGACACAGTCAAGGGGCTGGAACATCTGGATAAGGTGATTGATATTGATCAACGTCCCATTGGGCGCACACCGCGGTCAAACCCCGCGACCTACACAGGTGCCTTCACACCTATCCGCGATTGGTTTGCGGGCTTGCCAGAGGCCAAGACGCGCGGATATAAACCGGGGCGTTTTTCCTTTAACGTCAAAGGTGGCCGGTGTGAGGCCTGTCAGGGTGATGGTGTAATCAAAATTGAAATGCACTTTTTACCTGACGTCTATGTGACATGCGAAACCTGTAATGGCGCGCGCTATAATCGTGAAACCTTGGAAATTAAGTTCAAGGGGAAATCCATTGCCGATGTATTGGATATGACCGTTGAAGATGCGCAAGTGTTTTTCCAGGCGGTTCCCACGATCCGCGAAAAAATGGATGCATTGATGCGCGTTGGATTGGGCTATATAAAAGTAGGCCAACAGGCGACAACTCTGTCCGGGGGCGAAGCGCAGCGTGTTAAATTATCTAAGGAACTGGCAAAACGATCAACGGGGCGCACCCTTTATATTCTGGATGAACCGACAACGGGTCTGCACTTTGAAGATGTGCGCAAATTGTTAGAGGTACTGCACGAATTGGTGGAACAGGGCAATACGGTAATCGTGATTGAACACAATTTGGATGTGGTCAAAACCGCTGACTGGATTATTGACATCGGTCCTGAAGGCGGAGATGGGGGTGGCACAGTCGTTGCCTGCGGTACACCAGAAGAAGTGGCAGCTGTTTGTGAAAGCCATACGGGCCATTATCTGAAACCCATGTTGGACGTGAAACGCACCGCGGCTGAATAATTGTTACCAATCATTTGTAATGAAAGCCGACAAATTGGTCGGCTTTTTTTATTTTCGTAGGCTTACTTCTCTGGGATCAACCCACGTGGACTGAACCGCAGAACCAGCAGCAAAACCAACCCCATGGTCAGCAAACGCATATAGGCGACGCCTTCCATCATGTGTAGTCGCACGGCATTATCTTCGGCCATACCTGCAGTGAGGACGGTGACAAGATATTGGCTAATCGGTTCAACCTGAACCCACAGGAACCAAATAAGAAATCCTCCCAGCACCGCGCCAAAGTTGTTGCCCGATCCACCGACAATCACCATGACCCAAATCAGAAAGGTAAATCGTAAGGGTTGATAACTGCCCGGTGTCAATTGACCATCCAGTGTCGTCATCATGGCCCCCGCAATTCCGCAAATTGCCGATCCCAGAATGAAAATTTGCAAATGGCGGTTCGTTACATTTTTACCCATTGCGGCGGCGGCTGTTTCATTGTCGCGAATGGCACGCATCATACGGCCCCACGGGCTTTTCAAGGACAGTTGCGCCATAGCCAACAGAATGATCAGCACAACAGAAAACAAAAGCGCGTAGTTTAGTTTCACGAACAAAGCGGATGCGGTAACAGGGTCAAGGCCCAGAGCGCTGGATCGTTCGATGAACTGTGCGCTTTCTTGAAGATCAATTTCCTTAGGTACGGGGCGGTCTAAACCAATCACGTTTTTCACGCCACGCGCCAACCAATCCTCGTTTTTAAGGATCGCGATGATGATCTCGGAAATGCCCAGTGTTGCAATCGCCAGATAGTCGGAGCGTAGCCCCAAGGCCGCCTTGCCAATGATCCACGCTGCTCCCGCCGCAAACAGGCCGCCAACAGGCCAGGCCAAGATAATCGGAAGGCCCAGCCCCCCGAGGTTTCCTTGCAATGCGGGGTTTACCGCCTCAACCGCTTGAACGGCGGGATCGAGCAAGGCGCGATAAAGGAAAAAGCCAAGGCCAAGGATTGTCACCATGGCAATAAAACGGGGACGGGTTGCCGTGATGCGGCGATAGGCGATGATCGTGGCGCCGATTATGCCCGCGCCAACAGCCAAAGCAAATAGGATGGGCAAACCTCCCGCACTCCATGCCTCGGACACAGGGTCGGTTGAAATCAAAACCGCGGCCAATCCACCCAGGGCGACAAAACCCATGACACCAACATTAAACAGGCCCGCAAAGCCCCACTGTAGGTTAACCCCAAGCGCCATGACCGCGCTGATCAATCCCATGTTCAGGATCAAAAGCGCGCTGTTCCAGCTTTGCACCATGCCTGTGATGATGATCAATGCGGCGATTGCGACGAAGTAAAGGATATTACGTGTCTGATCCATTAGTACGCCTTTCCTTTGAACAGGCCTGTGGGTCTAAACAGCAGGACAATAATCAAAATCATAAAGCTGACGGCGAATTTATATTCGGTCGAGAGCAATTGCATCAATGTGCTCGGTTCCAAGGATTCGGGCATCCAATATTTCAACACCTTTTTCCAGGCATATGTTATCGTGACCTCGGAATAGGCCACAACAAATCCGCCTGCGATTGCGCCCAGTGGGCTGCCCAAGCCGCCCACAATCGCACTGGCAAAGATGGGCAGCAGCAATTGGAAATAGGTGAAAGGTTTAAATGATTTATCAAGCCCGTATAAAACCCCCGCAATCGTGGCCAATGCGGCAACGATGATCCATGTCACCGCGACCACGCGTTCTGGGTTTATCCCCGAAAGCAATGCCAAATCTTCGTTATCGGCATAGGCCCGCATGGATTTTCCCGAGCGGGTTTTGTTCAAAAA
Organism: Paracoccaceae bacterium; assembly: GCA_049446275.1. Classification (GTDB taxonomy): domain Bacteria; phylum Pseudomonadota; class Alphaproteobacteria; order Rhodobacterales; family Rhodobacteraceae; genus HIMB11. Next base: position 9,123 of record JBMTQO010000027.1, on the reverse strand, counting down.
CCAGAACAGTGCAATCACAACAATCAACGCTGTGATCACCGTGATCCCTTGGGTCGTTTTCAGTGCCATGCCTTCGCGCAGGCCCGTTGCCGCCTTAAATTCACGTACGGAAAAGATGAAACGTTCCCCGTCGGAAAAACGTTGGTCATCCACACCGATAATAATGCGCACAACGCCGTTCATCACGAACATCACACCCATCGAAACGATGACCAAAATCACAGGTTTCGCCTTTTGTGTGCGATAGAATTGATACACCCCGCGATCCGTTAGCAGGACCATTGCCGCCGTGGCCGCAAGACCAAGGGGTAGGGCCAAAAGCGCCGTGGGAAGGGGGCCAAATGAAATGCCCATGGATTGGAACCACCATGTCACCAAAACCGTGATCATCGTACCAAAGGCCATGGTGTCCCCATGAGCAAAGTTGGAAAACCGCAAAATACCATAGATCAATGTGACCCCAAGCGCCCCAAGCGCCAGTTGTGCACCGTAGGCGGTGGCGGGGATCAAAACAAAGTTCATCAGAACTACAAGACCGTTTAAAAAATCCATTTGCCTTAGCCCCCTAAAAACGATTTGCGCACTTCGGGATCGGCCAACAATTCTTGGCCAGATCCGGTATAGGCATTGCGTCCCTGAACCAAGACATACCCACGATCGGCAATTTCCAATGCCTGACGCGCGTTTTGTTCCACCATCAGAATTGGAATGCCCGTGCGCGCCACTTCGATGATGCGATCAAAAAGTTCGTCCATCACAATGGGGCTGACACCTGCTGTGGGTTCATCCAGCATCAATACCTTGGGTTTCGTCATCAACGCGCGGCCCACGGCAACCTGTTGGCGTTGTCCACCTGACAGTTCGCCCGCCGCCTGATGGCGTTTGTCGCGCAGGATTGGAAACAGATCATAAACCTGTTCCATAGTTTCGCGGATGTCTTCACGCCGAATAAAGGCACCCATTTCCAAATTTTCTTCGACACTCATCGAAGTAAAGATATTCTGCGTTTGCGGCACAAATCCCATGCCCTTGACCACACGCTCTTGGGGGGTCAGGTGCGAGATATCTTCGCCGTCCAATCGCACGGATCCTTCGCGCAGGTTTAGCATGCCGAAAACGGCCTTCATCCCAGTGGACTTTCCTGCCCCATTGGGGCCAACGATTACAGCGATTTCACCTGGTTCAACCGCAATCGTGCATGAATGCAAAATATCCGGGCCAGCGCCATAACCGCCCGTCATTGCATCCCCGATTAAAAATGGTTCTGCCATAGTATGTTCCGTATCTTATGCTGATGCCGCGGCATCAGGTGACTTTTTGTTTTTCAAACCTGTACCTAAATAGGCCTCGATCACCTGTTCATTGGCCTTGATTTCATCTAATGTCCCTTTGGCAAGTACTTTACCCTCGGCCATACAAATAACGGGATCACAGAGGCGACCAATGAAATCCATGTCGTGTTCAATCACGACAAAGGTGTACCCACGTTCTTGGTTCAGGCGGGTGATGGCATCCCCGATGGTATTCAGCAAGGTTCGGTTCACGCCTGCGCCGACCTCGTCCAAAAAAACGATTTTTGCATCGACCATCATGGTGCGGCCTAATTCCAACAGCTTTTTCTGACCCCCTGAAACTTGACCCGCCTTGTGATCAGCCAGATGCGAGATTGTGAGAAACTCTAAAACTGCATCTGCTTTGGCGCGTAATGCGCGTTCTTCGTCTGCGATGCGTTTGCGTCCAAACCATGTATTCCACAGTGTTTCCCCAGATTGTCCAGCGGGCACCATCATGAGGTTTTCGCGACAACTCATTGATGAAAATTCATGTGCAATCTGAAATGTGCGTAACAATCCCTTGTGAAATAGTTCATGCGGTGGAAGCCCTGTGATATCCTCACCATCCATGGTCACGCGCCCGCATGTTGGGCCAAGGACACCTGCAACCACGTTGAATAGGGTGGTTTTGCCCGCACCATTTGGGCCAATCAGCCCGGTTATGGATCCCTTTTCGATTTCAAGCGAGGCACCGTCCACCGCGTGAAACCCACCAAAGGTTTTCCGAAGGTTTTTAACCTTGATCATCTGTAACTTCTTTTGGATCGTCGTTTACAAAAACAGCCCGAGCCTTAGCCCGGGCTGAATAAAGATATGACGTGAAACTAGCGGTATTTCACAGTTGTCATTTTGCCGCCTTCAAAGACGATTTGACGATAGCTGCCTGAAGATTCACCTGGTCCGATCAGCTCGACGGCGGATGCACCAACATAGTCGATGTCGCCACCCTTTGCCAAAATTTCCAAACCTTTTGCCAATTCACCTGGATAGATTTTTTCACCTGGTGCGTTTGCAACCTCCATGACTTTGTCTTTGTAGTCGGCTGGATTGTCTGACCCTGCTGCTTGCATCGCCAACATGATCAATGCGGCTGCGTCATAGCTTTCTGCAACAAAGACAGATGATCCGTCAAACGCGTCACCGATTAGGTCGACCAATTGGCTTGCGCCTGGGCTATCTGTGCCGGGTGCCTGACCTGTTGTGCCGTCGATTTCAGAACCGAAGTCTGTTTCCAATGACCCACCAATCATGCCGTCTGGAAGGTGGAACATATCAAACGCACCGCTGTCCAATGACGCACGGATGATGCCCGCGCCGCCACCTGTGTTATAGCCTGCAACAACCAAACGGTCGCCGCCTGCCGCTGCCAGTGCTGCAACCTCGGCTGAGTAGTCTGCTTTTTCGTCTTCATGCGCAGCTGAGATTGTGATTGTGCCGCCCATTGATTTGAACGCTTCTTCAAAGCTTGATGCCAAGCCTTTGCCGTAGTCGTTGTTGACGTATGTTAGGGCAACTTCTGTAGATCCCATTTCCATAAGGGATTCTGCCATGACAACACCCTGACGTGCGTCAGATGGCGCTGTACGGAAGAACAAACCGTTGTCTTCTGCTGTTGATAGGCCGGGTGATGTCGCTGATGGTGAAATCATGACCATGCCGTTTGCCAATGCAACGTTTGCAAGGATAGCACCAGTAACACCAGAACAGTCTGCGCCCATGATGCCTGAGACGCCGTCAGATGTGATCAAACGTTCTGCTGCGGCTGTTGCTGCGGCGGCATCGATACATGTGCTGTCTGCGCGGACTGGTGCAACAGTTTTCCCGCCCAAGAACGCGCCAGAGATTGAAACTTCTGTCATTGCGAACTCAGCGCCATCTGCCATTGCGGGCGTCAACGCTTCGATCGGGCCAGTAAAGCCCAGGATTACACCAATTTTCACTTCGCCGTGGCCACCTGCAAACGCAGCGCCCGCAACTAAAGCAGAAGCCGCTGTTGCCATTAGTAATTTTTTCATAGTTCTCTCCCAAAGTTTGGACAGTGTCCTGTCTACAGTTTAAATTCACTTCTCTGTATTTGAAAAGGGAATATTTTTTGACCGAAACAGTATGTTTAGATCGAAATTCGTTGTGCGTGACTGCCCCGTTCCCGATATGGCGTGGTTTCGTAGTGCGCGCGGTAGCATTTTGAAAAATGTGAGGGTGAGGCAAAACCACAGGCTAATGCGACATTGATAACACTCATATCCGTTTGCATTAACAGGTTACGCGCCTTTTGCAGGCGCAATTCCATGTAATAGCGTTTCGGCGACCTATTCAGATAACGCCGGAACAAACGCTCTAACTGGCGTGTGGACATGCCAACATCTTTGGCCAAGACTGCTGGAGAAATCGGCTCCTCTATATTTTGTTCCATCATTTGGATGACTTGGCTTAGCTTTGGATGGCGCACACCGATGCGTGTCGGAACGGACAGGCGCTGTGTATCTTGGTCGGTGCGGATCGAGCTATAGATCATTTGGTCCGCGACCGCGTTTGCCATTTCTTCGCCGTGCTTGTCGGCAATCATCTTTAACATTAGATCGATGGACGATGTTCCACCCGCGGTGGTCAAACGATTGCCGTCTGTTATGAAGACCGATTTTGTCAGATCAACCTCCAAAAATTCTTCAGCAAAGCTGTCCTGATTTTCCCAGTGGATTGTGGCGCGTTTTCCGTCCAGCAACCCTGCTTTGGCCATTGGATAGGCCGCTGTACACAATCCCCCGATTGTTAGCCCGCGGCGCGCCTCGCGACGTAGCCAATTTAAAACTTTCTTGGTGGTGGCCATTTGAATGTCAACACCACCACATAGGATCATCACGTCATCGCGGCGCAATTCACACAGGTCATCATCCAGTGCAAATGTTGTGCCTGCAGAACATTGAACCGTTTCGCCACCTTCGCCAATCAACATCCATTGATATACTGTGCGTCCCAACATGCGGTTGGCGATGCGTAAGGCATCCAATGCAGATGCAAAGGAAAGCAGCGTAAAATTATCGAGTAAAACAAATACAAAGCGCTCGGGCGCGTCGTCGCTTTTTGGGCGCAAGGTGGTTGAGGCCATAGATCGCATTACACGCACACTCTCGATTCTTCGGCTTCAAAGTTATCATTACGGTGGTCAGTTACAATAGATGTGTTGTCTTTTCCATAGGTTACCAAACACAGATCATTTCGGGGTGGTCAGTTTGCGTGAACAGAGGTATAGCTTCGCTATTCGTGAACGCTAACACTGGAGAAAAAAGATGAGCGAATGGCAAAAAACCAATTGGCGCAACAAGCCACGGGTTCAGATGCCTGATTATTTGGATCAGGAGGCGCTGAACGCAGTCGAAAGTCAGCTGTCTCAATATCCACCGCTTGTCTTTGCTGGCGAGGCGCGGAATTTGAAAGCAAAACTGGCAGCAGCATCCCGTGGTCAGGCGTTTTTGTTACAAGGCGGAGATTGTGCTGAAAGCTTTGCGCAATTTAGTGCGGATGGTATCCGTGACACATTTAAGGTCATGTTGCAGATGGCCATGATCCTAACCTTTGGCGCAAAGGTTCCTGTGATTAAGGTGGGTCGCATGGCGGGGCAATTTGCAAAACCCCGTTCCGCCCCAACCGAAACCGTCGATGGCGTGGAATTACCCAGTTATCGTGGTGATATCATCAATGAACTGAATTTCACATCTGCGTCGCGCGTCCCTGATCCGTCCAAGATGTTACAAGCCTACACACAGGCGGCGGCAACACTGAACTTGTTGCGCGCGTTTTCAACTGGTGGTTATGCGGATGTGCATCAGGTGCACAGCTGGACACTTGGTTTTACCGAAGGGGAAAAGGCTTCGCGCTATCGTGAAATGGCAGCACGTATCTCTGATGCGTTGGATTTTATGTCTGCTGCAGGTTTGGACAGCGCCGCATCGCATGATTTGCGCACTGTCGATTTCTACACATCGCACGAAGGACTGTTGTTGGAATATGAAGAGGCGCTGACCCGTCTTGATTCAACTTCTGGTAATTGGTTGGCAGGTTCTGGTCACATGATCTGGATCGGGGACAGAACCCGTCAAACAGATGGTGCGCATGTTGAATTTTGCCGTGGGATTTTAAACCCTATCGGTTTAAAATGCGGCCCGACAACCTCTGCCGACGATCTGAAGGTCTTAATTGCCAAGTTGAATCCAGAAAACGAAGCAGGTCGTTTGACCCTGATTGCGCGGTTTGGCGCAGGCAGTGTTGGGGATCATCTGCCCCGTTTGATCAAGGCAGTCGAAGAAGAGGGCGCAAATGTTGTTTGGTCCTGTGATCCGATGCACGGCAATACGATAAAATCCGCGACAGGTTACAAAACACGGCCCTTCGATAGTGTGCTTCGCGAAGTGCGTGAATTCTTTGAGGTGCACGCAGCCGAGGGCACGATTCCGGGTGGTGTTCATTTTGAAATGACGGGTCAGGACGTTACTGAATGTACGGGTGGCCTTTATGCGCTAAGCGATGAAGATCTGTCTTCTCGTTATCACACAGCCTGTGATCCGCGTTTGAATGCATCACAATCCTTGGAATTAGCTTTCCTAGTGGCTGAGGAATTGGTGAAACTTCGCTCAGACGGTGCATCAGTCGCCGCGCAGTAAACTGATAGGGACAAAAACTAAAGGGCGATTATCTCATCGCCCTTTTTTGTTTGTTCAAAATGATGATCCTGCTTAGAAAGGAATTTCGTCGTCCATGTCGTTTGATGGACGTGATCCCCCACCATATGGGTCCGCAGGTGTAGGGCTGCTGTCAAAGCCGTGGTCATAACCACTGTCGCCTGATCCACCGCCATAACCGCCGCCTCCACCAGCATTGTCACCGCGGCCGTCTAGCATGGTGAGTGTGGAGGTATATGGGCGCAAAACAACTTCGGTGCTATAGCGGTCCTGACCAGACTGATCTTGCCATTTGCGTGTTTCCAATTGACCTTCGATATAAATTTTTGATCCCTTACGCAGATATTGTTCTGCAACGCGCACAAGCGGTTCTGAAAAAATCGCAACGCTGTGCCATTCGGTTTTTTCACGACGTTCGCCCGTATTGCGGTCTTTCCAGTTTTCAGATGTTGCTATGCGCAGGTTGCATACTTTGCCCCCATTTGGAAAGCTTCTGACCTCTGGATCACGCCCCAGATTGCCGATTAGAATTACTTTGTTCACTGACCCTGCCATCGCACTCTCCTATAATCTTCGCGCGTTTCTTGCCCTAAAGCACAACTTCAATATGAATAAAATATTAATGAACGGGATGGAACAGGCAATTTCCTGCATGCCGTCATTCATTTGTTGGGCAACGAGGTAATGAGGTGTAAAAGATCCACATGGTTCAGATTGGGTTCATAACGTTTCTTTGCTTTGCGTGGGTTGTAACAGGGGCCTTTGCTGAACGGTCTGGAAAAACAAAGCAATTTCAGACACTGGATCGATTAAACGGGGGATCGCCTTCGGTTTCATTAAATCGCGAGAATGTTTATATTCCGGGCGTGCCAGGTGAGATTCCACGTGATATAAAATATCGCGGACCCTATCTGGATTTGGCAAAACGCGCCGCCAACCGTCATCGGATCCCAGAATCCTTGTTTTTGCGCCTGATCAATCAAGAAAGCCGTTGGAACCCCAAAGCATTGTCGTCAAAGGGCGCGATTGGATTGGCGCAGTTGATGCCCGATACAGCACGCCTATTGAACGTGAACCCACGCATTCCCTCCCAAAATTTAGAAGGAGGCGCGCGTTACCTTGCTATGCAATACAAACGCTTTCGCTCGTGGCGATTAGCACTCGCGGCGTATAACGCCGGGCCAGAGGCGGTTGTGAAATTTGGTGGGGTGCCCCCATATCCCGAAACGAAAAATTACATCAAAGCCATTCTGAAACGTTAGGGCTGCTTATTTGAAGGAGTACTGCCGTTCCAACTTGGCCACGCGCAGAATATAATCCTCATACCAACGTTCTTTGCCGATCTTTTGCGCAATCGCGTGTTTTGCGTGTTCGCGCCATCCCTTGATTGCCTCTTCGCTTTCCCAATAGCTGACGGTGATGGCAAAACCATCTGCATCTCGTGTGCTTTCAATCCCGATATATCCAGGTAGGGTTTTGGCAATTTCGCCCATGGCTGCGGCCATTTCAGCATATCCTTCAGGTGTTTTTGAGGCCTGATTGGTAAAGATAACCGCATAATAAGGTAGGTTTGCCATTCCTGAAAAACGTGACATCGCTGATCCAAATAAAAACACCCGCAGAATGTGGATGTCTTTGTGTTAAATCAAGCTGAATTATTATTCAGCTGCCATTTTGATAACAGGTGTCATTTCTTCCAGCACTGATTGATCCAAGTGGCATTTCAATTGATGTCCGTTTGCCATTGTGCGAATTGGTGGCACCTCGCGTTCGCATAAGCCCCCGCCCACTTTGTCCTTCCAACGACAGCGCGTTTGGAACGGGCATCCAGAGGGTGGATTCATCGCAGAAGGAATGTCGCCCTCTAGAACAATGTGTTCCTTTGTGATGCTGGTGTCTGCGATTGGAACGGCGGACAATAACGCCTCTGTATATGGGTGATAGGGTGGGGCGAAAACCTGATCGGTTGTGCCCATTTCCACCACATGCCCCAAATACATCACCATTACGCGGTCCGATAGATAGCGTACGATCGACAAATCGTGGCTGATGAAAAGTAGTGTTGTTTTTTCTGTGCGCTGAATTTCCATCAACAAATCTGTTACGGCAGCCTGCACCGATACGTCCAAGGCGGAAACAGGTTCGTCTGCAACCACAATGCGCGCCCCGCCCGCAAAGGCACGGGCGATACCAACACGTTGTTTTTGCCCACCCGACAATTGACGTGGCATGCGTTCTGCAAAGGCACGTGGCAGTTTTACCAAATCCAGCAATTCCAACATACGTTGCGCACGCTCAACATCAGATTTGCCGTATTTGAAGATTTCCAATGCGCGGATAATTTGACGTCCGACGGTCATCGAAGGGTTCAATGTGTCAAACGGGTTTTGGAACACCATCTGCACATCCGCAACCGTTTGAGTATCGCGTTGTTCAATGGCTGTCGCCTCGATGTTTTTGCCATCCAATAGAATGTGGCCATCGGTCGCCGTTTCCAAACCCATCAGAACCTTGGCAAATGTTGACTTACCGCAGCCTGATTCACCAACAATGGCCAAGGTTTCACCCTCACGCGCTTCGAACGATAGGGTTTCGTTGGCTTTAACCACCTTCTTGGCACCGGATCCACCAAACAGGGCGTTTGCGGCCACTTCGTAGTATTTTTTCAACTCATCCATTTTCAGGATGACGTCACCGGGTTCTGTTTTTTCAAACTGTTTTGCGGCCTTAATGGGGGCATCCCAATCAATTTCGGCAAATTTCAAACAGCGTGAGGCATGACGATCATCGCCTGCAATCTCGAACATCGCGATTTCGGCGGCGTTACAGCGGCCTTCCTCGAAATAATCACAGCGCGGGCCAAAGTTACAACCGTTGGGGCGTTCATGCGGCAAGGGGAAGTTGCCAGGGATCGCAACCAAGGGACGCGCGTTTTTGTCGGCACCCGGCAATGTGATCGACCGGAATAGCGCCTGTGTGTAGGGGTGGCGCATTTTGTCAAACACATCATCAATCGACCCTGTTTCCACAGCTTCGCCTGAATACATCACACAGATTCGATCACAGGTTTCCAAAACCAAGCCCAAGTTGTGCGAAATGAACAGCATCGAAGT
>JBMTQO010000026.1:0-29288 GCA_049446275.1 Paracoccaceae bacterium | reverse complement strand
CGAAGCACGTGCATTAATGGCTGAATATTCAGCAAACTAATCTAAAACCGAACTCCTCGGGCCGCTGGTAATAACCGGCGGCCCGTGCTTTATTTCAGAACCAGGGGGCAATGTTGCACCGCTTTTTCTTATCTCTCTCTAAATTCATGGCGATACTTGGGGGCCTCGTGCTTTCTGCGCTTATTTTGCTGATTTGCATATCTATCATTGGGCGCACAATCGGCATTGGGCCAATAAACGGTGATTATGAATTGGTCGAGGCAGGAATAGCGTTTTCAATTTTTGCCTTTATTCCGCTGACACAAATTACAGCTGGGCACGCGACGGTCGATATTTTTACAAACTCTTTACCACCTAAAATTCAGAGGCTTTTGTTGGCAATTATCGAAATTTTCTTCGCTGCGATGTTGATTATGGTGGCGTGGCAACTCCGCGAAGGAATGTTTGACAAACTTGAACGCGGACAAACAACATTTCTCCTTCAATTCCCTGTTTGGTGGGCCTACGCGATAAGCCTTTTTGGCGCATTTGCTGCTGCGATCGTCGCAACCTATACGGCATGCGCCCGCATGTACGAGGCATTCACTGGCGCTCAAATTCTTGAAGCAGAGGGAGCAGAACATTGAGTGACCTTGAAGTTGGCCTTTATTCTTTCCCGATCCTGTTAGTCTTGATTTTTCTGCGAGTCCCGATTGGTTTAGCAATGTTTTCTACGGGTTTTGTTGGGCTTTCAATTGTAACTGGGGCACCTGATATTCCACTGGCTAAGATGAAATCTGAGGTTTTCACAACCTTCTCTAGCTACTCACTTTCGATTGTGCCAATGTTCTTGCTTATGGGGTATTTTGCAACACTCGGCGGGATGAGCCAAGCATTGTTCAAGGCCGCCGAGGGATGGTTGGGCCATCGCAAAGGTGGCGTTGCGATGGCAGCCGTTGGGGCATGTGCTGGATTTGGGGCGATCTGCGGATCATCACTCGCAACTGCTGCCACGATGAGCCGGGTCGCGCTCCCTGAAATGAAGCGTTACGGCTATGCCGGCGGTTTTTCAACTGCTACACTTGCTGCTGGTGGCACGCTCGGAATTCTGATCCCACCATCCGTTGTACTTGTCATCTACGCCATTTTGACGGAACAAAATATCGCAAAACTATTTCTTGCCGCCTTCGTGCCGGGAATCTTAGCGGCCATCGGATATGTCATTGTCATCTCAATCTACGTTAGGCTTTATCCTGACTCTGCAGGTGTTCGAGAACGCATACCCTATCTTCAGCGTTTCAAAGATTTAACTGCGGTTTGGCCTGTTCTTCTTGTCTTTATTGCTGTCGTCGGTGGTATTTATGGTGGTATTTTCACACCTACCGAGGGGGCCGCGGTTGGTGCATTGGGAACCGGTTTGATCGCCTATTTCAATGGGGGCCTGACACGCACCACCTTGGTCGAAAGCTTTACCGTCACCGCACGTTCGACTGCCATGATTTTTTTGATCGTTTTGGGTGCAGGGTTTTACAACGGGTTTTTAGCACTAACACAAGTTCCGCAGGAGATCGCAGAATGGGTTGTTGGAATGGGGTTTAACCCATGGATGGTACTTGTCTTGATTTTGGTGTTTTACCTACTCCTTGGTTGTTTAATGGACAGCTTGTCGATGATTTTGCTGACGATTCCAATTTTCTTCCCTGTGATAACAGCGCTTGATTTTAACTTTACCTCGTTGGCGGAATTGCAAGCAATGAAGGCAATGGCCGTGATCAACAGTGGCGCAATCCCTGAGGCAGTTACCGGGGACATGTTGGCAAACATTAAAACTGCGATCGCAAACGGTGCCGAGCTGACACGTGATCAAATGCGCGCACTTGATATCCGCATGAGCAAAGGTATGGCGCGTCGCATAGAGTCCGAACAAGTTGCGATCTGGTTTGGCATTCTGGTGTTGATCGTTGTCGAGGTAGGTCTGATCACACCACCAGTTGGGATGAACCTGTTCATCATCAACGCAATGGACCGAAAAACACCAATGATTGAAACGTATAAGGCCGTAATCCTTTTCGTTGCATCTGATTTGGCTCGAGTTGCACTGTTGGTGGCCTTTCCTGCGATCACGCTGTTCTTAGTGCAATGGTAGTCGAAGATATATGCATTATTTTGCCTAAATTATGCTTTACATTCTATTTTTAGGCAAAATTTTTCCAGTTAAGACGTCGTACATGTCTAGCATATAAAAAAAATCATCATCCAAAGATGAGAAACGCACTTATGTGCAATGTTAGGGAGATACGAAATGAACAGCAATGCTGCTGTATATTTTGTGGACCGTCATATCAACGAAGGGCGCTCCGAAAAGCCTGCGTTCGTAGAAGTCGACGGCGCAAAAAGATCAATATCATATGGTGATTTAGCGCATCAAAGCGCACTGTTCGCAGGCGCACTTAGCCGTGCAGATATTCGACGCGACGAACGCATAGCCATGATCGTTCTGGATCAAATTGAATTTCCAATCGCTTTTTGGGGTGCGCTAAAAGCGGGTGTTACACCGATTCCACTAAATACGCTTTTGTCTACAGAGATCTACAACGGAATTTTGAAAGATAGCAGGCCAACTTGCGTCATGGTGTCGAAGGAATTGTGGGATACAGTTTCGCCTGCATTGGCTGACATAGATTGTATTCGCCATGTTATCGTAATCGGTGACACACCAGAGAACACTACGAATTTTGACAGCTTCATCAAGGATGCGCATGCGCTTACACCCATTGAAGCAAGCGGTGATGAATTAGCGTTTTGGCTTTATTCGTCAGGATCGACAGGGTTGCCAAAAGGCGTGCGGCATTTACATGGCAGCTTACAAGCAACATCAGACACTTTTGGCCAACAGGTCTTAGGCATACAAGAAGATGATGTGGTATACTCTGCTGCAAAATTGTTTTTCGCCTATGGTCTTGGAAACGCGATGAGTTTCCCAATGTCAGTTGGAGCAACAACCCTGTTGCTTGCGAATCGTCCTACACCAGATTCAGTTACCGATATCCTTGAAAGTCGGCGCCCAACCATTTTCTGTGGTGTCCCTACACTGTTTGCTGCATTGCTTGCTTATATAGATCAACGAGCAGGAAACATTACCCATAATTTGCGCATCAACACCTCCGCGGGCGAGGCCTTACCAAGAGAGGTTGGCGAACGTTGGAACGCGATTACGGGGACAGATATCGTTGACGGTGTTGGCTCAACTGAAATGCTTCATATCTTTCTGTCCAACCGACCTGATGACTTGGTATATGGAACATCCGGCACGGCTGTTCCCGGATATAAGGTACGATTGGTCGACGAAGTTGGAAACGATTGCGCGGTGGGTGAAATTGGTGAATTGATCGTTAATGGACCATCATCCGCTGAAAGCTATTGGAACAGAAGAGAAAAATCTAAATCTACATTTGAAGGCCATTGGACAAGAACTGGTGATAAATACGAACAAACCTCTGAAGGTCGCTATATTTACTGTGGACGCACCGATGACATGTTCAAAGTATCAGGAATTTGGTTGTCGCCATTTGAGGTAGAGCAAGCCATTATCGAGCACACAGCAGTTTTGGAAGCTGCCGTAGTCCCATATCGAGATGATGATGATTTGGAAAAACCACAAGCTTTTATCGTTTTAAAAACAGGTAAAACACAAGAAGATGTCAGCAATATAAAAGAGATGGTGCAAGAAAAAATCGGCAAGTGGAAATACCCACGAAAGATTACGATTGTTCCTGACCTACCCAAAACAGCAACAGGGAAAATTCAACGATTTAAGTTACGTGATTAATTGTGATGGATTGGTGCGAACGCGGGTTTCTGACGATTGATGGTGTGCGACTGGAATACAGTTGTAGCGGTCCGCCACCTTCCGATGCACCGACTGCAATATTGTTACACGAGGGATTGGGTTGCGTTGATCTTTGGCGCGATTTTCCAGGGGCGCTAGCTAAAACACTTGATTGTGGCGTGTTTTCATATTCCAGACAGGGCTATGGCGCATCCGACCCAGTTCCGCTGCCCCGCCCACTTAACTATATGACGCTAGAGGCGATCAATATTCTACCAAAGATCATTGAACGTCTTTCACCAATCCGCTTTCAGCTGATCGGGCACAGTGACGGAGCGACAATCGCTGCGATTTATGCAGGTGACATTGGACACGATAAACTAAGTGGTATCACTCTGATCGCTCCACACTTTTTTGTAGAGGATATGGGTATCACCCAAATCGAGGCCGCTAGAGATGCATTTGAAACAACAGATCTGCCAGAAAAATTGGGGAAATATCATCGGGATGCAGAAAATGCATTTTACGGTTGGAACCAAAGCTGGCTGCACCCGGATTTTAGATCATGGGATGTTCAGGACGTGATTGAAAAAATCACCACACCCATTCTGGCCATCCAAGGGATGAATGATCAGTACGGAACGCTTCTACAAATTGAGGCTATTAAGGAACGAGTGCGCGTATCGTTGGGCGTGGAAATATTGCAGGATTGCAAACACAGTCCGCATCTGGAACATCCCACAAAAGTCTTGGACGCGATCAAAACGTTTTCCGAAGCATTTAGGTAGGATGCAATGCGGCAAGCGTTACCCCCACATGCCTACATCCCGGGTCAAACTCCTCGTCATCAAGAAACGCAATTTGATGAAATCATTTCATCAATCCCAAGCGCTATCAATTTTGAAACGCTGCAAACCTTGCCTGCGTTTCAAGCAGCTTTGAACTTTATGCAACATGGCTTTCACTGGGAGGCACATGAAATCTTGGAAGCGATCTGGATGAAGACTGCTCAGAATTCTATCGAACGTTTATTCACGCAATGCATTATTCATTTGGCAAACGCGAACCTAAAACACATCATGAAACGTGAGACAGCAACTCAGAAAATCATGACGCAAGCCAACGCTCTATCTGTTGAAATTAGTCTGCGAGCACCGAATTCCGTTGTCCACTTAGAAATTCAAAAATTATTTTTGAAATATGCATTATAGTGCACATTAATTGATATTTAATGATTTTTTAACGATATAATGCAACATTCAGGTTTACCGCACATCACTATGTTTTAAGTTAGTTCCAAGAAACAAAGGAACTCTGATATGTCAAAGATCATCGATTTTCGTGTTGATCCCAACAACTACCGCCATTGGCGCGTTGACTATGATGGTGCGATCGCAAATTTGTATATGGATGTTGACGAAGACGGCGGTCTTTTCGATGGCTATCAACTGAAACTGAATTCATATGATTTAGGCGTCGACATTGAACTTAACGACATTGTTCAACGGATGCGCTTCGAACATCCCGAAGTAAAAGTGGTTGTGATGCGCTCGGCGAAGGACAAAGTGTTTTGCGCAGGAGCCAATATTCGGATGTTGGGCGGGGCCGCACACAGTCACAAGGTAAACTTCTGCAAGTTTACGAATGAAACCCGAAATGCATTTGAAGCCGCTGAGGAAGAAAGTGGCCAAAAATACATCGCGGCGGTTAAAGGAGCCTGTGCAGGAGGCGGGTATGAACTCGCACTCGCATGCAATCACATTATGCTGACAGATGACTCCCAGTCCAGCGTCGCACTACCAGAGGTTCCGTTATTGGCCGTATTACCAGGTACAGGTGGGCTAACTCGCGTCACTGACAAGCGCAAAGTACGCCGCGATTTGGCCGATATTTTTTGCGCCACAGAAGAAGGTGTTAAAGGTAAACGTGCCAAAGATTGGAAACTCGTCGACGACGTTTTCAAAAATAGCGTTTTCGATGAAAAGGTTGTGGAGCGCGCAAACGAATTTGTAGCTGCATCTTCAAAATCTGAAGTAGAGGCAGGCATTAAATTGAACCCGCTTCAACGGAAAATTGATGAAAACGGAAATGTTGCCTACAGCTGCGTCGAAGTAACCATTGATCGCGAAGGCCGCACCGCGACGATTACTTTAAATGGTCCTGACCAGCCCGCACCTAAAACGATGGACGATTTCCAATCACAGGGCGATCAGGCCTATTTGCTACGTCTCGCGAGAGAATTTGAGGATGCTATCCTTCACCTGCGGCTGAACGAAATGGACATGGGCTTGTGGGTTATTCGTACCCAAGGTGATCCAGAATTGTTATTGCAACACGAAGCGTTGCTTGCACAGAACGCTGAACATTGGCTTGCGAATGAAGTGCGCCATTATTGGAAACGCACGTTGAAGCGGGTTGATGTCACCTCTCGCTCGCTCATGGCACAGGTGGAACATGGGTCATGTTTTGCGGGTGTCTTAGCTGAACTGCTGTGGGCCGTTGATCGCAGCTACATGATGGAAGATGAGTTTGAAGGCGATAATCGCCCAATTGCCACAATTACATTATCGAATGAAAATTTTGGAACTTATCCAATGGGTAACGGATTAAGCCGTTTAGAAACCCGCTTTTTGGATGAACGGGAGCACATAGACGCGCTGAAAGAACAAATCGGTGAACCATTGGAAGCCGAAGATGCAAGCGAAAACGGTCTTGTCACGATGATATTAGACGATATCGATTGGGAAGATGAAATCCGCATATTCCTAGAAGAACGCGCAAGCTTTTCTCCTGACGCGATGACCGGGATGGAGGCAAATTTACGCTTTGCAGGCCCGGAAACAATGGAAACGCGCATTTTTGGTCGCCTAACAGCGTGGCAAAACTGGATATTCAATCGCCCCAATGCAGTCGGCGAAGACGGCGCATTGCAGCGATACGGAACTGGACTACGTGGAAACTACAACATGGAACGGGTCTGAGACCCCTGAAATTGATTTCGGAGTAAGAAATGCTTGATCTAATCAACGTGAGTTACGACACACAAATTCCAAACAATGTTGGTCTTAGCCAAGACCGCAAAGTTTTAAAGGCACTTGAAAAATGGCACCCAGGCTACCTTGATTGGTGGAACCGGCTGATCCCACAAAATTTCCAAGAATCCATGGTGTATCTGCGCACGGCGGTGTCTGTCGATCCAAAAGGGTGGGCAAAGTTTGACTACGTAAAAATGCCTGAATACCGTTGGGGTGTTTTGTTGGCACCACAAGCAGAGGGTCGTTTGATCCCATGCGGTGAACACGCAGGTCAACCTGCATGGCAAGAAGTTCCTGGTGAATACCGTAACATGTTAAAACGCTTGATCGTGATCCAGGGCGATACCGAACCCGGATCGGTTGAACAGCAACGCTTTTTAGGGTTAACCGCACCGTCGCTGTATGACATGCGCAACTTGTTTCAAGTAAACGTAGAAGAAGGCCGCCACCTGTGGGCCATGGTTTATTTGCTCCAGAAGTATTTCGGCAAGGATGGCCGCGAGGAAGCAGATGAAATGCTGATCCGCTCATCAGGTTCTGATGAAGCACCACGCATGTTGGGTGCCTTTAACGAGGAAACGCCAGATTGGCTATCGTTTTTTATGTTCACCTATTTCACAGACCGCGATGGTAAAATGCAGTTGGAGTCATTGGCGCAATCAGGATTTGACCCACTCAGCCGTACCTGCAGATTTATGTTGACCGAAGAGGCACACCACATGTTCGTGGGTGAAACGGGAGTAGGGCGTATCATTCAACGCACCTGTGAGGCGATGAATGAAGCAGGCATCACAGATCCTAATGCGATTGGACGTATTCGTGATTTGGGTGTTATCGACCTGCCGACTATCCAGAAAAAGTTGAACCTACATTACACGCTTTCATTGGATCTATTTGGTCAAGAAGTTTCTACAAATGCCGCCAACGCCTTTAACGCTGGAGTGAAGGGGCGGTATATGGAACATCGCATTGATGATGATCACCAACTCCAAAGCGACACTTATGTTGTGAAGAACATCGAAAACGGCGCCATTGTGGATCAAGAAGTTCCTGCACTAACTGCAATCAATATGCGCTTGCGCGATGACTATGTGCGTGATGCATCTGGTGGCGTGGGGCGTTGGAATAAGATTATCCAAAAGAGTGGGATCGAATTCCAATTGTCCTTGCCGCATGAGGCGTTCCATCGTCAAATCGGTATCTTTGCCACGATAAAAGCAAATCCAGAAGGCAACATCATTTCAGATGCTGAATGGAATGCAAATGTCGACAATTGGCTGCCAACCAAAGAAGACGGTGCATTTATTCAATCGCTTATGGTGCCATGTTATGAACCTGGAAAATTTGCTGGCTGGATCGCCCCACCCAAGGTTGGGATCGACAATAAACCTGGTGATTTCGAATATGTAAAACTGCATATGGCCTAATGCTTTGGGCGGGGGAACACCCCGCCTTTCCATCTTTTTGATCCTTGTTCCCGAAGGTTGCGCTATGACAAAACCAATCCGACAGCACCTAATTGATCCTGAAATCTGTATTCGTTGCTACACATGTGAAATGACCTGCCCAATTCAGGCAATCCACCACAATGATGACAATGTGGTGGTCGATGCAGAGGCGTGTAATTTTTGCATGGATTGCATTCCCGTTTGCCCCACCGGATCTATCGATGAATGGCGCGTCGTGCAGGAACCATATTCCATGGAAGAACAATTTGAATGGATGGAGCTTCCAGAACAAGAGGACATCCAAGAAAGCGCCGATAACCCATCGGATGAAGCAATTGATGATGCCGTCGCAGCACTTTTAGCCGAGGCACACAAAGGCGCAGGCGGTCGACCTGTTGCACCTAAATCTGCTGCAAAACCGTCGATCAATCTACACAACCTTGGGAAACCCGCTGTTGCAAAAGTCACTGGAAATATATCGTTAACCAATGATCCCGAGCATGATGTGCGTCACATTATTCTAGATTTTGGCCAAACACCTTTCCCGGTGCTTGAGGGACAATCCATCGGGATTATCGCGCCTGGGCAAACCGACGCAGGCCAAGATCATCTACCCCGACTTTACTCAGTATCTTCACCACGTGATGGCGAGCGTCAAAATTATAACAATCTATCCCTTACCGTAAAGCGTGAAGCGGGCGGTGTATGCTCGAACTACCTCTGTGATCTGTCAGTAGGTGATGAGGTACGCGTCACTGGACCGTTTGGTGCTACGTTCCTCGTGCCCGATGATCCAAATGCACGTTTGTTGATGATCTGCACAGGTACCGGATCTGCTCCGATGCGCGCGTTCACAATGCGTCGTCAACGCACAATTGGTGAAAAGCCTGGCGGCATGGTGATGTTTTTTGGTGCGAGAACGGCAGACAGTCTGCCCTATTTTGGGCCACTGAAAAAGGTACCCGAAAATGTTCTAGAGCAGCATCTGGTTTTTTCCCGCGATGGTGAAAAAGAATACGTTCAAGACCGCATGATGAAAGAAGAAGATAGTGTTGCCGAGATGCTGAATGATCCCAACACGCACATATATATTTGTGGTTTGCGCGGTATGGAGGAAGGAGTAGACTTTGCTCTTACCAACATTGCAGAAAGCATTGGCCAACAATGGACCACTTTGCGAGATGTCATGCGGGACGAAGGGCGTTTTCACGTAGAGACTTACTAATGACTAATCAGGTGGCATTCACTCACGAAATTCGGGTGGGGTGGGGCGACTGTGATCCAGCCAAAATCGTGTATACAGGCAAGCTTCCTGCAATGGCGTTGGACGCGATCAACGCATGGTGGGAAGAGCATTTGGGCCACGGCTGGTACCAAATGGAACTAGACGACAACCTGGGAACGCCATTTGTGCAACTGCAAATGAACTTTGAAAGCCCCGTTACACCACGGGCCAGATTGATTTGTCATGTATGGCCAGTAAAATTAGGGAACACTTCGATCACTTTTCGCGTCGATGGATTTCAAGATGGAAAACGGTGCTTTTCGTTTAGATCTGTCAGTGTATTTATTGTCGCTGATGAATTCAAGAAATGTGCTCCTCCGAAAAGTGTCCAAGATTTGATTAAACCTTTATTGGGTCCTGATTGGGGTGACGAACACAGGGGCGCCTGATGAGTGAAATTGAACCCAAAGCAGACTTATTGGCACAGGTTGGCCTGCGTATCCTAAAGGCGCGCACTAAGGCGGGAATTTCACGTCGGTTACTATCAGAAAAATCAGGTGTTTCACCACGTTACATCGCACAAATGGAAGCGGGCGAAGGTAATATCTCGATTGCGTTACTGCAAAAAGTGGCAACAGCACTCGAAATGGGTATTGAATGGTTTTTTTGGCCCGAAGACCCGTGGTTGTCGGAATTTCCAGCATTAACAAATAATTTTCGCGCGGCAGATAACACCAAACGCACACGCGCCTTGCGCATTCTGCGAAGCTCCCGAGAAGGGGAACATAAATCTAACCGCGTGTGCCTTATTGGGCTGCGTGGTGCGGGTAAATCAACCCTTGGGCAGATGGTGGCAGAAGATTTGGAGGTACCTTTCATTGAACTGAATGCGGTGATTGCTAAAGAGGGCGGAATGCCAATTTCCGAAGTCATCGCGCTATATGGAGAAAATGGATACCGTCAGCTTGAGGCAGACGCGCTTGAGGCTTTAGTCGCAGACCATGATCGCGTCATTGTGGCAGCATCTGGTGGGATTGTTGAGAATTTGGAAACTTATCAAATGCTGAACGCAAATTTTCATTGCATCTGGCTGACCGCCTCTCCAGATGAACATATGAAGCGCGTCTTAGCCCAAGGCGACACACGGCCCGTTATCGGACAGGGGCAGGCAATGCAGAAATTGCGTGGATTGCTGGCAAGTCGTGAGAAATTATATGCGATGTCCGAATATAAACTGGATACATCACATAAACCGCTGGAAAAAACTGCAGCCCAACTCATTAAACTCATCCAATCTGAGCATCTTCTTGGATAACGAAGTAAGGAACGAACATGGCGCTTAACTTTAATCATGATGGTCGGACAGGGTATGTGGAATTAAACAATCCACCCGTCAACGCTATAAACGCTACTATGCGCCAAGGACTGTTGGATGCCGTAAGATCAGCAGAAAAACTAAACCTAGAACGTGTCATTGTAACTGGTTTAGGTCGCGCATTTGCAGCGGGCGCAGATGCCAAAGAATTTGATGGCGACCCGATCGAACCACACTTACCCGATGTTTTGAACGCCATCGATCAAAGCTTTGTTCCGTGGATCGCCGCAATAAACGGGATTGCCTTGGGCGGAGGGGCTGAAATCGCATTGGCGTGCAGGATGCGGATCATGCACCCCAAGGCGCAGATTGGATTTCCCGAGGTCAGTTTGGGTGTCATCCCAGGTGCTGGCGGCACGCAACGATTGCCCCGATTGATTGATCTGGAAACCGCTCTGGACATGATATGCTTGGGCAAACCAATCAGCGCAGCAAAGGCCCAATCAATTGGTTTGATCCAAGATATCGACGAAGATGTGATTGAAGCGGCGTTTCTGGTTAATACTGAGGATCTTTTATGCCGCGTACCAACATGGGAATTACCCTTTCCAGATTGGGACAAAGACATCGCCGAAAAAATAGCTAAAAAGATAGCTCAGCGTATGGTGGGCCAAAATGCTCCCAAGCGTGCATTGGAAATTGCAAAACTTGGATCTGAATTACCGTTTGAAGCAGCAATGCAACATGAACGAAATTCGTTTCTAACCATCAGGACAGAAACCCAGGCACGTGCATTACGCCATATGTTTTTTGCAGAGCGTGCCGCAAAACTACCAAGTGATATAAAAAACCAACCTGCTGATATATCTAAGATTTGCGTCGTTGGTGGGGGCACAATGGGGGCAGGGATTGCATATGCCTGCATTTCGGCTGGGTGTTCAGTAGTATTATTAGAAGAAGATGCTGATGGTATCGAACGCGCCCGCCAAAATGTCGGACGCCTCATCCAAGCTGGTGTTGCGCGTGGTATCCTTGACGACGCAAAAAAAATGGCACTTGAGTCCAATATTTCATACTCGCATGATTACACCTCGATCTCCGATATTGATCTGGTTATCGAGGCTGCGTTTGAGAATATGGACGTAAAGAAGAACATTTTTGCGCAGTTGGATGAACATGTACCTGAGAACGCAATTTTGGCTACAAACACATCTTATCTAGATGTAAATGAAATCGCAGATAGTACAAAAAAACCCTCTCGGGTCGTCGGATTACACTTCTTTGCACCCGCGCATATCATGCGATTATTGGAAATCGTCCGCGGCGAGGCAACTTCGGATCGCACATTGTCAACAGCTTATGCAATTGCCAAAAAACTCCGCAAGGTTCCCGTTCTTGCTGGTGTTTGCGATGGATTCATCGGCAATCGAATCCTTGCCCGTTACCGCGAAGCAGCAGATACCATTTTAATGGATGGATCGACACCGTGGGATGTGGACGAAGCCATGATGAATTTTGGGTATGCCATGGGTCCGTATGAAGCTCAGGATCTGTCAGGTTTGGACATAGCCTATGCAAATCGCCGTCGTCAGGATGCTACCCGTGATCCAAATCGTCGCTATATCCCCATCAGTGATCGAATGGTGGATGAAGGTCGATTAGGGAAAAAAGTGGGCGTGGGTTGGTATCGATACCCCGGAGGCAAAGGCCGCGTTGATGATCCATTGATCGAGGATTTGATCCGCGAAGAAGCACATTTTGCCAAAGTCACGCGGACAGAGATTACTGAAGCAGTAATACAAGAACAACTGCTACTTGCCATGATCAACGAAGCCGCTAACATCTTGGGCGAAGAAATAGCGCATTCCGCCGCTGAAATCGATCTTGTCACGGTACTCGGATATGGCTTTCCACGTTGGCGCGGTGGTCTGATGCATTACGCCGACGAACTGGGCGTTCCCAACATTATCACACAGATAACCAAACTATCTGAAGCGGATCCAGTCACATGGAAACTCTCGGACGTGCTGATCCATTGCGAACGAACAGGCATAAAACTGTCTGAGTATCACCTAAACCGTGTTGACAGTTAAATCACCTTTCAGCGCGTCATCAATTGCGTTCTGACCAAAGTGTAGGCCGCATTCGTACATACCGAATAAAAATTCCTGATTGGCGTTGGTATACAATCCTTTTTGAATACCTTCGCCAATTACAAAATCTTCGTTGAACACAATCCGAATTAGATCGTAATTTTTATTCCAATACCGCTCTGCTTTTTCCGTTTTTGGCGCTTCTGGGATCAGCATCATACACTGAAATTTACACGTTCCCTGCCCCGTTGGGATAATCGTATGGACATAAACATGATCAGTCATCACCTGAACAAAGTTTGCGGGGAACAAATAATTCTGCGTCATATAGTGTGGGCGATAATCCCACTCTGCCTCAGGTTTTTCGCGCAATCCTTCAATTGACGGCAATGGAACAGCATGGCGAACATGCGGATAAAAATTCATGTGGACACTTTGATTGTCCAAGTAGCTGGAACACGCAGTGTCACGGTGCGCAGAGCAGAAATGATAACTTTCCTGAAACCCTTCCAAGGCCAAGCGCCAGCTCATGTTGCGCTCAAGCGACCATTTTTTAAAGACGACATGACCGCCTAAATCCAATCCGTTTAGTTGCTCGCGCATTGGGGCAGTCCAAGCGTCAAAATCAATCGTTTGTTCGGTTTTGGATGGCACCACCCAGATCATTCCAAATTCTTCAAACACGGGTAATTCGACGAGTCCAAGTTTGGATTTATCCAGATCACCAAACCCGAATGGCTGTGGTAGGCCACGCAAATTACCATTCAGATCAAATGTCCAGCTATGATAAGGACAGGAAAAGGTACGTGCCTTACCACATGGCTTATCCTCAACCCGTGCACCGCGGTGACGGCAGACATTTAGAAACGCTTTGACTTGTCCATCGTTGTTGCGTGTCACCAAAATTGGCGCCTGCAAATCATCATAAGTCAGGAAACTTCCCGCTTCTGGTAGATCGCTGGAATGGGCTATTATGATGGGGAAGTTTTTAAACAATATGTCCATTTCAGCCCTTAGCTGATTTGGATCATTGTATTTGGCAACCGGATTATGCATCACATCATCCAGCATATGGGTTGTCCCATTTGCTTTGTGATCAAGTGTCTCTTTTATAATCCGGCGTTCTTCTTCGCTGATCAACTTGCAACCTCATCTGATACTCATCGTCATATTATTATGAAGTATAACTAAAAACAACTATACTGAGGCATACTAGGTTAAGATGAATACTGACGTACCAATGTTTCCACCACGTCAGCTACACTTTCGGGAGTGTTCACCAATCCCACTCCTTGGCCTGCGCTCCACACGTGTTTCCACGCCTTTGTTCCCGCGTGCATATCTTGAGAAAAATCGATTTTCGCCACCGCTTTCATGGCCTCTTCCGTCAAACCAGCCGCCTCAACACTCGCCCGCATCCAATTGCCCAATGCACCTGTGATCGCACGCGATGCAATCAGGTCTTCCATTTGGCTGTCCCAAACCATTTGACGGTAATCATCATTAATCAACGACTCTTGGCATGCCAAAAAGCGGGTTCCAAGGTAGGCGAAATCAACACCCAATGCCTCAACCGCTTTGATCCCGCGACCAGTCCCAATACCACCCCCCACAATAATTGGACCGTCAAAAAATGTGCGCACCTCTTCCACAAACGGGATCATAGCGTATTCCCCTGTATGCCCACCTGCGCCCGCACATATCAGGACCAGTCCATCTGCACCCTTTTCAATCGCCTTGCGCGCGAATTTTGGGGAATTCACATCGGCAAAAACCAATCCACCATAACCATGAACGACATCCGCAACCCGATGCGGGCCGCCGAGCGCTGTGATGACCAACTCTGGTTGATATTGGCGCACCAAATCAAGCTCGACATCAAAGCGTCCATAACTATTGTGCGTAATCATGTTCAACGCCCATGGTGCATCCGCTTTTGTAATAGACGTTGAAATTTGATCTAACCAACTAACCAATTGTTCTTCTGTGCGCGCATTCGTGGCAGGAAACGCGCCTAAAACACCCGACTTACAGGCTGAAACTACCATATCAGGACCTGTAACCAAAAACATAGGCGCACAAATCGCCGGCAAACGCAGGCGGGATTTAATTGAATCCATGCGCTCAGAGGTGGATGAAGTCATTTTGGTCATGAAATGTTGGTTTCCTGTTCGTTGATAATGTGTTTGATAAGAACAATATCAGTCTGCAACAAATTCTTAATATAATTCAACGCGCTTTCGCAGAGGACGACGTAAAGATAATCAGAGCGACCCATATCAATGGAAAGGCCACTTTCTTCGCCCATCCGAATTCTTCCCCAAACACGAAAACAGCGACCAAGAATATCAGCGTTGGCGCGATATACTGCAACATCGCAATGGTGGAAAGCTTTAACAATTTCGCACCATTTGCATAAACAATCAGCGGAACCGCCGTGACCACGCCACACCCCACCAACAAAAGGGTTGTAGATACGTTAATTGATACAAAATGATTTTCCCCCATGGAGGACAGATATACCAAATACACAATCGCAAGAGGGCAAAGCAACAAAACCTCAAGCAAAAAACCCTGATTAGGTCCGATAGGTAATGACCGTTTAAACAGAGCGTAAAATCCCCAAGAGATAGGTAAAATCAGGGACAACCAAGGCAAAGAGCCAACTTCATATGTCAAAATAGCCACGGCAAGTAAGGTTAGGAAAATTGCGATCCACTGACGTTGTGTCAGTTTTTCGCCCAACAAAGCAAAGCCCAAAAAGACACTGAAAAGCGGATTAATATAATATCCCAAAGCTGCATCCAAGGCGCGATCCGTGGCAATTGCATAAACGTAGGTCAACCAATTCACAGATATCAGCGTGGCTGTCAGTAGCGCCATACCCATAATGCGTTTCGATCGAAGTGCATTTTTTAAGTCCGCGGTTCTGCGCAAAGCAACCAATACAATCATCGCAACCGGCACCGACCAAATTACACGGTGTGCCACCACTTCCTCTGCAGGTACGTGCGAAAGTCCTTTCATATATATTGGGAGGAAACCCCACAAAAGGTATGCAACAATTGCAAAGGCGAAACCTTTGGGATGATCAACCTTTTCTTTGGGCATATATAGGCTCTTTAATTTTGATCAGCGGGATCGATTTGGGCGCAGTATTGTAAGAAAAAGCTCTTTTGAGCTGACCACAGCACCCCCAACGATGAACACACAACCCCAGAACACACTCCAAGTCAACGCGCCCATTTCGAATGCGATCAAAACAATGGTTGAGATTAAAGGAGCAGCATAGGAAATGGCACCAAGTACCTGAATGTCGCCATGCTTAGTTCCATAATCCCATGCGAAAAAAGCCAAGCCCACGGGAAATAACCCAAGACCGATCACAGCCAACCATTCGATCATATTGACTGGCATGATCGTCTCTTCAAATCTCAAATGCGCAATGAACGAGAGTACCGCTACCACAATACAAAACGCACCTACAGTATCTGTGGGAACAGTTCCAAACCTGCGGTTCAAAACAGAATACCCAGACCAGGTAAATGCGCAGGCCAAAGCCAGAAAATACCCAAAGTATTCCGACCGATTTAGTTCCAGACTTGATGAACCAGACACCAATACAATCGTCCCAACCAATCCAGAGATCGCACCAATCACGTGAAACCAACGCAATTTTTCTCCGGGCAATAGCGCCGAAAACACAACAATAAGCAAAGGCCACAAATACGCGATCAAACCCGCTTGGACAGGTGGGGCACTTTTCAGAGCGAGGAAGTATAAAAAGTGATAACCAAATAAGCCAGTAACACCTAGAACCCATGCACCAAGTGGTTGTCGCAGGTGCGAGAGAATATCATCGCCTCGTAAAATCCATTTGCAGATCATCAATATTCCACCAATGGAAAATGCAATTGCCGTTAACAAAAAGGGTGGCACATCACCCGTAAGTGTTGTGAACAGGGCCAAAACACCCCACATCAAAACGGCTGTTGCACCAACAGCCGTGGCGCGTGTTCTTGAGACAGTAGACATCAAATTTTCTTATAAACCGATGGAAACGCCGTCTTGAATAACGTTAGGATCATAAGCCTTACGTGAAAAAACCTCACGGACCAATGGTTCAAAATATTCTAATGGTTTGGTTGGATACTCTGGATCGAAAGATGATTGGTCCCAGCGTTCACAGAATTTTGCACATGTATCGAAACAAGGATGATCACGGTAACGATCACGCGCATCTTTGTCCCAACCATAGTGGTGTGCATAATATAACATCTGGAAGATACCGTGATGTTCGATCACCCATGAAACCTCCCAACGGACAAAGGGGCGCACAACTTCAGCGGAAAACCTGTCGTGGTTTTGGGGAGCCAATCCGTCACCAATATCGTGCAGCAAAGCGCCAACAATCCAATCAATATCAGCGCCGTCTTCCTCTGCACGCGTTGCAGATTGCAATCCATGTTGAAGTCGAGTGATTTTGTACCCTTCAAGCGTTGTTTCACCATGGCGACGCAATTCATCCAAGACACGATCCGCTGTCATCGCCAGATACGGTTTTTCCAATTCGTGGAGAAGTTCATATTCTTCCTTGGTGCCATCTTTCATCTGAGTAAATGAAACAGTTTTGTTTTGGATCGTCATGTCGATCTCCCTTGGCTTACGTAGCTGAATACAGCCCTACATCAGTTGTCGCACCTGCCGCAAGCGTTGCAGATTGATCCGCCAACACCTGATCATAGAATTCAAGGTCCCTTGGGTCGAACAGGCCACGCGGTCCGGCGACATTGACCCAACCACGCACCACATCACATCCGCGAACCAACATAGCATAGTCTTTTCCAGGTGCCTCGTGCCGCACCTCTGGTGTCACATACCGTATGGCAAGCCCAATGCGTCGATCATCTGAAATATTCGGCCCAGATGCGTGAAAGCAACGACCATGATGCAATGACATTTCGCCTGGGCGCAGTGCACCGTTAACGGCATCCTTTTCGTTAATACCTGGAATCTCTTGACCGCGGGATAGCAAATTGTTGTCATCGTATGTATCGTGGTGTGAAACGATTGGATTGCGATGACTGCCTGGAATGAAGCGCATGCATCCAGCCTGAACCGATACATTACTTAATGCGACCCAGGCTGTGACTTCATCATCTGTCTCGCCCATTCCCCAGTAAGTAATGTCCTGATGCCACGACACTGTCTTCGTCGATTGTGCTTCTTTGATGAATAATTCCACTGACCAAACCAACAGATTAGGGCCCAAAATCGTTTCAACTGAGTTCAAAATGTTGGGCGTCCGTGCCAGATCTGCAAGCAGCGGGATGACCAAATGGCCATTCACACGGAAAAACTGATTCAAATCTCGGGCATCTGTTGGATTTGGATGTTGGGCTTCTAAGGCTTCAATGTCCCTGCGTATCTCGGAAACAGATTGCGACGAGAACACCGGAATGCCCGAGACAAAACCGTTTGTGCGATATGCTTCGTATGCCTTTGCATCAAGACCCATGCCAACACTCCTACACTATTGAAGACATGATGGCACAACCCCGCTCTGCATATGCACGAGGTTTGCGACAAGAGTATTCAATCTGCGACGTAAAATTTTCTTAATTGCCTGGAAACGCAGCAGCAGCCCGATCAAAAAAATACTTTGAACCACCTCTTCCGAAGGACGCTACCCATTTTGTTTATGAACATGTTGAAGCAGCCATCCGCCAACCCCAAAGCAGCCTGTCTCCCGCAATGATATAAAGTGAAATGTTTTTAGAAAGAACAGCATGTCATCTTCTTACTAAAAAGTATCCAATCTATCTTACACTGTGGGACAGGTGAGCGCTGTGTCCATATAAACTTTGGATTGACTGGGAAAACCACTGATCACATATTTGCAAAAAATCAGGAGGCGAACGATGGACGGTCAAAATTTGCTTTATTGGCAGGAAAGAATAGACCTCGCTGCGGCATTTCGTTGGGCGGCGCGTTTAAACATGCATGAAGCGGTGGCAAACCACTTTAGCCTGTCTGTGAATGAAGATGGCACCCAGTTCCTGATGAACCCCAATCAGAAACATTTCAGTCGTATCAAAGCGTCTGATATGTTGCTATTGGATGCAAACGATCCGGATACCATGCAAAAACCAGGCTCACCTGACCCAACAGCCTGGGGATTACACGGTTCGGTTCATCGTAAATGTCCACATGCAAAATGCGTGATGCACGTGCATTCAATCCACGCCACCGTACTCGCATCCCTTGCGGATAGTAGGTTACCGCCAATCGATCAAAATACAGCTATTTTTTACGAACGATATGTCATCGACGAAGGCTTTGGAGGATTGGCCTTTGAAGACGAAGGCATGCGGTGCGCAGGGATGCTGCAAGACCCAAAAATAAAGGTCATGATTATGGGAAATCACGGCGTGTTGGTCTTAGGCAATGACGTCGCCGATACATTCAATCGCCTTTATTACTTTGAAAGGGCGGCAGAAACATACATTCGCGCCTTGCAAACGGGTCAACCGCTTCGGGAACTGCCGCATGATATCGCAGCAAAAACAGCGAATGAACTTGACGATTATCCAGATCAAGCGGAAAGTCATTTTTCTGAGCTTAAAGCGATCTTGGATGAAGAGGGAAGCAACTACAGCTCCTGATTATATTGAATTTAAGATGTACAAATTATCTGACATCGTGCATCACCCGTTCCGGTACTAGGGGAACAGAACGTTGGAGCATCCATTTTCTTTAAATCGTAGGCTCTTGGCCGAGGGTTTGGGCACCATGCTGTTGGTTGCGACCATTGTCGGATCAGGCATCATGGCAGACGCCCTTTCAAATGATGTGGCTATATCTTTACTTGGCAACACCATAGCGACGGGCGCAATCTTATTTGTCCTGATCACGATTTTTGGTCCCGTATCAGGTGCGCATTTTAACCCTGCAGTTTCATTTGTATTTTATCTGCGCGGTGATTTGGCGGGGGCAATGACACTTTGCTATATCATAGTTCAAATTTCTGGCGGCATTCTGGGAACATGGGCGGCGCATGTGATGTTTGAAGTACCCATTGTACAAATATCAACTGTCGACCGCAGTGGGTTTGGGAATTATGTCAGTGAAATTATCGCAACCTTTGGTTTGGTGTTTATAATCATCACCGCAATTTCACAGAATTCGAAATCTATTCCGATGTTGGTGGGGCTATATATTTCAGCCGCCTATTGGTTCACTGCATCAACATCATTTGCCAATCCCGCGGTTGCGATTGCACGTTCGTTGTCAGATACCTTTGCAGGAATACGACCAATTGAACTATTGATGTTTATCCCGGCTGAATTGTTTGGGGCCTTTGTTGCATTTATTCTTGTTCGCTGGCTATACCGCGGTCAGAATTAAGATTGCACAGCCAATGTAGTGAGCTATCCGTGGACCCCGTTGGTCGATATTCAGCCCCACAAAAACCGTTCCAATCTGCATCCAAGACTTTGAAAACTTCATCAAAGTCTAAATCACCATGATCAGGCGTAGATCGATCTGGTACTGATGCAAATTGAACATGGCCCACAAAGTTTAACGCAGCCTGAAATCTTGTTATTGCACTGCCTTGCTGACGCTCCACATGATAAAAATCAAACATCAATTTGAGATCGGGCGACCCAACTTCATTGATAATATCAATCGCCTGATCAACGGTTTTCAAAAAATAGCCAGGCACGTCATATGAATTTATCGGTTCGATCAAAACCTGAACATCCAAACCCAGTGTAATATCCAACGCATAGGCCAAATTTTCAACAAAGGTTTCATGTGCACTTGGCCCTGATGCATTGCCTGCCATGACGTGGACAAATTTAGCCCCAAGTGCCTGTGCCTGATCAACTGCCTGATTAATTGCTTCTTTCGCAGCAACGCAACGATCTGGCAGCGCGCATATGCCAAAATCGCCTTCCTGTTTATTTCCAGGCACAGTATTCAGCGAAAGCAGTGGCAAATTTGCGCTCGTAAGTGCAGATTTGATTTCTGGGATGTCGCCGGGATCAGGCCAGTGCATCTCAATACCACTAAACCCAGTTTCAGCGGCACGCATAATTGCTTGATCAATCGGAAGTTCGGTCCACAAAAATCCTAAATTTGCCGAAAATTGCAGTCTGCTCATTTCATCCACTGAATGCCTGCGTGTTCTAAACTGCGGAGCATAGCATCCCAAGTGACGTTTACATAATCATGCGGACCTTCATCAGGTACAGCGGTGTATTTGGTGAGTGATTCAATTGCGTCCTGATCTGGAATAATTGGCTTTGATGAGGCGCTTAAAACATCCACTTGGATCTTACAAGCGGCCTCTAGAATGTACAGATAATAGAACGCCTCGGCGACGGTACGCCCTGCAGCGAGCAGACCATGATTATGCATGATCATAAGCCATTTATCACCCAAATCACGTGCTAATCTGCGACATTCCTCTGCGCTATCAGGTGCATAAGCGTACGGATGATAACAAGTTAACCCCAAAATTTCCATCGCGTGCTGCGAAAGTGGCAATAACCCTTCGCCCATAGCAGAAACTGCAGCACCAGCCCGCGTATGACTGTGTAGCGCTACGTTCACTTCTGGTCGCGCACCCAAAACGGCAGTGTGAATGGCGTGACCGGCCTGATTATAAGGGTAATCGCCCTGAACAACGTTTCCGTCAAAATCCACCTTAATCAGGTTGGAAGCAGTAATTTCATCGAACAGTAGGC
Source organism: Paracoccaceae bacterium (assembly GCA_049446275.1). GTDB lineage: Bacteria > Pseudomonadota > Alphaproteobacteria > Rhodobacterales > Rhodobacteraceae > HIMB11. The sequence goes on along the minus strand of JBMTQO010000026.1, from coordinate 7,611 downwards.
CATAGGGGTTGATTAAATACTGGTCAGTTGTCCCCGGTACCCGCGCACTAAGGTGGGTAAAGATTAAATCAGTCCATCCAAATTTGACGAACAAACGGTAGCACGCCGCCAAATCACAACGTACCTGCCATTCTTCATTAGTGATGTTCTCAGGTCTGGACATACCGTTAAAGCGTAATCCAACGCCCCTCATCGCTTGAATCTTGGATTGCTTGGATTGCTGTTTCAAACAGAAGACCATCTTTAAAATTTGGATAGGCTTGATCGTCTTCAAGGATTGCTTTCACAAACGCACCTACCTCGATGATTTTCATCTCATTGAAGCCAACATGATGCCCAGGTGCTGGGCAGAAATTACCAAAGAATGGGTGATATGGTCCAATCAAAACAGTTTTATATCCGTTGGTGGAAATTTCGGAATTACCGTCCATTTCGAACAGTTGGAATTCGCCCATCCGCTCCTGATCAAATTTAATCGCACCCTTAGTTCCTGTGATTTCAAAGCCTAAGTTCATTTTGTGACCCTGACCCAACCAAGAGGTATGCATGGTGAACAATGCGCCGCTTTCAAATGTGCCAAGTGCTGAAAACTGATCATCCGTTTCAACCTGAAGCATTTCACCCGTGGACGCATCTGGGCGTTCAGTATGAATGGTTTGTAATCGACTAACGACTTCTTTGAATGGGCCACATAGCCAAATTGCCATGCTAATCAAGTGGCTGCCCATATCACCCAGGGCACCTTTGCCGCCACCTTTTTTGGTCAACCTCCAAGAATGTGGAACATTTGGATCGCACATAAAATCTTCTAAGTAGATTCCGTTAAAATGGGTGATTTCACCAATACGGCCCGATGTAATCAGATCTTTGATCGCCAATAGGCTTGGGCTTTTCATGTAGTTGTACCCAAGCATGGTTTTAACACCATGTTCCTGCGCCACCGACACCATTGCCCGTGCATCCGTCATAGATGTGGCCATTGGTTTTTCGCACCAAATGTGTTTTCCAGATTTCGCAGCCGCCCCGGCCATATCCCAATGGGTGAAATTCGGTGTACAGATACTTACAACGTCAATGTCATCTGCTTCGCAGACTTCGCGCCAATCACCTGTGACACGTTGAAAATCAAAACGGTTCGCATGTAAATCACGCGTTTCTTCGTCAGTATCGAATAGGGCAACCAATTCAACATCAATTGGCCAATTGAACGTTGCCTTGCCCCGTTGCCAAGCCTGCGTATGCGTTCCGCCCATGAAGCCCATACCCAAAACGCCAACGCGTAATTTTTCCAGTCCAATTTTATTTTCGGGCTGCCCCGCAATGTGAATTTCACGCTTCATGTTTAATCTCTAACCCTGCTGTTGCACAAACATCCAAGATGTTTTGATAGCCTTTTTGTGAATATTCGTATGGGGGCGCCTTTGCTGGGTCTTGTTCCGCCTCGACAACAATCCAACCATTGTAATTTGCCGCCTTAAGTTTTTGGGCAACAGATAAAAAGTCGATGCATCCATCACCAGGCACAGTGAATGCACCCGCGATCACCGCATCAAGAAAACTCAGGTTATTTTCACGAACATCTTTGACGATTTCCGGACGAATATCTTTAAAATGTACATGATGGATGCGCTCCATCCACCGATCCATTGTACGAGCAATATCACCACCCCCGAATAACAAATGGCCCGTATCAAAACACAAATTAACCTCTGTACCTGAAAACTCCATCAACCAATTCACATCATCTTCACTTTCGATCATGGACCCCATGTGGTGATGATAGGCCATAGGCATACCGCAATCTTGCATCCATTTTGCTACATCGGTCAATTTTTCAGCGTAAGCTTTGATTTCATCACGCGTTACTTGTGGGCGATCATTTACAGGGACGTCAATCATACCCTGCACAGTATTCGAACATTCGGCAAAAACGATGCAAGGTGCATCCAGAGCTATAAATTGGTCAACTTGCTGCTGGACGGCGTCACATTCTTCTGAAGCGGTATTGTTAAGTAAATTACCACTACACCAACCGCCGCATAGGCCGATATCGTATTTTTCCAAAAAGGAGCGAAGACCGTCAGTATCATGCGGCATCCGCTGCCCACGCTCGACACCCGTGTATCCAATTTCGCGCGACTCTTTTAGGGCCTGCTCCATCGTGAAATCTTTGGTCAAATCAGGCAAATCATCATTTTGCCAAGCAATTGGAGATATTCCAATTTTAACTGTCATTGGTTGGTCCTTAATAAATAGCGCGAAACGCCGTTGATTTGCATTGATAACGTTAGATGTGGCCAGATTACTACTGAAAACTCTTTGTAGATTTCATCACGGGTCACGGCGTTGATTTAGGGCATCAAGAAGATTTTCAAATTCTGAATTTTCCATACCTTGATCGACTGCTTCCGTCAAAATTTGTGCCTGTGTTTTTGGCGCGAGGCCACCGATGGGTGGGTCACTGTCTAGGTTGGTTGGAAAGGAATAGCCTTCGGCTGTCGCTGCAATTGCGGCATGCTGCTGCGCTGGTGTCAATTCTGCGTCTTTCAATGATTGGAAAACCGCACGGCACATTGCGTCACGGTCAATACTTTCCATTGCGCGACCAAAAGCCGAGGACACTTGAAGTAAATTCACCAAACGTTGAGTGTCCGCACTCCTATTTTCGCCAGCGGCGTGAAAAATAGCAGGGTTAAAGAAAATCACATCACCCTTATTAAGTTCAAGTTGGACATAATTTTGCTCAAAATACTCTTTGAAGGCATCTTGGTGGTACGCAAGATACCCATGCAAATATTTCTGTGAAAACGGCAACAATTTGGTCGGACCACTTTCAATTGGCATGTCGCAATGCGCAATTCCGCCTTGCAACGTCATAACTGGGGATAATTGATGCACATGAACTGGAAATTGCACAGATTTATCAACGCTTTGAAAACCTAGGTGATAATCTCGATGCGCTGTTTGTGCCTGACCACCAGGTCGGACCAAATTCACTTGTGCCGTCATTTGATAATGCGGACCAAGCCAGGCTTCGCAAGCGGCATCAATAAACGGGTTCGCGAAGTAATTCACATGCACGTCAGGCGCATTAAGACAAAGCTTTTGCAGTGAATTCCAAATACGATCATTTGCCCCAGAGGCTGCAAAATGATCTGCACCAGATTTAGAGGTTCGTTTTTCATCTGCTATGATGCGATGGAAAACATCACTCGCTGCGTCGATCGCATCTGTATTTTGGTAGGCACCGCGCAAAACGATCACACCCGATAACTCCATAAAAACCTTGGACCATTCGGCCATGATAGAGCGTCGCACTTTGTCAGAATTGATGTTTTCATTAAGCGCAGCACAATCGTAGATTGGCACATTCGCATCAATCGCTGAAGCATACGGCACATCTTGGGAATTTAAATTTTGTGAACAAAGCGCTTTTAATGCATCCAAATCGCAATCCGAAGGGAATAAGAAACCTTGCATAATATTACCCAATTCTTTTGTTAACTCATCTGCAAGATCGCACAAATTCAATGGACTTCAATTTCTAATTTACAAATTTTTCGTCCGCGAAGCATTTTTCCTTTGATAAGGCTGCGAACCTATCCCTTGACCCGAAATCGAACTCAAGGATAGCGTTCACTTAAAACGGAGTGGATATGAAAGCGTTTCTTGATTCCCGTCAAACAGAGCATGATCCAAAATATTTTATGCGTTCTGGTGCAATTGCGCCAAATCCCGAACAGCCCAAGCGTGTTGAGATACTGAGCGCAGGCGCAAAGGATGCTGGGTGTGAGTTTGCCGAACCAACAGACATGGGGATAGGTCATATCGCGAAAATACATTCGCCCCAATATTTGACTTTTTTAGAAAATATACACGAGCGCTGGGCGCGAATTCCTGGTGGCGGCGAAGAGGTTGTTCCAAATATCCATCCCAGAGCACGCGAGGATGGTTATCCCCGTTCCGCAGTTGGTCAGGCAGGATATCATCAGGCGGATACGGCCTGCCCTATCGCAGAACACACATGGAAATCTGCCTATTGGTCCGCGCAAAGCGCCCTTAACGGCGCTGATTTCATCGCCAAGGGTGGCCAACATGCCTATGCCTTATCCCGCCCCCCGGGACATCACGCCTATGCTGATCAGGCTGGTGGATTTTGTTTTTTGAACAATTCGGCGATTGCAGCTGAGTATTTGTTGGCAAACGGAATGCGCCCAACAATACTGGATGTCGATGTGCATCATGGAAATGGAACACAGGGTATTTTTTATCGCCGCGATGATGTTCTCACTGTATCGTTACACGCCGACCCCGAACGGTTTTACCCATTTTTCTGGGGGTACGAACAGGAAAAGGGCGAAGATCAGGGTTTGGGATACAATCTAAACCTGCCACTTGCGCGGGGAACGGGCGACGATGATTTTCTGAATGCGCTGGATATTGGCCTTGCGCGTGTCCGAAACTTTGGAAGTGATGTCGTCGTTGTGGCACTTGGCCTAGATGCATCAATCGACGATCCGTTTGAAGGATTGGCGATTACCGAGGACGGATTTGAACGCATCGGTGCACGCATTGCTACTCTTGGCCTGCCTTGCCTGATGGTTCAAGAAGGGGGCTATATAAGCGATAGTTTGGGGATCAACCTGACACGGTTCCTGAATGGGGTACAGAGTTGATGCGATTACCAGCGACGCTCAAACCGACGGCGTAAGATCACAGCCAAAGTATTCATCGTTAACAAGAAAATCAGTAGGATGATAATGCCGCCCCATGCCCGCTCTATAAATGCTGGATCGGCACGTTTTGCCCATTCGTAAATTTGTGCTGGCATCGCCGAATTTGGTGAAAACAAACCTTCGGCCACTGATCCTGGCATATTGGTTGCGATGTATCCGATCATCCCAATCAACAACAAAGGAGCGCTTTCGCCAAGTGCCTGCGCCATGCCAATAATTGTACCCGTCAAAATACCCGGTGCTGCCAGCGGAAGGACGTGATGGAATACTGTCTGCATCTTGGATGCGCCCAAACCAAGTGCTGCACTACGAATGCTGGGGGGAACAGATTTTAATGACGCACGCGTTGAAATGATGATGGTTGGGATTGTCATAAGGGTCAGGACCAGACCACCAACAATTGGCGTTGACTGGGGCAATTCTACATAATTGATAAAGACGGCCAAACCCAAAATTCCGAATACAATCGATGGCACCGCAGCAAGGTTTGAAATGGTGATTTCAATGATATCAGTCACGATATTTTGTTTTGCAAATTCCTCAAGATAGATGGACGCGGCAACCCCCAACGGCAGTGATAGGAGGAGTACAACCAACATGAGGTAAAGCGATCCCACCATCGCCACACCAATGCCTGCTGCCTCTGGCCGCTGATCTGAGGAGTCCGCACCCAGAATGAAATCAAGATTAAATTTCTTTTCAACAACCCCAATTTCAACCAATTTATCAGTCAGATCAAAATGCGCAGCGCTTGCGAACTTACTATTTTCGACACTTTCACGCGTATAGCGCCCCTTTAGATACCCGTCGATCCAACCATTCGTTAGAAAGCGAAATTCGACAGTCGTCCCAATGACAGAAGGATCAGCCAAAACATACTCGCGCATTTGTGCAGCCGCACTTTTTGAAACCATGCCGCTTAAGTCTTTTTTCTTGAGGTCGGTTTTAATCCCGTTTTCCTTTAATGCGTTCTGCATCGCGGTCGCCAAAAGCGGCGTATATCCAAATGTCGAAACCTTTTTGATATCATCGATGCTACGATTGCCTTTTTTATCAAGCTTCTTTTCCAGCAGCTCAACTTCCAAAGTGATGAAGGTCTGTTGAAACGCGCTTGTTCCACGGTAAATGATGGTTGTCACCAGAACCAACAGCATCAACAACCCTATGGCAATTGCGATAATTCCATAAAGACGAAAACGCCCCTCAGCGGCGTTACGTTTTTTGGTAAGCTCAGAAATATCGTAAAGCGAGCGTTTTGAGGGGACGTCGTTTATCATTCGTATTGTTCCCGATATTTTCTGACGATGTATAAGGCCAGGATATTCAAACACAGCGTTAGAACAAATAAAGTCAGACCCAAGGCAAACGCCACAAGCGTTTCTGGACTGTCGAACTCCAAATCGCCCGTCAGTTGGCTAACGATGCGTGTTGTGATTGTCGTGAGTGCCTCGAGCGGATTGCCCGCAAACTTTGCCACCGCGCCTGCGCCCATCACAACGATCATTGTTTCACCGATAGCACGCGATGTCGCCAACAGGATCGCACCAATAATACCAGGAAGGGCTGCAGGTAAAATCACGCTGCGAATTGTTTCGGATTGCGTAGCACCCAGACCGTATGAACCATCCCGCAATGATTGGGGAACTGCGTTAATAATATCGTCAGAAAGGGAGGATACGAAGGGGATCAGCATCATTCCCATGACGACCCCTGCGGTTATTACGGAACGTGAATCCGACATCCACTCAACACCCAAAAACCCACCATCGCCAAAGAACATGCGCAAAAACGGTCCGAACGTTGTAAGCGCGAACAATCCATAAACAATTGTTGGAATGCCCGCCAAGATTTCAAGTAATGGTTTCGCGACAGAGCGGACAGGTTTTGAGGCATATTCTGACAAATAGATTGCCGCATAAAGACCAATCGGCACTGAGACCAAAAGCGCGACAAACGAGATGTAGAGCGTGCCCCACAAGAGCGGTAGAATTGACAACTGGCTACCATGACTAAATGACGGCGCCCAAACTAAGCCGAAAAAGAAGTCAGTCCATTCATGCATGCTAAAGAAACGTGACGCTTCAAACACCATTGACAGAACGATCCCAACACTTGTGAAAATCGCCAGTGTCGCAGCGGACGCAAGGATCAACAAAACGATACGTTCAACTTGGTTCCGCGCACGAAAATCTTGCTTTGCCTGTAAAAATGCGGTTGCAAAACCAATAATCGAAACAAGGATAACCACCCAATTTCGGTATTGATTGCCATCGGTTTGAAGAACATAGCGCGTTTGCGCAGCGGACATGATTTCAGGACGGATGTCGCCCGACAGGAAAACATCAGCTTGCTTCAACGCTGCCTCAATCACGGTCAGGTCGTTGATGGTTGCCGATAATGCATCGCGGGACATCAAACCTATGGAAACAACCATTTTCAGGCCGTCACTCAGGCGTTCCACTTCGCTCATAAGTAGGTTTATGTTCGCATTTTCAGTGATCAGTTCTAATGGAATTAACCCCGCCACATGATTTTCAATAAACAGCGACTGCAGATAGGTCCAAATCAGCAAGAGAATAAGAGCAGGGATCAGTGAAAGTAAAAGCCCATTTGTGCCGTAATACTGCGGCAATGAATGAAGTTTTCTTTGATCGCCAGAAACGGACGATAAAGCCCGTGCACGTGACGCAAAAAACGCAACTGCTGAGATGATACAAATCGCATAAAGAAGAGTCACCAGCGTCATATTTTTGCTCGTCCCATAATTACAAAAATGAGAAGCATGTGATTACATGCTTCTCATAGCGCGTGTTACACGCGTTTAGTTGATTTCAGCAACCATTTCTTGTGTTGCTGCCAACTCTGGGTCTGATAC
>JBMTQO010000025.1:0-29732 GCA_049446275.1 Paracoccaceae bacterium | reverse complement strand
TACATTTGATCGACGTCGCGGTCACGTTGAATGACCTCTTCTGCCAATTTCACGTCCCGCTGAACATAGGCGTCAAGCGCGTCTTTCAACATCAATTCAACTTCGCGCGCCAAACGACGCAGGCCTTGGCCCTTGTCAAATACATGCGGCATTTCCATCAGGACAGTTGTGCGTTTCGCCATGTTTTTGGAATAATCGCCAATCCGTTCAAGGTTCGAGGCCACCTTGATCACTGACAATACCAGCCGCAAATCAATTGCCGTGGGTGAGCGCAGCGCCAAGAGTTTCGCAGCCTCATCATTGATCAGGATTTCCAACTGATCTATGGCCTTGTCGCGGGCACGCACATCCGCGGCCAATTCAACGTCACGGGTGTCAAATGATTTCGCAGCGTCCAAAATTGACGCCTCAACCATGCCGCCCATTTTCATGATGTGCGCTTGGATCGCCTCAAGGTCACGGTCAAATGCAGAGAGAATGTGTTGTTGTTCGCTCATAATCTTATCCAATCCGCCCTGTGATATAGCTTTCGGTGCGCGGATCCTCTGGTTTGGTGAAGATGGTTGTTGTGTCTCCATATTCGACAAGGTTGCCCAAATGGAAAAACGCGGTTTTCTGACTAACCCGCGCGGCCTGCTGCATCGAGTGCGTGACAATCACAACGCAATAGCGTTTACGTAAATCATCAATCAATTCTTCAACCTGCGCTGTTGCGATGGGGTCCAGCGCAGAACAGGGTTCATCCATCAACAAAACCTCTGGCTCTGTCGCAACGGCCCGCGCAATACATAGGCGTTGTTGCTGACCCCCAGAAAGGCCTGTTCCCGCGTCATTCAGACGATCCTTCACCTCATCCCAAATCGCGCCGCGGCGCAGGGCTTTTTCCACGATTTCATCGAGCTCGACCTTATTTTTGGCCAACCCGTGAATACGCGGACCATAGGCCACATTGTCATAAATGGATTTTGGGAATGGGTTTGGTTTTTGAAACACCATACCGACGCGCGCACGCAGCTGCACCGGATCAATACGAGGATCATAAATATCCTCTCCATCCAGCAGGATCTCACCGCTGACACGGCATATATCAATGGTGTCGTTCATGCGATTTAGTGTGCGCAAAAAGGTGGATTTACCGCACCCAGAGGGGCCAATAAACGCCGTGACGGTTTTGTCCAAAATATCAACAGAAACATCCTTAATCGCATGCGTGTCACCATAATGAACCTGTACGCCTAATGCGCTGATTTTCGTTTGTTGATCGGTTGATTTTTCTTGTGTCAGTCGCATGTCGTTCATTTCATCTAGCCGCTTGTGTTTTTTAAATTAAAACCGCGCAAACAAACCCCTATTGCGCGTTTGGAACGGTTTTATGAAGGTTATGTAACAGAATTATGACGTCATGACACATCGTTTCTTTGTGCTCTGATCGAAATATCATAGGGCAATAACACATGAAAACTGGCCCCCTGTCCCATGACGCTATCCACCATTAATCGACCACGGTGTCGGCTAATGATATGTTTCACAATGGCAAGTCCCAACCCCGTACCGCCCATTTGACGGGAACGGTGGCTATCGATGCGATAAAACCGTTCGGCCAATCGTGGCAGATGAACGGGATCAATGCCGGGTCCATCATCTGATACAGTTACTTCGATCCCTTCGCTGCGCAGGGCAGGCAGATAGGCCGGTTGTGACAGCGTCACAGTCACATTTCCCCCTTCCGCCCCATATTTGATGCCGTTTTCGATCAAGTTGTTGAAAACTTGACGCAGTTGATCACTGTCACCTTTGACAGTGATGTCTGTGTTTGCCTGGCTCATAACATGCACTTTAACATCCCGCGCCTTTGCGGCGGACAATAATATATCGACCGTTTGTTCAATCAATCCATGCAGGTCGATGTTTTCCGTCGGACGCTGACGCTCGGTTGCTTCAACTTGAGACAGGGAGAGCAAATCATTGACCAATCGGTTCATACGCTGCGCCTCAGATTCCATAATACCAAGGAACCGTTCTTGGGCTTTTGGGTCATCTTTGGCAACTGTGCGCAGTGTTTCGATAAACCCCATCAATGCGGCCAGCGGGCTTTTGAGTTCATGCGAAACATTGGCCACGAAATCCCGCCGCATCTGTTGGATTTGTTCTTGATCACTGCGGTCTTGGAATGTTACCAAACAATACTGACCTGCAATATTGATGCAGGTGGCATCATAAAATGCATCACGCCGATTTTCCGAAATTGTGACACGTGCATTTTTACGCTCACCTGACTTGATCGCGCCTTCGATGGCCTCAATCATGGTTGGTTGGCGAAACACCGTGTAAAAATGTCGCCCCTCAATCCCGTCACCCAAAAACGCCTTGGCCTCGGGATTGGCACAGAGGATGCGTTCAAATTCGCGCATGGAAATGGCGACACAAGGGTATGGCAGCCCAGATACAATCGAAATGATCTGTTCGTTTTCCATCTGGTCCCTTTATCGTGTCGCGCCAGGTTGATCCAAAATGATCACAGTTTTATGACATTGGGCGCAATTGATCGCGGAAACGGCGTGCGTTTTCCTGATAGTGAAGTGCACTTTTTTCCAGCCCTGCGATTTGCGCCTCTCCCAACTCTTTTACAACGCGCCCAGGTGATCCTAGAACCATGGAGCCATCTGGAATTTCCTTATTCTCTGTAATCAAGGCCCCTGCCCCAATCAAACAGTTTTTCCCAATCTTCGCCCCGTTCAAAATGGTGGCACCCATCCCGATCAGAGAATTGTTCCCAATCACACAACCATGCAGCGTCACCATGTGACCGATGGTACAATTTTCACCGATCATCAATGGATATCCCATATCCGTGTGCAAAACGCAGTTTTCCTGAATGTTGGATCCTGCCCCAAGATGGATCAATTCATTGTCACCGCGCAATGTCGCACCAAACCAGATCGAGGCGTTTTCAGACACCTCAACATGCCCAATGACATTTGCATCATGCGCTATCCATGCGCTTGTTGAAATCTGTGGGGTTTTGTCCCCTAATGCAAAAATGCTCATGATCTTTCCTCAAACTCTTTGTTCAAACGGCGCACAACATTCACCAGATCCGGTTGTTGGCTAAGGCGCAGGCGTTCGGCGGCAACGATTGTTTTTAATCTGGCTTCGGTTTCATCCAAATCCTCGTTCACCAGAACATAGTCGTATTCGGGCCAATGGCTAATTTCATCGTGTGATTTGGACATACGACTATCAATCACCTCTTTGCTGTCTTGTGCGCGGGCATACAGGCGGCGTTCCAATTCAGGGATCGAAGGCGGAAGGATGAAAATGGATAAAACGTGTTTACCGAGGGCAGAGGCGCGCACCTGTTGCCCGCCCTGCCAATCAATATCAAACAACACATCACGCCCCGCATTTATCGCTTCTTCAACAGGGCCTTTAGGGCTACCGTAATAATTTCCGAAAACTTCTGCGTGCTCCAACATAGCGCCTCTGGCGACCATATCCTGAAACTCTTCCCGCGAATGGAAATAGTACTCACGCCCATGTTCTTCGCCCGAACGCGGCGCGCGTGTAGTTGCCGAAACCGAGAAGTTCAAGGTTGGCTCCCAAGAGCGCAACCTCGCGGCCAGAGTCGATTTTCCCGCACCAGAAGGCGACGACAGAATGATCAATAGCCCACGACGGGCGGCATCGGGATTATTCGACATTTTGAATTTGCTCTCTCATTTGATCTATCGTTGTCTTAAGCTCTAGGCCTAGGCGGGACAATTCGCTGTGCTGGGCCTTGGAACAAAGCGTATTGGCCTCGCGATTAAATTCTTGGATCAGGAATTCGGCACGTCGTCCAATGCTTGCATCCTCGGCAAATAGAGCTCGAGCGGCGTCAATATGGGCGTCCAGTCGATCAAGTTCTTCTGCCACATCCTGTTTGATGATGAACAGTGCAACTTCTTGGGCAACGCGCTCTGGCTCAACCTCGGAAAACTGCTCGCTTAGGGTTTTAAGATTATCTATGAACCCTTGTTCCAGCTTGGCTTTACGCTCTGGCAACAATGCACGGGCCACCGAAACAAGATCCGCAATCGTATCAATTTGATCACCCAAAATACGGGCGAGTGCTTCACCCTCTCGTGCGCGATCCAAATCCCAATTTACAATCATCTGCGACATCGCAGATTGCACCTTTTCTGACATTTCGGGACTCAGTTCGGCAACGCCCGTTTCATGCGCCATCACGCCCTTAATCGCCAAAATATCGCTAGCCTTTGACGGGGCTAGTGACAAGTGACGCGCCAAGGCCAGATCCTCGATACGCTCGATCCCAGACAAAACCTGCTCAATCATTTTTTCATTGATTGCGGGCACTGCCGACATGTCATCCTGTAGGCTGTAGCGTATGTTCACCTGTAACGACCCACGCTTTGCAACCTTGGTGATAGTTTCGCGCAATTTCGGTTCGAGTGTGGCAAACAAATCCGGAACACGCAGTTTTAGATCGAGTCCACGGTTGTTCACGCTGCGCACCTCTAAAGTGGCGATTCCTCCTGGAAATTCGCAGGTGTGATTGGCAAAGCCGGTCATTGATTTCATGGCACACTCCTCAGGTACGCATTTGCAATAAGATATTCTTGGATTTCGAACAAGGGCCGCTGCGTTAACTGATTGTTTAGAATTAAGGATCAAAACCAAGTTTAATTTTGTATTAACATTTTGATATCAATTTGAAGCACGTAGTGTTGAACATGGTCAAAACATGATTAAGCTTTCACAGTATCGGGATCGCGATAATTTTCTCGCAGTTCGTACATTAGGGAACTACTGGAACAATTTGGCCGATGGCGCGGTGCCCCCTATCGCTGGAATCTGGATCCGCGCAGGCTTATTGATGCCCTGCGCAACATTGTGTTAAACGAAAAATTTACTTCTGAAACCCACGTATTCGGATTTCTGAGAGGCATCTTTGCGGCGTCTTGATACAGGACGGATGCGGCCTGCTCTATTTCCTAATGTCCAATAGTGAAATAGATCACTTGCGCTGGATATATTCCGCCCAGTTATCGACACCGAGTGCCCCAAAATTTTATCATTGGGATGTGAAGAAGGGACTTGGTGCGGTAAGATAAATTTAAACCGTCTATGCGATCCATATGGCATTACATCAATGGTTTTGGCAGGAATTTAAGGCAGCGCACCAATTGCACATCCTATTAAATTCGATGCGCATTGACGCTCATCCCTATTATTATGAAATAAAACGAGCTTCCCTCAAGCTTCGTCGACGCAGCATTTAGTGAGGAAATTGTGAAATCGCGCGCCTACCTGCGCCTATTGGGTCAAACGGTATCTGACAAATAATCGTTCAAAAGGGTCACGACGTCCGCACGCTTAATTTCAGATGTTACAAAGGCCTGACCAATGCCACGTGCAAGGATAAAGCGCAGTTGCCCATCAACCACCTTTTTGTCCTGCGCCATCAAATCTACCAACTCTTCTGCACCAGGAAGAGACCCGTCGATGTCCGACAGCCTTGATTTCATCCCCATCGCGTTTAGGTGTGCTGCAACACGACTTGGGACCTCTTGTGAACATAAACCCATGCGCGCAGACATATCAAAGGCAAGCGCGCATCCAATCGCCACTCCCTCTCCGTGCAAAAGGCGGTCAGAATACCCTGTTGCCGCCTCAAGCGCATGACAAAAGGTATGTCCAAGGTTTAAAAGCGCACGATCTCCTTGTTCGGTTTCGTCGCGCTCAACAATATCAGCCTTCATCTCACAAGATATGCGAACCGCTTCTGCGCGGGCCTCTTTGTCCCCATTCGCTAGCGCAGGGCCATATTCCACAAGCCATTCAAAAAACGCTTCGTTACCTAATAGCCCGTATTTAACAACTTCCCCGTAGCCTGCCAAAAAATCACGGGGTTTGAGCGTATCCAGCGCGTCAATATCCGCCAAAACCATGCTGGGCTGATGAAACGCCCCGATCAGATTTTTCCCATGAGGTGTATTGATGCCTGTTTTTCCACCAACCGAACTGTCAACCTGCGCCAAAAGCGATGTCGGCATCTGCACAAATCGAATACCACGTCGCAACACAGCAGCGGCAAAACCCACCAAATCCCCAATTACGCCACCGCCAAGCGCAATAACCAAATCACGTCGTTCAATTTTTTCAGACAGTAACCATTCAACGGTCCGCTCAAACTGCGGCCATGACTTGGTGCCTTCGCCTGCAGGCAGGGTTAGAGATGTAGTTGAAATTCCTGCCGCCTCTAGCCCAGAAGCGAGTTTATTTAGGTGAAGAGCAGCTACGTTTTCATCTGTTACGATTGCCACACGTTGCCGCTTTAGCAGCGGCGCCACAAAATTGGCAGCTGTTGAAACAAGACCAGTTCCAATGTGGATTTGATACGCGCGTTCCCCAAGGTTTACATCAACTGTTTTCATTGTTTGCCTAACCTTCAAATATTCCATTGTGCTTTTCTAACACATCAATTACGCGATCCACCATTTGTGGAATTTCGGTTTCACCATCAGAGGACACCTGCAAATCCGCCAAGGCATAAAAAGGCGTGCGCGCAGTATGAATATCAAGCAGAGTTCGATATGGGTCTTCTGTTTGCAACAGCGGACGGGTTGTTTTGTGTTTCACCCTATTCCATAGCACATCAGGCCCCGCATTTAGCCAAAGGGAAACGCCCAATCGACTCATATTTTGGCGATTACGTTCTGCCAAAAATGCACCGCCCCCGGTTGACAGGATACCTGGTTTTCCAATCAACAAACGTTCAATCACTTGTGCTTCTTTTTCGCGAAAAAATGGTTCGCCATAGCGGACAAATATTTCTGCGATGGATAAATTAGATGCAGACTCGATCTCTTGGTCAGAATCCAAAAATGCCACATTCAAACGCTCAGCCAATGCCTTGCCCACAGCGGATTTTCCCGCCCCCATCATACCCACAAGGGCCACTGTCTTTTTTAACGTCCGTGTCATGATCATCTTATTGGCGATCTTACGACAAATTACAACAACAGGAATAACTTTGCTTGGTTCTTCCGGGCATTCGTGTTTATACTCCTGAAAAAGCCAACAAAATTGGATATGAGGATGGGCAGATTGATCAAATGGGTTTTGATTTTTTGCGTCTTTGGGTTTTTGGCGCTATCGGTCTATGCCTATGTTGGTCCGTTTTTCGGTGTGAAATTTGATCCCATTCGCAGTCCCATCAGCCAGCCGATTAATTTGAATGAGATTTAATGCGCATTTCCATGCCTTGACCTTCTGCCTTGCTGCACAGATTGGTGTGGCCCAAAACGCCCCCCTTTCGGCAATCGATTGGTTGGACGAAAAATATACATCTGCAGATACGTCACAACCAAAAGACCTTGAACCAATCGTGGAACCAGAAATCCAAGTTGTCCCACTTGAAGATATCTCACGAAACTCCGTTGGTCTTTTGCCTGCGCGTGTGACGGGATTACCCTCTCATCTGTGGCGGGAAAGTCAATCAAACGCCTTGGAAACACTGCTGAACGAGTTTCCCGCAAAACATAATCCCATCATTCATTCTTTTCTTTTTAATCTGCTGTTAACCGAAGCGGATGCCCCAGTTGAGGATGAACGCAAACATGCGTTCCTGAAGGCGCGTATTCGCAAATTGATCGATTTGGGCGCAGTGGATGCGGCACATGCGATGTTGGAACGGGCGGCCCCGTTGCCACCATCCTTGGTTCCACTCCTGTTTGAATTATCGCTTTATGATACATCCATAGAACCTGCTTGTGATCCCGTGTTGGAACTGGGCCCTAACTACCCTGATGCAGCCGCTCGCATTTATTGTTTGGCACGCCGCGGGGATTGGTTAACGGCCACACTTGTTTTGGACGCAAGCGAAGCTCTTGGTGAATTTACGGGACGAACAGCGGCATTATTCCACGTCTACTTAGAAACCCAAACAGAGGATGAGATTGATGTTAATTTACCGCCAAATTTGCGCGTCTCTGCTCTTGATTATCGATTATACGACGCCATTGGCCAGCCGCTGACACCCGATCTATTGCCACGAGCGTTCGCAGTATCTGATTTGTCTGGGGACAATGGATGGCGTGCACAGTTGATCTCGGCAGAACGGTTGGCCCAAACGGGTGCCATTGGGGATAACCGATTTTTGGGAATTTACAGCGTCAATGCTCCCTCTGCATCTGGTGGAATTTGGGACCGTGTGGCTGCGTTTCAGGCGCTCGAAATGGCACTGAAAACAGGTGACGATGTGGCAGTATCGCTTGATCTTGCCTGGTCCAAATTTTATGTAACCGATTTAGCCCAAACATTTGCAAATATATTTGCCGAAGATGTGGTGAAAGCGGGACTGACAACCCCTGCTGCAGTAGATGTTATTCTGATGTCAAATCGCTATGATGCAGCCCCCGAAACAAATGATTTTCGCACACTAGTGGCGCACGGCATCATGCCCGTAACGCCACCGCTGTCGCCCATGGAGCGCGCAGTATATGACGCATTTTCGGAACCGCGCATTCCGTTTGGTGTGGAGCAAATGATTGCCCAAGGAAGACTGGGCGAAGCAATTCTTGCCACATTGATCCAATTGGACAAAGGCAGCGCAGGAGATGTACGCGACCTCCATGAAAGCCTTTCAACATTAAAACTGATTGGACTAGAGGACTTAGCACGCCGCGCCGCTATCTACGCATTGTCCAAGGCGCCCTAAATAATGAATGATCTTCGTCGCATAGAAGCCTTTCTTGAAGCGAAATCAGCAGAAACAGGTGCGTCGCAAAATACATTGTCCGCCTATGCCCGTGACCTGTCAGATTTTCATGAATTCCTGATCAACCGAAAACAGGATTTAATACGGGTCACTATGGCGGGCATTGAGTCCTATTTGGTTGATTTGGTCAATCGTGATCTGTCGCGGGCAACGCGTGCACGCAGATTATCAGCGATCAAACAGTTCTTTCACTTCTGCCTGGAAGAAAACTGGCGCACGGATCATCCTGCATTGCAAGTTACAGGTCCTGGGCGGGAGAAATCACTGCCCAAAACAATAACGGTGATAGACGTAGATCGATTGATGGAGAGCGCCATAACCTTGGCAAAAGGCCAGGTTGAGCGCGCCAGAAACGCATGTTTGATGCAGGTTCTCTATTCAACTGGAATGCGTGTGAGTGAATTGATGTCCCTGCCCGTCGGTGCCTGTCGTGGAGAGCCCGAGTATTTATTGATCAAGGGAAAAGGTGACAAAGAACGCATTGTCCCGTTGTCCCCACCAGCCAGTGCTGCGTTGATATTATGGCTTTATCATCGCGATCGCGAGGATGAGCGCAAGGTGAGTGAGGGTCATGATGCATCCCCCTTTCTCTTCCCCTCCCGCGGGAAACTGGGTCATTTGACACGTCATTGGTTTTACCAAAACATCAAAAACTGGGCCGTTAATGCAGGTATTGACGCTGGTACTGTGACGCCACATACAATCCGCCACGCGTTTGCCACACATCTATTGGCCAATGGTGCAGATTTGCGTGTGATACAAACCCTATTGGGACATGCTGATTTGTCCACGACAGAAATTTATACCCATGTTTTGGATGGTCATTTACGTGATCTGGTGATGGATCATCATCCACTTTCGACGAAACGGCGCAAATCAATTGGCAAAACCTCTTCCGAGGGCCAGTAACCCGTTTCTAGCGCATTGTGATACCCCTGATCCAACCCACTTACGATCATGGTGGCCTGTGCCAAGTGGTGATCATACGACAGTTCGTGGATCGTGAACTGTCCTGCGTTCAAGATACCATAAGATGTTGTCGACTTGCCGTTATTTGCAGGCATCCCGATTGCACCACTGTTGAACCAAGATACCCCTTTAATAATTTTGTGAAATGGAAGCCCATAATGGCCCGCAATCATGACATAAATCTCACCAAGATCGCGCTCTACACTATTGATAACACGTGTATATTCAACTTCATCTGTAGTTAAAAACAGAAACTGTGAAACATTGCTATATCCCCCATGAATGACAACGTGGCGCTTCCCGTGATGGGTAAAAATCAAGTGATCGGGCAGCGACCCCATAAACCGCCGTTGATCTGAATTTACTTGCTGACTTGCATAGGTATACCACACTTGAGATAACAAATCACAGGTACTGCCCGCCTCAAATCCGCAACCGCATGTGTCGCTGCCGAAGCCCAACTCAATTTCACAATTTCCCTTGATCATCGGGCAGCCGAAATCACGCAGCAGGTTCAGGGTTTCAGAAGGATTTCCGCAATAAGCGATACTATCGCCCGTAAAGATGCAGCGAGCCGCGGGGATGCCATGCCCGCGCGATGCCTCGATCAGCGCCTGCGTCGCCTGCAGGTTCGAATACGCTCCACCAAAGATCAAAATTGGGTCGTCAATATTCCCTAAATCCAACTGTCGCACAACCAGCCTCTTGATCGGACGGAGTTTAATCCCCATAAGCTATGTTAGACGCTAAACCAAGAAAGCCTTAGATGGAACAAGAATTGATAAACTTGGACAATGCCTTTTGGATCACCACGGGTACGATCTTATTGCTCTTGGTTTTGTCTGGATTTTTTTCGGGTTCTGAAACCGCATTGACAGCCGCATCGCGTGGGAAGATGCGCACGCAGGCGGACAAAGGATCTCGTGGCGCACAGCGAGCCTTGGACATCACAGAAGACAACGAGCGCCTAATCGGATCTGTATTGCTGGGCAACAACTTGGTTAATATCTTAGCCACATCGCTGACCACAGCGTTGTTTACGCGGATGTTTGGGGAAAGCGGCGTGGCGCTAGCCACGTTGATCATGACCATTTTGGTTCTGATCTTTGCGGAAGTTTTGCCAAAAACATATGCGATCACCAATGCGGAAACCGCGGCGGCGCGCGTGTCATTGCCGATCAGCATAGTGATCCGCCTTTTCGCCCCGATTGTTGCAACCGTACGCTGGTTCGTTCGTGGCGTTTTGCGCGTCTTTGGAGTGCGCACGGATCCAGACAGTCACATTTTGGCAGTCCGCGAAGAGATCGCAGGAGCCCTAAGTTTAGGGCATTCCGAAGGGGTCGTAGAAAAAGAGGATCGTGACCGAATTTTGGGCGCATTAGATTTGTCCGACCGCACGGTCGAAGAAATCATGTTGCACCGTTCAGGGATCGAAATGATAAACTCGGATGAGGATCCACAAGCGATTTTGACCCAATGTCTGGAAAGCGCGCATACGCGATTGCCCGTCTACAAAGATGATCCTGAAAACATCATCGGCGTAATTCATGCCAAGGATTTGGCACGTCAAATGTATCGTTTGGTTAGCGGCCCGAATGCCAAACTTTCGGATCTGGCTAAGGTTGACATAAACGAAGTCGCAATGGAGCCTTATTTTATCCCCGATACCACATCGCTTGATGATCAGATGCGCCAATTCCTGCGCCGTCGTACACATTTTGCGCTGGTGGTGGACGAATACGGATCGTTGGAAGGTTTAATCACACTGGAGGATATACTTGAAGAAATCGTCGGTGAAATCGCCGATGAGTTCGACACGCCCGAGGATCA
Source organism: Paracoccaceae bacterium (assembly GCA_049446275.1). Classification (GTDB taxonomy): domain Bacteria; phylum Pseudomonadota; class Alphaproteobacteria; order Rhodobacterales; family Rhodobacteraceae; genus HIMB11. Next base: position 18,148 of record JBMTQO010000025.1, on the reverse strand, counting down.
GACGATAAAACCAGATATATTGGGAAGCTACACGCTGGATGGCACGATGACGATCCGCGACCTAAATCGCGCGCTTGATTGGACACTTCCTGATGATGAGGCGAATACACTTGCGGGTTTGGTCATTCACGAGGCACAGATGATCCCAACTGCTGGCCAGATTTTTTATTTCCTAGGCTATAGGTTTGAGGTAGTCGAACGCCAGGCCAACCGCCTGACCCAGTTGCGCGTGACACCGATTTAAAAAAACCGTCCAAAATGATGGACAGCTTTGGAGATTATCCACGTAGGCGTTCCCCCTTGGGATCAAAGGGAGGCTCGGCCAGAATAGTACCGCCATGCGGCTTACCGAGGATCATAACTTGAACCCGCTCACCTGGTGATGCGTTTTTCACATATCCAAGCGCCAGTGACATACCAACAGAATATCCATAGGCTCCCGATGTAACGCGGCCAATGCCAACCCCATCCTTGAAAATCGGCTCGCCCCCCGTCGCGTCAGAATTTGATGCGGTGACGGCATCTTCATCAATATGGATCAAAACCAAATTTTCGCGTGGTTCATTTTGCATCACCTCTGCGGCGGCGGATTTATTCAAAAACTCTTTATCCATCTTGCACAGACGCTCTAGGCCCACTTCTTGAGGCCAGTATTCTGGGCTATATTCCCGTGACCAGCTACCATACCCCTTTTCAACACGCAGGGACATCAACGCTCGCGATCCAACAGGCCCACCACCAAGTTCGGTCGCAACATCGATGAGCGCTGTATATACCGCCAATTGATCCCTCACATCGCAATATATTTCCCAGCCCAAATCACCTGTAAAGCTAACACGTAGTGCCGAACAATCCACACCCGCAATCGTTAAATGACCCGACCGCATAAAGGGCCATACGTCATTGGACAAATCCGCATTGCTAAGCCGTTGAAGCAACTCGCGCGATTTTGGCCCTGCTACGTTAAAGGCGCAGGTATCGTTTGTTTTGCTTTCAAGCGTGGTGCCCTTGGGCAGGTCTATCATTTGATAGAACCGGTACTGATAGCGTTCGGCCATGCCCGAACTGACCACCCAATAGTGATCTTCGCCCAGTTTGGTCACGGTTGCATCACCCGCGATACCACCACGTTTTCCGATCAGGGGTGTCAGACAAGAGCGGCCAACAATATTGGGCATTTTATTGGCAAAAACGGCGTTTAACCAATCCTCTGCTCCTGCCCCTTTAACACTGTATTTGCCAAAGTTTGAAATATCAATCACGCCGACACGGTCACGCAACTTCTTGGCCTCACGCCCAACGCTATACCACCAACCCTGACGAGTGAAACCCGCGGTCTCAGGGGTATCCGCATCAAAATAAAGCGCGTGTTCCCAACCGTAGTTCAGGCCAAAGGTTGCGCCCAGCTCTTTTTGTTTTTCAAAAATCGGACGGGTGCGTAGCGGGCGGCCCGCATCGCGTTCTTCGTTCGGGAAGTGGATTTTGAAACGATGCGCGTATTGATCGCCTACGCGTGCCTTGGTGAATGCCGCATCCGCCCAGTCGCCAAAACGCGCCATATCCCATGCAAACATGTCGTATTTGGTTTCGCCTTGAATGATCCATTCGGCGGCCAATAATCCCATACCGCCCGATTGACTAAAGCCCGGAATTATCCCATTACAGCAGAAATAGTTTTTCAATTCGGGCACAGGCCCGAACAACACGTTGCTATCTGGTGACCAAATCATGGGACCATTGATCACGCGTTTGATGCCTGCCTCTCCAACCGCTGGAACACGTTCGATGGCGCGCATCATGTTTTCCTCGATACGTTCCAGATCATCATCAAAGAGTTCATGACCAAAATCAGGCGGCGTGCCATTTTCGGCCCAGAATTTCAACTCGCGTTCATAGGCACCCACAAGTAACCCTTTGCCCTCTTGGCGCAGATAATATTCTCCATCACGGTCCGCAACCGATGGCAGACGACGATCCATTCCGTCAATTTCTGCGATGGCTTCTGTGACAAAATATTGGTGTTCGGTAGGCTGCAAAGGTAATTTCAAACCTGCCAAAGCAGCAACCTCCCGCCCCCAAAGGCCCGCGGCATTGATCACCCATTCGGTACGAATGTCCCCCTTGGGTGTGCGGACAATCCACGATCCATCTAGTTGCTGTTCTGTAGCGATTACAGGGGTAAAGCGGTAAATTTCCGCACCCCGTTGCCGAGCTCCAGTGGCATAGGCATTTGTCACACCCGACGGGTCAACATTACCCCCATCAGGTTCAAACATGATGCAGCGGATACCATCGAAATTGACCAATGGGTGCAAGTGCTCTGCCTCGCCTCGCGAAACCTCATAGAAATTCATGTGGTAAAGCTTCGCCTTGGCTTCTTGCAGGCGCAACTGATGTTCACGCGCCTCTGTCTGCGCCAGATAGAGCGAACCGGGTTGGAACACGCCACAGCCCTGTCCTGTTTCCTGTTCCAATTCCTTATAAAGGTTCATGGTATAATGTTGGATACGGCTGATATTTGTACTGTCATGCAGTCCGTGGATATTGGCCGCCGCATGCCATGTGGACCCTGACGTCAGTTCATCCCGCTCTAACATCACCACATCGGACCATCCCAGTTTGGTCAAGTGATACAGGATTGAGCAGCCAATAACGCCGCCCCCAATAACAACGGCCTGTGCATGCGATTTCATATCAAAGTCCATCCAATTTATTTGCCCTTACCCTGACGCGGAAATTCAAACGCGGATTGTTTATTCCCGACATTTTCCGTCGCGGCTTTCCATTTCGGTGAAGTGATTATTTCGTTATCTACCACAAGAAAGTGTTCGCAATCCAGTTGTGAGCCGAAGCAAAATCGGAAATGATCGTTTCAGGGAATTGGAGGCCAGCCAAATGAAAACCAATACACGTGTTGTCGTCATCGGTGGAGGCGTTGTTGGGTGTAGTGTACTTTATCACCTTACAAAATTGGGGTGGTCAGATGTCATGTTGTTGGAACGTTCGGAATTAACCTCGGGGTCAACGTGGCATGCGGCGGGTGGATTTCATACCTTGAACGGCGACACAAATATGGCCGCACTTCAGGGATATACTATTCGCCTGTATCGCGAGTTAGAGGAAATCACGGGCATGTCCTGTGGATTGCATCACGTGGGCGGTATCACATTGGCCGACAACCAGGAACGTTTTGACATGCTGCTGGCTGAACGGGCAAAGCACCGCTACATGGGGCTTGATACGCAAATCATTGGCCCAGATGAAATTCGAGATATTGCCCCTGTTACCAACACGGATGGGATCATCGGCGCCCTTTATGATCCATTAGATGGTCACCTTGACCCCAGTGGCACGACACACGCCTATGCCAAGGCCGCGCGCATGGGCGGTGCCACAATCGAAACCTATTGCAAGGTCGTTGAAACAAACCAACGTACTGATGGCACATGGGATGTTGTGACAGATAAAGGCACCATTCATACCGAACATGTTGTGAACGCGGGTGGCCTATGGGCGCGCGAAGTTGGGGCGATGGCGGGTTTGTACCTTCCGTTACACCCCATGGAACATCAATACATTGTGACCGACGACATCCCAATGATTTATAAACGTGACAATGAACACCCCCACGTCATGGATCCATCAGGAGAAAGCTATCTGCGCCAAGAAGCACGCGGTTTGTGCATCGGTTTTTATGAACAGCCCTGCAAACCCTGGGCAATTGACGGAACACCATGGGATTTCGGGCATGAACTGTTGGCTGATGATTTTGATAAAATTAACAAAAGTATTGAATTTGCCTATAAGCGCTTCCCCGTTCTGGAAACAGCAGGTGTAAAATCCGTGATCCACGGACCATTTACATTCGCACCCGACGGCAACCCCTTGGTCGGCCCGATCCCCGGTGTACGCAACTATTGGTCCGCCTGTGGCGTCATGGCAGGTTTTAGTCAGGGGGGCGGCGTTGGGCTGATGCTGGCCCAATGGATGATCGAGGGCGAAACCGAACGCGATACAATGGCCATGGATGTGGCCCGTTTTGGTGATTGGATTGGACCGGGCTATACATTGCCCAAGGTGATCGAAAATTACCAAAAACGATTTTCTGTGTCATATCCAAACGAGGAACTTCCGGCCGCGCGCCCGATGCGCACAACACCCATGTATGACATTTTCGACAGTATGGGCGCAGTATGGGGCGCTCAATTTGGGTTAGAGGTGCCAAATTACTTCGCAAATTTGGATGAACCCCGATACGAAACCCCTTCTTTTCGTCGATCAAATGCCTGGGTAGCGACCAAGCGCGAGGTTTTGGCCGTGCGTGACAATGTTGGGATTAATGAGATTCATAACTTCGGCAAATACCGCATTACAGGAAGAGGTGCGCGCGCTTGGTTAGATCGGATCATGGCGGGCCGCATTCCCAAATCTGGACGCCTGAGCTTGACGCCAATGTTATCACACAAGGGCCGTTTGATTGGTGATTTCACTGTATCCTGCCTGTCCGAAACCGATTTCCGCCTCACAGCAAGTTATGGCAGTCAGGCCTATCACATGCGGTGGTTCCTTCAGAACCAAAAGGTCGATGTACAGATCGAAAATATTTCGGATTCTGTAAACGGGTTCCAATTGGCAGGACCCAATGCCACCAAAGTATTACAGGCGGTTACACGCTGCGACGTTTCCACAATGAAATTTATGGATGTCCATGAAATGGCCGTGGGTATGGTGAACTGCGTGGTGCAGCGAGTCAGCTACACGGGTGATTTGGGGTATGAAATTTACTGTCACACAATGGATCAGCGCACCTTATGGCACACCCTGTGGTCCGCGGGTAACGCCTTTGACCTTAAACCCTTTGGAATGCGGGCAATGATGTCCCTAAGGTTGGATAAATTTTTTGGCTCTTGGTTGCGCGAATTTTCACCTGATTACACTGCGGGCGAAACAGGGATGGACCGCTTTATCTCATGGAAGAAAGACACTGATTTTATTGGAAAATCAATAGTATTTGCAGAAAGAGAGGCAGGCAGTGCACGTGCCCTTGTTGCGTTTGAAGTTGATGCCGGAGATGCAGACGTCGTTGCCTATGAACCCGTCTGGATTGATGGCGTGGTAAAAGGGTTCTGCACGTCTGGTGGTTATTCCCACTACGCCGAAAAATCTATTGCGCTTGCGCTGGTGCCGCGCGAGTATTCCGTTAACGGACAAGAAGCAGAAATTGAAATTCTCGGACAGATGCGTAAGGCGCGCGTGATTACCACACCACTCTTCGATGCAGATGGTGTTCGGATGCGCGGATAACCAAGTGTCGCTGGCGATTGTCATATTGGCCGCTGGCGCCTCCTCTCGGATGGGGGCGCGTGATAAACTGTTTGAGCCAGTAGATGGCACGCCCATCCTTACGCGTTTGGTTAATTTTGCCCAAGGGCGTGGTGAGGTCTATGTAACCTTGCCATATCCAAACCATCCGCGGCATGACCTGCTAACCGACACACAAGCTGTGCCGATATACGTGCCTGATGCCGCGGACGGGATGAGTGCATCGATCAAACGCGCTTGCGCAACAGTAATGGAAACCTCAGCGACAGGAATGATGATTCTCACAGGGGATTTACCCGATCTGACCGAGACGCATTTTTCTCAGATTTACGCAGAATGGTGCATAGATGAAACACGTTTTGTTCAGGCAAAAGATCGGGATGGAAAACCAGGCCACCCGGTAATCATTCCGAAATCAGGATGGGGTGATATTGAAACTTTGCAGGGAGACATCGGTTTGCGCAATATTTTGCGTAAAAAACTAATTCAATACGTTTCATTTAAAGATTTTGGCCCAACGCTTGACCTGGATACGCCCGAGGCTTGGGATGCATGGCGCACTGAGCGCTAACGCAGGATGCCAGTGATCCGGGCTCTAAGCGATCTGCTTTTGCAATATTGTAAGTCCATGAATCCACGAAAGATCAGTCAATTTTTGGCGCGAGGTTATCCAGTGGCACTGCGTGAAAACGGTCAACAAGAGCGTACCGTTGTAGGTATCTGGGATAGCCTAGACGTTGCGTTGAAGTGGTATGAAAACCCTGAATATCAGGAATGTTTGGAAGTTTTAGGTGACGGAGCGGTGCGCGTCATTAAATTCCTTGAGCATATCTAATTTAACTATAGATCACGCTTTGAAAAAATTTCGATTGTGATGCGCTAAGAACTTTCGCCGCTTGACTGATAAGTCAATTGGTCTATTCCAAATTTTATCTCTATACGCCGACTGTCATTAAATTACCAATTACTAAAATCTAGTAAGCACGTCGTTTATATGTGCGTAAAGCAGCATATGCCGCACTATATTTGCCGATAGATGGATTGTTCACTCATCCTCTACGGCCCACCCATCGGCACACTGTTATTGCATCAAATAATATCTGTTGCTCCCATGATGAAAATCATCTGTTTCAGAGAGGATTTTTGTGCGACTTTGAAAATTCTTCACACCCTCCACTCTTTGCATAACTGTTGCCACGCGAACACATATTTCATTCTGCGTATAATCTATACAAGATTACTACCAGAAATTAGCTTAAACTATAAAAAATGAAAAAATTGAGGCAGTGTGATGACTTATGTAGCGCAGAAATTGCGGTCTATTAGTCTATTTGATCTAGTTCAGGCTCAAAGATTGACTGATCCAAAACTCCAACGTTTCGCTTTGGCACTAATTATATTGTTTCCGGAGTTGCCAATATTTGTTTGGTACCTTGCGACGCACATTTAGAAATTTTTGCGAAACAAACTTCTCTTATGCTTCGGGTTTCTGCTGAACCGACTGCTCATCGGGTTTAGTATAAATTTTGAGTTTCGCCGATTATTATTTTGCTTGACCGAACAAGAATTAGGGCAATTAAAGTCAAGAATATATTTGTTTCAGTCATATGGTTTAGCTTAGCGTTAGACCTAATTAATTATCATGAATGCAAATAATCACAGAGATAAACTTTCCACGTATTCAACTTAAAAATTGAGATGTGACGTACAGTTGTCGCTCTTTTGCGAGTCCGTTTTTGAATTTATCCGGGATTTTCGCATATCCATAAATTGCTCCTGCGATTTGTCCCGCAACCGCACCAACTGTATCGGCATCATCGCCAAGATTAACTGCTTTTAAAACTGCGTCTTCGAAAGAATTACTATTTTCGACTGCCCAGAGAGCACTCTGGAGAGTATCGACGACATAACCACTGGATTTAATCCCATTAGGTAGACTGTCTAAATATGGAGTATCCAGTATCGATTGAAGCGGGTATGACCACTCATGATTCATGCTGAGCCGTTTGGCGTCCGCGTATTCCTGCCCTTGTGCAATACGACAGATTAGCTCTGCCAAAAATTGGCAACATTCATCAGCAATGTCGGAAGCGTGGGTTGTTCTCGACTGAAGGCTTGCTAAATTTCGCGCGTTCTCAGGCGAATTCCTTGCGTAGAGTGCAGCAGCAGTCAATCTCATTAATGAACCATTGCCATCATTCTTCGAACCGACCTTTTCAGCCATAAGTGTGCCATTCCTTCGAAAAGTGCCAAGGGTTCTGAGAGTATTTTGTCCAACACCGACGCTTATACCAGTACTGGTATTTTCGCCAAATTCCAACCATTTAGAGAATCGCTCAAGTAAGTCCTTCGCCTCAAAACCATCGTGTATAATAAGACTTTGGGCCAAACACAGTGACATTGCTGTATCGTCTGTCCATGCTCCTGCAGGAAGATCAAATTTACCACCAGAGAGATATTCAGTCACCTCTGGAAAACTTCCCCGACCGCAAAACTCTACTGGCGCTCCTAGCGCGTCGCCTATCCCTAATCCTACGAACGATCCAGCTGATAAATCATGAAATTTTGATAATTTTTGCTCCCAAATTGAGTACGCTTTTGGCATTGTCCGTTCTGCATCGCCTGCAAATTTTAAAACGCTTTCATAGAACCAATTTGCCAATTCATAACTATGTAATGTGCGAATGGATTTGAGCGCCCTACTGATCCTAAGGTGATTATGATCATGAGACTTTACCCAATGTCTATTTCGCTGAAGAAACTCTAAAAAACGCACAGTCATATTTTCAAGAAATGTCACGAACTCTTGGTTTTCAGATAGCCAAATCGCGCTTTCTAAATCTAGTTCAGGGGCGGTAAAATTGTGATAACTTTTCTCATTTGTTGGGAATGCCCATTGAATGAAGCCATGGTTGCTCTCAAATTCCTCGTCGGACAAAAATAACAAGGTATCACGTCTATTACCGTTAGCTAACGGTGCTTTTGCTTCATGAAATAGTTTAAGTCGCATCTGCATAAAAAAATTCCTGGTAATATATTGTATGTTGTGAAACGAAAGTCATCTTTGTCGTTTACTTATGGGACAATTAATCAGTGCCTTGTTTTAACAAAGCATGACCCAAATGCAGACTACAATCAACAATGACATGTCACTGGAGTACGGCTGTGGTGATCGCAAACATTGAATTTAGGATCACCAGCATTACCATCCCTGCAGGGTCACGTTGTTTTGACCAGAAAGCTGACGGTCGAGGTTAACCAATGCTATGGCGAATGTCAGAGAATAAAAGGGTCGTGCCTGAATACACGCGAAACGGTCAACGGTAAGCCAGATTGGAAACAGAATGATACCTTTATATGGGTCCAGCGGTATAGTTGGGCGTAAAGAAAACTACAAATGTGATTGCGCGTTATGTGGCGGAGATCAAGATAATTGGACCACGCTCAGTGAAACACAAAAGATGGTCAAAGCCATCATTCTAAAAGCCCAATGTGAGGCAGAGCTGTCAGCATTACGCAGGCCGTTCCAAAACAATTAGGAAAAGCATTTCGCATATCGCGATGGTGTGCGCTTCTAGTTAAAAAATCGACAAGCGCTGAAAAAGACGACTAGGTACGCTGGTTACCGCGTTTCTCTTTGTCTTAGAACCGCAGCCTGTGTGATATGCAAAACGCATTCTAACCTATGCGCTCAGCGCATAGCGATAATTCCAATTTGTCTGATGTCATTCAGGTCATGCTCTATTAACTATGAGCAATGGAAAAAAGGAATGAAACAATGACAAAACTATGGAACGCCTTCGTTACTTGGATGATCAAATCAGGTGAAAACTCCGCCGCAAACTTCAACAAAACTGGCGCACTCTATATCTAAGCCAGCTAAGGTTCTTACCATGCTTAAAAAAATATACCGTGCGATTGTAATCGCTCAAACGCGCAATGCAGCATACCAGCTTCTGAATAATTCAACCGCTCGTCAACTCGATGATATGGGCATAAACAAAGCAAAATTTGCAGATGATATGGTCGCGCAAGTGAAAGTAGAGTTCGCAACAGCGGACAAAGCGAAAACTTTCCCAGTGATGAATCCATCTTGGGCAGGTGTGTACTGAGTTACACGCAAAAATTTCGGATCGAGGGCCAGTCACATGGTCCAATGATCTGAACTCAACTAATTCTTATTATTTTTCGGGTTTCTGCTTAACTGCCTGCTTATCAGGCGCGGGTTAAATCTTGGGTTTCGCCGATGCTCCTTTTTGCGTAGCAGAAAGACAATTCACACTGTAAGTATTAAATGTGCCCAAAATCGTACCCAATACGATTTGAGTAAATTATTTATACTTACTTACAATGACTTGTATACGGAAGTTGGCGCCCAAGGAGAGATTCGAACTCTCATAGGCGTCTACATTTTAAAGCTATTTCTATTCCTGCGTGCAGATTCACACGTTTATTTGGGCCAGTCAATGCATGGTGAAGACTACAAACAAGGAAGTGTGTACCAAATGTGTACCGACTTTTAGAGGGGGTGCACGGGCCACACCACCCATGTCTGGTGTATATATTTAGCCTCTGCCAGAATTTAAGATCTGACTCTATGACATGGTCTCATCCACTGAATTTGTGGACAGAATAAAACATACATGCTCTACTTTAGTTGGAGGTATGACTATGTCAGTTCAACTAGCACCAAGACCCAAGAATGAAGATAGAAGAGTAGTCGCAGTAAAAAGGACTGGTATCATTGACAGTGATCAATCTGAAAACTTTTCTGTTTTCTGTGAGCTGGCCAAGGAACTAACCAATTTCGACTACATTGCATTCAGCTTGTTCGATGAAAATTATCAATGCAAAATCTCCACCACAAATGGCACTGATAACGAAAAAAATGAACGTACAGAATTCAACGTGTGTTCATACGTACTTTTGAGTTCTGAACCCACCTTGATCCCAGATCTTTCTAAGCACGAAAAGTGGATGCATCATCCAGCAGTATTATCTGGAGAAGGCTATTTAGGATATGCAGGTTTTCCAGTCATTAACAAAGACAATTATGCTTTGGGTACTTTTTGCTTACTGAATTCAAAGCCCTCTGCACTTACAGAACATCAAGTGAAGCTGATCAAAGGAATTGCAGAACGTATTGCACACCAAATTGACATCCAGACCAACCAAAGAGAGACAACAGTGGATGCTGTACAAAGTGCCCTGAAAACTTTTACTTCAATTAGCTCTGATAATAATCTGTCTCTATTTAATAATTTCTTATCAGTGTGCTCAGGTAAATCAATTCCATCTGAAGAGATGAAAAGTTTAGATGAAATGGGTTTGACTGAAAATTCTGAGCTCAGCTCAAAAGGTAAAGAGATTTTGAGACAGATGAAGCTTCAACCAAAAGTCATGAAGAAGAAGATTGTAAGCTCCAAAGATAAACCTCAGTTCCTCGATGATTTATTGGGAGAACTTTAAATGTTTGCACGTATATTCGAATACAAATTCACTAATTTAGACCAAGCAAAGATAGCAGCAAATCACCTATCAATGGAACTTGGTGATAAAATCGAGAAGTTTAATATTAACTCGTTGAGCATAACTATTGGGAAGTGTGCAAGTATTTCAATTGTCTGCAAATTTGAAAACAACAGTGACATGCAGAACTTCGAGCAATTCGCTTCGTCATTACTTAAACAAATGAAGCAAACCTTTACCTTCAAATCCAGTGGCTTCCCAGGAGTGACTATCTTCAATTACGAGAGTGAAGCTGCAATGGAAGCAATTGAGCTTAACTGACGAGATTAGGCCTCCCACTCTCCTACGGCACATATATTCAGCCTCTGCCAGATACGATTGCTAAAAGTTGGCTGCTAAACGGTGTTAACCACTTTATCTATGAAAAACAAAATTGATATTTAAGGTTGGTTCGATAACGTTGTCTCATGATAAGATTTGTTTGTGCTATTATTGTTTTACATGCTTTAATTACCCTAAATTGGGTTAATGCAGCTACTAAAGATCTGTCTTATACCTGTTCACTCACTCCTCTCACATTCAATTTCTATCAGCAGAGTGATTTGTTCACCTATGACATAGAAGTAAAAAGAGGAGATTTCGTGGATTTAACAACTTCAGCAGAGGTCAATATACAGGGATCAGGGCCTTGCAGGCATCGTATTTGGTCGTTTGATTATCATGGTCCAATAACTATTAGGGAGCTTGGGTGTTATGGTGAAATACATCCTCCTAAGGATGCTAAGGGTGAGATATCTTTCGATAGTGAAGTAGACTATCAACGAGGTGTATTTTGTTATTGAGTGCTAAAAATATAAAATTAAACATGATAAAGATTGTGATCTTAATTGCTTCATCACAATAAGCCTTTACTGCTTAACTTCGCCTAGCAAGAATATGTATTTTATATATAATATACTTTTCTTCTGCTCCACGCACAGACTATATCCCCAGGTTTCACTTTTAGTTATACCTGTAGTGTTTAACTACTGCTGTAGTAGCCCACTATACGTTGCTTATCTTTATCATTTCGTTCTATGGAAACAGGAACTGTTATATCAATACCTCCTTTACCATACTCTTTAACGTAGGAACGTATGGTTTCACGATAGACATTAGTAGCAGTTTCTACGTCCTCCTCCTTAAGCAACAAACAATCGTGTATTGGGTATGCGGGAATACCCATAGACTTTAACTGATGGAGGGTAAGCATCATTACCTGTGCTTCGTGGTATGATACAAACCCTGCCCCATTCATATAGTCAGCATCTAACGAGTATAATGCAGGAACTACTGTCAGTAGTCCTCGTCTATACCTCGTGAACTCGCCATCAGCAAAGGAGTAATCACTATAATCTGCTTCCTGTCGTTTATCAGGATTACCTGTACCAATAACTTCCATAGTAACCTGTTTGATCTTACCTCGTCTGATCACTTCATCGTCATCAGCATCAATTCCTGTTAGGTCTACAGCCTTAAGGATATGGGAATATAAATCCTCCCACATACCTCCAACCTTCATAGGCATACCTACCATAGCACTGAACAAGGTTGGTTGGCTTGCATTCAAGTCAACTTGAGCAAGACGTTCACCATCAATCGTACACTTTAGCCTGTAGGAACTATTCATACTTGTCCAAGCACCATAGAACCTACCACCACTATCTAATCTACCATCGTGGTATACTCGTGTAGCTGATGCTGCGTAGCCCCTTACCCCATTACCAAGCTGCGGTAAGGCCAGAGGATGCTTACTCCAGAAGGTGTTAAGTCCTTCCACTTCCATACTGGCAACAGTGTAAGCCTTACCAAAAGTTTTTCTCACCTCTTGCAATTTCATTTTAGGCTTACGTCTTTTAGTCAGCTTCCTTGCTACCCTCCTGGCTCGACTTTCTTCTACTCCTACTAGAACAGTTGGCCTACCGGTCTCAATAAACTCAGCCTCTACGAAACCATCTATGTGCAATATGTTGTCGTTAAGGAAGAACGATCTCATAGTTCCCAACCAACGTAACTTGTCTTCTTCATCACGCCAGAAGTGTCTCAGTCCTGTTAGTTCTATAAGCTCTATAAAATCACCTGCTACAAGGGCTTTCTGTACCTGTTGGGTTATCTCGTAACCTGCAAAAGGATACTGGCTCCACCAATCTCTATTAGATGAAATAGCCACCGCATCAGGAAAGTTCTTACCTTCATCACTTAGGCTGAAAGCCCTTTGTGCTGCTGCCAAGAAACCACAAACTACTAGCTTCTGTTTCTCTACTGATGTGGGTCTGTCTTCTGGCAGGTTTAACGCCCAGTGAACATTGTCTACTAGGGCTTTAGCTTGTTCATTATATGGCTCGTAGATTGGGCGTAGAGGTATCGTTTCATCCCTCAACATCTGCAACTTTTGAATTATATCGTCCATTGTTTAGACCATACTAAAAGAACAGCCACGAAATAGCTGCTATCAGTACAAGATAAGTTATTGCTCTAATCCAAAGTGGTGCTTCTTCTGGTGGCTCTGACATAAGTAATAAACCTTATTGTTCCAGCTTGAGCTTTCCACTTTATAGACTCAAATACTGAACAAAACTAAATACTTTTTAATAGTTTTGAGATCATACCCCATACCGTACGAGCTCCCTATGGAGCTGATGGAGCTCCAACCACCTATCTGATCAATTATTTCTAACGGGCACTCCACAGCTCTGAGACGGTCTCTGAAGGTATGTCTGAGGCAATGTGCAGTAAGGCCATTAAATTCTTTCTTGAGCCACTTACCAAGGGCAGCAGAGGCATCAGCAGCTTTGCACTTCCCTGCCTTCATATACCTAGGGAATAGGTACTTCTCGTCACTGTCTGTCAGTGCTTGCTCCATAGCAGTCTTAGCATAACCAACGAGAGGTAACGTCCTCTCACTATTCTTTGTCTTTAATCGTCTGATTGAGTTGGGTCTGATATGAAAAAGCTCCTGCTCCATGTCGATGTCCTGTAGTTCCAACCCAACAATCTCTGCTAATCTACAGCCTGTCTCCCCAAGGAGTGGCATCAAAAGCTTAATCTGACTGCCAGAGGCCAAAGCTCTCTCGTAGCCCCAGAGCAACTGTTCATTGGTAAATGTCCCTCTCTTGAAAACATCGTCTCCTTCGTTCTTGATTATCAATCTCGTGAAGGGATTACGTTTATCCAAGTCCAACTCAGCAAAGGCATAATTTAGGATAGCACTCAGGCTATTGATCCTACGTCTTATTGGAGCTGTTTTGTTACCCTTCAAAGTGAGGTGATGAACAAAGAGCTTTGCATCTTCTCTTGTGTAGTCAGCTACGTCTCTATTTCCTGCTAGTGAGATGAAGGTATCGACTGCAGTTCTTGGAGGTACCTCATCTATGTACCTGAGAGAGAGATATTCCTCAGTAACCTCAGACAAGAGATAGGACTTTGGTTTGAAGCTTTGGATAACTTGCTCGACATTCACAGGCAGTACCTTTGCCTTGTTATTCCAAGAACTCTCTAAGACCCTACTTAATCTTTTTGAAAGATCTGCAGCTTCAACAGAGCATTTAGAAAGTGCCTGACGTATGTGAGAACCATAGGCTCCCACTGCGTGTTTAGGCACACGTCTGTTATAGTAATAGGTGCCAGAACGACTGATTGTGTACTGAATGTGTGACATGGAGACACTCCCTCATCAAGAATTACAAAGGAATTTCAATGACTTGTATACGGAAGTTGGTGCCCAAGGAGAGATTCGAACTCTCACGCCCGTGAAGGCGGGGGATTTTGAATCCCCTGCGTCTACCATTCCGCCACTTGGGCACTTGGTGGGTGATTAAACAAATGTTTCGCCAAGGTCCAGAGGGAAAACACGCTTGACTGTAAAAGTTTTGCATGTTTTTTCCGCTTCACAGGTTTAGAGGTTATGATGCTACGATCCCTATATTATTGGACCTTGCGTATGTCCGAAAATCATCGTGCAATTTGGATCTTGGCCGTGGTTGCGTTTGTCGAATCTTCGGTTTTTCCGGTCCCTGTCGATGTCATGCTGATCCCAATGGTTTTGGCTGCACGACATCGTGCATCGCTTTATGCATTCGTTGCGATGGTGTTTTCGGTTCTTGGGGGATTGTTTGGCTATTTGATCGGCATGTTCGCCTTTGAACAAATTGCAGAACCCTTATTGATCGCCCTGGGTAAAGCGGATGCCATGGCCGAATATGCAATACGGTTTAACGACATGGGGTTTTGGACCGTGCTGATGGCGGGCGTCACCCCCTTTCCGTTCAAGGTGATCACAATCATGTCTGGTGCAACGGCGATGCCGCTTTGGTTATTTGTTTCCACTTCGATCATTGCGCGCTCTGTTCGGTTCTTTTTAGTGTGTGGTTTGCTTTACTTTTTCGGCCCACCCATCAAATCATTTATTGAACGCTATCTGGGTTGGGTGTTCGCTGCGGGATTAGCCGTACTGTTTTTGGGCTTTTTAGGGGTACAATATCTATGACGGGACGTAGATTGGGATTGATTGCCACACTTGGATCACTGGGAATGATGATAGCCGCGCTTGGCTTTCAATATTTCGGCGAATTGCCCCCTTGTAAGTTGTGCTATTGGCAACGCTATCCACATATATCCGCGATTGGGATTGGCATTCTGTTCTTATTGCTCGCCTATCGCAGTTTGTTATTACTGGGCGCTTTATCCGCACTAACCACTAGCATTATCGGCGTTTATCATGTGGGCGTTGAGCAAAAATGGTGGCAGGGACCAGATACCTGCTCATCATCATCAACAGACGGGCTTAACATTGATGAATTGCTGGATCAAATCATGACGGCGCCACTGGTGCGATGTGATGAAATTGCTTGGTCGCTGATGGGTATTTCCATGGCAGGATGGAACGCCATCGTGTCCTTTGCACTTGTTCTTATGTGGGTCACAGCTTTCAAAAGAACAAGAGCTTAAATATAATCGGCACGCTGCAAACTGTATTTGGCCATCTTTTCGTTTAACGTTCGGCGCGGTAGGCACAGTTCTTCCATTACCTTGGCAATAGACCCTTTGTGACGGCGCATGGTGTTGTCGATTAACATTCGTTCAAAAGCCTCTACATATTCCTTAAGCGGTTTGCCTTCCGTTGTGACAACGGTCGTCATTTCATCCTCGTCCGTCATCAACAGAGATGAGATTGACCCCTCGCCCCGTCTGGATTGCAGCACGGCTTGTTCTGCCACATTCATCAACTGACGTACATTTCCAGGCCATGGCGCCTGTAACAATTGCGCGGCGTCTTGGGCCGAAATTGCGGGTGCATCACAGCCATAGTCATCCGCAAATTGTTCACATTGCCGATTGAACATTTCAAGAATGTCATCCCCACGCTTCCGCAAAGGTGGAACCGTTATTTGCAATGCGTTCAATCGGTACTGCAGATCCGGACGCAGTTTATCCGCTACAGATTTTCCTAACTCTTGTCCATTGCTGATCGCGATGATGCGTGTTTCGGCGGGCGTGCCTTGGGCGTCTATTTCGGCCAATAGTTTACCTTGAACATGCTCGCTTAACACCTCAATATCCTCCAGGACCAGCGTTCCGCCCCGCGCCTCCTCTATCGCCGGTAAAAAGCTATCGTCCGCGTAAACCGGTCCAAACAAACGTCGCAATAATGCATTCTCTTCAAAGGCGGAACAATTTATGATCACGAATTTTTTGACAGCACGATTGCTAACCGCATGCAGCGCATGAGCCACCAATGTTTTTCCTGTGCCCGTTTCCCCGTCAATCAGGATATGACCATCAGCCTGCGCAATGTCTAAAATATCTTCGCGCAACCGCTGCATCGGGTTGGACTTGCCCATCAGCTTTTTCATTAATTGTGTGCTATCAGACAATTCGCGGCGCAACGCACGATTATCTAAGGTTAGACGGCGTCGTTGCGTGGCCTTTTTCGCCAGTTGGCTCATCGTGTCGGGGTTAAAAGGCTTTTCCAAAAAATTATAGGCCCCAACGCGCATCGCCTCGACCGCCATAGGTACATCCCCATGCCCTGTAATCATAATGACGGGCAGCGCGCTGTCTCGGGCCATTAATTGACGTAGAAATTGCATTCCGCCCATACCGGGCATCTTGATATCGCTAATGACGATACCAGGATAATCAGGACCGATCACCGCCAAGGCATCCTCTGCCTTGGCAAAACTTTCTGTGTCATATCCTGACAACGCAAGCCATTGTGTAATTGACAAACGCATGTCTTTTTCATCATCCACAATCGCGATTTTCATAGCCTTACCCATAGTTTACTCCGCAGCGTCGTATGGTTATTTTTCAGTGTTGTATTCGTCAATTGGGGGCAGGATAACCTCGAATACGGCTCCCCCGTCATCTGAATTGCGCGCCATTAACCGCCCGCCCATGTCGTTCACGATACCAGATGAAATTGCAAGGCCCAGCCCCGTCCCGTCTCCCGCTTGTTTAGTGGTGTAAAACGGCTCAAACAGATTATCAAGATTGGCAATTCCAAACCCGTTGTCTCGCACAGTTAAGGATATCATTTGCCCAGTGCTTAGAATGATCTCAATTTCGGGATCTTTGACGGTTTTGATGGCATCAACCGCGTTTCGAATCAGGTTGATCAAAACCTGTTCAATCCGCATCCGATCCCCCATAACCAAAGCATCCTGATCACTGATTACTTTACTGAGACGCACTTTGTGTTGCTGAAGCTGTGGATCCATCATCGCAAGAGAGGAAGAAACCGCATCTGCCATATTTACGGGCTGAAAACTTTCGCCCCCTTTGCGCGCATAGGATTTCAACTGATGTGTAATCGCGCCCATACGTTCAAGCAGATCATCAATACGCGAAAAGGCCGCCATCGCCTCATCTGAGCGATTTCGGCGCAGCAATAATGCAGCACCTGCCAAATATGTCTTCATCGCCGCCAATGGTTGGTTTAATTCATGCGACACCGCCGCCGACATTTCCCCCAAGGCCGCCAATTTCGAACTTTGCGCCAGACTTTGTTCCGCAACTTGCAGGTTCTCTTCCACTTTTTTGCGTTCTGCAATTTCGCGCTGCAGACGTTGGTTCAGAGCTCGCAAATCTTCGCTTTCGCGCTGGAACGACACCAAGCGCAAGGTATTTCGGCGGTTCAAGAAATAGAAACCCACGGCAAAAATCAAAGCAAATAACATAATTTCAAGGGCCAAAATCGCATTGATACGTTCGCGTACTGTTGAATAGGCCGTGAAATTCGTGATTTGCCATCCTTGGAAACCCAATCGACCCTGTTGGCGCATCACAGCGCGCCCTTGGAAATAACTGTCAAACTGTG
>JBMTQO010000024.1:0-31399 GCA_049446275.1 Paracoccaceae bacterium | reverse complement strand
GTGTATCCAAAAACTAGGAAGAGGGCAGCTTGGATGGTTCCAAAGGCAAATAATGCCCACGAACCTGATAAAGATGTCAGCAATAAAATGAAATACATCACGCCCTGTGTACCGCAGTAAGTACCCGCTAGTTTCACCATGAATTCTGACCCTGCGCCAATGCCCCATTCTGCAATTGCGTTGTCAGTGTTAAAAAGACATTTAAATCCGTAGAACGCACCCATTAACGCAGGAACCAAAACTGCGATAAAATTAACTGCTCCACCACTTGCTTCAAACATTTCGTTTCTCCTTGTTGTTGGCAAGTTGGACGCTAACAATTTTGTGGATCGTAACTAGTACAGAAATTGTACCTACAAAGTCTTTGATGATCAGATATTGTTAAACCTTTGTGTCGGCGTGGGATTAGAACTTCTTATTTTCTTCCAAAGCCTGCAGCCGCTCTTCAATGTCCGTCAGCTCCAGAGTTCGCCTGTAGCTGTCTATGAGCGCCATCACACGCGTTGCTTCAATTGGGGTTAGTTCACCCTCACTAACTGCAGTTAACACGCTTTCTGCGGCTTTTGACGCGTCCAGTGCGCTTTGCATCTTTGGTAGAATAAATGAAACTGGCTGATCTTTGGGCGCAGGGGCTATTCGCTCCATGCAAAGCCTCAGAGCAACGCTATCGCCTTCCAACGCTTTGGTTACTGCAGTTTGGGTTAACGCCTCTGCTTGACCCTGTAGAAGGCTTTCAATTACAAGTGTTGCTTTGTTACGTGAACCCTTTGGCCTGCCTGAGTTTCCCGCTGTGAATTGACCAGCCGTATTTTTACCGTTTTTCATGAGTGTATTTTACCACATCAACAATCAAAACTTAATGAGATTGCACAAATTATGGGCATAAATCTGAACAATGTCATCTATTTGTCATTTTTCTTTGCTTTTGTCTCAATGTGATAATTACAATGATGCAAGACAAACCTCTAAGGAGGGTTTCCATGGTAGCCTCTTACAAACAATTTTGCCCAGTTGCGATGGCAGCTGAAGTGTTAGAGACACGGTGGACATTATTAATTGTCCGCGAACTTTGTTTAGGGTCTAAGCACTTCAACGAACTTAGGCGCGGTGTTCCAAAGATGTCGCCGACGCTCTTATCAAAAAGATTACGCGAACTTGAAGACCACGGGATACTAAGCATCACCAGAACTGCCGATAACAAATCAGAGTACGTTCTAACAGATGCGGGCAAAGAACTGCTTGATGTAATCGTTAGTATCGGAAGTTGGGGAAAGAAGTGGATAAGCCATAAACACCACTTAGAAAGTTCAGATGAGGGGCTTTTAGTGTGGGATATACGCCGAAACTTAAATTTAGAGAATTTCCCAAAAAGAAACGCCGTGATGCAAATAAAGTTCCGTGGAAGTACCGCCAAGTCAGCTAATTGGTGGTTTATCTTTTCTGGGATTGATGCTCCAGATGTTGGCCCAATTGATCCAAATTTAGATGTTGATTTGTATTTAGAAACTACGCTGCCCGCGCTCACAAAAGTATGGCTGGGAGAGGAAAGTGTAAGCGAAGCTATGGCTGCAGATCATTTCATTCTTGCTGGTGAACCAGAGTTGATCGGTACTTTTGAGGAATGGATCGGGACAAGCAACTTTGCTGGGGTACAAAGTAAAACTGCGTAGTGCTTGAGAAGCCACATCATTCAAACATAGTGTATATTACTTTAGGAGGGATTAAGGGGTGCAGACTGTAAAAATATCCAGCCCTATTTTTACGTTCTATCAGTTCATACATTAACATATTCGTCCATGATTTGTTATAATACTGATGACGAAATTACGAATATTTATGTTTGAGGTTAGAGGTATGAAGAGAGTTTACTTTATTATTCTTATAACATTTGCTCCGACCGCCTTGATGGCAGAAATGAGCGATGTCCGCCGAAATACCTTGATCAATATTTGCACTACGGCACAGAAGTCATCTGATATGGGAACCATTCGCAACCTAGCTAGCCAGCTTAAGGATACTAAGCGACCCGATGACATAATACTGGGCAAACAGTATGATGAATGCCTGTTGATTGCATATGGTGAACCAACACCTTCTGTTGATTTAGAAGCACTATTAAAGAAGATAAATGAGACGGCAGATCAATTGCATGCTGATTGTCGTAGTTTGCTGAAGGCTTCTCCAGAGGTCGCAATCTCTAATACAATTTGTAAGGACATACTGCTTAAATGATGTCCAAGCTGAGATCATTTCTGTTATTTGCAGGAATTTTGGCTTTTTTGATCCTCGTGATAGCTGCGAAAATGGAACATATGTCGTTGTGACTCGGACTATTCCATTTGGAAGATCAGAACCCAAAAGGCATAGGACGACTAGCTCCACCATTTAGCCTATTAACCCTAACGCCTATGGCTAGATCTATATATGTCACGGTTTTTGCGGGGCATCACATGTCAAAATGGTGAAGATTGTCACGGTTTTTGTGACGCTAAAACGTTCTTAAATTAAATTTAGCATCAAACTGTCTTAGTTTTTCACACACCCTGTGTGAAATATTTGGTGGGGATTTTAATTTTATTATGGTGTCCACATACGATATTCGTGGGTCGCTTTATGACCATCGCATGCGTATTCTGTTAGGCGCCAATGCGATGTTTGGCCCAGACCCGACGGGCCTAGATGGGGTCTTTGCATGCAGGCCACGAAACCACGTTTTTCTAACTCTCTAAACCAGCTACCTACAGAATTATAACTGCAGTTTAGCCGTTGCGCAGCGTCTCTGTAACTCAGAAGAACTCTGCCATTGTTATAGCCTTTGTATTGTCGCTTAATTTCTAAATACAATGCTCTTGGAGCAGGTTTTAATGTTCGCCATGCAACAGTGTCAGCCATAAAATGGTAAATCACCACAAATTGATCCTTACCCCGTTTGCGTTGTTTATAAGGGTTGCTTTTTGGCATTGCGCAATCCGACGATCACTGCTCTGACTGTTGAGTTATCTTACTGCGAAGCCAGTTGTTTATATCTTCTTCAATCCAACCAACGGCGCGTCGTCCGATCTTTACAGGACGGGGAAATCTACCGTCTGCCATCATTGCGTATATTGTGCTGCAAGCTAGGCCAATGCGTGCTTCAACTTCTCTACGGCGGATTACTTTCTTAGCCATCAGATATTCCTTTTGATTTTATTAAGAACCTAATGGAAGCCTGCCACACTAATTTAGCTTTGTAATTTGGGAATATCCTCCGCAAGTAAAACGCAAACTTTGGAGTTCCAAAACTTATCAATTTTCAGTGTTCTTTTACCTCTAGAAATACACGTTTCAAGCGTTTGCTGAGAACTTGTGAACAAACCCCGAAACGGCATGGTATGAGCAATTTCAATCAACTTACGATTAGTGATTTTTGCCCGAGTTTCCTCGGGCAGTTCCTTTGCGATTAACCAAAGACAATACACGCGCCTTTCATTAATGTGATATTTTTTGTGGGGACGGCCACCTTTCTTATTCGGAGGCTTAGTTCTGGTTACTTCAATTTTAACATCTTCAGGCCGTTCTGAAGGCAAACGACCAGTAAGAGCATAAAAGTCGCGTTCCTCTTCGCTGAGCAGTAAGTAATCCATTAATCCAAGTCGCTGCTTTCTAACCATTTAAACCCCCTAGAAATTTATGCCAGTAATCTAGCAATTTTGCGCGCTCATCTAACAAGTCTGTTCTGTAGTATGCATGCTCAACGGCCGATCCGAATTTGTGCGCCAGTTGCAGCTCTGCGGCCTCCCGTGATTGCCCTGTCTCAGCAACCCAGTCTCTGAACGTTGAGCGCAGGCCATGAGGCACTGCTGGAAGTGCAGAACGCTGATCTACAAACCCACCCTCATCACTAGCATTCATGCGCTTCATTAGTGCAGAAAGGGTCATATCTGAAAGGGTGGTCAGTCTTCCTGATTTAAATACAAATCCTGTTTGATCATTTGTGTCACTGATCAGCTCATACATGGCAGAAGTAATTGGCACTCTATGTTCGCGCTTTGCTTTCATGCGTTCTGCTGGACGTGTCCAAATACCTAGATAACCACGCTTCGTTGCTTCAGACTCTTCAAAGAGATGCACTTCTTCCCAACACATGCCTCTGATCTCTCCTGACCGTGCTGCGGTCATCGTAAGGAGCATAAGGGCCTTTGCGCCTGATCCATCGCGCTGCTTAAGTTCAGCCCACCACCGCTGTGCGTCCTTCAGTTGTAGGGCAGGGTAGTTTCGTTTGGTTTTGACTTTCGCCTTTTGGGGAAGCAACGCAGAAAGGTTACCCTGCCAACTTGCAGGATTGGGCGGCGACATCATTCCTTTAACGATCGCGTAATCAAGAACCTTTTCTATCCGCCCACGCAAGCGACTTGCGGTCTCCGTTTTGTCTTTCCAGATTGGCTGTAGCAGTGCGTGTATTTCATTCACTGTGATTTCATTAACTGGCATGCTGCCAATTGAAGGCAGCGTATATGTCTCTAGCGTGGTGCGCCATTGCGCTCTGTGCTTTGCGTTTTTCAATTCATCTAGAATTGAGGGTAGCGCCATTTCCATGACTTCTTTGAACGATGGGATCGTCTTTGGCTTAACTCTCTCCAGCTTAGGATTGATCCCGCGCTGTGCCAGCGCCTTGTTGTCAGCAGCGATACGACGGGCTTCGGCTAGGGAAACCATAGGATAGTTGCCTAAACCCAATTCAAGCTGTTTGCCGCCAAAACGTATTTTCTGCGACCAGCTTTTTGATCCTGATTTACGAACGTAGATATGAAGGCCAGTCCCACTATCATCATAGTAGCGGCCCGCTTCCATATTTGTATTCAAGAGTTGTGCAGTTAGTCTCTTAGCCATGTCGCCCCCACATTCGCCCCCACAAAACTGTGAGAACATATGAGAATTATCTGGCACTGGTGAGAAGAAGAGAAGTATAAAATATCAGTATATGTTGGACTATTTAGTATATATGAGACGTGTTGAGAATAATACTTATACGGACTTCGTTTCCGCCATCTTACCTCTTAAGTTTTTTATTTTTTCAATAGCGTGCGATGAGCTCGATTTTATCGGCAGGTGTTCTGACTGCGAATACAGTTTCAAACGATATCAGCCGAGCAATTATTCCATAGACCCAAATACAACTTTGGCCTGTCGTCAAATTTTTAAAAATTGGTAACCTAACCCTTTCAGCTGCTGTAAATACGTTTATTATGCGGGCGAGCTAATAAAAAGATGTGACTATGCCAATTATTACAGAAGACGATCTTATCCAATCCATCGCTGATGCTTTCCAATTCATTTCGTACTTTCATCCGCCTGATTTCATCCGTGCGATGAGTGCGGCCTGGGAGAAAGAGGAAAACCCATCTGCAAAGCAAGCGATGTCTCAAATCTTGGTCAATTCACGCATGTGTGCGATTGGGCGTCGTCCAATTTGTCAAGATACGGGGTCTGCGAATATTCATATCAAATACGGGATGCAGGCACAGACAAATTTCAAGCGTTCGTTGCAGGAAATCTGTGATGACGGCACGCGGCAGGGTTATCTACGCGATGAAAACCCGCTGCGAGCGTCTGTCGTGGTGGATCCGTTTGATTCCCGAAAAAACTCAGGCGACAACACGCCTTGTATGCTGACCGTTGAAATGGTCGCGGGTGATTCAATTGAGGTCGAGGTCGCCGCAAAAGGGGGGGGATCAGAGAACAAATCAAAATTCACTACCCTGAATCCATCCGGCAGCGTGGCGGACTGGGTTGTTCAAAGTGTGGAAAGCATGGGGGCAGGTTGGTGCCCACCTGGTATTTTGGGAATTGGGATTGGTGGCAACGCGGACAAGGCCATGGCACTGGCCAAACAAGCGCTTTCCGAACCCATTGATATGGCAGATCTGATACGGCGTGGTCCGTCAAACAGAACTGAGGAATTGCGCCTTGAAATCGCTGAACGGGTTAACGCATTGGGCATAGGTGCTCAAGGTTTAGGTGGTATTACAACTGTGCTGGACGTGAAAATCAAATCCTTCCCAACACACGCGGCGTCATTGCCCGTTGGGATGATCCCGAACTGTGCTGCAACGCGGCATGCGCATTTCACATTGGACGGATCGGGCGCCGCGGAATTTACACCGCCTGATCTAAAAGATTGGCCCGATATTCTGTTGGAGCAAGCCAGTGCAAATGCGATCAAGGTGGATGTGGACAACCTGACGGATGAGGTGTTGGGGACCTTTGAACCGGGGCAGACTTTGCTGCTTTCTGGCACAATTTATACGGGTCGTGACGCAGCACACAAACGTATGATAGATATGCTGGATCGAGGTGAGGAATTGCCTGTCGACCTAACGGGACGTGCGATTTACTATGTTGGTCCTGTTGACGCTGTTGGGGAAGAGGTGATTGGCCCAGCAGGACCCACCACATCGACCCGCATGGATAAGTTCACAGATCGTATTTTGAACGATACTGGTTTAAAAATGATGATTGGTAAGGCCGAGCGCGGGGACAACGCGATTGAAGCGATTGCCAAGCATAAGGCGGTCTATCTGATCGCTGTTGGTGGTGCGGCATATCTGGTATCCAAAGCGATCAAATCTGCGAAACCCATTGCCTTCCAAGACTTGGGTATGGAGGCGATTTACGAGCTGAAGGTCGAGGATATGCCTGTGAGCGTCGGGGTCGACACTAATGGCAATTCGATCCACAAAATCGGTCCAGCCGCTTGGCGTAAGTAAGTTATTATTTCAACAACCTAAACCCCCCATGGGTATCTGTGGGGATTTTGTATGTGACGCGCACCTGTTTATAGAGATGTAACATGATCCAATCTTGATATTGAAAAATCACATTCTCTGATATTTGCTACCTTTAGCCCCATCTCCTGTAACCTCAGCCGCTATACGGGAATTACCGTTTTCCCCCCTCGGTCCAAGATGGAAAATACATTCTGATTTTGGGGATAGGCGCCAATGAGAATAGAAACTGCTTACCCATATACAGATGTTGCGTGGTTCAGCGTGTAACAATTGCCCAATGATTAGGCCACATGTTGCAAGGTCACCTTGGGATGAATACCCAATGCGGCACAGACATCACGGGTCAGTTCAGGACGGTTCAGAGTGTAAAAATGCAACGCCTCAACCCCTTCATCAACCAATTCGCTGCATAATTCTGTGCATTGTGCGATTGAAAGCAAGTCAGTGCGCTGATCGCGCTCGGCTTTGGCATAAGCATCTTCTAACCACGCAGGAAGGGTTGCACCACACCGCTTGGCAAAGCGCTTTACTCCTTGCCAGTTTTCGATTGGCAAGATCCCAGGTGTAATCGGCTTCGTGATCCCCGCCTTGGCGCAGGCATCACGAAAACGCAGAAAACCCTCGGCCTCAAAAAAGAATTGGGTCAATGCTTCATCCGCGCCTGCGTCCAGTTTTTGTTTCAACCAGTCGATGTTTTGTGCTGCATCTGCGGCCTCTGGATGGGATTGAGGATAGGCCCCAACAAACAGGCGAAACGCATTCAATTCTGCTAGTGCACCAACCAATTCAACGGTGTTTTGAAACCCATGCTCATGCGCGCGAAACGCGCCGCTCTCTGCGGGGGGATCGCCGCGGACGGCAACCAACCCTGTGACACCCGTATCCGCATAACTGCGGGCAATGTTTAGAGTTTCATCTCGCGTTGCATCCACGCATGTCAAATGGGCCGCGACATCGCACCCAGTGTGTTTGTGCAATACGCGCGTGGCCTCTTTGGTTAGGGTGCGCGTCGTGCCCCCTGCGCCATAGGTTACGGACATAAAGCGTGGATTTAGTGGGGCAAGCGTGTTTACCGTATCCCACAGGCGATAAGCCCCCTCAAAATTTTGTGGCGGGAAAAACTCAAACGAAATCTGGGGTCGGGTCATTGTCATATCCATAAGTTGTCTTGCCACTTTTTCTCAGATATGTGATTGTGAGGCAAATTCATAAAACTAAAGAAGGTTATGAGTTTCATATGAAAATGCATATTGAATTTCGCCATTTGCGCACGGTCAAAGCCATTCATGAAAGCGGGGGCGTGTCAAATGCTGCGGATATTTTGAACATCACGCAAAGCGCGCTGAGCCATCAGATCAAAAACCTGGAAGAGCAGACAGGGATTGAATTGTTTGTGCGCAAATCCAAACCACTGCGCCTGACGGCGGCGGGCATGCGCCTATTGCGACTGGCCGATAAGATCCTGCCAGAGGTCGATGCTATTCAGTCTGAATTTGCAGGCTTGCGCAGTGGTAAATCTGGGCGCCTGCATATCGCGATTGAATGTCACGCCTGTTTTGAATGGCTGTTTCCTGTGCTTGAGAGATTTCGTAAATCTTGGCCCGATGTGGATGTGGACATCAGACCGGGGTTGGCATTTGAAGCCCTGCCAGCATTGGAAAAGGAAGACGTGGATTTGGTCGTGTCATCAGATCCCGAAAATCTGCCTGGCATTACATTTTCACATCTTTTTGATTATGCGCCTGTTTTTGTGGCCTCTGCGCAAAATCCGTTGGCTGAAAAAGCCTTTATTGAGGCCGAAGATTTCCGTGATCAAACTCTTATTACTTATCCCGTTGAGCGCAGTCGTTTGGATTTATTTTCACAGCTTTTGATCCCTGCAAAGGTGGAACCTGCGTCGATCCGTCAAGTTGAGCTGACCGCAGTCATCCTACTGTTGGTCGCTTCAAATCGGGGGGTCTCTGTGTTGCCAGACTGGGTCGTGCGCGAGGTGAAATATAGTTCAGATTACGTCACACGACCGCTTACCAAGGAGAAGGTTACGCGTGGGTTATTCGCCGCCACACGCGATAATGATCTTGCAAAGCCATATATGCGCGATCTAATTCGCCTTGCTGGCGAAGAGGCGCGCAGGCTTCAATCACTTTAAAGCGATTGCAGTTCGGTCGCCATTACACGACCATCACGCCCGTCTTGAAGCTCATAGCTTAGTTTCTGGTTTTCTGCCAATGCCTTCATGCCAGAACGTTCTACTGCGGAAATATGTACGAACACATCTTTTCCGCCTTCTTCGGGTTCAATGAACCCGTAACCTTTAGTTGTATTAAACCATTTCACGGTGCCATTTGGCATGTCCGTGTCTCCTTCTTCTTCTTTCCGAAATTGCAGATCAACGACCTGATGTGACACGAGAGCGCTTACAAACGTCCGATGCCGATATGAACTCGGAGATGTTATTTGCACTCGGCCTGTAAAACAAAATGGCTTGTTTTTCCAAAATTCAAGTGAAATAGAAAAAAGATAATTTAAAAAATCCGGAGGCGGTGTGATGGACATTTATGGAATTAAGACATGCGATAGCTGCCGCAGGGCAATCAAAGCCTTAGCAGGGGCAAATTTTATTGACGTTAGAAAAGATGGTATTTCGCCTGATTTGCTGACCCGCGCATACGCCGAATTTGGTGATGCGATTGTGAACAAAAAATCAGCAACGTGGCGTGGATTTGATGATGCCACACGCGCCATGGATTCTTTGGAATTGGTTACCTTGAACCCTACTGTGATGAAACGTCCCCTGATCGTGGATGACCAAGGAGCGCTTGCGCTTGGGTGGGGCGAAGATGTTCACGAACGATTTGGCGTTTAACGCATCAGGGCGCGGTCGACGGACAGCGCACCTGCACCTTTGATGACCAAAACACGCAGAGGGGAAACCCAAAACAAGCGTTGATCCATGACAGGCTAAATCCCGACTGTGTATTCTTTCCAATCACAGGCGTGTGTGTCACGTTCCTGTGATCTGGCGTGATTATTTTTTGTATGGGACGTGATGATTTGACTTGAAAAAGGGTGCAAAATGAAACTTTGCCCCCCATTTACAGTAAATTTTCGCACTTAATGTTATAATTGATCTGGCGCCTTCGCTTCGATTTTGAGCGTGCTGACAATCTCTTCAAGTGAGCTGGTCGTGGTTTGCTTTTCCCCCAAACGACGCACAGACACGCTTCGCTCTTCAACTTCACGCATGCCACAGGCCAAAATCACAGGCACCTTGCCAACAGAATGTTCGCGTACCTTATAGTTGATTTTTTCGTTGCGCAGATCCAATTCCGCGCGCACGCCCTGGGCACGCAGTGCCGTGACAACTTCCTGACAATACTCGTTTGCATCCGATACAATCGCAGCCACAACAACCTGACGGGGGGCCAACCAAAACGGCAAACGACCTGCAGAGCTTTCAATCAGGATTCCGATAAAGCGTTCAAATGATCCCAATACCGCACGGTGCAACATCACGGGGCGGTATTTTTGACCGTCCTCTGCAATGTAGTTCGCATCCAATCGTTCGGGCAGGACGAAATCAACCTGCAATGTGCCACACTGCCAATCCCGCCCAATGGCATCCGTAAGAACAAATTCCAGTTTCGGCCCGTAAAACGCGCCTTCGCCCGGGTTCAGTTCAAAATCATATCCTGCGGCTTCTGTTGCGCTACGCAGCGCATTTTCAGATTTGTCCCAAACTTCGTCACTGCCTGCGCGCTGTGCCGGGCGATCAGAGAATTTGATCGAAAAGTTTTCAAAGCCCAGATCACGATAGATGTTGGATAGAAATTCGATGAAATTCTTAGTCTCGCACTCAATCTGATCTTCACGACAGAAAATATGCGCATCATCTTGGGTAAATCCACGCACACGCATGATGCCATGTAGTGCGCCGGAGGGTTCATAACGGTTACAGCTGCCAAATTCCGCCATTCGTAAAGGCAGATCACGATATGATTTCAATCCCTGATTATAAACCTGCACGTGGCAGGGGCAGTTCATGGGTTTTAGCGCATTGATCGCCTTTTCACGCGCATGTTCTTCGTCAACTTCAACGATGAACATGTTTTCCTGATATTTGTCCCAATGGCCCGAGGCCTCCCACAATTTGCGATCCACAACTTGGGGTGTGTTTACCTCGACATATCCACCGCGTTCCTGTTGGCGGCGCATGTAATCCTGAAGGGTTGTGTAAATCTTCCATCCATTTGGATGCCAAAAGATTTGGCCAGGCGCTTCTTCTTGCATGTGGAACAGGTCCATTTCGCGGCCTAACTTACGGTGATCGCGTTTTGCGGCCTCTTCCAGCATGGTTAGGTGCGCCTTTAGTTGTTCTTTGTTCAAAAACGCCACGCCATAGATACGCTGTAATTGTTCGCGTGAACTGTCCCCACGCCAATAGGCACCCGCAACATGCATCAATTTGAATCCATCTGCAGGAACCTGACCTGTGTGTTGAAGGTGGGGTCCACGGCATAGATCCTGCCAATCGCCGTGCCAATACATGCGAATGGGTTCATTGCCCGGGATCGATTCAATCAATTCAACCTTAAAGGGTTCATTTGTGTCCTTGTAATGCTGGATCGCGCGATCACGCTCCCATACCTCGGTGCGGACGCCGTCCCGCAGGTTGATGATGTCCTTCATCTTTTTTTCGATCAGGACCAAATCCTCTGGGGTGAAGGGATCGTTTCGATCAAAATCGTAATACCAGCCATTGTTGATAACCGGACCAATGGTGACTTTTGCATCAGGCCAAATTTCTTGGACAGCGCGTGCCATAATATGCGCTAGATCATGTCGCACCAATTCGAATGCGGACTCTGCGTCTTTCATCGTGTTGATGGCAATTTTCGCGTCTGCCTCAATGGGCCATTGCAGATCATAATGCATGCCGTTCACGGTTGCGCTGATCGCATTCTTACCAAGAGATGTTGAAATATCCGATGCGACCTCCGCCGCAGTGATGCCAGCTACGTAGTCACGATTATTGCCGTCTGGAAAGGTAAGAGAGATTTTGGACATCTTGGTCCTCCTCGTCGTTTTGGCGCCCACGGAACGCCCGGTTGCGGGTTATTTGGTTCGCGCCACATGTGCCGTTTTTGGGGCAGGGGGTCAAGTGTTGATTTGCGAAACGGGTGTTCGACTACAGGAAATGGCTTTCGTCCCTTGTTTCGCCGCTGAGACGGTTTCATACTATTGCGAAAAAGGAGCATTTCATGACACAATTTATGACAGGGCCGCGCGGTCAAAAATTGGCCTTTTCTAAAAGCGAAGGGACGGGACCGACGGTTGTGTTTTTGGGGGGCTTTATGTCCGACATGACAGGGTCCAAGGCTGTTTTCCTAGAAGACTGGGCCAAGGCGCGAGGATGCGCATTTTTGCGATTTGATTACGCGGCACACGGTCAATCCGAAGGTGAATTCACCAAACACAGCGTTGCTGAATGGGCCGAAGATGCCGCGGCCGTCATTGCAGCGCAAACCAGCGGCGATTTGATCCTGATTGGATCTTCGATGGGTGGTTGGATATCCCTGAACCTTGGGCGTGAAATGGGGAATCGTTTGCGCGGTTTGATACTGATTGCCGCTGCCCCTGATTTCACCGAGGATAGTATGCTTTCCAGTTTTACAGAGGCGCAAAAACGGGACATCGCGGAAAATGGTATCACCTATATCCCATCCGTTTATGGCGATCCGTATCCCATTTCACTTCATCTACTAACCGACAGCCGCCGCGCCTTTGTCATGCGCGACCCACTTGTGTTTAGGTGCCCTGTCCACATGCTTCAGGGAACATTGGACAATGCAGTATCGCGTGATACAGCGCTGCGGTTGTTAGATCATATTGAGGCGGATGATCTGCATCTGACCTTAACCAAAGGGGCAGATCATTCTTATTCCACGCAGCCTTGTTTGGACGTTATTCAACAAAAATTAGAACGCATTTTAGAAAGTTGATTATGGAACAACGGATTAGTTTGATGACTAGTGCGGTGGATGATTTGCCGCGGACGGTTCAGATTTATGAAAACATGGGTTGGCAGACACCCCCAAAGGCAGCGGCGTACGTGAAGCCGACATCATCAAATCTCGTGCAGGATTTGGATATATGGTGATATAAGAGCGTTCCTTGGGGACAATCGGGCACTGGGCGCAACGGGCTGAGGTCTTGCAAATCTTGCGGGATATAGCCGCAGGATTAGGACCAGACCTAATGGAGGAACAGTTGCCCGTCATCCAAAAACGATCAGATTGACAGAGCACCCTTCGAAAATACAGTGCGCCTGCTGCAGTGATTTACTGGGAATTAGACCCGCTTGTCCGAGCCAAGCATCATGAATTCATGTCGACGCTTATGTAGTGTGCGACGCTGCATCTCATCCTAAGTGTGGGTCATCTCCCAAGTTGTAGCAACCCGACACGATCAATGCAGTCATGAGGAAATCGCTAGTCCATTCCGTGGTGGAACGTTAACGTAGCAGTGTTTCGATTTTGCGGGTAATTTTCCTGGACATGGGTTTTGTTACAGAGCTGTAGCTGTCGACATAATTCCCATTCGCGTCCAGTAGCACTTTGTAAAAGTTCCACCGTGGTTTAAACCCGTATTCGCGTTGCAACCATTTATAAAATGGATGTGCCTTGTCCCCTTTTACGGATGTGATGTCGGTCATGGGCAGGGTTAGGCCATATGTAACCTCACAGAATTCTTTGACGTCTTCCCCTGATTTAAGCTCTTGGCGAAAATCATTTGATGGCACGGCCAAAACAACCAAACCTTTGGGTCCATAGGTTTCATGCAGTTTTTGCATGCCCTCAAGCTGGCCTGTAAATCCACAGCGGCTGGCTGTGTTCACGATAAGAACGGGTTTGCCCTGAAATTCAGATAGAACAATTTTGCCGCCATCAATGCTTTCAAATTCAAAGCTCGCGACCTGAGTTGCAAGTGTCATAAAAATAAGTACCGCTAGTTGTTTCCACATGGACAAAACCCCCATACACAGGGATTTTGCGTGAATTGTAACAAAGTCAATGGAAAGAGGCGTTTTTCGCGAAATTATGCTTCCATCGCCTCAAGTTCATCGATCATGTCCGAGATCATGGACAAGCCTTTGCCCCAGAATCCCGGATCAGCCGCATCCAACCCAAAGGGCGCCAAAAGATCGCTGTGATGCATCGATCCGCCTGCGCGCAGCATGTCGAAATATTTGTCTTGGAACCCATCTGGATGATCCTGATAAACCGCGTAAAGCGCGTTTACCAATCCATCCCCAAAGGCGTAGGCATAAACATAGAAGGGTGAATGCACAAAGTGTGGGATATAGGCCCAGAATGTTTCATAGCCTTCCATGAATTCAAATGCTGGACCCAGGCTTTCGCCCTGCACCGACATCCACAATGCGTTGATGTCATCTGGGGTCAATTCGCCTGATTTGCGCGCATCGTGCAATTTGCATTCGAAATCGTAAAACGCGATCTGACGCACGACTGTGTTGATCATATCCTCGACCTTACCGGCCAACATCACTTTGCGTTCTTGTTGATCTTTGGCCTTGTCCAACATTGTGCGGAACGTCAGCATTTCGCCAAAGACAGACGCCGTTTCTGCAAGTGTCAGCGGGGTAGAAGACAGCATTTCACCCTGATCGGCAGCTAAAACCTGATGCACGCCATGGCCCAATTCATGTGCCAATGTCATCACATCACGCGGTTTGCCCAGATAATTCAGCATAATGTATGGGTGCGCATCTGTGACCGTAGGGTGCGCGAATGCACCTGGGGCTTTCCCGGGTTTCACGGGGGCATCAATCCACCCTTTGTCAAAAAACGGTTGTGCCAGATCGGCCATGCGCGGATCGAAACCGCCATATGCGCTCATCACTGTTTCGCGTGCCTCATCCCAATCAATAATGCGATCGCTTTCCATCGGGAGGGGCGCGTTGCGATCCCAGACTTGCATTTTATCAAGGCCCAGCCATTTACGTTTCAATTCGTAATACCGATGGCTAAGTTTTGGATAGGCGGCAACCACCGCATCACGGAGCGCTTCGACCACTTCGGCTTCCACATCGTTGGACAGGTGGCGCCCTGTTTGCGGAGTTGGCATGCCGCGCCAGCGGTCAATGATGTCCTTTTCCTTTGCTTGTGTATTATGCACACGGGCAAAGGTGCGAATATTTTCACTAAAGACACGTGCCAATTCGCGTGCGGCCATTTCACGTTTGCTGCGATCTTGTTCTGTCAGAAGATTTAGTGTGGCTTCGATGTTCAGATCTTCACCTTCGATATCAAATGTCAGGCCCGCGATTGTCTCATCAAACAGTTTTTCCCATGCATCCCCAACAGCGCCCAAATCATGTAAGAACTTTTCCAATTCATCAGAGAGTTGATAAGGTTCCAACGCGCGAATACGGCGAATGGCAGGGAGATAGCGTGCAAGATCGGCGTTTGCGTCGAACAACCCGGTCAGCGCCTCCTCTGACAGGCGGTTCAATTCTAGTGTGAAAAATACCAACGGCGTTGTGAATACGGTAATCTTTTCCTGCGCATCGGACAAAAATTTGGTCCGTTCACCATCTGTTGTCAGCTGATAATACCGCAATCCTGCGAAGGACATTATGCGGCCCGCAACTGACGAAATTTTTTCATTGCGATGAATGCAGGTGAGCATTTCAATAGTGTTCAGGTCCGCCAATTTGCCCTCATAATCGGCCGCAAATTCTGCGCATTCGGTTTCTAACCATGCTAAATCTTGCTCGATTTTGGGGTCATCTGTCCCCTGATACAAATCGTTTAGGTCCCATTCTGGCAAATTGCAAAGGTTGTCTGTGCCACCAGAAACAGATGCGTCAAAAACAGGGGATGGAGTTATAAACATACTTTGCCTCATTGGTCAGAATGCTGCTAACGTAGGGTGCGAACCATTGAGGTGCAAGGGGCGTTTATTCCGCAGCGATCAGTGCGCTTTCAACAATCAGATCATCACGGAAAAAGGCGTCGATATCACGGATCAGCTTTTGAACAAGGTCGCTTCTTTCCATTAAAACTTCATGGCGCCCATTTTGTATTTCTAACAAAATACCATTATCCCACTTCTTCATGTGATCATGGATATTTTTTTGACTGACGACTGCATCGTCGGTACCAAGCAGTGTCATAGCTGGGATATTAGGTGGAGCGCTGGACATCAAAGCATCCATTTCAGTTACGGCTGCGTTCACCCACGAAAAACTGGGCCCGCCAAGGCGTAATTCCTGATCACCTTTAACTTGGTTCACCATGTAGTGCCAATTCTCTGGGTCATTTGTTAGGCGGTTGCCATCAAATTTGCCCTTCAACAGATAGCAATCTGAATTGGCTGATGGGACATAGGATTTGGCAAAACCCAGACTGACGCCAATTTTTGCAATCGTGCTGGCAAAGGAGTTCATCAGCGGGCCAAATTCAATGCCCCACATCGGGGCGCTGAAGATGACGTGATCAAATTCATCTCCACGATGATGCAGGGCGCGCAGGCCAATACACCCCCCCATCGAATGCCCCAGTATGTTCCACGGTTTGGGCAGATCAACGGCTTTTGCATAATCAACTAGGGCATCAATATCCTTCTGGTATTGGGCAAAGTGATCCACATATCCTTGCATCGGATCGTGTTCTGGACGTTCAGAATACCCTTGACCGCGCCAATCAATTGCAATGACTTTCCATCCAAAATCAACGAGCATTTGCGCAACATGGCCATATTTTTCGATGTATTCTGTGCGCCCCTGAAAAACGAAAACCGTTCCCCGTGGGGCTGCCTGTGCCCAATTGCAGACGCGCAATTTTGTGCCGTCATCGGCCATAATCCAGTGGCATGACCACTCGGCTGGCCCATCAGCCAAATCATGACGATATGGCGCGTCCGCTTTGTGCATTAGCTTAGAACACTTCCCAAACGCATGGCCAACCCCATGTCACCATCAAGCTTTAGTCGGCCCGTCATGAACGCAGAGGTTGCATCCAAGTTTCCCGCCAAAATGTCCTGAAACGTATCGGCGCTTGCGCTCAGTGTGACGTCAGCGGCATCATCACTTGCGCGTGCGCCGCTTTCGTCAATTACGATTTCGCCTTCGTCTTCGATTTCGAATTTCGCGATCCCGTCAAAACCGTTTCCACCAAGTTTTTCGTTCAACGCTTTTACCGCTGCTGTGACTACATCGCTCATCATCAATCCTCGTTGAAAGTGCTGGAAATTCCCCAGCTGGTCCCTAATATAACAATCATGGCGAATAGATATCCCAAGTTCAAATATGCCCTGGCGGCAACTTTACTCGCGGTTTCCCTGTGCGCACCCAGTATTTCAATATCTGACACAAAAACTAGCGCACTCAAAGAACTTTATCAAAAACTAACTAATGCGACACAATCTGAGTCAGTGCTGTTGGAAAAAGAAATTCGTTTTCTGTGGCAGCAGTCTGGGTCAAACGTGGTGGATCTGCTTTTAAAACGCGCACAGAATGCGCAAAATCGTTTGGAACATGGATTGGCCGCCGAACATTTTACCGCGATCATCGAATTGGCGCCCGAATTTTCGACTGGTTGGACAGGACGCGCCAGCGCATATTTGGCATTAGAATTACATGGTCCTGCGCTGTCTGATTTAGAACATGCGTTATCGATAGATCCGAAAAATTTCGAAGCGTTGGCAGGGCTGGGTGTTATCCTCGAGCAGCTCAATGCACCTGAACTTGCATTGCGTGCCTATGATGAAGTTCTTGCTATACATCCGCATCTTGAACAGGTAATCAATGCGCGCTCACGGGTCGCGAAAACAGTCTCTGGGCTACCACTTTAGCTTGGGGCATAGACATGAGTGCGCGCATCCTTGCGGTTTTGGGGCCGACCAACACTGGGAAAACCCACTACGCGATTGAACGGATGTTGGCGCACCGCTCGGGTGTGTTTGGCCTGCCCTTACGTTTATTGGCGCGTGAAGTTTACGACAAAATTGTTGCGATCCGCGGGGCCCCTGTTGTAGCCTTGGTAACGGGCGAAGAACGCATTGTTCCCCCACGGGCTGCATATTGGGTTTGTACGGTCGAGGCGATGCCAGACAATATGGGAGTGGAATGCGCGGTGGTGGATGAAATCCAACTCTCCGCTGATCCTGAGCGCGGTCATGTGTTCACCAATCGCCTACTGCACACACGAGGTACCAAGGAAACACTGTTCTTGGGGGCTGACACCATGCGTGGGCCGATTACAGAATTGGTGCCAAACGTGCAAATCATGCGCCGTGAACGGATGAGCCAGCTGACTTATGCGGGGTCCAAAAAAATATCTCGCATGCCACCACGCAGCGCGATTGTTGGGTTCTCTGTCGACAGCGTTTATGCAATCGCCGAATTGATCCGCCGTCAAAAAGGCGGTGCAGCGGTGGTTATGGGGGCACTGAGTCCGCGGACGCGAAACGCGCAGGTCGAGCTTTATAAAAATGGGGATGTTGATTACCTGGTTGCGACAGATGCGATTGGTATGGGGCTAAACCTCGATGTAAACCACATTGCCTTTTCTGCGCTGAGCAAATTTGATGGCCGCCGGATGCGCCCGCTTGCGCCCAATGAATTGGCCCAAATTGCGGGGCGTGCAGGGCGCGGTATGCGGGATGGCACCTTTGGTGTTACGGGCGAGGCGTCACCATTGGATGAGGGGATTGCAAATGCGATTGTGGAACATCGCTTTACCCCTTTGAAAAAACTGCTTTGGCGCAATGCGGACCTGAAATTGGGCACAATTGATACCCTTATTGATTCGTTGGAAGTATCTCCAAGCCAAGAAAATTTGGTCAAAGCGCGTGAAGCCGATGATTTGATGGTTCTAAAAACGCTGTCACAGAATGCAGACATCACGACACGGGCTAAAAACGGACCTGGGGTTTCGCTGTTATGGGATGTGTGCCGCATCCCTGATTTTCGCGGGATCTCGCATGCGGAACATGCATCGCTATTAGAGGTGATTTTCCGTTATTTATTTGATCATGGGCGTGTTCCTGACGATTGGTTCGCACGTCAAACTAAACGCATTGATCGCACAGAGGGTGATATTGATACGCTCTCAAAACGATTGTCATTTGTGCGCACGTGGACTTATGTCGCACAGCGTTCAGGGTGGCTTGATGATGAAAATCATTGGCGTGAGGCCACACGCGCGATAGAAGACAGGCTATCAGACGCTTTGCACGAGCGTTTGACACAACGATTTGTGGATCGGCGGACATCGGTTTTGTTGCGCCGGCTCAAGCAGAAGGAGGCCCTTTTGGCCGAAGTAAATGAAAATGGTGAGGTGAGCGTCGAAGGTGAGTTCGTCGGTCGTCTAGAAGGTTTCCAGTTCCGTCAAGATCAGCAAGCGGCAGGACAGGACGCCAAAACGTTAAAATCAGCAGCGATGCAGGCCTTGGTCCCGCATTTCCATCTGCGTGCTGATAAATTCTATAATGCGCCAGATACGGAAATTGATTTCACGGATCAGGGTGGATTGATGTGGGGCGAACACGCAGTTGGCAAATTGCTGGCGGGCGATGACCCTTTGCG
This sequence comes from Paracoccaceae bacterium, assembly GCA_049446275.1. Lineage (GTDB taxonomy): Bacteria > Pseudomonadota > Alphaproteobacteria > Rhodobacterales > Rhodobacteraceae > HIMB11. Next base: position 12,019 of record JBMTQO010000024.1, on the reverse strand, counting down.
CCCAAGGGTCAGCGTATTTGTTGATGAAGAAGCAGGCGTTGATGTAACAGATAAGGTGCATCGCAGACTACAGCATTTTATTGATCGCAAAATTAATGCGTTGTTCGAACCGCTTATGGCTGTCAAAAATGACGAAGCTTTAACGGGGCTTGCCCGCGGATTTGCATTTCAGTTGGTTGAGGCGCTGGGTATTTTGAGCCGTGCCGATGTTGCCGACGAAGTCAAAGCGTTGGATCAGGATGCGCGTTCGATGCTGCGCAAACATGGTATTCGTTTTGGTCAATTCACTATTTTCATGCCACTGTTGCTGAAACCCGCGCCAACGCGCCTGCGTTTGTTGTTGTGGAGTTTGCACGCAGGATTGGACGTTTTCCCCGAAGCCCCACCACCCGGTTTGGTGACGGTTCCAGTGGACGCAAATGCGCCTGTAGGTGTTGATCGTTTGTCGGGCTATCGCAATGCAGGTGATCGCGCAATCCGCATTGATATGTTGGAACGTTTGGCCGACTTGCTGCGTGTCCAAGACAGCCGTGGTGGATTTGAAGCCACCGCCGATATGTTGTCGATTACGGGCATGACACTTGAACAATTTGCAAACTTAATGGGAGGTTTGGGATATTTTGCTGCGCGCGCAGAGCGTGAAAAGCAACGTGCCGAAGCGCCGGTTTCAGCACCCGACGCCTCAGAGTCGGAAGCCGCTGCAGAGGAGACAAATGAAACACCTGCAGAGGACGCTGCTGAGGCCCCAGCTGCGGAAACAGAAGGGGCAGAACACGTGGCAGCAGCCCCAGAGATGGAAGTTTACTATACCTTCACGTGGGGGCGTAAGCCCAAGCCGCGTGCGCAGGGTGGGAAACGCCAAAATGGCGATCATCCGCGCAAAAAGCAGGGCGGCAAGCCCAAGGGCAAACCAAATCGCGGCGATCAGGCCAAGGCCCGTTCGTTCGAGGCCAAGCCCAAGAAAGAAAAACAAATCGATCCTGACAATCCATTCGCCGCGGCGCTTATGGGTTTGAAAAAGTAAGGACCAGTTGCATGTCAGAGCCAAAAATCCGTTTGGACAAATGGCTTTGGCATGCACGTTTTTTCAAAACACGTACCCTTGCGGCGAAACAGGTTTCAGGTGGTCATGTGCGCGTTAATGCGAACAAAGTGTCAAAACCTTCGACCGCTGTTGTGGCGGGTACGGTTTTGACCTTTCCACAAGGCAACCAAATCCTTGTGATTAAAATTGTCGAACTGGGAACGCGCCGTGGTCCCGCCAGTGAAGCGCAAGCATTATACGAAGATCTAAGCCTCCCAGAGGAAAAAATTCTACACGAGCAAACCCCGAGAGGAGGCGCGCGTCCCACCAAGAAGGATCGACGCAGCCTTGATCTTATCCGCGCGCGCACTCTTGATTGATTTGCCGCGCTGCTTTAGCAAGCATTTTAAGAATGAAGTAGGATGATAGCCAATGACATACATCGTCAACGAAAATTGCATTGCATGTAAATATACCGACTGCGTCGAGGTATGCCCCGTCGATTGTTTCTATGAGGGGGAAAATATGTTGGTGATCCATCCAGATGAGTGCATCGACTGTGGCGTATGTGAACCTGAATGCCCCGCAGATGCAATTCGTCCAGACACCGAGCCAGACACAGAAAAATGGGTCGAGTTTAACCGTAAATATGCAGAACAATGGCCCGTGATCATCACTAAAAAAGACCCGCTACCCGAAGCAGATGAACGCGATGGCGAAGAGGGTAAGCTTGAGAAATATTTCTCAGAAACACCCGGTGAAGGCGGATAAAAATGCGGTGATTTCCACAAGGGTGGAAACCGGTGAATTTTTGTGGTATATCTTATCTACAAATGAAGAACCGTGTCGACATGGGTACAGTGAGCTTGGCTGTATCTAACTAAAATCAGCGTATGCTTAGTTTGGACATCTTTTGGGATGTACCTAGGTTTTTTGTAGTCTGAACATCAGATGCAAAAGGGGATAATTGAATGACTAAAAGCAAGAAATCTGAATTTCGTCCTAACGAATATGTGGTCTATCCAGCCCACGGCGTTGGACAAATCGTTTCCATCGAAGAGCAAGAGATTGCAGGCATTTCGATGGAGTTGTTTGTGATTTCTTTTGAAAAAGATAAGATGACGTTACGCGTACCGACCGCGAAAGCAACCGAAATCGGTATGCGCGCGTTGAGTTCGCCAGACGTGATTGATCAGGCGATGAAAACCTTGAAGGGTAAAGCCAAGGTAAAACGCGCCATGTGGTCACGCCGTGCGCAAGAATATGAACAAAAAATTAATTCTGGTGATTTGATCTCAATCGCAGAAGTTGTTCGTGACTTGCACCGTAATGACACTGACCGTGAACAAAGCTACTCAGAGCGTCAGTTATATGAAGCTGCACTGGAGCGCTTGACACGTGAAGTTGCCGCCGTCGCAGATGGCGATGAGACCGCAGCGGCAAAGCGTGTGGATGATGTGTTGGTGTCTCGCGCAGCCTGAGGCAGTTTAGATATTTTTAGGAAAACCCGCGGAGACGCGGGTTATTTCATGCAGAAAATTGAAGGGCTGCGAGCAGTGTGAATGTTTCACCCAACATTTGTGTCGCGCCCAGAGTGTCGCCCGTGTGCCCGCCAATTTTCAATCGAGCGAGTGTGGTCGCGGCAACGGCTATCCCCGCTGCGCAGCCAATCACCCATGCCCCTGCGATCCCCATCATGATCAAGGCGATAATTCCCCCCAGCGCCAGAGCACCATAGGCGGCGTTTTGATCCGACATGGCCGTTCGGTGTGACAGGCCCGAGCCTCGCGCATTGGGAATGCGTGCCATAATCAATGGCAGAGGCGCGCGCGACAACACAGCTGCCGAGATAAGGGCGATAAATGCTATTTCGGCCTCAATCAATGCAGCAATAATCTGCCATTGTAGGCCAATGATCAAGATCAGTGCGATGACGCCATAGACGCCTATATGACTGTCCTTCATTATCTCCAGGCGTCTCTCAATCGTCCAGCCGCCCCAAAACCCATCTGCACAGTCGGCTAATCCATCTGCATGCATGAACCCTGTGATGATTAGGGATGTCAACACAACACACCCTGCGCTGATATTTGGCCCAAACCCTAAAATCATGCACAAAATACCAATTAGGGAACTCGCGGTCCCAACAACCATGCCGACCAACGGAAAGGCCCAACCCGCTTTGCCACGATGGTCATAGGCAGGTTCGTCCAGTTGCACAGGCAGGCGGGTCAATAAGCTGATGCAAATGAAAATATCGCGGATGAATGGCGAATGAATGATCGCGTGCATGTCGTCTTTGGTCTCCATCCTATCGGTTTGGGTCTTGAGCTTTGGTTGGACACAGGCAATAAGCCATCATGATCTAACCCGAGGGGCACTCAATGACCAACTGTTTTTCTTCGCTCGCTGAGTTTGTTAACCTAGTTAAAGAACTGCCAGCAGCGGATCAAGAGGCGGCATCTGGCGCGGCTGATCGAAACGCACAGCTGACAAAACCTGCCGGGTCTTTGGGCAAGCTTGAAGACATCGCCCTTTGGTATGCGGCATGGCGTGGAAACGTGCGTCCCTCAATCGAGGCGCCCCAAGTTGTGATCTTTGCGGGCAATCACGGTGTATGTGTACACGGCGTGTCTGCGTTTCCGTCTGAAGTCACACAGCAAATGGTTTATAATTTTCAGGCAGGTGGTGCAGCAATTAACCAGTTGTCTAAATGCTTTGGTGCAAAATTGGATGTGATCGCGTTGGACTTGAACAACCCAACTGCGGATCTCACGGCAGGCCCTGCAATGAGTGCGGCGGAGTTGGTTGCGGCCTTACAAACAGGTTGGGACGCGGTTGATGAAAATGCTGATATTTTGATCACGGGCGAAATGGGCATCGGCAATACGACCGCAGCCGCGGCAATCGCCGCGGCCTTGTTTGGTGGATCTGCTGACGATTGGGTTGGACGCGGCACAGGCGTTGATGATGAGGGACTAGCACGCAAGGCAGACGCCGTAACACGCGGACTTGCCGCGAACCCAGATGCAACATCTGGAATCGAGGCGTTGCGTTGTTTGGGTGGTCGTGAATTGGCGGCCATGGCAGGGGCAGTGGTGCGCGCGCGCACGTTAAACATTCCCGTGATCATGGATGGGTTCATTTGCACGGCCGCGTGTGCGACGCTGCATGCAATCGATCCTGCTGCCTTGGATCATGTGATTGCGGGTCACGCAAGCGCGGAACAAGCGCACCAGCGCATGTTGAGTCATCTGAATAAAAATGCCATTATTCAAATGAATATGCGTCTTGGAGAAGGATCAGGTGCCGCCACGGCGCTAGGTATTGTTAAGGCTGCTGTGGCCTGCCATTCGGGCATGGCAACCTTTGCAGAGGCAGGAGTTGCAGAGGGTTAGTCCTTCGCTTGTTAAATCCGTCAAAGCCTTCGTGGTTATTGTAAAATTGGAGATTCAACAACTTAGATTCGCTTTCCTGCTCTAGTTATTTGGTCTGATATTTTTCGAAGTTACCCATTGCGCGCGGGTTACTGGAATTGGTCAACGCAGTTTATAAGCATTGTTTAACGTAATTGAATGGGTACAAATCGAAAATAGCGAAACCGACTTCGAATAATCCCTAGCCTTTGGGGATTTTCAAAACAACGTTTTGCCCCCCCTTAACATAGCGCAACTCACTATCACTGATGGCGGCCACACGTCCGCCGTCCAGGCGATCGCCAACCTCTACCATAACGCGCCGCCCCGTGATCATTCGTACCAACGCGCGGCGTTTGGAGCTGCTACCATAAATTCCGATTACGTTTAGTTTACTCAGATTGATGGCATTCTCTAAGGTGGCATTTGCAACGACAAAGCTTGATGAATTCTGACGGGTCACTGTTTCATCGGATAGACGATTGCGAGTTTTGGGTGCTAATGCCGCCTGAACACTAATATTTAAATCTTTGGGACGCAGTTGTGGCATAATCGACGATTTTCGTGCAATGGCTTGCGCTTTTGAAATCTCCTCTGCAATTGCTGCAGGAGTTGCTAGATCATCTGGGCGTATTCGTGGACGGATGCCCGCGGCAACTGAGTTGATAACTGATTCTTGCGCTTCTATCGCGGGTAGACGTGGTTTTAACTTATTAATAGGCAAGCCAGTGTTCGTGAGACGCATGGCAACTGCCGTGGGTTCGTCAATCAAATTTGGCCGCTCCGGTGGGCGCAAATTTGGTAGGCCGGCAAATACGCGGTGCCCATCAGGCGATAAGGTGCCCTCTGATGAAGGGGCTACCAAGCCACGTTCGTCCAATATAAAAACCGTCCCTTCCGGAGCAGGTGATGGGGGCGACAGAAAAAATTGATCTGCAAACGGATTAAGGATCACACCTAAAGCAATCGCATCCTGTTGTTCGAAGCTTGGATCTATTGAGGCGAGATAGAGATCGCCTAGCGCTACTTCATCTGGCATACTAGGTGCGATCGGCTCCAGTGCCCACACACCTGATGCAAAATAAATCTCTTTGAGCTTATCGTTTGAGCTCACCTCTGGGTCTGTCAAGAAGGGCAAGACCAAATCGGCGTATTTCAAAGATGCCACGGGACCGTGGTTTTCAAAACCTAATTCTCCCTCACCTTCTGGATCCAAAACTGCGCTGTCTGTTTCGATTGATGAAATGACATCAGCATTGGGACGCGGCATATCGGTCAACGGCGCACGTAGGACATTTTGTATAACAAGTATTGGGGCAGGCGCAGTTGGCGGTATATCGATTGTACCTGCTGTTTGCTGTGGTTCTGGAGCCAACAGCTCACTCTCTGACCCCAAAACTGCGCTATTTGTTTCGACTGATGAAATAACATCAGGGATGGGCTGCGCCATATCTGTCAACGGCGCACGCGAGACATTTTCTATGACCGGTGTTGGAAAAGGCATAGCTGGCGCTTTATCTGCAGCCCTTTCTATTTGCTGTGCCTTTGGTGTCAAAAGCTCAATCTTAGGCTGAGAAATGTCCGGCTCTTGAAGTCGATAAGTCCAAGTGGCCACGCCGATCAATGGAATTAACAGAAGTAACAGCGCATGAACGCGCCAGGATTGCCAAGCATTGTTATTGGCAATCCACGTCGCAATTTTTGCACCTAGCTCACTTTGTTTGGTGATTATAGCATCAATGCCTGTCACGATGCGTTTTGCAGTTGGCATAACAGGTTCGGGGTTGAGGCTTAGAGGGGCCTCAACGGGTAACAGAGCGGTTGAGGCAATGATTTTTATGTCTTCGGCGGTGTCACGTCTTGCAAGAGCAATGTTAGGGGGGGCTTGATCCTCTACCTCTGATTCTTTTGTACAGAGGCCTGAAATTAACCCTGATGGCGCATCGCTTAACCCGAAAAATACCTCGACTGGAAAGGTGTCGGCATCTGTCCGTGCAATACAGGCCACTGGCGAAAATCCGTATTGCTTGGCGAATTGCTCGGCTTCATCCAGAGTTTCTAATGCGACGGCGGCAACATGCAGGGTTCCATCGGCCAAATGATGATCAATCCGCAATTCGTCCATGGAATAGGGGGTCGCCCGATCCATTGTACGCAGTATGTGCTCATTAATCGTAATATGATCGGCGTCATTGGGACAGGAAACTGAAACAAACTTGATCTGTTCAGTGGGCAGGATCAATGCAACGCTCAAACCATCGCCTGACATGGCCTCGGCCTTGCGGGATATTGCAAACATGCGTTGATCAAAATCATCTGTATCCAATATCGCTTGGGCAATTTTTGAAGATGCGCCCTTTGCGTATTCTTCTAGGTCGATGCCCTCAAAGGACAGCGATAAAGCAAATCTTGGGCTTTGTGCATTTGATGTACGCATTGATCAGAACATCCCGTTCCCCAGCTTAGTTTATCTCATGTTTTTAAAGAGGTGAAGCAAAACCCCGCCTATGGCAAAAATCCGCCCTGTTTTCAGATACTAACTCCACTTAATCCACGTCTAATTTGTCGGAGTTTTAAAAATGCCTTTGTTTTTACGATTATTTTTTTGTGTGTTGTCCGCATCCATAATGGTTGTTCGGACCTTAATAATTGAAGGCGAAGTGCATTATACTCCAAATCATGCGATAATCAAATTATCGTTGTGCGAAAGGGGCATGATGCAGGTGCGATCCGACTTTATTTCGGAGTCCGCGTGGACAGTGCGCTGGACAAATCTAAGCAAACGGAGTTGACGAAAAATACATCACAACCCGGCGGTTGGACTTGATTTGAGTGTGTAACTTTGATGAAGAAAGAGATGAACCACTCGATTATATAGCCGGTACTTCGTTACGTACTCGGCAGGATGATTTATCCAAACATGCTGATGGTTTGGCCGCTGCAGCAGAAGTTGGTAAAAATGGATTGACGGATTTGCATTTCCGGTATGGCATGACCCAAGCGGATTACGGTCTGGCAATGACCCGCGCGGTTGAGGCGGTCTTGTAAAGGGCGCACTCGATTGCTACAGTCCTCGGTCAACATCTTGGTTCTATTCAAGAAATTTGCAAAAGTGGATAAAGTTGTCTTATGGTCTTGAGCAGTCGGCAAATTTCGACCGCACCCTGGGTGAAGGGGTGTATAATACACTAAAACGTAGCGATTTCAAAAACGATTACCCTGCATTATAATGGTGGATTGCGCGGCCGAATGACCGCGCCAAACCCATTATTTTGATGATGCCGCTACCAAAGCGCGTTCAAGGTCTGCGATCAAATCGTCTGCATCCTCAATCCCGATTGAGATACGCACAACGTTTGGGCTTGCCCCTGCAGCCTCTTGTTGCTCCTTGGTCAACTGACGGTGGGTTGTGGAGGCCGAATGGATCACTAACGAGCGCGCATCGCCCAAGTTTGCAACATGACTAAAGATCTCAAGGTTATCCACGAATTTGATACATGCATCGTAACCACCCTTTAGCGCAACCGTGAACAGGCCACCTGCACCTTTGGGACAGATGCGTTCAACACGATCGTTGTAGGGGGATGATTTCAGACCAGCATAGGTGACGTAATCAACCGCGTCGTGTCCCTCTAGCCATGTCGCGATACGCATTGCGTTTTGCACATGGCGTTCCATCCGCAAGGACAAAGTTTCTAAACCCATCAAGGTATAATGCGCACCTTGTGGGTTCATTGTCATGCCCAAATCGCGCAGACCAATTGCAATTGAATGGAAGGTAAATGCCAATGGTCCAAAAGTTTCATGGAAACGTAGTCCGTGATAAGCAGGCTCTGGATCAGCCAAGGATGGATAACGCCCTGAAGCGCTCCAATCAAATTTACCGCTGTCCACAACACAGCCGCCAGTGACTGTGCCATTACCCGTCATGTATTTTGTTGTAGAATGCACAACCAATGTCGCACCGTGTTCGATGGGGCGGCACAAGTAAGGGGTCGCAGTTGTATTGTCCACGATTAAGGGCAAGCCACCTTCATCCGCAACGGCAGCAACGGCGTCCAGGTCTGTAATGTAGCCACCAGGGTTTGCTATGGCTTCGCAGAAAATCGCTTGTGTATCGTCGTTGATTGCGGCCTTTACCGCATCCAGATCATCAAAATCCACAAATGTGGCTGACCAACCAAAGCGTTTGATTGTTTGGCTAAACTGCGTAACGGTGCCACCGTATAGACGGGTTGAAGCCACAATGTTTTTGCCAGGTGCCATTAATGGAAACAGCGCCATCAGTTGCGCTGCATGACCTGATGAGCAACAAACCGCGCCAACGCCACCTTCTAGAGTCGCTATGCGTTCTTGCAAAACAGCGACTGTTGGGTTTGTCAGGCGGGAATAGATGAAACCAACTTCTTGTAGGTTGAACAGGGCAGCTGCGTGATCTGCATCGCGGAACACATAGGCCGTTGATTGATAGATCGGCGTTTGGCGTGCTCCCGTTGCGGGATCAGGGCGCGCGCCTGCATGAATTTGTAATGTATCAAAACCGTATGTTGGTCCGTTGCTCATATGGAGGCTCCTGTGAAAAGATTTAGGTTTGAAACTACGAATAGACGAAACAAGGCGCAATAAGCAAATTTGCAAACTTCGGAGCTTTATAGAAATATTTTACTAACCAACCTCGATTAGAAACACTTTTATTATGACCTTACGAATTAGGAAAGGAGATCATACTTAAAAAAGTACTAGGGACAGAGATTACAGTCTTATCTGGGGCCGATGCCCAAGATAGGGGATCACGCACTCAAGATTTAAGTAAATGATGTTTGAAGAGATCGAATTTGAATATCTGCGCAATTCCGAAACCCGAGCTATTGTGTTGCTCTATAGTTTCGAAATTGTCGCGGCGGTTGCATTTGCGACACTGCGCATCCAGTTATGTTCTGAAGCCACAAAGAAGATTTGGACACCAAATTTTTCGTGCCAAGCTGAGGCTGCTTCAGCTGTGCCAATGTAGCTCGCATAGCCTTTTCCATGCGCCTTCGTTGCGTTGCCGATGGTAGTCATTGCATCACCAATAAGCTCATCTGTCACCGTTGAATGTCCCATGCTGACAGTTAAGTCAGAAGGGCCGGCGAATAGCGCATCAATACCGTCAATTGCCGCAATCTGATCTGATAAGGGAACTGCATAGTCTTCCTCAATCTGGGCGAACACAACGGTTTCTTGTTGGGATCGGTCCAGAAGATCGGCCATTTTTTCAGTACCAAATCCACCCCAACGCGGCGTACCCGCAAATCCACGGCCGCCTTTCCCAAAACGTGCAGTGCGTGCGATTTCCTCGGCGCGCTCCACAGAATCGACATGGGGCACCACGATGCCGGCAGCACCGCAATCCAAGACCCATAAAATTTCGCGCGGGCTGGAATCTCCTACCCGCACCAACACGGGGTAATCAAGTGCGCGGGACACGGCCATACAAGCATCAATCGCTGCTCGATCAAATGGTGCATGTTCCGCGTCAAGGCAAACGAAATCCAACCCGCTTTGTGCCATGACCTCGATCATATTGTGGTGAGGGGTTTTCAAAAATGTGCCGCTAAGTGGTTTTCCAGATTTTACAAGCGCTTTGAAATCGGCAATGCGTCCCATTTTTGATCCTTTCGTGATGGTTTGCGCACATCCTCTGGCACAACATAGATCGTGTCAAGCAATGCACGACAGGAAATGTCGGAGGCAGGCCAGGGCCTACGTGAAATACATTTGCACTTTGTCTGCGGATGTCCCATCACTTGCACCTGATGAATGGAACATAGGTGCGTGATGACATCCGATAACATGCGCGAATTTCTTCGTGGTATCGGCGATCAACTTCCCCTTCAGTTGGGGGTGGTTCCCTTTGGCCTGGTCTTTGGGGTCTTGGGTATTGCGAGCGGGCTAAGCCCCTTGCAAACGATCTTGATGTCTTCGATTGTCTTTGGCGGAGCCTCTCAGGTAGTTTTTGCGCAACTCTGGGCCACGGGTGCATCACCCCTGATCGTGGGGTCCTCTGTTGCGGTTATCAATTTGCGCCACATGCTATACAGTGCGGCAGTCGCAAAGTATTTGCGCCCCTTGTCCCTTCGCTGGCGCATTATTTTGGGATATCTTTTGACGGATGAGGCCTTTGCCATTTCAATCAAGCGTTTTGAAACGACGGATCGACCCGAATTGGCGCATTATCACCTTTTGGGGTGTGGAATGACGTTATGGGTGTGTTGGCAAATCGCGACTGTCGTCGGTGTTTTGGTCGGTGCCACAATCCCAGATGAGCTGAACCTGGGCTTTGCAATACCGCTGACATTCATGGCCTTGGTGTTGCCGAATTTGCGCCGCGTGTCGGATATTGCTGCGGCCACATCGGCGGCAGTGGTTGCACTCTTTGGCCAGGCACTGCCGTGGAATGCATGGATCGTTGCGGCAACAGTGGTTGGAATAACCGTGGGTGGCATTCTGTCCCATAGGGAGGATCGCGCATGATTTGGATTGTCATGATTTTAACGGGACTGGCGAATTTCGCCGTGCGCTTTTCCATGTTTTCGGGCCTGCGTGCCAGCACATTACCCGATTGGGCGGAACGATATCTGCGTTATGTACCCACCGCCGTCCTATCGGCGATTATCGCAGCGGCATTGTTTCTGGATGAGGCAGGTGAAATTCAGATGTGGAACACCACCGTGCTTTCCGGGTTGATTGCGGCGATAATTGCGATTTTAACGCGATCCGTGATTTTCACCATTGTTACAGGGTTAGGTGTATCGTGGATCATCGGTTAATCCCGAAACGATGAAACAAACACTTTGCTGAATTCTGAATACCCGTCACTGATCTGATGCAGATACGAGGCAGTCATGTCATTTGGTGCACACCACCAAAAACTTTGAAGCAGATAGTATTGTAACTGGATCGCCAAGCATACCAAATATTCCGTTCGGCGCAGCGTTCCTACGCTATGTGCAGATTGAAGCAATCTCCTCAAACATTGTTGAAGTAACCTCGTTTAACAAAGCGGTGTAAAATGACCTTCTATATAAAACAAAACGACACGTCTCCTGCGATGCTGGCGACGCTCAAAGATGGTGACGGTACGCTCATTGAATTATCGGGTGCCACGGTGCGTTTTCACATGCGTCCACTGGGGTCGGCAACGACAAGCGTGGATGCAGCGGCTTCGGTCTATGACTATGATGCAGGGCAGGTGAGCTACGCGTGGTCGGCATCAGATACCGCGACTGCTGGGCTGTATGAAGCTGAGTTTGAAGTCACCAATACCGACGGCACAATCGAGACATTTCCAAACAACGGTTACATCACAGTTGAAGTAACTGACGACATTACATGAGGCGCACATGGACAAACGAACAGTTGCATCCGCACACGAACGCATTGACGACATGCAAATTCAGATCGCGGAAATCAGAACCGAAGTTAAAATCCAGTTTAAAGAAGTCTTTGCCCGCGTTAAACGGCTTGAGGCCATCATGATCGGCGCATCAGCTTCTATCATTGTGATGTTGGTTATGGTGCTTACGCGGATGCCTTAGCG
>JBMTQO010000023.1:0-32313 GCA_049446275.1 Paracoccaceae bacterium | reverse complement strand
CTGTGGCCTTGGACAGGCCGCTCCAAATCCGATCAAATTGGTGATGAAGCATTTTAGCGACGAAATTTGACCGTTGCACCGCGCTACGACGCTGTGAGTATTGTATAAAAGCCGGTTCAAGGGCTTTAATCCTGCGAGGATTGCGATTAGGTGGGACATAAGCTCACTTTTGGAGGTAGCATGGCGTTTTTCTCAAAGCTAAAGGAACGTTTGTTTCGCTCGTCATCCAAACTAGATGAAGGTCTGGATGCGATTATTGAAGATGGCGGTGAGGAAGAGGAACTGGAAGCAACAAGTCAAGAAATGCTTGACCCGGGTTCTGTTATAGAGGAGCTCTCTCCAGAGCCAGAGCCAGAGCCAGAGCCAGAGCCAGAGCCAGAGCCAGAGCCAGAGCCAGATGTTGTTTCGCAACTTGCACCAGTTCCGGTGCCGCAAGCGTTTAAGTCGTCTAAACCAGGTTTGATGGAGCGATTGCTTGGGCGATCAAAACCGACAGTTGTTCGTCGCACGTTGGATGACGAGATGCTGGAGCAGCTGGAAGAGTTGCTGATCCAATCAGATATGGGTGTGGATACTGCGTTGCGTGTCACCGCCAACATGGCGCAGGGGCGGTTTGGAACGAAATTATCGAGTGATGAGATTAAACAGCTGCTTGCAGGTGAAATCACACGGATCATGGAACATGTGGCCAAACCCATGCCCCTTTACCCGACCAAGCCACAGGTGGTCTTGGTTGTGGGCGTAAATGGGTCAGGCAAAACAACGACAATCGGCAAATTGGCAAGCCAGTTTAAGGCGGCAGGCAAATCTGTGGTGATCGCTGCGGGGGACACATTCCGCGCCGCTGCCGTTGAACAGTTACAGGTTTGGGGTGATCGTGCGGGGGTTCCCGTACTGACTGCGCCAGAGGGATCAGACCCTGCATCACTGGCATTTGATGCAATGACCAAGGCCCAAGAAGACGGCGCCGATCTGTTAATGATAGACACCGCGGGGCGTTTGCAAAATCGCCAAGATTTGATGGAGGAATTGGCCAAGATCGTACGCGTTATTCGTAAAAAAGATCCCGAGGCACCCCACAACACATTGTTGGTTCTGGATGCAACCACTGGGCAAAACGCCCTGTCACAGGTTGATACATTTAAAAAGCTCGCCGATGTGTCCGGTTTGGTTATGACAAAACTAGACGGTACGGCCAAGGGCGGCGTTTTGGTGGCATTGGCGGATAAATTTGGACTACCCATTCATGCGATTGGGGTTGGTGAACAGATTGATGATCTTGCCCCATTTGACCCCGAAGATTTTGCCAAAGCATTAACGGGGCTGGAATAACTACAAATGACTGAGTGGATCTACGCGGTTGAGGGGACGGAAACAGGGCACTCAATCGCCTTGGGGCTCGCGCTGCTTGCGGCATTCCTGCATGCGGTTTTCGGAGCCTTGCAAAAGGGGCGTCATGATCCGTGGTTGTCGCGCGGTGCGATGGATTTTGGATATGCAACAATCATGCTGCCTGTTGCGATGCTTTTGGTTCCTGCACCTGAACCTTTGTTGTGGCCAATATTGTTTGGGGCATGGATCATCCACACATTTTATAAAATTTTGCAAGGCTACGCCTATGTAAAGGGCGCGTATACGGTTGTTTATCCAGTCGTTCGGGGAACAGGTCCGCTGTTTACAGTTTTTGGGGCTTATTTGATTTTTGGAGAAACTTTTAGCACGACGCAATGGATGGGTGTTTTAGTCCTGCTTTGCGGTATTTTTGGTTTGGCTGTGTATAATTTCGTATTTTTGGAAACAAACCGCGAAACATTTGGTCCCGCACTGGTGTTTGCCGTTGCGACAGGATGCTTTGTAGCCCTTTATACGACATACGATGCCTATGGAATTCGCGCAGCAGAGAACCCATTTACATTTCTGGTCTGGTTTTTTGTGGTTGATGGCATAACATTTCCCGTTTTTGCAGCAATCAGGTGGTGGGAGATGCAGGATCGACCCGCGCTTGGACCCCTAGTGTTACGCGGCTATATCGGTGGCTTTGTCGCAATCCTCAGTTTTGGCTCAATCATGTTGGCCACACGTCTGGACAAAGTTGGCGAAGCCGCCATATTGCGGGAAACATCCGTGGTATTTGCGGCACTGATTGGGTGGTTGGTCTTGAAGGAAAGAGTAGGACCGCGCAGGATTGTGTTGATGTGTTTAATTGCGCTGGGCGCAGTGATTGTTGAATTTGGTGGATAAGATGAGTGAGCAAAAGCAAAACAAGCAAATGCTGAAAACGATTTTAGAAACGCTGCCCGTGGCTGTTTTCTTTTTGACCTATATCTTTTTTAAAAATGAAGTCGTCGAATTTGCGGGACAGGAATACACGGGCTTTGTCCTTGCCACAGCTATTTTTGTTCCTTTCTTGTGTGTTTCAACCGTGATTGGTTGGCGGTTGTTTGGCGAGGTGTCCAAGGTTCAGTTGCTGACACTAGTTCTAGTGCTTATTTTCGGTGGGTTGACGATTTTTCTGAATGACGAGAGCTTTTTCAAGATGAAGCCAACCTTGGTTTATGTCTTGTTTGGGGGGGCAATTGCGGTTGGATTGTTGCAGGGTAAATCGTATCTTCAATCGATATTGGGCAGTTCGGTTCCCATGAAGGATGAAGGTTGGATGATCATTTCGCGTCGCATCATGATCTTTTTCTTTTCGCTCGCTGTTTTGAACGAACTCATTTGGCGCACGCAATCGTCCGAGATCTGGGTTTATTTTAAAACCTTCGGACTGACATTTGCGCTCTTGGTTTTCTTGGCAACACAATACAAAATCCTACAGCAATACGGCGAATTTGATGAGGAACAGGAGTAATGCGTCCCGTTAATTCTCAGAATGATCAGTTGCAATTGACCATCGGATTGGGTTGAGATACTAGACGTGCGTGGCGATTTGTAACCGGATTGCGGGCCACGTAAAATAAACCGCTAAAAGGTCAGGAAGAAAGAACACCCTTTCCCTTGGCCGAGTGGAAGGGGTTTTTTATTGGCGAAATGCCACAGAGAATAAGATGAGCGATACATTTAAACCACGCACAGAAATGGTCCATGGCGGAACCCGTCGGTCACAATATAACGAAGTCAGTGAAGCGATTTTTCTGACGCAAGGGTTTGTTTACGAAACAGCTGAAGAGGCTCAAGCGCGCTTTATTCAATCGGGTGAAGACGAATTTATTTATGCCCGTTATGGCAACCCAACTGTTGCCATATTTGAAGACCGGATTGCAGCGCTAGAGGGCGCGGAAGATGCCTTTGCAACAGCATCGGGTATGGCGGCCGTGAACGGGGCACTGATGTCATTGGTCGCAGCCGGAGACCATGTTGTTGCCTCGCGTGCCCTATTTGGGTCGTGTCTGTACATCCTAGAAGAGATCATGCCGCGTATGGGCGTCAACATAAGCTTCGTTGATGGCACTAATCTGGACGCATGGCGTGCGGCAGTAACACCAGATACAAAAATTGTGTTTTTTGAAACAATTTCAAACCCAACGCTTGAGGTGATCGACATCGCGGCGGTTTCGGAAATTGCACGAGAAAATGATGCGCTGGTGATCATTGATAATGTCTTCGCGACGCCCGTATTTTCCAAAGCAATCGCGCTTGGCGCGGATTTGGTTGTATATTCCGCAACAAAACATATTGATGGTCAGGGCCGGACACTGGGTGGGGTTATTTTGGGTCGCAAGGATATGATCCGCGGGCCGATTGAAACCTATATGAAGCACACTGGCGGCTCGATGAGCCCGTTTACAGCATGGGTCATGCTCAAAGGACTTGAGACAATCGAGTTGCGCGTGCGTGCCCAAGCAGCGAGTGCACAGTTTTTGGCAGAAGAGTTGAGTGAGCATGACAAATTGTCACGCGTGATTTATCCAAATCACCCATCACACGAAAAATATGATTTGGTGCAACGGCAAATGGGCAGTGGCGGGACTGTGCTCGCAATTGAGATTAAGGGTGGGCAAGAGGCTAGTTTTGCATTTCTAAACCGTCTGAAGATTGCCGTGATTTCGAATAATTTGGGGGATGCCAAATCAATTGCAACGCATCCAGCTACGACAACACATCAACGACTGCCGGATGATCAAAAGGCTGCTTTGGGGATTACGGATGGCTTAATCCGCTTCTCTGTTGGTTTAGAAGATCAAGAGGATCTTTTGGCCGATATTTTGGCAGCATTGGGTTAATTTGCTACGTGTCGTTTTTAACATTGAGAAAAGCGTGACTGGAAACTTTCTGATCTCAAGCCTACATTAAGCAGAGACTTAAGTTTTGGAGTTCGCCATGAATATTCATAGTCGCGATGTAGATAAAGAGGTTGAACGAAGTGAGGCACAGGCCGCATTGGATGTTTTGCGCAGCTTTATAGCGGAAAAAGGTGCGGACGCATTGGATGGGCCGCATTTAACTGCGTTGCGTGGTTTATTGCCCGCCGCTTATCCAGAACTTACCCGTAAATACCCAGATAATTTTGACGCGGATGCTGCATATCGTGACACCTTACCTGATCTGCAAAATGGTCCCAGTTCCTCGATCCGTGGGGAAAACCGCGTCATTCAACATGTTGGCATTTCAAACTTCCGCCTTCCGATCAGTTTTGCAACCAAGGCGGGTGGTTCAATCACCCTTGAAACATCTGTGACAGGCACTGTCAGCCTTGATGCTGACAAAAAGGGCATCAACATGTCTCGCATAATGCGCAGTTTTTATAAGCATGCAGAGGAACGGTTTAGTGTTGATGTCGTTTCAGCGGTTTTGGACGATTACAAATATGATTTGGAAAGTTTTGATGCGCGCATTGCTTTGCGTTTTTCCTATCCTGTCAAGGTAAACAGCCTGCGTTCGGGTCTGTCTGGCTACCAGTATTATGATATTACGCTAGAACTGGTCGAACACAAAGGTGTGCGTCACAAGATGATGCATATTGATTATGTTTACAGCTCTACTTGCCCCTGTTCTCTGGAGCTTTCCGAACATGCACGCCAGTTGCGGGGTCAATTGGCAACACCGCATTCACAACGTTCGGTTGCGCGTATTTCGCTTAAATTTGAACAAGGTGAAAAACTTTGGTTCGAAGATGTGATTGATATGTGCCGCCGAGCGGTGCCTACTGAAACACAAGTCATGGTCAAGCGTGAAGATGAACAAGCATTTGCAGAATTGAATGCCGCAAATCCAATTTTTGTCGAAGACGCTGCAAGACTGTTTGCAGGACAACTAAGCGCAGACGCACGTATATCAGATTATCGTGTTGCGGCCAGCCACCAAGAAAGCTTGCACAGCCATGACGCCGTGTCTGTATTGACCAATGGGTCCACATTTGCATCGAATTCTATTGACCCGCGCTTTTTTGAATCCTTAATCCACCGCGGATAAACAAGCTTGACTTTGGTGTGATTGAACGCCAACGGTTTTGTCATGTTTGATATTCGACCCATCGGATACGTGATTGGGATCATTGTGGCCTTTCTTGGCTTGATGATGCTTTTCCCAATGATCTTGGATTTTGCGGATGGAAGCCCGCATTGGCGCGTATTTGCGCAGGCGGGGGTGATCACAACACTGTCGGGACTCTTTGTTTCTATCTCTTGCTCAAATGGAAAATCCCAAGGACTTGAGCTACAAAAGACATTTCTTCTGACAACAGGCGTTTGGGTTATTTTGCCGATTTTTGCGGCCTTGCCATTTTTGATGGGGGCGACACAATCTTCAATTGTCGATGCGGTTTTTGAGGCCACCTCGGGCCTGACAACGACGGGATCGACTGTGATCAGTGGATTGGATGATTTGCCGCGTGGTCTCCTATTGTGGCGGGGGCTTCTGAATTGGTTGGGTGGCATAGGGATCATTGTCGTTGCGATGGTTTTTTTGCCAGAATTACGCGTGGGGGGTATGCAACTTTTCCGTGCAGAATCTTTTGACACAATGGGAAAGATTTTACCTCGCGCCACGGAAATTTCAGGGCAAATTTCGATCATCTACATTGGTCTCACAATTGCCTGTTTCCTAAGCTATATCATTGTCGATATGTCTGGATTTGATGCGTTAATCCATGCCCTAACAACAGTGGCAACAGGAGGATTCTCATCACATGATGCATCATTCGCCGCTATGTCGGGGCCTGCGGAATATGTAGCGTCACTTTATATGGTTTTGGCAGCCTTGCCATTTGTACGCTTTGTTCAGCTTTTGAATGGCAGTGCGCGACCCATTTTTACCGATGAACAAATCCGTGGTTTCGTGGCAACTCTGACGTTGATCATCGCGCTTACTACAATATATCTTATTTATTCGCAAAATTTTGCGATTGAACAGGCGTTTCGTCAGGCCCTTTTTAATATCATCTCGATCATGAGCGGGACGGGTTACGCATCTACCGATTATATGTTGTGGGGCGCCCCCATGGTGGCGGTCTTCTTTTTTATCGGCTTGATCGGTGGGTGCGCGGGATCAACTGCATGTTCAGTAAAAATCTTTCGCTATCAAATTATGCTTGCAGCGATGTCAACGCAGCTGCGCCGCATCCAATCGCCAAATAGCGTGCATGTTCCGCATTTTCAGGATCGTCCAATTTCACAGGACGTAATGGACTCGGTTATGGTCTTCTTTGTAATGTTCTTCATCTCACTTGGGGCGTTGGCGTTTTTGCTGGGTCTTGCGGGTTTGGATTTTATTACGGCGCTGTCGGGCGCGGCAACAGCGATTGGAAATATTGGCCCAGGCCTTGGGTCGGAAATTGGCCCAACGGGGAATTTTGAAAACTTAAATAGCACCGCCAAAGGATTGCTGATCTTTGGCATGATTTTAGGTCGACTGGAACTGATGGCCGTTTTTGTGTTATTTACTCGCAGATTTTGGCAGGCTGCTTAATCAATCCAACATTCAATGGGTGTGAGCATGTTTTGCGCTGATGATATCATCGCAACGTCATCTAACCGCCGACTTTGGGCGGCCCCTAAACGCAATCCCACGGATGCCATCATATCGGCCAAAACCGCCGCAGACGCTGCAAAGTTTACATTGTTTGGCAAGACGCGACCTGTGTTATTTTGACTAACTAAAATACCCGCGAGGTTTCCTGATCGATCCAAAAGCGCCCCGCCAAAATCCCCAGGTTCTGCCAACAGATCCAAACGGAATTTTTCTGTGTTTCCAGAAAGATCAGCTGTTTCGGCAATTGTTGTCTCGGCGAGAGATGCCAATCCCAGGCGTCCGCCGAATGGATAGCTGGATAGGAACATTCTGTCGCCCTTACGTACAGGGTAACCTAGGTTTGCGTAAGAAATTGGTGTCAGATCAGATGTAGGAGAAATCAAACCTGCGCCCGTTTCTGACCGCGCAATAATTTCGGCGTCGTGGGTTCCACTAATGGTCAGGGCATCACACTGTTCAAGGTCGCTTGTATCGGTCACTGCGTGACCTTGATCTGAAACAAACACCGCACTCTTTACAAATGCGGGTTTGCGTATTGCTACACCAAACTCGGTTTCAGGATCATTGATTGCAACGCTGAGGCTTGGGTCTAATGTACCTGAAAATGTTTCGAAGCTCACAAGCATGTGTGCAACAAGTCTGTCGA
Organism: Paracoccaceae bacterium; assembly: GCA_049446275.1. Lineage (GTDB taxonomy): Bacteria > Pseudomonadota > Alphaproteobacteria > Rhodobacterales > Rhodobacteraceae > HIMB11. Next base: position 24,698 of record JBMTQO010000023.1, on the reverse strand, counting down.
ATTGTTCACCATTTTGATTGGGCCAAATCAGACCAAACCCTTTGATTTCATCACCCTTGTGCGACGCGGTAATGTACGCATGGGTTTTACTGCCTGCACCTCTTATCTCAAACCGATCTTTTTTAAGTGATTTTTCAATGTTCATTGGAACGATGGAGAGTGTCGGTAAAACGCGATAAAGCGCTGCCAAATCACTGGAATTTCCAGCAGCAGAAATCAAAAACACATGAGTAGGTGATGATGTGTCCCGTGATTTGAAATGCGCAAGCGGTGCTGCATAGGCGTCAAATGCGACAACGTCCTTTGGTAAATCGATGCTGATACCTGCTTCCAAGTCACGGTGTGTTTCCAGGCCCAGGTCATCAAAAATCGCAAAATACTGTGCCCGTAATTTTGAACGCTGTGCGGTGGTTAAAACGCCTGTGCCCTCGTGCCCATTGTCAGCCTGCCATGCGGCCATTGACTGTCTTGTCCCACGGCCGAAAGAGGCGTCAATAGTGCTGTTGTAATATCCCGCCCATTGCAAATAACGTTGTAGGTCCATTTTTTCTTCGCGGCTCAGCAGTGCTTCGCCTGCACGTGCTTCGCTCAGGGTCTCGTCAGGTCCTGAGCTGCTTGGTTCAGGAGTGGTTTGTAAAGACGCTGCGTTTTCTTCGTTTTCAGCAAAGGATGTTCGTGTCGTTTCCTCTTGGGCAGCTTCCACTTCCACTGTTTTTTCGGGCGTTACGGCAGCCGGGGCTGGGCCGATTGGATAAATGCGTTGCCGATAATTTGTCCCAGTGGCCAGAAAGCTATCACGTGGGATCGCGGCACGTGCGCGCAGTTCAGTCATGCGCAAATCTGCCTGATCCTCAGGAAGCGGTCCGAGTGTAATTGCATACCATCCAGACCCGATCGAATGCGCCTGTATGTCAGGAAATTCTTCAGCATAGATCCGCGCGCGTGTTTCCGCTTCAAGCAGACTTGGCTGTGCTTCAATTTGGATCCAGCGCATATCTTGGGCAACGCTTGTCCCCGCAATCAGTGCAGTCCAAATTGCAACAAACAAACCCAAACAATAGCGCATCCCAACCTCTTAATTATGTTTTTATTCTGCTTATGTGTCGGTCATACCAAACATTTCGCGGATTTCTAGTTTTATCTTGCGCATATTCACCCGCGCCACGATGTCTCGTTTTTATGTAAAATTCTCCACCCTTCATTGACCGTCATGGCCGCTTTGCCTATTTAGGAGACAATTGCGCCGCATGAATAAGGTTTCAACTCTATGACAATTGAAAAACCTAAATCTTTTCAAGAAATTATCCTAAGATTGCAAAATTACTGGGCGGCCAAGGGATGCGCCGTTTTGCAACCTTACGATATGGAAGTCGGCGCGGGAACATTTCACCCTGCCACAACCCTGCGCGCCTTGGGCACAAAATCATGGGCGGCTGCATATGTTCAGCCTTCTCGTCGGCCAACTGATGGGCGTTATGGTGAAAACCCGAACCGATTGCAGCACTATTATCAGTATCAGGTCCTGATCAAACCCAGCCCCCCTGATCTGCAGGATCTATATCTTGGTTCACTTGAGGTGATTGGGATCGATATGGCGCTGCACGACATCCGCTTTGTTGAGGATGACTGGGAAAGTCCGACATTGGGCGCCTGGGGGCTTGGTTGGGAAGTGTGGTGCGACGGCATGGAAGTCAGCCAGTTTACCTATTTCCAGCAGGTTGGAGGGCATGATTGCCACCCTGTGTCAGGTGAGTTGACCTATGGTTTGGAGCGCTTGGCTATGTATGTGTTGGGTGTTGATCACGTCATGGATATGCCCTTTAACGATCCCAACGCACCAATCGCGCTAAAATATGGCGACGTGTTTAAACAGACAGAACAGGAATACGCACGCTGGAATTTCGATGTTGCGAACACCGAAGTTTTGCTGCGTCATTTCGAAGAGGCTGAAGCCGAATGTCAGGCCATTCTGGATCAGAAACATATTGATCCTAAAACATCCAAACGCATCATCATGGCGCACCCCGCATATGATCAATGCATCAAGGCAAGCCATATTTTCAATCTGCTGGATGCACGCGGTGTGATTTCCGTGACCGAGCGGCAGGCCTATATTGGGCGCGTTCGTAGCCTCGCGAAAAGATGTGCCGATGCCTTTGTCCTGACCGAAGCGGGGGGATACTCAGCATGAACGGACGTGTCATTGTTTCCCTGATTGTAATCAGTGCCGCCCTTGCCGGTGCGGCGATCTTTTATTTGCAAATCTATGGGTTTTATGATGACGTAAGTGAAACGGATAACCGGGTTGTACTGAAGTCTGTTGTAACGGGCGCACCCGAGGAAATCCCTGTATCTTCGCTGAGTGCGATTGATGCGGATAGTTCGCCCATTCGGTACCGTGCCTGTTTTCAAGCCGAACAATCCATTGGGATGTTAACGGAAAGTTTTGAGTTGCATCCAGAGGCTGAACCTCGGGTCGCCCCTGGTTGGTTTGACTGCTTCGATGCAGAACAAATTGGAAATGACCTTGCAAACGGAAATGCAGTGGCATTTTGGGGTCAACGCAATATCGAATACGGGATTGACCGTGTTGTTGCGATTTATACTGATGGACGTGGATACGTCTGGCACGAAGTCAACGACTGTGGTGATAAACTTTACGACGGATCACCCAAAGATCCAAATTGCCCTGAAAGGGACTAATAATGCCTAACCTACTGATTGAACTTTTCTCAGAAGAAATCCCCGCGCGTATGCAACGCCGTGCTTCGGAAGATTTGAAGAAATTGATCACAAATGGGATGGTTGATGCTGGTTTGACCTATTCAGGTGCGGCCGCGTTTTCAACTCCGCGCCGCCTGACGCTGGCTGTTGACGAGGTATTAAGTGAAAGCCCAACTGTAAGTGAAGAGCGTAAAGGTCCACGCGTTGATGCCCCAGAAAGGGCGATCGAGGGGTTTTTGCGCGGTGCAGGACTGACCAAAGATCAACTTGAGGTGCGGGAGGAGAAAAAGGGTCAGGTCTATGTAGCAACTATTGAAAAGCCAGGCCGCCCAGCCGCCGACATTATTGCCGAAGTGTTGGTGCACGCAATTCGCAACTTCCCATGGCCAAAATCAATGCGCTGGGGGGCCGGGGCCTTGCGTTGGGTGCGTCCACTGCATTCTATTACCTGTGTTCTAAGTGATGATGTGGATGCAAAAGTTGTCTCAGTGAATATTGATGGCATTGAAAGTGGCAACCAAACTATGGGCCATCGTTTCATGTCATCGGGCAGGCCGATTAGTGTGTCTGGATTTGATGACTATGCAGCCTCTCTGAAAAAGGAATACGTTATTCTGGATCCTGAAGAGCGCGCGCAGATGATATTGCAGGACGCAACCAATATCGCATTTGCAAGCGGCCTAGAATTAGTCGAAGACGCAGGTTTGTTGGTCGAGGTTGCAGGGTTGGTCGAATGGCCCGTTGTGCTGATGGGTGAAATTGACCAAGAATTTTTGGAACTGCCGCCAGAAGTTTTGCAAGCGTCTATGCGCGAACACCAGAAATTCTTTTCGGTTCGAGATACAAAATCGGGTAAAATTACCCGCTTTATAACTGTTGCAAACCGTGAAACAGCAGATCAGGGCGCGACCATTTTGGCGGGCAATAAAAAAGTTTTGTCAGCACGTTTGGCTGATGCGAAATTCTTTTGGGAAAATGATTTACGTGTCGCGCAAAACGATGGCCTAACCGCGTGGACAGCGCGATTGGCGAATGTGACGTTTCACAATAAGTTGGGCAGTCAAAAGGACCGCATTGATCGTATCATTGCACTTGCGGGTGATCTATCCTCTGCGACATCTTCAGATGCAGTTTTGGCGCAAAAGGCTGCTGGAATAGCCAAGGCGGACCTGTCCTCGGAAATGGTCTATGAATTTCCTGAATTGCAGGGTTTGATGGGCCGCTATTACGCCGAAGCCGCAGGTTTAGAACAGGATGTTGCCAACGCATGTGAACAACACTGGCAACCATTGGGGCCATCCGATGATGTCCCGACCGAGGCTGTTTCTGCGACCGTTGCTCTGGCGGATAAATTGGATACTCTATGCGGATTTTGGGCGATTGATGAAAAACCAACGGGATCAAAGGATCCCTTCGCCTTGCGTCGCGCTGCGTTAGGGATCATTCGCCTGGTTTTGGAAAACAAAATCCGACTGCAATTGGTCAGTGTCGCCATGGAACATTTGGGTCGATTTGAAAATGTTGCAGATGCATCCGCCATTGCATCCGATCTGCTAGGGTTTTTCCATGATCGATTAAAAGTATATCTGCGTGATCGTGGGATCCGCCATGATGTCATCGACGCCTGCGTGGTGATTGAGGGAAATGACGACATTGCGCTTCTTGTTGAACGCGCCGAGGCGTTGTCTGAGTTCCTTGCGTCTGAGGATGGTGAAAACCTGGTACAAGGGTTCCGTCGTGCCAACAATATTCTGACCCAAGCAGAAGAAAAAGACGGCGTTGAATATTCGTTTGGTGCGGACGTGAAATTTGCAGAAACAGATGAAGAGCGTGCCCTATTCGGTGCACTTGAAACGCAGGGTCCTGAAATTGATGTGGCTATGCAGGCAGAGGACTTTTCTGCTGCGATGGAAGCCATGGCAGCCCTGCGTTTACCAGTTGATGCATTTTTTGAAGCGGTTCAGGTGAACTCAGACAATGAAATTGTGCGTCGCAATCGTTTGAACCTGTTGTCACAGGTGCGCAGTATCTGCGCCCGCGTTGCGGATTTAGGACGGATTGAGGCAGCCTAGGCGGCCTCACCTTGCGTCACGACGCAGCTTTTTCTTGATTGATAGGCACACTTCGCTATGCTGCAGCGACACGATTAACGCCGCAGTGCAGCACGATATGCCGACTATTGACCTGATTACACCCACCGCACCAATCGCGACGCCAACTCATGGTGGTCGCGCAAAATGTCTTCAACGTCTTGTGCGTTTGGATTTGCCTGTCCCATCAACTGTTGCGCTATCCTTTGAGATGGTGAAATCCATTGCAGTGGGCCATAAGCCCGATCTCGACGCTATACTAAATCAGTTTTCTCCTGATGATATCCTGTGTGTGCGCCCATCGTCTGAAAGCGCGGATTGGGGTGGTCCAAGCGCAATTTTGAACATAGGCATGAACGATGCACGCTTTGTAGAATTATCCGATCAATTGGGCCAGGCGGCGGCAGTTGATCTGTACCTGCGTTTTGTACAATCCTATTCGATCAATGTTGCTCGTTTGGATCCAGATGCATTTGAACATATCGAGGGCCAAGACCAGGCGGCATTGGCGGCGGCATTGCATGCTTATTATGACGAAACAGGTGAAGAATTCCCACAGCGGGTTTCGGAGCAATTGACTGAGGTTTTGCGATCAATGTCGCGTGCATGGGAGGGGACCACCGCCCGTCTACTGCGTGAAGCGAAAGGGGCACCTGCAGATGCAGGTTTGGGATTGGTCGTTCAAAAAATGGCCTTTGGAATTGGATTAGGTGAAAGTGGATCTGGCGTGTTGCAGCTGGTTGATGGCAATACGGGCGAAGAACGTATCATGGGGCGCTATGCTCGTCAAAGCCAAGGGCGCGATGCGTTGGAGCAGCATCGCAAAGCGCTTTTCCTTGCGCATGATCCGCGTGGTCCCTCGCTCGAGGATAGTGCGCCTGAAATTTTTGCCAAATTAGTTGAGCAGGCCAAGTTGATGCGACACCGCTTGCGCGAAGAAATGCAGATTGAGTTTACAATTCAAAATGGTGAATTGTTCATTTTGGATGGTGTTCGTGTCAATAGGCGCGCGAATGCTGCGATGCGGATCGCGGTTAAACTGGCCGAGGATGGGATCATCCCGCAGCAAGAGGCATTGATGCGCATTGACCCACGGGCGGTCGGCGAATTGTTGCACCGTCAAATCGACCCAGAGGCCAAACGCGATATTTTGGCCACTGCGGTTGCCGCCAGCCCGGGTGCCGCCAGCGGCAAGATTGTTTTTGATGCTTTAACCGCGCAAGCACATGCTGCGCGCGGCGAAGCTTGTATTTTGGTACGCCGGGAAACCAGTCCAGAGGATATTCGAGGCATGCATGCCGCTGCGGGTGTGCTGACGGAACGTGGGGGTATGACCAGCCATGCGGCCGTGATTGGACGCGGCATCGGGTTGCCCTGTGTGGTTGGGGCATCGGATATAAAATTCCAACAAGCTGAAAAACGCCTGACCACTCCAGATGGTCGCACATTTGCAGAAGGGGACATTATGACCATTGATGGAACAAATGGTCAGGTGTTGGCAGGACAGCCAAAGATGGTGGAAGCAGCACTGGATGATAGTTTTCAGACCTTTATGAAATGGGCTTCAGAAAATTGTGATATTCGTGTTCGCGCAAATGCCGATACACCGCGTGATGCACAGACCGCGCGTAATTTCGATGCACATGGCATTGGGTTATGCCGAACTGAACATATGTTCTTTGACGTTGATCGATTGACTGTGATGCGCGAAATGATTTTTGCAGATGCCGCGCATGATCGACGTTCCGTTTTGGACCGTTTGTTGCCTATGCAGCGGGCTGATTTTATCGAATTGTTCCGCATCATGCATGGCTTGCCCGTGTGCATTCGCCTGTTTGATCCGCCCTTGCATGAATTTTTGCCGACTGATCGTGCGGGATTGCTGAATCTGGCTGAAGCACTGGATCTGCCTCTGTCCACAGTAACACAACGTGTCGAATCGATGGGCGAATACAACCCCATGTTGGGCATGCGCGGTGTTCGATTGGGTATCAAAGTTCCAGAAATCTATGAAATGCAAGCGCGTGCGATCTTTGAGGCAGCCGTGGAGGCTGCCCAAGACGGCGAAACAGTCGTGCCTGAAATCATGATTCCCTTGGTTAGTGCCAAGCGTGAGGTTGAGTTGGTGCGCAATCGCATTGATGCGGTTGCCGCCGCCGTTCGTAATGAACGTGGAACAGATTTCACCTATAAATTAGGTGTTATGGTGGAAACACCACGTGCAACCCTCCGTGCAGATGATATCGCGCTTCATTCCTCATTTTTAAGCTTTGGTACAAACGACTTAACACAAATGACATATGGGTTGTCTCGTGATGATGCTGGCCGCTTTATGTCCGATTATGTGAACCAAGGTGTATTCCCAGAGGATCCATTTCACACCTTGGATACTGAAGGTGTGGGTGAATTATTGCGGATCGGTGCTGATCGTGCGCGACAGGTTGATCCTGATATCGTTCTATCGATATGTGGTGAACATGGTGGTAGCCCTGAGTCCATCGCATTTTGTCGTCAGATTGGAATGGATTATGTGTCGTGCTCTCCATTCCGTGTCCCAGTAGCGACGCTTGCTGCAGCGCAACTTGCCATTGCAGATAAAACAGGCTAAACCCCGCTCGGCAATCAGGGAGTCGCGCAACCATTCTTCATGCATACAAACCTTGCATGATTAACCAAGGGACATTCGACAACGCGCATTCGGCGCGACTGAGTGAGACACCAAAATGACACGTTTAATTTCATGTTTTGTGACGATTATCGTCCTTGCAACCCATACTTATGCCGAACGTTCATTTGATTCAATATTGGGTTTGATGAGCCTTGATGAACAAAAATTTGCATCCCTGCCGCATCGCGAACTGGGTCCGGTGAACGCTCCAAAAACTAAGAATGGCGTTTATTCCAGCGTATATTTAAGTTCCTTGCCAGTGGCAAAAGGGGGCAAAGAGTGGGCCTGTTTAACCGAAGCGCTGTATTTTGAAGCACGCGGTGAAAGCGTAATGGGACAGTTTGCTGTGGCCGAAGTCATTCTAAACCGTGTTAGTAGTACGTCATTTCCTGATGAAATTTGTAGTGTGATCAATCAGGGTACGGGTCGTAAATTTGCGTGTCAATTTACCTATACCTGTGATGGACTCGCGGAAGTTATTCGCGAACCCAAAGCGTATGAAATGGTGGGCAAGGTTGCCAAAATGGTGATTAATGGTATGCCACGTAAATTAACGGATGGCGCTACCCATTACCATACAAAGTCGGTTCGACCGCGGTGGTCGCGCGTTTTTGAACGCACTGTAACCATCGGCTCTCATCATTTTTACAAGGAACCACTGCGCGTTTCGCAAAACTAATTCACTCTAGACGCGGCGGTAAAAAAACTGCAAAACCTGTGCGAAGATTTGGCATAGGAGCCAACCCATGAATGACGAAACCAGATTGGCTTTTGCCCATCCACTTGAACGCGCAAAAGCCAGTTCAATTTCAACGCAATATGATCGCATTTCATTACGCGATCATATTGTCGAAGTCGAAATAGGCGCTTTCCAATTAGAGCGCGGAGTGACCCAGCGGGTCAGTTTCAACATCGTGGTCGAAGTGCAACCAATTGAACAACCTATTTTGGATGATGTGGATCGCATCTTATCCTATGACCGCCTGACCGAAGCGATTGAAATCGAACTAGGCGCTGAGCGTTTAAACTTGTTGGAAACTCTGGCGCAACGCATTGCAGATCGTATTTTGTTGGAGCCCCAGGCCATTCGCGTGTTCGTTCGTATTGAAAAATTGGATCGCGGCCCAGGTGTCTTGGGTGTGGAGATTGTGCGTGGTGGTCGTGGATATGCTTCAAGTGCAGAACCAGAAGCGGCCCATCCCAACATTGTTTTCATTTCGAATTCGGCCTTAGAGGGGCAAAATATTGCAAAACTATTGTCACAATTACATGCGCAAAACGCAGCCGTCGTTTTGTGTGTAGAGGCTGCTAAGGGACTGGGTGCGTATGCTGATGACGTGATCGCGCAGGCGCATATTGATTTGCTGGCTGTGGAACAGAATGCTTGGATGATTGCCTCGCATTGTAATCATTCTGACGTGGTGGCAACGCGAACTGAATTGGATTGGGCCATCAAAAATAATCGTTTGGCGATTTGGGCACCCACCAAAATGGTAATGGATGCGACCGATATATTTGAAAGCTATGCTCCTGCAGCACTGGCCAGCTGGTTAGGTCGTGAATTGGATGCCAAATCCTGCACTTTGATTGGTGCTGGAACAGGGGACAATGGACATCACCTGCAGTCGATCAATGATTTTGATATATCGGCGCTTTGCAGATAGGAGCATTCTCTAATGCGTTACCTGCGCCCGCTGTTGCAACGCGGATCTGACCGTCCCGAAAATGCTGTAAATTTCTGCGATCCAAGTTATTGGTTCACGGAGTGCAGCGTTTATGCGCGTGATGACGATGTGCGCCGTATCTCTGTGGGTGAACTCAGTGACGATGAATTGAGGCGTCTGACGCATCTGCGTGCGGATATCCAAGGAATGAAGTTTAACAAACCCATTATTATGGGAATTCTAAATACTACCCCTGATAGCTTTTCGGATGGTGGTCACTTTGATTCTCTGGAGGCGGCTGAGCGTCATGGAAAACAGATGCAAAATCAGGGTGCGGATTTAATTGATGTGGGTGGCGAATCCACACGCCCGGGTGCAGACTATGTTGAAATTGACGAGGAGATTGCCCGTACGGCGCCCAAGATCAGTAGGCTTGCCTCTGCATTATCGTTACCGATGTCGATTGATACCCGCAAGGCCGCTGTGGCGCGTGCCGCAATCGATGCGGGTGCATGTATTGTGAATGATGTGTCAGGTTTCATGTTCGATCCAGACTTGGCACCATATTGCGCGGCGCACAATATTCCCGTGTGTATCATGCATGCTCAAGGTGACCCCAAAACCATGCAAGATCATCCCACATATGATAATGTTGTGATGGATGTATATGACTTCTTGGAACAGCAAATTCTGCGACTTGAGCAGTTGGGTCTGGATCGTCGGCAGATTATCGCGGATCCTGGGATTGGGTTTGGCAAAACGCTGTCACATAATTTAGAACTGCTAAACCACATTGGTGTGTTTCACAGTCTGGGGGTTCCAATTCTGTTGGGTGTGTCGCGCAAAGGCATGATTAAAACGATATCTGGAGCGGAGCAAGCGGCTGATCGTGCACCAGGCTCGATCGCCGTTGCACTGGCCGCGCGCGCTCAAGGCGTGCAAATTTTCCGCGTACATGACGTGGCAGAAACGAAACAGGCATTTGATTTATTTGAAGCAGTAGAGCAGGGGTATTTTGATGGGACGTAAATATTTTGGAACCGACGGTGTCAGAGGACGTGCCAATCAACACCCAATGACCGCTGAGATGGCGTTGAAAATTGGCGCCGCTGCAGGGCATTATTTTAGGCGCTTTTCGGATCGCACGCACCGTGTAGTGATTGGCAAAGATACCCGTCGTTCGGGATATATGTTTGAAAATGCACTTACAGCTGGCCTGACCTCGACTGGGATGGAGGTGTTATTGCTGGGGCCTGTGCCAACTCCCGCGGTCGGTTTGTTGACGCCCTCCATGCGTGCGGATTTTGGTATCATGATTTCGGCAAGCCATAATGCCTATCACGACAATGGGATCAAATTTTTTGGCCCAGATGGATTTAAACTATCGGATGATGCAGAAGAAGAAATTGAACGCCTGATCGACGAAGGTGTTCCGCTGAATGATGCGGATAGCGTTGGGCGGGCGCAGCGGATCGACGACGGCGTTTACCGCTATGTGGAACGCGCGAAAACCTCTTTCCCCTCAGGGATGCGGTTAGATGGGATGAAAGTGGTTGTGGATTGCGCCAACGGAGCGGCCTATCGTGCAGCACCAGAGGTGCTATGGGAATTGGGAGCAGATGTAATTCCAGTTGGGGTGTCCCCAAGTGGGCGCAATATCAACGAAAACTGTGGATCCACGCACCCCCAAACCGCTGCAGAAACCGTTGTCGCACATTGCGCAGATCTGGCGATTTGTTTGGACGGGGATGCCGATCGGATCATTTTGGTTGATGAAAAAGGTGAGGTTGCAGACGGTGATCAATTGATGGGTTTGATGGCGGCAGGTTGGGCCTCAGAGGGACGTTTGGCCGGCAATGCACTTGTGGCTACTATGATGTCAAACCTTGGACTTGAACGGTTCCTGAACGGTTTGGGCATCACGCTGGAGCGCACGGCGGTGGGAGATCGTTATGTGGTTGAGCGGATGCGTCAGGGTGGTTTCAACCTAGGTGGGGAACAATCGGGTCACATTGTGATGACGGATTATTCTACAACGGGTGATGGTCTGATGGCTGGACTTCAGTTCTTGGCGGAAATGGTGCGGACGGGGAAAAAGGCGAGCGAGCTTGCAAACACATTTACCCCTGTGCCTCAGTTGTTGAAAAACGTGCGCTATCAGGCAGGTCAAACCCCGCTGGAGATACCAGCAGTCCAGGCGTCAATCTCAAAGGCCGAAGCGCAACTGGATGGAAAAGGACGCCTGTTGATCCGTAAGTCAGGGACTGAGCCACTGATCCGTGTGATGGCAGAATGTGAAGACGCTGCATTATTGGTAGAAGCGGTGGATGCAGTCGTTGCATCCGTTGAAGATGCGACACGCTGAATAATTGACGGATTTACACGCCTCACATCAAGAGGCTCCCTTATCCTGACTGAAATAGGCGTTTTAACGCGCCATATTGGCTTAGACAAAGTCCAATCAAGATTAGTGTCATCGCCAAGAATAGATTTTGGCGCGGTTCTTCGCCCAAAATTACGATTCCCAATATCACAGACCACAGAGGTACCTGATAATTTGTCAGGCTCATAAACACAGGACCTGCCGAGCGGATCGTTAAGATGCGCAGCAAATTTGCGCCTGCAGTAGGAACCAACCCCACGTAAAGAATAATCCAAAGCGTATTTGTTGAAATCGCAGGGGGTGGCCCCTCGACGGATAATGCAAAGCCTAGCGACGTTACCGCTCCAATGATCAGAGGGATTGCCGCAAGGCCTAATGGATCAATTGGTGGTAGGCGACGAATAATGACTGATGATATGGCATAACAGGATGCCGCCAACACGCAAAACACGCGCCCCCACAGTTCCCTGTCGCTGCCACTCGGGGCCAGCGCTTCAGGTCCGATCAACAGTGCAACTCCGCCGAAGCCGATTAAAAACCCAATTGTGCGGCGCAGTGTCATTTGTTCACCTGGTACAAAGAAATGAGAAAGCGGCAGGACAAGCAATGCGATCGAGGCCATAGAGACACCCGCGAATCCTGATGTCACATGGGTTTGTCCCCAGCTAAGCAAGGAAAAGGGTAATGCTGAGCTGAGTACGCCAATGGCAACGATACTGGGCCATGCGGTTTTTTCAGTTAGGAAAAAACGCCTCCCGGATATAACCCATACCATAACTGTAAGGAGTGTTCCGAAGGTGACACGAGACGCCGCAAGCCAAAAAGGCGAAATTCCCGTTAGGGCGACCTCAACCACCATAAAGCTTGAGCCCCAAATAAGCCCAAGTGCCGCAACCATTACCCAATTTCGCCACGTGATGTCAGGTTGCATATATCTCTGCTCTTAAAAGTTTCGGGAGCCATGTAGGCTCCCGATACGTAAGTTAGTTCTTCGCTTTGTCGACCATTTTGCCCGCTGAAATCCAAGGCATCATCGCACGCAGTTGTTCGCCAACTTGTTCGATCTGATGTTCATCGTTGATACGACGTGTCGCTTTGAAGAATGGCTGACCAACTTGGTTTTCCGCCATAAAGTCACGAACGAATTTACCACGCTGGATGTCCTCAAGAACTGCTTTCATACGCGCTTTTGTTTCGTCGTATGGAAGGATGCGTGGTCCAGTGACATATTCACCGTATTCTGCAGTGTTTGAAATTGAATAGTTCATGTTCGCGATTCCGCCTTCGTAGATCAGATCAACGATCAACTTTACCTCGTGCAGACATTCGAAGTAGGCCATTTCAGGCGCGTAACCTGCTTCAACCAATGTTTCAAAGCCCATGCGGATCAATTCAACTAAGCCACCGCATAGAACAGCCTGTTCACCGAATAGGTCGGTTTCACATTCTTCGCGGAAGTTTGTTTCGATGATGCCTGAACGACCGCCACCGATTGCAGAGCAATAGGATAGACCGATTTCCAATGCACGGCCTGTTGCGTCTTGGTTCACAGCAACAAGGCAAGGCACGCCGCCGCCTTTTACGTATTCACCTCGCACAGTGTGACCTGGGCCTTTTGGTGCCATCATGATCACGTCAACGCCCGGCTTTGGTTCGATCAAACCAAAGTGTACGTTTAGGCCGTGTGCAAATGCGATTGCCGCACCTTCACGTAGATTGTCGTGGACGTATTTTTTATATGTTTCTGCCTGAAGTTCGTCGGGCATGGTGAACATGATTACATCACACCATGCCGCCGCTTCTGCGATGCCCATAACTTTTAGGCCTTCGCCTTCTGCTTTTGCTGCAGATGGGGATCCATCGCGTAGGGCGACAACAACATTCTTTGCGCCTGAATCACGTAGGTTCAACGCATGTGCGTGACCTTGTGAGCCATAGCCAAGAATGGCAACTTTTAGATCTTTGATTAGGTTTACGTCGCAGTCGCGATCATAATAAACACGCATGTTCTGTCCTCTTATGTTAGATGATGTTGTAACATAGGGATAAATTTGGCATTAGGCTTTCTAAATTCGCACAAATAGTTTAAAAAGTGCAATAATTATTCATTAATAATATAAAAAAGTAAAAATCATGCTTGACGATCTTGATCGACGCATTCTGCGCTATCTTCAGGTAGAGCCTGACATGCCACTCTCGGACTTGGCGGACCGTGCGGCCACGACGCCATCGGTCGCGTCGCGGCGTTTATCACGTATGCGACGAGATGGGACCATTGTGAACAAAACGGTTCTTATTGATTGGGCCGCACTTGGGTATGAGGTTGAAGTGTCGTTACGCGTGACATTGGATAAAACGCAACCGCGCGCTTTTGATACGTTCATTGACGCCGCGCGTGACGTGCCGGAGGTGATCGAAATTCAAACATTTTTGGGGCGCGTGGATGTGCGTTTGTCTGTCGTGGCGCGGGATATGGCGGATTATCAACAGGTGTACCGTGATCGTATTCTAATATTGCCCCATATCGCCGAGGTTGAGGCATTGATGCATGTTGCGCATATCAAAACTAATGCAGGGGTGCCGATATGATCTTGGATGAAACGGATCGTGCACTTTTGCGATTGTTGCAACAAGATGCAGATCAAAGTGCTACGGCACTAGCCAAAAATCTACGCATGTCACAACCTGCGATTTGGCGTCGGATGAAGCGATTAAAGGAAGAAGGGGTGATCAAAGGGGTCGCTCTCAATTTAAATCGTGAAAAACTGGGTTTGGGAGTAACTGTATTTTTGGGCATAAAACTGGCCACCAAAGGCCGTGTCAGCCTTGAGGACTTTGAACGTGCAGTTAAGGCGATCCCGGAGGTGCAGCAAATCGAACATGTGTTGGGACTATATGATTATCGATTGCGCGTTGTTGCACGCGATATTTCTGATTTTGAGAGGGTATTGCGGCGGCGCATAATGACCCTTCCAGGGGTGGGTGATTTAGAGGCAAATGTTTTGCTGAGCGAAGAAAAACGCCCAGGACCAATTTAGATAAGTGTATATTTGTCGCATGGGGGATTTTGGGTTAAAGTCTATTGTGCAAGCAAACACGGTTTAACGATCATATAGGAGGCCACGATGGCGGCACTGCTTGAACATATCGACCCTGAGGGGCTAGAAGAATTTTCTGTGGTCTTTACGGACCGTTCCCTAAACCACATGTCAAAATCATTTCAGTCGGTTATGACGGACATCTCTGGAATGTTGAAAGAGGTGTATAACGCCGATGCAACCGCTCTAATCCCGGGTGGCGGGACATACGGAATGGAGGCCGTGGCTCGCCAATTTGGCCGTGACTCAAAAGTGCTTGTCGTGCGCAATGGGTGGTTTTCCTATCGTTGGAGCCAGATTTTTGAAACCTCATCCATTGCCTCAGATGTTGAAGTGATGAAGGCACGTCGCACAGGTAATGGTTTACAAGAGCCGTTTCGACCTGCCGCAATCGAAGATGTGGTGGCGCGCATTCACGAACTGCGCCCGGATGTGGTTTTCGCTCCGCATGTGGAAACATCTGCCGGTGTCATCCTTCCAGATGACTATGTCACCGCATTGGCGACTGCGGCGCATGATATTGGCGCGATTATGGTATTGGACTGTATTGCGTCAGGTTGTGTTTGGGTCGATATGAAGGCGACAGGTGTCGATGTTTTGATTTCTGCTCCGCAGAAGGGATGGTCTGCCTCCCCCTCTACAGGCTTGGTAATGATGTCAGAACGTGCGGTTCAACGCCTAGACAGCACAGATTCAGACAGCTTTGCGATCGATCTGAAAAAATGGTACTCCATCATGCAAACCTATGAAAATGGGGGACATGCCTATCACGCGACAATGCCAACAGATGCATTGCGTGCATTCCGCGACACCATGTTGGAAACCAAGGAATATGGGTTTGACAAACTTTGTGATGCGCAGTGGGAGTTGGGCAATCGTGTGCGCGATATTCTAAAGACCAAAGGCATTCAGTCAGTAGCTGCCGAAGGGTTCGGCGCACCTGGTGTTGTTGTTAGCTATACTGGTGATCCATCCATCCAAAATGGATCAAAATTTGCGGCAGAAGGCATGCAAATCGCCGCGGGTGTTCCCTTGGCCTGTGATGAACCAGAAGGGTTCATGACATTCCGTTTGGGTCTATTCGGTTTGGATAAACTTTATAATGTTGAGGGTACTGTTGCGCGACTAAACCGCGTTTTGGACACAGTTTTAGGCTAAGATGTTCGATAGTTAATTTTGGAGTCGGTTGCTGTCTGCAGCCGGCTCTTTATTTTAGCCCCAAGCCCATCTGCATGAGCGTTTTGCGCACCTGCGGTAGAGCATAAATTGCGTTTAATCCTGTTGCCCGCAAATCGCGTAACGGCTGGTCAGCAAACATGGATACGCGGTTCAACATCGTGATCCCCTGTACCCGCAACTTGAGGTCCGCATAACGGGATGTATGAAAGGTATCTAGCATTCCCAGAGAGCCAAGTTTCTGGGGATCCTTCACAGCCAGTTCAACCAATGATCGGATGTCAGCAAGGCTCATGTTCAGCCCTTGTGCGCCAATTGGGGGAACTACGTGCGCGGCCTCTGCCACGAGGGCTACGCGCTGCCCGCTTAGTCGATCTGCCAGTTGTGAAATTATCGGCCACAGACTGCGGCGCCCCAGTAGGGTGAGAGACCCCAATAAATTGCAAGACCGTGCGGTCATGGCTGCCTCAAATTCGGGGACGTCCATATCAAATAAAGTGCGGGCGTTGGGGCCTGTCTCCATCCAAACAATTGCGGAACAGGGCATATCATCGTGATCGGGCAGTGGAACCAAGGTAAATGGCCCCCCTGTGCGATGAATTTCTGTTGATACATTTTGATGTGGAATGGGGTGGGACACCGAAAAGGCCAATGCCTTTTGCCCGAAACGCGTAGTTTGTACACTGATCCCCGATTGTTCGCGCATGTAAGAATCGCGCCCATCTGCCGCGACAACTAATTTTGCGCGATAGCGGTCTCCGTTTGACAGTGTGACGCGTGCTTCACCCTCGCGGGTGAAAAGGCGTTCGCAGGATAGGCCTGTCAAAAAGGTCAGGTTTTCCAAATCGTCCATACGTTTCAACAGAGCAGAGCGCGCTGCTGTGTTGGGGATATTCCAGCCAAATGGCAGGTCAGAAACTTCGGAGGAATTAAATTCTTTTTCAACGCGCATGCGTGGAGGATTTTCCGAGCCACCTGCATCCACAATTCGCATGATATCCAGCGGCATCGTTTCTGGTGAAAAATATTTCCAAATGCCTAATTCATCCAAAAAATTGCGTGCAGGTTGCAAAAACGCTGTGGTCCGCAGGTCTGCACCATCTGCCGCACGAGAGGTTACAGGAGGCTGGGGATCTACACAAAGGGTGTCAAACCCAGCCTGTGCAAATGCGATCGCCGTTACCATTCCGGCAATGCCCCCACCTGATACAATAACGTCCACTGAATGATTGATCATATGCTCACTCTATTTCTTATCCAACATTTAGGCCAGATCGCGCCAAAGCAAAAGGTTTCTGCGTCACTCGGTCACCAATTGATTTAAAAAATTTGATAAATTTTGCGTATGATGATGGATGTGGGGGTCGCAACTTTCCCCATGGACCAAAACCGTACGCATTCCAATGTTATGTGGTACAAGTAAATTCTGTGGACTGTCTTCAAACATGGCTGCGCGTTGTGGATCAATATTCGCCTTATCCAATACGATCTCGTAGGCCCTCTTGTTTGGCTTTGGGATCAAGTCGGCATCCTCTAATGCGTAAACCGCATCGAACATATCGTTCATGTGCAATTGGTCTAGTGCTTGCGTCGCATAATCGCGAGGGGCATTTGTGTAGACGATTTTGCGCCCCGGCAGATCGCGTAACAGATCGTTTAAGCGGTGATCTGGGTCTAATACCGAAAAATCAATGTCATGTACGTTCCGTAAAAAATCCGCAGGATCGACGTCATGGTGATGCATCAACCCTGTCAATGACGCACCATATCTATTCCAATAGCTCTGACGTAATTTATCCGCCTCTGATTTTTGCAATCCTGTCACTTTGACAAAGTAGTCAGCCATCAAAATTTCGATCTGATCAAACAATTTATTGTGTGGTGGATAAAGGGTGTGATCCATATCAAATACCCATTCTGTCACATGGGAAAACTGACTTTTGGGCATAATGTTGTCCTAAACATATTCAGAAGAGTGAAAGGGTTGCTTGATTTGCGCGTAAAACACCACGTAAGGTAATCCCAAACGATGGACGAGTACTATGACACAGATACGACAAAATAATAAAGATGCCTATGGTTTGATCCTAGATGCGATTGATATCGGCGTTTATAAGCCGGGAGACCGTTTGGTTGAAAGTGAATTGGCAGAGCGGTTTGGCGTATCTCGTACGCCAATCCGCGAGGCGCTGCAGCGTTTGGAAACGCAATCCTTGCTAAGCCGCGATGGCAGAAGCCTGATTGTGGCCTCGCTTGATCATTCGCAGATGGCCGAACTTTATGTCGTCCGTAGTGAGTTAGAGGGGTTGGCCGCCCGATTAGCTGCCCGCCATGCAACGATTGAAGAAAAGCGGGTGCTTCAGGATATGGTAAATGACGATTACAAAATCGTTGATGATCCAAGTGCACTTTCACGGGCTAATCGTCGTTTCCATAAACAAATCCATCTGGCATCACACAATCGGTTTTTGGTTCAGCAGCTGGATTTGGTCCATAGATCAATGGCGTTGATGGCAACTACATCACTGGCCGCAGACGGACGTGGCGAAGTTGCCTTGGCTGAACATCAGGAAATCGTTGACGCGATTATGAATGGGCAGGAAGATGAGGCAGATGATTGTCTGCGCCAGCACATTTCGATTGCGTTTTCTACACGCCTAAAATTGCTGGCCGAGAGCGACTAAGCCATTGACGCAGCAAAGCGTTCAAACAGATAAAAACTATCTTGTGGGCCAGGGCTTGCCTCTGGGTGATGCTGCACAGAAAAGACCGGGCGGTCTTTCATGCGGATCCCACAGTTTGATCCATCAAACAAAGATACGTGTGTTTCCACAACGCCCTCTGGTAGTGTCTGCGCATCCACTGCAAAGCCATGGTTCATCGACGTAATTTCTACCTTGCCTGTGTCATGCTCTTTCACGGGGTGATTTGCGCCATGATGGCCGTGGTTCATTTTGATGGTCTTGGCCCCAAGCGCCAGCGCCAACATTTGGTGGCCCAAGCAAATGCCAAAGACAGGTAAATCCGTTGTGTCCAAAATGGTTTTGATCATCGGAACCGCATATTCCCCTGTCGCCGCGGGATCGCCAGGGCCGTTTGAAAGGAAAACGCCATCTGGGTTATGGGCCAAAACCTCTTCCGCGGTGGCGGTTGCTGGCAATACCGTTACATCGCATCCAGCTGATGCCAAGCAGCGCAAAATATTGCGTTTTGCACCGAAATCTAAAGCGACAACTTTGTGCTTCGCGTTTGTTTGCGGCTGATACCCATCGGGCCATGCCCATCGCATTTCATTCCAATGGTAGCTTTGCGCACATGTCACGTCCTTAGCCAGGTCAAGTCCCTCTAGGCCACTAAATGATTTCGCTGCGGCAATTAATGCGTCCGTGTCAAAATTACCCTCTGGATCATGGGCTAATGCGCAATGCGGCGCGCCCTGCATTCTGATCGCACGTGTCAGGCGGCGTGTATCTACACCACCGATTGCGATACGACCGCGACGTGCCAACCAATCAGACAAATGAGATTGGGTGCGCCAGTTTGATGGTTCCGTTGGGTCCCATTTGACCACCATGCCCTCTGCCACGGGATCTGTTGTTTCATCATCCTCATCGGTTACGCCCGTATTGCCGATGTGAGGGAACGTAAACGTGACAATCTGGCCCGCATAAGAGGGATCAGTCATGATTTCTTGATATCCAGTCATGGCTGTGTTGAAGCATAGTTCAGCGACTGTTTGCCCCGTCGCTCCAAATCCATATCCATAAAACAGCGTTCCATCGGCTAGTGCCAAACATGCGGTTGGTTGTGGTGCGGATTCTGACGCCATACTCTCGACTCTCTGGGGTGCAAATTGGCGGCAACGTAGTGTGAAGCTGTGTTGGGGTCAAGCAGACATTGTTGAGAATATCAGCTTGCTCAAAAACGAAGTTTTGAGTAGGGTCGCGATTTAAATTAACCCTAATTCTTGGGAGTAGGATCATGGATTTGCGCGCATCAATCATGGCAGCAACAAAGCAAGCGATGAAGGATAAGGCGGCTAACCGTCTGTCGACACTACGTCTTATCAGTGCGGCGATTAAAGATCGCGATATTGCAGCGCGTGCTGAAGGCAATGATGAGGGTGTCGGCGATGATGAGTTATTGGCGATTCTTGGCAAAATGACACGCCAACGCAGCGAAAGCGCAAAAACCTATGAAGAGGCTGGGCGTATCGATCTGGCGGAACGTGAATTAGAAGAAATCACGGTTATCGAAGAATTCCTGCCACGTCAGTTGGATGATGGCGAGGTTGATGCAGCGATCGACGCGGCAATTTCAGAAGTTGGAGCCGCTTCCATTCGCGACATGGGTAAAGTCATGGGCGCACTTAAAGGTAAATATACAGGCCAAATGGACTTTGGTTCAGTCGGTGCGAAGGTCAAAATTAAGCTATCAAGTTAGGCGATTACGATAATCTTTAAAGCGAGCTTGTAATTCAGCGAATAATTCTATGCGCTCATCCTCTGACAAGAAAGCGCCTATTTCCACTTCACGGCCATTTCCGCTTAGGGTGACGTAATTTGGAATAGGTCCACCTTTTTCATGCATATGAACACGTGCCCAATATACATTGCATTCCCAATCCTTTCGCTCACCATTCGCCTCTTGTCTTAGAAGGTGAAATTGTTCCGTGTCTAGCGTCAGTCGTTCAATGATGGATCTGTCGCGGAAGTTTTTGCGGATTGCGTAATATATGGCACCCACCGTGATCATCAAAAATGGCAGCAGGGCCCAAAATAGGATCGTTCCAATCAGGACATAAAGTGGCAAAGTGATAAAAATGAAAGTTGTCATGATAAAGCTTGCGAAACCGCGATGGGGTAGCGAACTAAATGGCCAAAGATCCAATTGTTCGTATGTCTGTCTATTTGGATTTTTTGTCCACTCGTACGGCATTTCAATACGCTCTCCTCGCGGAGTAAAATTAGGTGCAATTTCCATGAAGGAAAGATGGAAATTTGTCGCGTTTTGCGCTCTCCCTTTCTAAGGTGAAAAGAACGCAAATTATTGGGAAAGAAGATGCAGGAAAAAACAAACATAGGCATCGAAGCCGCACTTGAACTGGTGCAGAGCGCATTCGTCGCAAACGGTTTGAAACGGCAGACTGCGCACAGCGTTGCGCACGCCCTTGTCATGGCAGAGGCCGAAGGGCAGGTGGGACACGGCTTTTCCCGTGTTGGCGATTATATCACACAGATGAAAAGTGGCAAAATTAACGCTGATGCAACCCTGTCTGTGGTATCACAATCCCCAAGTTATCTGCATGTGTCGGCAGATAATGGATTTGCCTATCCTGCATTGGATTACGCAATTGAGCAGGCGGTTAAAATGGCTGAAACCACAGGATGCGTAGCGATTGCTGTTTCTCAGTCTAACCACTGCGGAACACTTGCAAGCCATGTCGAAAAACTGGCTACGCAGGGTTTAATTGGAATTATGGTGGCAAATACACCTGCGGCGATTGCACCATGGGGAGGGAACAAACCGCTATATGGGACGAATCCAATCGCATTTGCCTCCCCATGCGGGGGGCACGACCCCTTAGTCATAGATTTGTCTTTATCTGTTGTGGCGCGTGGTAAGGTGATGAATGCCAAGAAAACGGGCCAATCAATTCCCGAAGGTTGGGCTTTGGATAAAAATGGGCGATCAACGACTGACCCAAGTGCCGCATTGGATGGCGGAACAATGGTGCCGATTGGAGAAGCTAAGGGAACGGCGCTTGCACTGATGGTTGAAATTTTGGCGGCCAGTTTGACCGGCGCGAACTCATCAGCCGATATGCCATCATTTTTCGCGCCATCCGGCCCATCTGCGAACGCGGGTCAATTCCTGATCGCGATCAAACCCAATGACATTGATGGTTTCACGGCTCGAAGCGAGGCGCTATTGAATGAAATCGCTAAAACGCCTGGCGCACGGCTGCCTGGGGCACGGCGGATCGAGGCGCGCAATCATGCGCGCACAGAAGGATTGAATGTGCCCACTCAATACATCGTTGATATTCAGGCGATGCTAAGCTGATAAAGCGATGCCAATAGAGACAAAAAAACCCCCGCTGTTGCGGGGGTTTTTTATTCGTATGCATTACCCTTAGTGAGAAGGTTGCTTATCCCAATCTTCCTGCTTTGGAAGAATTTCGAATGTATGCTCTGGGGGTGGTGAAGGCAAAGTCCACTCCAATGTATCCGCATACTCATTCCATGGGTTCGCCGCTGTATTACGCTTACCAGCAAGAAGTGAGTAGGCCATGATACCAAAGAATAATAAGAATGAAGCAAATGATAGGAACGCACCATAGGATGAGATTTCGTTCCAATAAGCATAGGCTTCTGGGTAGTCGATGTAGCGACGTGGCATACCCTGACGCCCCAAGAAGTGCTGAGGGAAGAATGTTAGGTTTGCGCCGATGAACATCATCCAGAAGTGAAGCTTGCCTGCCCACTCTGGGTAATCGCGGCCTGTCATCTTTGAAAACCAAAAGTAGATACCCGCAAAGATACAGAACACCGCACCCAATGACATCACATAGTGGAAGTGTGCAACCACGTAGTATGTGTCGTGATATGCGCGGTCAACGCCGGCTTGTGACAGAACAATGCCCGTCACACCACCAACTGTGAATAGGAACAAGAAACCGAACGCCCATAACATTGGTGTTTTCAGTTCAACCGAACCACCCCACATTGTGGCGATCCATGAGAAGACTTTAACCCCTGTTGGAACCGCAATCACCATCGTTGCAAGCATAAAGTATGACTGCTGCGTAAGTGACATACCAACTGTGTACATGTGGTGCGCCCACACAACAAAACCCAATGCGCCGATCGCTATGATCGCCCAAACCATGGGTAGATAGCCGAACACAGGCTTACGAGAGAATGTCGCAATCACGTGTGAGATTAGACCAAAACCAGGAAGGATGATGATGTAAACTTCTGGGTGACCAAAGAACCACAGGATGTGCTGGTAAAGAATTGGGTCACCACCACCTGCTGGGTCAAAGAACGTTGTGCCAAAGTTACGGTCTGTCAAAAGCATGGTGATCGCGCCCGCCAAAACAGGCAAAGACAGTAGGATCAACCATGCTGTGACAAAGATCGACCATGAAAACAATGGAACTTTGAACAATGTCATGCCGGGAGCTCGCATGTTCAGGAACGTTGTGATCATGTTGATCGCACCCAGAATAGATGAGGCACCTGATACGTGAACAGCGAAAATCGCAAGGTCCATCGAAATGCCACCTTCGTTCACCGATAGGGGTGGGTATAGAACCCAGCCAACACCTGACCCTAGTTGTTCGTTACCACCTGGTGATAGAACGGAACAAACAGCCAATGCTGTACCAGCAACATACATCCAGAATGACAAGTTATTCATGCGTGGGAACGCCATGTCCGGTGCGCCGATTTGCAATGGCATGAAGTAGTTACCAAAACCACCGAACAACGCAGGGATCACAACAAAAAACATCATCAAGATGCCGTGGCCGGTGATCAAAACGTTCCATAGGTGACCATTTGGTGTACATGCTTCTGTCGCCGCCGCAGTGAAACGCGCGCCTTCCATACACATATATTGTACGCCTGGATCCATAAGCTCCATGCGCATGTAAACTGTAAATGCCACAGATATGAAGCCAACCAACGCAGAGACGACCAGGTATAGGATCCCGATGTCTTTGTGGTTTGTTGACATAAACCAACGCGTGAAAAAGCTGCGCTGATCTTCATGATCGTGGCCGTGGATGGCTGCGTCTGCCATGATCTGCCTCCTGTTAACTACGATTAGGACGATTCATTTCGCCCACTAAACTTCTGAAGGTGTTTTAGTGCGCATTTTTTTAACAGGCAATGGCAGTATTTGCCGCATGCCAAGAAAAATTACGTTTTTTGAATTTGAAAGCAATCAGATTGATTTTATTGAGTTCTCATGGGGCGTATTTTCACAAGTTTGGCCAGAATCACTCTCGAATACGCGCTCAAACGACTGTTTCAAGGCCACGTCCAGATCAAACATGGAAACAGGAAGTCCCAAATCCACCAAGCTGGTCACCCCAAATTCTGTTATCCCGCAGGGCACGATGCCATCGAAATGTTCCAAATCGGGATCAACATTTATTGATATACCATGAAACGAAACCCATTTGCGCAAGCGTATTCCAATCGCGGCAATCTTATCTTCGGCGGTTTTGTCTGTAATTGTTTTGGGCTTGCCAGGGCGCTCAACCCAAACACCAACACGCCCATCGCGAATGAAGCCCGTGATATTGAACCGATCCAGTGTGTCGATGACCCACTTCTCCAACTGTCGCACAAAACAACGTACATCACGCCCGCGCTTGTTTAAATCCAACATGACATAAACGACACGCTGTCCAGGTCCGTGATAGGTATATTGCCCGCCACGTTTTGTATCATACACGGGAAACCGATCTGCACTGATCAAATCTTGGCGCTTTGCGGATGTTCCTGCGGTGTATAGGGGGGGATGTTCAACAAACCATAACAACTCATCGGCGCGGCCTGCGGCAATGTCTTCGGCGCGCTGCTCCATCACGCGGACAGCCTCTTGATAGTTCGTCAACCCTGGTGTGACCCGCCACTCTACCACTCTAAGCACGCCTCATTCTTTGTTCATTGGCATTAAAAAGCTTTATTGCCAGGTTGCAAGGCCGTAGGATAGAAATTTAGCAAAATTGAGCAATGCACTCTTTTCATTGTATGATGTAGTAGGTATTAAAAGTAAGACTACTTTGTGCGGCCGTGGCGGAATTGGTAGACGCGCAGCGTTGAGGTCGCTGTTCTTTAACCGGAGTGGAAGTTCGAGTCTTCTCGGCCGCACCATATA
>JBMTQO010000022.1:0-32371 GCA_049446275.1 Paracoccaceae bacterium | reverse complement strand
GCTGAAAACAGCGCCTTGATCGGTTTCAAATCGGCCGCAACTAGAAATGAACGGTAAAAAGTGATCACAATCGGATTTTCGACATGAGCAAAGGCAATCGGGCAGGTGACACCATGTTCGGGCGACCATAAACCGACGCTGGGCAACCGGGTGACACCCCGTACAGGGGCCGCATAAAGCCCCGAGGCCAGGGCCATTTGCGCTAGTGCCGCACGCGCCCCTGCGGCACCGCCACCATCACACAAATGAGCCAAACGGCGTAACGTGGACACAGGCAGTGTAGAATAAGCATCAAGGCGTTCATCAACACGCCCATCCGCGGGCAACACTGCCAATGCGATGCCCTGCTTTTGCGCGAGATCATAGACCTGCTGCAATCCATATTCCCAATAGGGCACACCACCAATCAGACGGATCAAAATGCCCCTGGCACCGATCAGCGTTTGTTCAACATATGTGTCAACGGACAGTGGATGCTTTAGGGCGACCAAATTTGCCAATCGCAAGGTTGGCAGTTTTTCACGTCCCTCCCGCCATGCTTCAGCGAATGCCCCAAGGTCGCTGTCGGAAAACGACAACACTACCAGATCTGCGGGCGTCTGCGCAAGATCCATTGGTGTTTCTGTTTCCTCAAGCCCCTGAGTTTCGCGAAAAATGACGTGCATGGGTTCTAGCCGTTCAAAATTCCCTCAATCGCGGCGCGATTAATGTCATCATGTTCCGCAATCACAACAACGCGTCCCTGACGGTTTTCTGATGGGTTCCATGGACGATCAAACTGCGATCGCACCCGCGCACCCACCGCCTGAACCAGCAACCGCATAGGTTTGCCTGCAACGGATGCATAGCCTTTGACACGCAATATTTTTAGCTCATTCGCCAATCGCTCAATCCGCGCGGTCAATTCTGCAGGATCGGATAATTCAGGGATATCAACGATGATGCTCTCGAAATCTTCATGATCATGATCATGGGGCGCATCATGATGCGACGGACGTGCGTCCAAATCATCTTCTGCCGCCGCCTCAAGCCCCAAAACAATGCGGGCATCCACATGCCCATCCGTCACCTCGATCACAGGCAGATTACGCGGTGCTTCGGCGGCGATGATCGCTTTGGCTTTTTCGCGCGCATCCGCATCTGCCAAATCACATTTGGTCAGGAGGATCAGGTCAGCACATGAAATTTGGTCCTCAAAAACCTCTGAAAGGGGTGTTTCGTGATCGATGCTGTCGTCTGCTGCGCGTTGCGCATCAACGGCCTCAATGTTTGGCGCGAAACGGCCAGATGCAACAGCCTCGGCATCAGCCAAAGCAATCACACCATCTACTGTGATCTTGGATCGGATCGCAGGCCATTCAAACGCCTTCAACAGCGGTTTTGGCAGGGCCAAACCAGATGTTTCAACCAATATATGATCAGGTCGCGGGTTTAAGGCCATCAACGCCTCGATTGTAGGAATGAAATCGTCGGCTACTGTGCAGCAGATACATCCATTGGCCAATTCAACGATATTTTCCGCAGGACAATTTGGAATTGAACAGGATTTAAGGATTTCTCCATCCACACCCACATCACCAAATTCATTCACAACCACGGCCAAACGACGCCCACCTGCATTTTGCATCAGATGAGAAATCAGCGTCGTTTTCCCAGACCCCAAAAAGCCCGTGACAACAGTAATAGGAAGTTTGTTTAGATCACTCATAATCTTAGTCCTTCAGCGGCGGAATGCGCGCGATACAGTTTTTTCGAAAATGCTCTGGGCGTTCGCGCCACGGAACAATGCCATCGTCGCTTTGGGCATAGCGTTCAACGCCTTCGGCAATCGCATCCAAATGCGACGTTTCATGCAGATTTCCATACACATAGGTCCACTTTCCAGCCCCTCGCAAAACCATCGAACAGCCTTGCGAACAATTTGACAGGCATTCTACGGATTTCAGGGCGACACCATCTGGCAGACCCTGATTTGTCAAATTATGAAATAGCTGTTGGCCAGGGGTATCACTCCCCTCTTCAACGGGCAGGCCGCGACGGCATTTTGTGCATACCAAAACTTCCACGTTCTTCTGTGTCACGTTTCGTGTCCTTTGTGTTGGGCAAACGAATAGGATGACAGGAAGGCACAGGGTGCAGGTTCCAGTCACCGGATCACCTCGCCCGGATGGTTATGTCGGCTGGCAGGTCTCCCGGCTGGCCAAGTGGGTCTACCCTGCGTGAGGCCTTCCCAATCCATGATCAGTGGCAGACACGCGCTTGGTTTACGGTCGCGAGGGCGGCTGCGGCTCACACAAAGTCGTTTGTGCTCTCGCATTCCCTTTTCACCTGTCCTACATAACAGGCACCAGCAGGTGCTTATGTCACACCCGCCCTTTCAAAAGTCAACGTTGGAAACATCAAATATGTCAGTCACACCCCCCAGCGCTGAGGAACAAGCGCGACACACCGAAAAAATGAAGAAAATCAAGGCCGCACGTGACCGCCTGATGGCGGACAAGACCGAAGAAAAAGGTCTGATTATGGTGCATACGGGCAAAGGAAAAGGGAAATCATCCTCTGGATTTGGGATGATTCTGCGTTGTATCGCACATGAAATGCCCTGTGCCGTGGTGCAATTCATCAAAGGAAGCTGGATGACAGGTGAACGCAAACTGTTGACCGAACGTTTCGCGGATGAGGTTAAATTCGTCGTGTCTGGCGAAGGTTTCACATGGGACACACAGGATAAGGCACGTGATATCGCTGCGGCACAAGCAGGCTGGGAACAGGCCAAGGCGATTATCCTTGATCCGAATATTCAATTTGTTTTGCTGGATGAAATCAACATCGCCCTACGCAATGATTACTTGGACATTGATGAGGTTGTGACATTCCTATTGGAAGAAAAACCCAAAATGACGCATGTCTGCTTAACAGGTCGCAACGCAAAACCTGAACTTATTGAGGCGGCAGATTTGGTCACCGAAATGGAATTGATCAAACACCCCTTCCGCGATGGAATTAAGGCGCAATTGGGCGTCGAATTTTAGGGGCATCGCACATGTCACGCGCCATAATGTTTCAAGGAACAGGGTCCAACGTAGGAAAATCTATGTTGGTCGCAGGAGTTGCGCGCGCCTTAAAAAACCGTGGTTTGCGCGTGGCACCGTTTAAACCACAAAACATGTCAAACAATGCAGCAGTGACGGTGGATGGTGGCGAAATCGGACGTGCGCAAGCATTGCAAGCTTGGGCGGCGGGGTTAGAGCCGCACACGGACATGAACCCTGTTTTGTTGAAACCTGAAACCGAAACAGGATCGCAAATTGTAGTGCAGGGCAAACGTTTCGCAACCGTTGCCGCGCGTGGATATAGTGCCGTCAAACCAAAGTTAATGACGCCCGTACTCGAAAGCTTTTATCGCCTGAAATCGCAATATGATTTGGTCCTCGTCGAAGGGGCGGGCAGCCCCGCCGAAGTTAACCTGCGCCAAGGTGACATTGCCAATATGGGGTTTGCGCAGGCGGCCGATATACCGGTGATCCTGTGTGGCGACATCAATCGCGGTGGCGTAATCGCGCAAATCGTGGGCACGCAAAATGTGCTAGATGATATGGACCGCAGCAAGATTAGCGCGTTTCTCATCAATATGTTCCGCGGCGATCCCAGCCTATTTAATGATGGCTATGACCTGATCAAAACAACCACGGGATGGCCAGGTTTGGGGGTGGTTCCGTGGTTTCCACATGCATGGAAATTACCCGCAGAGGATGCCATGGACCTGCGCCACAGTGAAAAAGGATCTGCAAAAATTGTCTGCCTGTGCCTATCGCGTATGGCCAATTTTGATGATCTGGACCCCTTGTGCCAAGAACCCAACGTAGAGCTGATCATGTTGCAGGCGGGTCAGGCGATCCCAGGCGATGCAGATTTGGTGATTATCCCAGGCAGCAAATCAACACGTGGCGATTTGCAATACCTGCGGGATCAGGGCTGGGACATTGATTTGCAGGCACATGTGCGCCGTGACGGATATGTTTTAGGCATTTGCGGCGGGTATCAGATTTTGGGCCGTACGATTGACGATCCTGAGGGGATCGAAGGAACCGCAGGATCAGATACGGGTTTGGGGTTATTGCAAAGCGATACGGTGATGACCCCGAACAAGGTGCTGACACAAGTGAACGCACGCCACTGTGCAACCAATCTTGAATTTCAGGGATATGAAATTCATATCGGTCAAACCACTGGCCCCGATTGCGCCCGTCCCTTTGCAACGATTGACGGACGCGCAGATGGGGCAACATCCTCAGACGGGCGCATCATTGGCAGTTATCTGCATGGTATGTTCAGCAATGACACCTTTCGCGCCGGTTTTTTGGCGCAACTGGGCATAAAATCCGAATTGAATAACTATCGCCAAGATGTTGAAACCACACTGGATCAATTGGCCCAGCACTTGGAACAGCATGTAGATCTGGATGAAATACTGCGCCTTGCGCATTAACCGCTTGATCCCAAAGAATTTGCCTCCAATAATCGCTCCAGAGACGTGAGGGGATATGTGCGGACGGTTTATATTGGGGGATAGCAACTGGACAGCATATCATGATGCGCTGTCGATTTTGCACGGCGTTCTGGGGAACATCAGTCACAATATCAAACCCACGCAATCTGTCAGTATGGCTTACATGCAGGGTGACATCCTGCGTGCGGATGCGGCGCGGTGGTGGTTTGTGCCCCATTGGCACCATGGCCCCGCCGCGGATTGGAAGGCAACAAGTTTTAACACCAAAATCGAAACCGCCCATGAAAAGCCCAGCTTTCGTACCGCATGGCAACGGGGGCGTTGTATCATTCCCGCCTCGGGATATTACGAATGGACAGGGGCAAAGGGGCACAAAACACCGTGGTTCATCAGCCCCCAAACCAACCTGCCTGTTTTCTTTTTCGCAGGACTTTATGCCCCCTTGACCGAAGGCGGGATGAGCTGTTCAATCCTAACGCGCCCCGCCCTGCCCGAACTGGAACATCTGCACCCCCGCATGCCTGTGATGTTGTCAGGCGATGAATTAACGCCATGGCTGCACCACGGCATCACGGATGACGATGTGCGCAATAACTTTGGCCTGTCGTGGTCAGGGCAGATGAAAATGCACCCGGTGCGCCCCTTTGGCATTCACGATGACGATCCTAGCCTGATCGAACAGGACGGGTTTGGATTTTAGGACCTTCAGGGGCAAACGGCAATGCATCAGGGTCTGCCCATAACAAATGTATATCCAAAACACTTTTGGATAAGGGAATTGAAATTAGAACAAAAAGTGAACATAATATCTCTTATGCTGCTACGATTCTCTGATATTTTCCCGCTGAAACGCGGACGCGCGCATGAGGTGACTGGACCCAGTGCGCCTGTTTTTGCGGGAATTTCCGTTGGATTATCACGCATGCCTGCATTTTGGTTCGTCGAAGATTGGATGCATGAAACCCTAAATCCCATGGGTCTGATCCCCTATTGCGATCCACATCACATTTTAATTGGAAAATGCCCCACCCCCACAGATGTTTTGGCAGCCGCAGAAGAGGCGCTGCGCTCGGGTGTGGTGCCTTATGTTATCGCAGAGATCAGCAAACCCCTGACCCTAAAGGCAGGGCGGCGGCTGCAATTGGCCGCAGGTCAGGGGCGCGCCACAGGGATCATGATTATCCCACAGGGCATGGGCAGCAATGCGGCCCAAACTCGGTGGGACACACGCCCCAAATTTTCCACCCCAAACGATGCCCTAATGCAGTGGTCTTTGGTTAAAAACAAATCTGGCACCTTAGCCAGCTGGGATGTTCGCTGGAATGAAGAAACGCATCATATCTCTGTGGTTCCCAAGGCTGCATAGCGATCGCATTTTGCGACGTCAGCCAATGACAGGACCCTTTGCGGTGACCGCGCATGCGAAGAACACCGACCGTCTGCTATGCGTCAACCAAGAGGCCCAGAGCGCAGGGTTGGAACGCGGCATGTCTCTCTCTGATGCGCATGCCCTATGCCCCAGTTTGCGCAGCGAACCCCATCACCCCCAAGCAGATCAATATTTCCTAAGCGGTCTTAGCCGTTGGGCGCGGCGCTATTGCCCTTGGGTCGCCCAAGACGGTGGGGATGGGTTATTAATGGACATCACGGGCTCCGCACATTTATTTGGCGGAGAAGAGGCCATGTTAAATGATCTAGGCCATCGTTTGGGTCATGCCCGTCTTCACGCACGATGGGGGGTTGCGGATACGCGGGGGGCGGCATGGGCATTGGCGCATTATCGCCCCGGCATTGCCACAATGGGCGATACGGAACATGCATTAAATTCCCTGCCTGTGGCGGCTCTGCGTATCGCCCCACAAGAGGATGTCACATTACAGCGTTTGGGGGTTAAAACCATTGGGCAGTTAACCAAGCTGCCCCGCGCCACCCTCGGACAGCGCTTTGGCGCCTCGGTTCTCATGCGGCTGGATCAGGCATTGGGCACGCATGGCGAAACCGTTTCCCCCGAGGCAGAGGCACCCGTTTATGCCACCCGCCTAACCTTTCCCGAACCCATTGGGCTTAGTTCGGATGTCATGGCTGCACTAGACCGATTACTGCCTGCGCTATGCGCAAAGTTACGCGATCACCAAATGGGGGCGCGTATCATGCTGTTGATTTGTAGGCGTGTGGATGGACAGGATCAGCAGGTTGAATTGCGTCTTGCCCGACCATTGCGGGATTCTGCGCGTATTAAACCCCTGTTTGAACGCGGGGTTGTCACCATTGATGCGGGGTTCGGGATTGACCAACTGCGTCTGGTCGCAACCCAAGTGGAACATTTGGCCGTCGAACAAATTTCCCATCACAACACACGATCCCAAGATGGGTTACATGATCTGATCACACGATTGGGAAATCGGATCGGATTAGACAACATTCAGCGGTTTTTACCAGCAGATAGCCATATCCCCGAGCGTAGTTTTAAAATCGCCGCCGCAGCATGGAGCGAGCCAAGAGGCACATGGGTCAGCCCCGCACCCCGGCCCATTCGCATTTTTCCCCCAGAGGGGATTGCAGCGGCAGGAAACGCGCCCCCAAAACGATTTCGGTGGCGCCGTCAATCTTTAGCCATGGCGCGGGCGACAGGACCTGAACGCATCGCGCCTGAATGGTGGTTCATAGACGAAAATTGGCGCAGTGGTGTACGCGATTATTGGCGCATTGAAACACAACAGGGGCGCCGTTTGTGGATGTTTTACACCCCGCAAAATCCAGGTTGGTTCATACATGGGGAATTTGCGTGATCTATAGCGAACTATGCACAACCAGCAATTTCACATTTTTGCGCGGGGCCTCCCACCCCGAAGAATTGGTCACACGTGCCGCCGATTTGGGATTGGCGGCAATTGCCATCACCGATCACAACAGCCTTGCAGGGGTTGTGCGGGCCTATGCCGCGTTAAAAGAGCTGCGGCGCAGTATGGATGAAATCACCATCAGATCGACAAAACGTGTCGATCCCAGCAGCCGAGAGGAGATCAAAGGCCAAGACATCACCCTGCATGGGGATCACCTGCCCAAACTGATTATTGGTGCGCGCCTGATCCTAGAAGATAGTGATGTGGATTGGCTGGCCCTGCCCCGTGATCGCAAAGCCTATGAAGCGCTGTCACGCCTTTTGACGCTTGGAAAGCGGCGCAGTGAAAAAGGATCTTGTCAGCTTTATTACACCGATGTTTTAGAGGGGGCACAGGGCATGATCCTGATCTCCCTGCCCCGCACGCTGGAACAAGAAGCCAGCGCACATATACGTCAGATGGCGCGCCGCTATCCTGGGTATGTCTATTTGGGGGCCGCCCCCCGATATGACGGATCGGATCAAGATTATTTCAACGCCTGTCAAACCCTTGCCCATAGTACGGCCGCCCCTATGGTCGCGGTTGGCGATATCCTGATGCATCATGGATCGCGTCGCCAATTGGCCGATGTACTAACCTGTATCCGCGAAGGATGCCGCATTGATAACATTGGTACACGGGCCCTGCCCAATAGCGAACGCCGCCTAAAATCCCCTGCCGATATGGCGCGCATGTTTCGTCATCATCCTGCCGCCCTGCGCCGCACGCAGGAAATCGCAGACAAATGCGCGTTTTGCCTATCGGAATTATCCTATGAATATCCCGATGAAATCACCGATGGCGAAGATGCCCAAAGCCGTTTGGAACGCCTAAGTGAAGCGGGGCTAAACTGGCGATACCCAAACGGTATCAGTGATCAAGTGCGCGCGCTTGCGATCAAGGAATTGGCATTGGTGAAACGATTGGGATTTGCAGCTTATTTCCTAACGGTGCATGACATTGTGAAATTTGCAAAATCCCAAGGTATCCTATGTCAGGGGCGCGGATCAGCGGCCAATTCTATTTTGTGCTATGCCTTGGGTGTTACTGATGTCGGGCCTGAAACAATCACGATGGTCTTTGAACGTTTTATGTCGGAATACCGCGGCGAACCCCCTGACATCGACGTAGATTTTGAACATGAACGCCGCGAAGAGGTGATCCAACATATCTATGAAAAATATGGACGCGAACGCGCCGGGCTTTGCGCCACAGTGGTCCATTTCAGAACTCGTGCCGCCATTCGTGAGGTGGGCAAAGTTATGGGTCTCTCCCAAGATGTCCTAAGCAATCTAAGCGGACAGATTTGGGGATCGTATAGCCGCGGCGAAATCGGAGAAGAGCGGTTGCGCGCCGTGGGATTGGACCCAAGTGATCCGCGCCTGATGCAGACCCTGCGCCTGATTGGGGAATTGATCGGATTTCCCCGCCACCTAAGCCAGCATGTTGGCGGGTTCATCATCACCAAAGGACGTTTGGACCACCTATGCCCAATTGAAAACGCAGCCATGGAGGATCGCACAATCATCGAATGGGATAAGGATGACATCGACGCCCTTGGGATTTTAAAGGTGGATATTTTGTCATTGGGCATGCTGACATGTATCCGCAAAGCCTTTGATTTGATCACCCAGCACGAGGGAGAAACCCTTAGCATTGGAACCATCCCACAAGAGGATAAGGACACCTATGACATGCTGTGCCGCGCAGATGCGATTGGAGTATTTCAGGTGGAAAGTCGGGCGCAGATGAACTTCCTTCC
This sequence comes from Paracoccaceae bacterium, assembly GCA_049446275.1. GTDB lineage: Bacteria > Pseudomonadota > Alphaproteobacteria > Rhodobacterales > Rhodobacteraceae > HIMB11. The sequence goes on along the minus strand of JBMTQO010000022.1, from coordinate 23,217 downwards.
TCGCATGAAACCACAGACCTTTTATGATCTGGTGATCGAAGTGGCGATTGTGCGCCCCGGTCCCATTCAGGGGGGCATGGTGCACCCTTATATCAATCGTCGTCAGGGCAAAGAGGCGATTGAATATCCATCAGGTGCCCTACAAGAAGTCTTGGGCAAAACATTTGGCGTACCTCTGTTTCAGGAACAGGCCATGCAAATCGCAGTGGTTGGCGCAGGCTTTAGCCCAGAAGAAGCCGATCACCTGCGCAGGTCCCTGGCGACATTCCGTAAAATGGGCACCATCGGAACCTTTCGCGATCGCTTTGTGCGCGGCATGTTGGAACGCGGATATGAGGAAGACTTTGCAGATCGCTGTTTTTCACAGATCGAAGGATTTGGAGAATATGGGTTCCCCGAAAGCCATGCAGCAGCCTTTGCCATGCTGGCCTATGTTTCGGCCTGGTTAAAACGTCATCACCCTGCGGTCTTTGCCTGTGCGCTTTTGAATTCACAGCCGATGGGGTTTTATGCACCCGCGCAAATCGTGCGGGATGCACGTGAACATGGCATCGAAATTCGCCCTATTTGCGTCAATAACTCAAACTGGGACAACCATCTGGAACGGCGCAGCGATGGGCGTTTGGCCCTGCGGCTGGGATTTCGACAAATCAAAGGGATGAAGCAAGAGGACGCGGAATGGGTCAGCGCCTGTCGCGGCAATGGGTATTATGACATTCCTAGCCTATGGTTGCGTGCGGGTCTTGGACCCGCGGCATTGGAACGATTGGCCGAAGCGGATGCCTTTGGCGGAATGGGGTTTAATCGGCGCGATGCCTTGTGGCGCATCAAATCCATCCGTGCGGACAAACCATTGCCCCTTCTCAGTGATCCAATGGATGGTGAGGCGATCTATGAACCCGGTGTTGATCTGCCCACTATGAATTTAGGGGAAGAGGTGGTTGAGGATTATGTGTCAATCCGCATGTCCCTGCGTGCCCATCCTGTTGAATTGATGCGCCCCCTGCTAACGGGGTTAACGCCACATGCCGAACTGGCGCATATTCCATTGGGGCCTGTGGATGTCTGTGGTTTGGTGATCACACGCCAACGTCCTGGCACCGCATCAGGGGTGATTTTTCTAACGCTTGAGGATGAAACAGGTGTCAGCAATGTGGTTGTCTGGCCCAAGGTTTATGAACAATTTCGCACGGCGGTCATTGGCGGGCGTTTGTTGCGTGTGCGTGGATATTTACAGCGCGAAGGCATCGTCGTGCATGTCATCGCCCAAGAGGTTCAGGACCTATCGCCCAAATTGGCCGAACTGGGTCACCCGCGTGATGATGCTATAGGCGTTACCGATCCCAAAGCGGACGAAGCACCGCGCCTCGCCACTCCAAAACCACGTAACGCTTGGCACCCAAGAGATCAGGCAAAAAAGCTATTTCCAAGTCGAGATTTTCACTAATAAATATGATGATATTCATATAAAATCATACACTTACGTAATCTAAATCCCAGTACAATGTGTATATCGATCAGATGTTAACATTGAGAATGTTTCAAACATGGAAGAAGCACTGGTCGCCCTTTCAATTCTCGGATTTATTGTTGTCGCGTGTGTCTAGGTTGTAATGCGTGAAATTAAATAAAACTCAACACCCATCATCCAATTCCGGCACCCGCCCAACTGGGCGCGTCGCCCCATCAAAACGCGGCGCGGGCGCAGGATAGGTGACAGCGCCATTTGGCGTTTCCACCGATATGCGTCGCAATTCTGGATGTGCGGATAATCCAGCCATATCGTTTAATAGGGCAAAAGCCACATCGGCCCTTGTCAAATCTGCCAAAGCCTGATCTGCAGTGCGTTTTAAAAACACCGCCGCCACAATTTTGTCGGTTAAATCGCGATGCTCAACACGGTTCACATTACTAGCAAACCGTGGATCATTGGACAGGCGGACATCGCACAAAAAAAACTCACATAATTTGGCCCACTCACGATCACTTTGAATGGAAATCAAAATCTGTTTGCTATCTTGTGTTTCAAACACCCCGTAAGGCGCGATTGATGGATGGGCCAAACCAACACGTTTTGGGCTACGCCCCCCTTCATGATTTAGCAGGGGCACAGTCAACCAATCGGCCATGACATCAAACATCGACACCGTAATCGCCATCCCATGCCCCGTGATGCCACGTGCGATCAACGCCTCAAGAATTGCGGAATGCGCGGTAGCGCCTGTTGCGATATCCACTACTGATACCCCCACGCGCGATGGTTCATCAGGCCCGCCCGTGATCGAACACAGCCCACTTTCAGCCTGAATTAAAAGGTCATAGGCCTTGCGCGCGGCCATATCACCATTGGGATCAAACCCTGTGATAGAGCAAGTGATCAAACGCGGGTTTTCACGACACAATTCATCAAACGAAAAACCCAACCGTTCCATCGCGCCATGGCGCAGATTTTGGACAACGACATCAGCACCAGAAATCAAATCGCGCAAATGCGCGCGCCCTGCTTCACTGGCCAAATCCAGCGCAACTGATGTTTTGCCACGGTTCAACCAAACAAAATAACTGGATTGCCCCGCAGCCACGTTATCATAACCACGTGCAAAATCGCCCTCGGGCCGTTCAATCTTAATAACCTCTGCTCCTGCATCAGCCAAACGACAAGTGGCAAAAGGGGCTGCAACCGCCTGTTCAATGGCAACCACGGTCAAACCGCTAAGGGGTTTCATCGCAGACATTAAAAGGACCTCGGCATGCCCAAAACATGTTCGGCCACATAGGACAGGATCAAATTCGTCGAAATTGGCGCAACCTGATACAGGCGCGTTTCGCGGAATTTGCGTTCCACATCATATTCTGCGGCGAATCCAAATCCACCATGGAATTGAATGCACGCGTTTGCAGCCTCCCAACTGGCTTTGGCAGCCAGATATTTTGCCATATTCGCTTCAGCGCCGCACGGCGCGCCCGCATCAAACAAATCACAGGCTTTGTATCGCATCAAATTTGCGGCCTCGATTTCAATATAGGCTTCGGCAATAGGGAACTGCACCCCCTGATTCTGACCAATGGGACGGCCAAACACTTCGCGTTCGGTGACATATTTGGTGACAGTATCGGTAAACCAATATCCATCCCCAATGCATTCTGCGGCGATCAAAACACGTTCGGCATTCAAACCCGTCAGAATATATTTAAACCCCTGCCCTTCTTCCCCGATCAGGTTTTCGGCAGGAATTTCCAGATTGTCGAAAAAAAGTTCGTTCGTTTCGTGATTGACCATGTTTTCAATCGGGCGCAATTCCATACCCTTCTTGAGCGCCTCTTTGATTTCAACCAAGAAAATCGACATGCCTTCGGATTTCTTTTTGACTTGATCCAGCGGCGTAGTGCGCGCCAAAAGGATCATGTAATCAGAATGGCGAACCCTGCTGATCCAGACCTTTTGCCCGTTGATCACATAGCGATCGCCTTTGCGAACGGCCGTGGTCTTAATCTTGGTCGTATCCGTTCCCGTTGTGGGTTCTGTGACCCCCATGGATTGAAGGCGAATTTCACCTGCTGCGATTTTTGGCAAAAGATCATTTTTTTGCGTCTCGCTCCCATGATGCAGCAGAGTATTCATGTTGTACATCTGTCCGTGACAGGCGCCCGAATTGCCACCTGCGCGGTTTATTTCTTCCATGATCACGGAGGCTTCGGCAAGTCCAAGGCCCGATCCTCCGTATTCTTCTGGAATGAGGGCAGCCATCCACCCCTCGCGCGTCAGCGCCTCAACAAATGCGTCGGGGTATCCACGATCCCGGTCAATGTTGCGATGATACTCTGCGGGAAATTGTGCGCATAAAGCGCGAATGCCGTCCCGAATATCGTCAAAGCGATCCATCTTGCCCCCTGCAATATCAGCTACGTCCAAAACTTAGCGCAGGATTTTCAACGTGCAATCAGAAACGCTACATTCCGCTCCAAAGTTCGGGGACTAACGCCAAAACGCGGCGAATGCGGTCGGGGTCAGGATGTGCATCAACACAGAGTGCCATGCGTTTATGCACAACCGCCTGCATGGCATCAATTGATGCCTGCATATAGCGATGCGCCATTGCAGCGGGATCTGCATGCTTCATCATGTCGGCGCGGATGCTTTGCCATTGCCCCAAGACATCTGTATCAATCTCCTCTTCGATCAGCATCTGTTCAAATGCATCTGCACTGGAACCTTGGACCATGCGCGTAGCCAACATCCTTTTGTGGATGCCATTTGCGCCCTCATAGATCGCAGTAATCCGCGCGTCGCGATAGGTTTGTTCGATCCTGTACTCCCGCAAAAATCCGTAACCGCCTAAAACTTGAATGCCTAGTTCGGCTGATCGCATGCCAGCCTCGGTACAGAAAACCTTGATAAGTGGAGTTAGGAATTCCACCAATGCGTCCTTATCACCCCGTTCCATTGCGACAAAGGCCATGTGCGTCATTGCCCGTCCAAAGAGCGCATAGCGATCCATCACATCCAACATGCGGCGCACATCCGCGTGCCGATCCAACCGTGCGGGTGTTCCATCGGCCAGGCGCCCTTGCAACCGATCCGTCGCATAGGCCGAGGCGATATGATGCGCGCGCGCGGCATGCCCAACCCCTTGCAGGGCCACATCTCCACGTGCATGATTCATCATGGTGAACATGGCGGCCAGTCCTCGACCCTCTTCTCCGATCAACTCGGCTTCTGCACTATCAAATAACATCTGACAGGTGGGCGAGGCATGAAGCCCCATTTTTTCTTCGATCCGCGTGACCTTGACCGCATTTCGGGTCCCATCTGTTTTGGTTGAAGGGCATAGGAAAAGTGACAGCCCTTTGACCCCATTGTCCGAGGTGCGTGCCAGAACCAGATGCAAGATTTCATCACTGATATCCTGATCCCCGCCCGAAATAAAAATCTTCTCTCCTACGATGCGCCAGCGCGCTTCGTCTGGAACAGCCCGACAGGAGATCCGTGATAAATCCGATCCTGCGGAGGCTTCGGTTAAACACATTGTCGCAATCGTTTTGCCAGAGGCCAGTGATGGCAAAAACCGTTCCTTTTGCGCATCGCTACCAAAATTTAATAGGGTGCGAATGGCCCCAGGAACCAAACCCGTCACCATTTGCATGCTGTGATTGGCACCCGAAAAAATTTCAGACGTGATTGCCAGAATTAACGCATCCTGCCCCTGCCCACCGTAGTCTTCGGGCGCAGTTAGACCCGGCCATCCTTGGTCACAATAGGCGGCATACATCTCTTTGCAGCCACTTGGCAAACGGACACGTCCGTTTTCCAATCGGCACCCCTCTTGATCGCCAATCTCATCAATCGGAGCAATTTCACCTTCGGCAAAGGCCGCGAAATGTTTGCCAATCTCGGCTGCAAAATCGTGATCCCATGCTTCAACCAGCGGCGCACGTGCCACGTGATGCAGTGAAAATAAAATATCATCCAGCGGTGCAACAAAGGGTGTCATGATGAATTACGCAAGCCCCAATAATCGCGCGGCATTGCCCTTTATAATATCAGGGCGCAGTTCATCCTTGATCGCGATTTTTTCAAAATCAGACAGCCAACGTTCGGGCGTAATCATGGGCCAATCAGAGCCGAACAACACCTTTTTGCGTAGGATCGAATTGCAATATTTAACCAAGATTTCTGGGAAATATTTTGGCGACCAGCCTGACAAATCAATATACACATTTGGTTTATGCTGCGCCACTGCCAGAGCCTCTTCTTGCCAAGGGAAAGAAGGGTGGGCAAGGATGATTTTCATCTCAGGAAAATCAACCGCGACATCGTCCATATGCATTGGATTTGAATATTTCAGGCGCATTCCGTTTCCACCCGGCATCCCCGAACCAACGCCAGTTTGTCCCGTATGAAACAGCGCGATTCCACCCTCTTCTGCAATCGCTTCATAAAGTCCATAAGCCATGCGATCATTGGGATAAAACCCCTGCATTGTCGGATGAAACTTAAAACCTTTGATCCCAAAATCACGGATCAGGCGGCGTGCCTCGCGTTGGCCCATTTTACCCTTATGCGGATCGATGGAGGCAAATGGGATCAAAACATCATTATTTTCTGCCGCGATTTCGGCAACCTCTTCGTTTGCATAGCGTCGGTATCCCGTTTCACGCTCGGCATCGACCGGAAAAATCACCGCAGCAATGTTTTGTTCCCGGTAATGCTGCGCCGTTTCTGGTACAGTGGGAGGATGTTTCCAAGGAGCGCGAAAATACTGTGCCATGGTGGCCTGTAAATCATCATACCCATCATCTGCATGACATCCACAGGGTTCTTCGGCGTGCGTATGTATATCAATCGCGCGAATGTCTTCCAGATCAATCATATCCTAGTCCTTTGAAACGATAACAGCGTCATGCGATCCGTTGTAGAGGTGATCAAGTATCGCAGAGCGGCGCTGCAAAACCTTACGGAAATTCAAATTGCCCTTGGCGGTGATTTCAGCATCAACCAAGGATGCAGGCTCGGCAACAAAGGCCGCACGAGCGATCCGCGTGGAGGAGGAAGAATTCGTCAAATTCCATGCTGCCAAACGATCTCGAAGCGCGTGCAGGAGCAATGAATCATTCAACATGAGATCCAGCTCATCTAATGCATATCCCGCCGCTTCAATCGCCTCTTTATTAGGGAAGATCAGGACACCGATATCGGATTTGTCTTGACCTGTGATGACCAAATCCGCTGCAAATGGCGCAAGATGACCCAACAGTGACATGCGCAGCGCGGTGGCGCGCACCCATGTCCCTGTTAACAGTTTAAAGTCCTCAGAGATACGACCATCAAACCGCATGCCTGCGTTCATGTTATCGGGGTCAACAAACACCATGGCGTCCCCTGTGATAAAGTAACCTTCTTCATCAAACGCCTCTTCCGTTTTTTGAGGATCATTGTAATATCCCGGCATAATGTTTGGCCCCTTGGCGCGCACTTCATAGCGGCCGCCTTCCTCTGGAACCAATTTCAACGTAACCCCCGACATAGGTACGCCGATCACACCCGACCGATCGGTCGGTTCTTGTTGGATCATCGTTGCAGGCGCGGTTTCTGTGAGGCCCCATGAAGACGTCATCAAGGGCACTTCGCCTTTCACATCAAAGGCCATTTGTTCCAAACCTTGCCAAATTTCCTGTGGAAGAGAGGCACCTGCGTAAAAGATCATATCCAAATCTTGGAAAAATCTTTGACGCAAAACTTGATCGGATTGTAGTGCTTGTAGCAGCATTCCAAAACCAACGGGGACGTTGAACACCAAACTGCCCGTGACCATTTTCAAATTTTCGATGGTACGATCAAACAATCCCTTAAGTGGTTTGCCATCATCAATATAAAAACTACCGCCATTGGCTAACATCATGTTGAAATTATGCGATCCGCCAAAGACGTGGTTCCATGGCAGCCAATCCACAACGCTGGGTGGACGTTTGGTCAAAAATGGCAATGAATCGGCGATTTGGGTTTGGTTAACGCACATCATTCGCTGTGTGGTCATAACCCCTTTGGGGGCTGAGGTTGATCCGCTGGTCATCAAAATTTTGACGACACTATCGGGGGTCACTTGATCTCGTGCGGCGTCAATATCAACGCCACTGTCTCCGTGCAGAAGGGTGTCCATGGCTGTGATACCAGATTGTGATCCAACGTCGCTCGCAACAATTTCCACGCCAAAGAGCGCATCAGTCCTGATCGCATGGGCAAATTTATCCGCATCCACCACATAGGCCATGCGCGGCTTCACCAATGAAACCGCATGTTCCAAACGTTCACGCGCAGCAGGGATAAGGGCGTATTGTTCCGCGATTGGCGCCGTGGGCACCCCAACATAATGCGCAGCAAGGGTCAGCAAACCATGGTCCACACCATTTCCCGACATGATCAGGATTGGGGTATCTGGCCCCATCCCACGTGAAAGTAAACTCTCCGCAATGGCACGTACCTTTTGCAGAGTAGATTTATAGGATTCTTCGCGCCAACCCACGCCGCTGCGTTCGGCCAAAAATATGCGCTCTGGTGCTTCATTTGACCAACGATGTAGCCAATCCGCCGAGGTATCAACCACGTCGCCCATTTCAGCATTTGAGCGCAATATTAAGGTTCCATCACTGTGCTGTTCGCTTGAAACATCATGAGGTCGAAAATTTGAGGTACGCTTCATCAAGCCTGTCCCTGTTTTGCGGCTTCGATCAATTTTAATGTTGCGATCATTTGTTCTAATTTTTCGGGCGCGATCCCCGATAACAATTTTTCCTCATGCTGTGTCACGGCATCGAGTGTTTCACGATAAAGTGCGCGACCTGCCTCTGTAGGATGGAGCGCATAGCTGCGGCGATCCGATGGCACCCGGTCGCGCGTGATCAGTTCGCGTTCTTCTAATTCATCAATGATTACAACCAAATTAGGGCGTTCAATATCCATGATTTGTGACAGACGCGATTGGTTTAAACCCGGGTTATCAACAATCAAAACCAAGGCCGAATAGGTCAACATACGCAGATCAAAGGGACGCAATGTTTCGATTAAATCTGATTGGATCACGTTAAAGGATCGCTTGAGGTGATAGCCAACAAAACGGCGCAGTGTGTCATCATTGATCTTGTTCATGGAACCTCCCAGTGCGCTGCCTATCGAAACTTTGGCGCACGTTTTTCCAAAAATGCGCGCAAGCCCTCTTGGGCGTCCGGTGTTGTTTGCGACATTGATGCGGCCAAGGCTTCCGCGAATAAACCATCATCCCGTCCCATATCATTGATCCGAGGGATCGCCTGCAACATCAACATATTGGCAAATTGTGCATTGCGCGAAATTTTACCCGCAAGTGTTTGGGCAAGCGACTTGGCCTCACCCTCTCCAACTGAATAATGCGCTAGGCCTAGGGCCAGGCCTTCATCCGCCGAATATTTGCGTCCTGTTAGCATCATTTCTGTCATGCGATCAGGGCCAATGATCCGCCCTACGCGGGCCGTTGCACCACCGCCCACAAAAATACCACGGCGGCCTTCAGGCAATTGAAAAATGGTTGATGGTTCAGCAATCCGCACATGCGTTGCGGCTGCCAACTCCATGCCGCCTCCGATCACGGCGCCAAACATGGCAGACACAACAGCCAACCCACCGAATTGAATTTTCTCCATCACAGAATGCCAGTGACGGGAATGATAAAAATTCTCCTCAGGTTCACGATGCACATGTTCTGACAAATCCAAACCTGAGCAGTAATGCCCCGCCGTCCCTGTTAGAATTGCCACCTTCACGCAGCTCGGCGGAGCTGAAAAAAATGACTCTAGCGCATGCAATAGTTCTTCGCACATAGCGTTGCGCTTTTCCGGCCTGTTCATAACCAGTGTGGCGATTGCACCCTCAACTGAGATTTGTAGAATGTCTTGTCCCAAAGGGTGCGCTCCTGATGCGTTGACTAATTTCTTCCTAATTTATGTTATTATGCATAACAATATTATGAAAGAAAGAATTTTATTCATAACTACCAAAAATGCACCGAACTCCAAAGGAAAGATGGCATGCAATATCATCTAAACGGTTTTAGCCAAGGCGACCCCTACATTGCGCACGAGGCGGCCCCATGTGATACGACTTTTGTGATTTAGTCCATGTTAGGCGCGCAGCAAAACGATCCCGCAATCTCTATCAAATGATGCATTGAAGAAGAATAAAATCCTAATAGCCTGCTTGATCTGCGAACGGTTTTCCTTCAGGGATTTCACGACATTAAATGGAGATTGCTTCACCCTGCCCTACGACCTGCCAAGGAGAAATACGGCCTAACAGACCATAAAAAGTGTTCTGCGCAGATGGAAAGGAAATCCTGACATCTATGACCTAAGCGGCTTTGTTCGCTGCCAACGTGCGCTGATCCTAGCGCATCCGAATAAATACATTTCATAAATCCTACCCTTTTCACAGATTGATGTGTTATTCTCCCATCTGAATTCCGTTTGGAGCAGCAAAATAGGGGCATGGGGTATGAATTTTGATCTTGCGGGCAAACGTGTTTTAGTCAGCGCAGGTGGCTCTGGCATCGGACGCACGATTGTCGAAGGGTTCGCGGCACAAGGCGCGCGGGTGGTCACATGTGACATCAATCCTGACTTTGTAAACAACCTAAAAACAGCAAAGCCAAATGTCATGGCAGAAGTGGTGGATGTGGGTGATGAAACGGCTGTGCAGGACTTTTGTAGCGCCGCCATTGATCACCTAGGTGGGCTGGATTGTTTGATTAATAACGCAGGCATCGCAGGTCCTACCCTCCCCTTAGAAGAGATTGACGCTATAGATTGGAATGCCTGTTTAAACATCTGCTTGAACAGTCAATTTTATTTTTCCAGGGCGTGCATCCCATCCTTGCGTGGAAGTGGGGATGCATCAATTACCAATCTTTCCTCTGCTGCGGGGAAACATGGTTTTGCCTATCGCACCCCCTATGCGGCCGCAAAATGGGGGGTGATTGGTCTGACGAAATCACTGGCCATTGAACTTGGCGCTGACAAAATTCGTGTGAACGCAATTTTGCCAGGGCTGGTCGCGGGGGATCGGCAACGCAATGTTTTGTCCGCGAAGGCTCAGAGATTAGGCAAATCCTATGATGAGGTCGAGCAGGATGCGTTTTCCTATACCTCGATCAAGGATTACGTCACCGCTCAGGATATCGCAGATCAAATTATGTATCTCGCTTCGCCATCGGGACGCCGCATATCTGGCCAGGCAATTGCCGTGGATGGTGATACGAAAATGTTGGCCTGAATTATTATCAGGCCGCACGCTTATTAGACTTAGGGGACGCAACAATGCCACCGTCAAACAGTTGCGCAATTTGCCGATCAGTCATCCCCACTACATCGCCTAGGATTTCTTCGGTATGCTCCCCTAACTGCGGCGCTTTCACCGCATTTGGTGTTTCACAGGCCTCAAACATCATGGGCGATTTTGGGACCAAGTAAGACCCGCTGGTTCCCTGTTTTGTTTCAACGAACATTGGGTTGTCAGCGCTTAAATCCGCATCCTCGTCCAAGGCGCGTTTGGTTGTTCGAAATTCTGACCACGTTAGGCCCGCTGCATCAAACAGGGGCGCAATGTCAGAAAGAATTCGCTCTTGGAACCATGGGGAGAGAAGAGCAGTTATTTGATGGCGCAGCGCCCAGCGTGCGCCTTCATCATTCAGATCTGTGTTGTTTTCATGTGCCAAACGCTGCATCAACTCAGCACTGTCGGTGGCCTTCACAATCCCACGCCACTGACGCTCAGTAAGTCCTATGATCATGATGCGACGCCCGTCCGCACACAGAAAATCCTGCCCATATGCCCCATATAGCGCATTGCCCGATTTCCCGCGTTCTTGCGCATTCAGGGTTGCATCTGCGATCATCCCGAGGTGTCCGATCACAGCGGACGCCACATCCTTCAGGTTCAGATCAACTGCCTGCCCTGAGCCGTGGCGCAGGCGATGACGCTCTGCCGCAAGGAGTGCCGAAACGCACATGTTGCCTGCAATCAAGTCCCACGCAGGCAGGGCATTTGCCGTTGGATCGCTTGACCCTTCTGGCCCTGTGATATCAGGTATGCCAAGGGCGGGGTTTACCGTGTAATCGACTTGCGGGCGGCCATGTCTGTCCCCACTTAGCGTCACAGACACCAGATCAGGACGGTGCTGTGATAGCGTTTCGTGATCCATCCAACCGCGAACACGCAGGTTTGTTAAAAACAGGCCCGCGTCCTCGCCAGGTGCGGTAATGATCTGCGTGATTAATTCTTTCCCACGCGGATCTTTCATATCGATCGCAATCGATTTTTTGCCCTTGTTCATACCGTCCCAAAAAAGGCTTTGGCCATTCGGGGCCAAGGGCCAGCGCCCTGCATCCAAACCACCCTCTAGGCGATCAAAACGGATCACTTCGGCACCCATTTGCGCCAATGTCATTCCTGCAAGGGGGACTGCAACAAATGCCGATCCTTCGACAACTCGCATTCCATTTAAAATCCCGCTCATACCGTTGTCCCCCATATCGCCGTCGCCTGCATGCATTGATGTCCCGCTGACGCCGAAAAGAGGCGCATGGTCGCGGCATCATCATTCACACCCAGGATCGAGAAGTCTTGGCCCGCGAATGCTGGATGTACCCCGCGGAAATCAAAATACTGTGGCATCGCTCCACGGTGCTGCACAGCCGCTTGCATCAGCAGTGTCGCCTGAAGCGGACCATGCACTACCAGTCCCGGGTAGCTTTCTTCATTCCGTGCATACTCAGCGTCATAATGAATGCGATGCGCGTTGAAGGTAACCGCAGAATATCGGAACAACAGCGGACTAGTCATGTCCATATCGATTTGAAAATCTGCCATGCTAGGAATGGGCCGCTTTTTCGGAGGGGAATATGTTTTCGGGATCTCAAGATAGGCGATATCCTGACGCTCAGTCATCGCGACACCTTGGGGACCAGAAATAATATGATCCACCGTCACCAATGCCATGGGTCCTGCACCCGTTTCTTTTTCCACCACCTCGCGGATGGTCGAGGTACGTGACATCGCGTCCCCAATCCGAAGAGGCGCATGAAATTCCAATGCACCGCCCGCCCACATGCGACGTGGCAATTTGATCGGAGGCAAAAAGTCGCCGCCTTTTGCGTGTCCATCAGTTTTCAAGTCACGGGTCATTGCATCTGGTCCAAAGGCACACCAATGCCACAGCGCAGGCATCGGATCCCCTGTCTGCGGTGCATCACTTCCGGCCAGCCCCACAGTAGCATGGATCATTCTGGCACGCTCTGGCGTGATGCAATCGTGATCCGTTTTTGTTTTTCCTGCCCATACTGATAAATTCAACTGATCCATGAGGTATCCTTACAATTGAAATTAGTATTGTAGCGTAGAAATATTTTTTTTCAATAAAATCAATTACTTATATGAATACAATCGTATACATTTTAAAATGCTGCAACTGCACCACTAGTGATCGACACTGAAATCATTCACCTTTTTCCATCTGCATGCTGCGACTGCAAAGGACATGGGAACTGTGTCGCACCTCCCTATATGTCCACAAATTTTCCAGGGAATTTCGCCTATTCCACAAAAATACTTGAATAATATTGCCCCATCGTCACTCTGTCCGAAAACACTGATTAACCTGGGAATGGATATGACAAAAATTGGAATCGGCGTTGTTGGGGGCGGCTATATGGGTAAAGCGCACAGCGTGGCAATGGCCGCGGTTGGTGCCGTATTCAACACCAAGCTGCGTCCCGTGTTGCAGACAATCTCTGCATCCTCTGCTGAAAGCACTGAACGCTATCGCGCCAACTACGGATTTGAGCGCGCTGCGCGGGATTGGCATGATCTGGTACATGATCCCAAGGTCGAGGCAGTTGTTATCGCATCGCCCCAAGATACACATGAGGCGATCGCGCGCGCGGCGATCGCATTGGGCAAACCAGTACTATGCGAAAAGCCGATAGCTGACACAATAGAGGGTGCGCGCAACATGGTAGAACTCGCCGAGGCCGCGAATGTGCCAAACATGGTAGGGTTTAACTATATTCGCACCCCTGCATCTCGCTTTGCACATCATCTGATCCAAAACGGAGAAATTGGGGACATCACATGGTTTCGCTGTGAACATACTGAGGATTTTTTGTCCGATCCCAATTTACCCAAAAATTGGCGATGCGAGGGTATGGCCACTGGCAATTTGGGTGATTTGGCACCCCACCCTGTAAACGCCGCATTGCGCCTGATGGGTCCGATTGAACGCGTGATGGCAGAGTTTGAAACATTTCATAAATCCCGACCTGGGGGTCAGGTGACAAATGACGATCACGCGCAAATCATGTGTCGGTTTAAAAATGGCGTTATGGGACACATTTATTCCAGTCGAGTCGCAACGGGTCGCAAAATGGGATATGCCTATGAAGTACACGGCACCAAAGGCTCTATTCGGTTCGATCAAGAGGATCAAAACGCGATCTGGCTGTATCGTGCTAAAGGACCAGAGGCAGAGCGCGGGTTTTGCAAAATCCTAACGGGTCCTGAGCATCCCGATTATCTGCCGTTCTGTCAGGGCCCAGGTCACGGTACAGGATATCAGGATATGATCATTATTGAGGCTAAGGATTTCCTCGAGGCGATTGAAACAGGCGAAGCACGTTTTCCAACATTCCGCGATGGCTTGGCCGTGGCCGAGGTGATTGACGCCGCCATCCGTTCTTCGGACACAGGTTCATGGGTGGACGTTCGGAATGTATTGGAGGGCGCATCATGATTGCAATCGAAACAGCTCAAGACTTTTTAAGGGACAATTTCGCCCAGTGGATTTTGGATATGGGCATCAAAGTGAGCGATATGTCCAGTGACGGTGCAACATTGGAGATTCCCATCACACCACATATCGAAAGGGTCGGCGGGATCGTCTGTGGTCAGGCGCTTAGCTCGCTTGCCGACACCGCCATGGTGTTTGCCTGTTTTTCGGCAATGGATGGGTTCAAACCTGTGGCGACCACCAATCTTGAAACCCGCTTCCTAAGCGGCGCAACGGGAGAGCGGATCAGGTGCACAGCTCGCGTTATCAAACAGGGCCGGTCCCTGATATTTTGCGAAGCGACCCTAACCGCTATGCCCAGCGCACGTGCGGTTGCCAGCGCATCTGCAACGTTTTTTGTGGCGAACTAGGACTTTGCGATAAACTCTGCCGCGCTCATCGCATGATAGGTCACTCGGCCGATATTCAAATCGACTGGTGATGGATCAACCACGTCTACTTCAACCCCCCTCTTAATTGCAGCGCGAAGCGCAATGTTCGTGATATTTACGCTGAAGGATGTGCCTATGAAAACAAACCGCGTGGCCGTCGACATCCAATGTTCCGCCTCACCCATTCGATAAAGATCCGTGTAATATTCATCGAAAAGCAAAACAAAGGGTTTCAACGAATGCCCCATTTCTGGCACAAGCGAAGTTTTGGAAATATTGAATGCATCCAAAAGCGCCAATTTTACCGCCTGATCATTTTCTAAATCAGGACAGGCGTCAACCACCTGTTCCCAAGGCGCATCTAGCAAAGGCACCAATTCCCCCTGCTGATGCGAAACGGTAACCTTATCCAGTCGTCCGTGAATTGGGATGTAATCGGGATTGCCCGCCTTACCGTCCAACCCGTCAATGTTTTGCGTAATCAATCGTTTGTCGGACAGCCAATAATGCACGTCATTCGGCGTCAAATGACGATAGGATGCGAAACGTCGAAAATACCACAGCAGAAATTCGTCTGGGAAATTCATGTACATCTCGCGCGTTGCCATTTCTTGGGGCGTGTAGTTGATACTGCCCACAGTCCAAAACCCCTCGTGCCCGCGAAAGGTTGGAATGCCGCTTTCTGCGCTGACGCCCGCGCCCGTGATGTAAATTGTGCTCATTGGCGTGGTTCTTTCACCGCTGTTTGTTAGGGTCATTTCATCAAACTAAATTGACCTGCCTAAAATCAAGTGTAACGTGGGCGCGAAACGCATAGTTGCACGGGGACCAATATGAATATTTTGCCAGTCATCTCAAATTTCTCAGATCAGATGGAATTGATCTACAAGGATTTCCACCAACACCCTGAAATCGGATTTGAAGAGGTGCGAACAAGTCAAATTGTGGCCCAATACCTGAAGGATTTTGGTGTGGATGAGGTGCATACTGAAATTGGTGTGACTGGTGTCGTTGGCGTCATCAGAGGAAAGCATGCAGGAAACCGCCGTGTGGGTTTACGTGCCGATATGGATGCCCTGCCCATTCATGAGGAAACCGACTTGCCTTATAAATCGACATCTGATGGCAAAATGCACGCCTGTGGTCATGATGCGCATACGACAATGCTGCTGGGTTCAGCGAAACATTTGGCCGAAACGCGCAATTTTCAGGGCGAAGTGATCGTGATTTTCCAACCTGCAGAAGAGGGTCTGGGCGGCGCAAAGGCTATGATTGAGGATGGACTATTTGATCGCTTCCCCTGTGACGAAGTTTTTGGGATGCACAATTCGCCCAATGGAAAACCCGGGACCTTTGAAATCTGTCATGGCGCGGCGATGGCGGGTGCTGCGTTTTTTGACATTCACGTCACAGGAAAAGGCGCACACGCCGCCATGCCACAAAATTCCAAAGATGCTATTCAAATCACGAATTCACTGATCACCGATTTGAATGCTATTATCAGCCGCAATGTCCCCCCATTGGATACCTGCGTATTATCCATCACACAGGTTCATGCAGGATCTGCCTATAACGTAATCCCGCAAACGGCGCATCTGTGTGGGACGATCCGATACTTCAAAGATGATATATTCAATCTAGTGTGCGATCGCATGCAGGCTATCTGCAAAGGGGTCGGAACCGCTTATGAAGCAGACGTAAAATTGGACATCCGCCCCGCCTTTACAGTCTTGGAAAATGATCACGACCTTAGCTCAGCCTATTTGGATGCAGCCGCCGATATCGTTGGCGCAGATCATGTATCAGACAAAATTCAGCCCGCAACAGGGTCCGAGGATTTTGCGGATATGTTGAAATCCATTCCGGGCGCCTATTGTCGCGTTGGTCATGTTGGCACAGTTGGGTTGCATAATCCATCTTTCACCTTGGGGCTTGAGGTTTTGCCCGTGGGGGCATCGATCATGGCGCGGGTTGCGGAAAAAAGACTAACCCCGAACGCAGTCTGATTTTGACTATCATCGCGGCCTCACTCCCCCTTTTAGTATTCATATTTGCGGGACTGTTCTCGCCCGGGCCAAATGTTGTACTGCTGACAACATCAGGGGCACGGTTTGGATTTTGGGCAACCCTGCCACATCTATTGGGGGTTCCGATTGGTACGGGGCTCCTGGCCGCAGCTAGTGTTTTGGGTGTGCAAAGCGTTCTGTTCGCCGCACCCATGATGGAATTCACAATCAAAGTGATTTCTGCGCTTTGGATCCTTTTGCTTTCTTGGAAACTTATCAATGCATCCCGAGCCACGGCACAGCACCGTGATCGTCCATTCACGTTTTTTGAAGCTATCCTGTTCCAAGTTGTAAACCCAAAAGTATGGGCCGTTGCTCTTGCGGCGTCTGCTGGGTTTTCCATTGAACTAAACATTTGGGCCGAGGCTGCGCGGCTATTCCTTGGGTTTAGTATGATTAATCTATTTGTGTGTTTGTTCTGGACCTCGGCGGGGCATCTGTTGGCAGGTTATTTACAGCGCCCCGTGATTTGGCGCACATTTATGACAGTGATGGCGGCGATGATGGCCAGTTCCGCTACCCTGATTTTTTTTGATTGAGGAAGCTATGCATAAATCGTTTGAAGGTGTTGAAAACCTAGAAGCCGCTTATGATCTGGAAACACCAGAGGATAACATAAATCTTTATGCTGCCTGGGCGGACACCTATGACACCGGGTATCGCGCCAGTATGGATTATATTTTGCATCACCAAGTTGGACAAACATATCACGCGTTGGGCGGCGGGCCAAAGGTGTTGGACATCGGCGCAGGCACAGGCGCATTGGCCGAAGTGTTGGTTCCACTTGGACCCTACGACATGGATGCGACGGATATATCACAACAGATGCTGGATGTTGCCGCCAGGAAGAATCTGTATCGGCGTATCTTTTGGTCAGATGTAACCGATAGTTTACCTGTTGAAGATGCTACCTATGATGGTGTTGTCAGTTCGGGCACCTTTACTTTAGGACACGTGGGTCCCGATGCGATTGGTGAGCTTTTGCGCGTGACAAAAACAGGCGGTTATATCGTGATTTCGGTAAACGAACACCATTGGCGTGCGCTTCAATTTGAGCATATTTTGAGCACAATGGCAGATCAATACGACACATATGAAACCCGTACTGTAGCGATTTATGGCGTTAGCGCTGATCATGAGCACAAAGATGATTTAGCCCGAGCATTGATCATTATAAAATAAATCCTGTACGATTGATTTTATGTGTCAAAACACCATCATTTCTAAGGCCAGACGACAGATGGGACAGACTAAATGAATGCAGAACGTACAATGCTTGCTTATGTTTTTGGCTTTACAGGGACGCTTCCGTTTTTATGGGGTGCTGTAACTCAGTTCTCGCATTTGTCCTTACCTGCCAATTTGCTTGGAGCGCAATTACAGATCTCATATGGTATTGTGATTTTTGCGTATATGTCAGGCACCCACTGGAATTTCGCAGCACGACATCAGCAAGGTGAAAACCCATCGTCCTATATTTTTGCGGTTGTGCCCGCCTTGTTACTCTTTGCGGCTATGCTCTTTGTGCCCCAGCAGCTGCATCTTGCACTGATGATTGGATTTCCAATGCTTTTGTTGGTTGATCGCTACTTTGCATCTGTGGGGGCCACCCCCGCGTGGTGGATGAACCTGCGTTTGTGGCTTAGCAGTATTGTGACGCTGTCTTTACTAATCACCTATATCGCGTCCTAATCATCCCTGCTGAACAGATCGCGCGCCCTGAGCGGGCGGTAGTTCTTTCCCACCTGCAAAACACTGGGCGGTTTCCATCCAGCGCTGTGCAATATATCCTGTCATCTTCAAATCCGTATCTGCCACATTGCGGGTCTGTGTGACCACTTGGGCGAATGAGACTGCACTGCCAATAACGGCATTTTGCAAATCTATGTCACCATATTCCCAGATTTGCCCAGACGGCGCGGTCAATTTCAAATACGGCCTTTGCTCCGGCACACCAAGCCCTTGGACCTTATGGGACCAACCAAAGGTGTTCACTCCAAGAATCACAATGTTTTCAATCCGATCCGTCTCAACGCGAGATTTCCCCAAACAATCAAATACCTCATGTCCATGCGCCCATGTTTCCATTTGCCGTGCGGTGATGGACGAGCGTATCGACATATCGGGCCCAGCCCATTTCACCCGCATCTTGGGATCAACCCCATCTAGTCGTGCACAAAAATCACGAAAATGATCCCGCCATGTTTCAAGCAAGGCCATACCACGCAATGTGATGCTTTCGCTTTCCACAGGGCGCATGCCGCGTTGTTGAATATCGGGCAAAATGTGAGCGATCGTTTTGGAAAATTTTTCGGGCCAGAAAATGGATTGATCCGCCTGAAGGTTCCAAAAATAAAGATGCACAATCACATCTTCAATACGCCACCCTTTGAACTGGGTGGGGCGTGCGAAATCATCATCATCTAATGGAACAAGAACCGCGGACAACGCCTCGCACTCGGTCAAAAAATCCTCAATTTGCTTCATGACTGTTCCTCACCCTGACCAACACAACTGTAATCCTGACCCATTTTGAAACAAGTCCATTTTTATACGCATTCATCATAGACAGACATCCAAATCCTTGATTTTATGATGCCATGCCACATGATGACCATAGCCATTCGTTACTCCCTTCTGACCCTGCGTTGCGGGTAAAGGCGCTTGAAACTCTGCTTGTTGAAAAAGGCTTGGTTGATCCAGCGGCCTTGGATGAAATTATTGATACCTATTCGCACAAAATCGGTCCACAGAACGGAGCCAAAGTTGTTGCAAAAGCATGGGTCGACCCAGATTTTCGCGCAGCACTGTTCGCAGATGCAACATCCGCCGTGCGCGACCTTGGTTACTACGGTCGACAGGGCGAACATATGGTCGCAGTAGAAAACACGGCAACCACGCATAACTTGGTCGTGTGCACATTGTGTAGTTGTTACCCATGGCCTCTGTTAGGTATTCCGCCAGGCTGGTACAAATCAGATGCCTATCGCGCGCGTGCGGTGCGTGAACCGCGCGCTGTTTTGTCTGAATTTGGCACAACCTTAGCGCCTGAAACAAAAATTCGCGTCTGGGACAGCACCGCGGAAATTCGATATTTGGTGATCCCCGAACGCCCCGCGGGCACAGATGATTGGTCGGAGGACCAATTAGCAGGCATTGTAACGCGTGATGCCATGATCGGCACAAAATTGGTTGAGGCCCCGGAATGAGCCGCGTGCACGATATGGGTGGAAGGTTTGGCGATGGTGCGATTGATCCGAATGAACCAGACCAGGTATTCCCACAGGACTGGCATGGACGCGCCCTTGCTCTAACGCTTGCCGCGGGGTGCTTGGGTCAGTGGAATTTGGACATATCCCGCCATGCGCGGGAATGTTTATCACCCAAGGATTATGCACGATTTGGCTACTATGAAAAATGGATTGCGGGTCTGACCGATTTACTGGTGAACAATGGTGTTTTGACTAAAGAAGAACTCAGCACATTGGCACCGACCCCAAACAGCCCCCTGCAAGAGCGGAAAATGTTGGCCGAATACGTCGCCAAGATTTTGGCAACTGGGGGACCCGCTGATCGGTCATCGGACATTCCCGCACTTTTCACTGTCGGCCAACAGGTGAAAACGCGCACGGTTGGTAACACCTTAGTGAATGGCGGACACACCCGTCTGCCCAGTTATGCCCGTGGTAAAACGGGATGGATCATTGCGCATCACGGCACGCATGTTTTCCCAGACAGCAATGCACACCGTTTGGGCGAAGCACCTGAACCGCTGTATTCCGTCGGATTTTTTGCGCGGGATTTGTGGGACACTGCAGAACATCCAGAAGATGAAGTGGTGCTGGATTTGTGGCAGTCCTATTTGGAACCTGCCTGATGGATGGTGCACCCACACCTGCATTTGAAGAACCTTGGCACGCCCAAGTTTTTGCAATCACCGTTGCCCTGAATGAGACGGGTGTTTTTCAATGGGCCGATTGGGCCAACCGTTTTGGCGCAACATTAAAACAAGCCGGACTAAACCGCGATTTGAATGGGGGTTCAGATTATTTCTATGCATGGCTCGAAACGTTAGAAGATTTTCTAGCAGATCAAAAAATCGCCCTACCCAATGATTTGCAAGTTCTGAAATCTGCTTGGGAAGAGGCCTATTTACAGACCCCGCATGGTCAACCCGTGAAAATTCAACGTCCCTAACTCTTGTGTTTTTAAATAGGTGCGTCACTATTTAATGATGAACTTTTGGTCCGCACTATATCGGCGCAAACGCTCGGTCAGGCTTCAACTGCTGGTGATGGCCTTGGTGCCATTGATGGTCCTAATGCCCGTGCTGCTGGTCATGGGGATTTCGCGGTGGAACAACGACTACAACAACCTGTTGATCGCCAAAGTAGAAAGCGAGTTGCAAGTTGCAGAACAATATCTGCAGCGCATTGTTGGGGCAACTGGCACCTCGGTTGAGGCATTGGCCGCATCGCTGGCCATTCAAAAAGCTGCCGAAAATGGGCAGCTGAATGATTTTTTGACGTTGCAAAGAGATAGCTTGGGTCTAGATTTCTTGTCCATCGTCCAACCCACCTCCCTTGATGAGCATATGCAAAAATGGCCTGTGGTCCAATCGGCCCTGACGGGAACGGCGCGCACCGCTATTGATCTATTTGAGGTTGATGATCTCTTGATGATTGATGTGGCCTTGGCCGAGCAAGCGGAACTTATCCTTATCCCAACCGAGGCGGCCGTTCCCACAGATCAGGTGGCAGAAACACGTGGCATGATGATCCATACGGCGGCACCCGTTTCCATTAATGGATCCCCGCGCGTTTTAGTCGGTGGCATCCTGTTGAATCGAAATTTGGATTTTATCGATACGATCAACACATTGGTCTATCAGCGCAAAAATACTGCCGAAGACCCGCGTGGCACAGCGACACTATTCCTTGATGATGTGCGCGTTTCAACGAACGTGCGCCTTTTTGAAAATGTCCGCGCCTTAGGCACCCGCGTATCAGCAGAAGTGCGCCGTGCGGTGTTGGATCAGGGACAAACATGGCTTGATCGCGCGTTCGTTGTAAATGATTGGTATATCTCAGGGTATCTGCCGATTTATGACAGCTTTGATCAGCGCATTGGGATGCTTTATGTTGGGTTTTTGGAAGAACCCTTTCGTTTGGTAAAACGCGATGCCATTGCGATGATGTGGATCGCGTTCATTGGCGTTCTGATTGTGTTCATACCTGTATTTTTACGATTGGCTGGTGGGATATTTTCACCGCTTGAACGTATGACAAAAACAATGCGGCGGGTCGAAACAGGCGATTTGACAGCGCGCAATAATTTGAACCAATCCGGGGGCGAAATTGCGGAGGTGTCCCACCACCTAGATCACCTATTGGACCAGGTGCAAGAACGGGATAAACAATTGCGCGATTGGGCCGATGATTTGAACGTGCGCGTTGAGGAGCGCACCGCGCAGTTGCAAGAGGCTAATCAAAAACTGGAAACGACATACAAACAATTGGTCATGTCAGAAAAACTTGCATCTATCGGTGAAATCACGGCGGGTGTGGCGCATGAAATCAACAACCCCGTTGCCGTCATTCAAGGCAATGTGGATGTTGTGCGGTTAACATTGGGGGAACAGGCAGAGCCCGTCAAAACAGAACTTGATTTGATCGACCGTCAAATCATGCGGATCGGCGGTATCGTCGGCAAATTGTTACAGTTCGCACGACCCAGCGATTATGGAAAATTTGAAGAATACGTAAACCTACGCGATGTCACACAGGACAGTTTGGGACTGGTTGATCACGTCTATGCGTCCAACGATATTGACGTCAAATTAGAGTTTACCAATGTCCCAGATGTCAAAATAAACCCATCTGAACTGCAACAGGTGATCATTAATCTGATCATCAATGCGGTACAGGCGATGGATGGTAAAGGGATCCTAACGATCCAAAGCCATTTATTGGAACGTGATGGCAAAAACGGGGTTTGCCTTGCCTTTCACGATAGTGGACCTGGGATTTCCGAGGATACCATCAACACTATTTTCGATCCGTTTTTCACGACCAAACGGGCAAAGGGAACAGGCCTTGGGCTATCAATTTCGCAAACCATCATTCAAACCGCTGGGGGTATTATTACGGCGGACAATCACCCAAAGGGTGGTGCATTGATGTCAATTTGGTTGCCCACTTAAACTATTTTTCGAAAACGCCAGCTCTTCTCCATAAGCATTCGAAGTAAACTCTATAGAAAGCGATGCCTTCTTAACAACAGTGGACTGACGCTCTAGGTTTTTGGCGACAGGACATCATTGCCCCATTCCATCATTTTGCGATCAATCGTTTTGCGTGATACACCCAAGCGCCGCGCCGTTTCTGCGCGGTTTCCATTGCATCGGTCCAG
>JBMTQO010000021.1:0-33456 GCA_049446275.1 Paracoccaceae bacterium | reverse complement strand
CGTTTTACCTGTGCCTTCAATGGCACGCCGATTGTAGACGTAACTTTGGAACCTGCAATTTCTACGAACCCATATTTTCAATTTGAGGCTACAGTGCCCGAATCGGGGGAATTTCAGTTCACTTGGTATGATGATGATGGCTCTGTTTATGAAGAAAAGAAGGCTGTTAAAGTCGCATAATTAGGTCTTTGTCCCCGCTCAAATGAGCGGGAGATGACCTTAGGGAGGAAAAAGAATGAAACTAAATTCTGTTACGGCGATTCTTGCGGGACTTGTAGTGGCTTCGACAAGCGCATTCGCTGGAGAAGATTCAGTGCTTACGATTGATGGACAGGAGTTCATCACTCAGGCTGCTGCACCAGCACATATGGAAAACGTAGATACAATCTACTCAGGTTGGGTTTTCCGGACAGATGAAACGCAAGCTCTAGAAATGGATGATTTTGATAATCCGTCTTTTGTGTTTGTTGAGCAAGCTGAGGATTTGTTTGAAACCGTTGAGGGAAGCGCCGGAAAGGCTTGTGTGTCTTGCCATGAGTCTGCTGAAGTGTTTGCGGGTTTGCGCGCGAAGATGCCACGCGTAAACGATGCCGGAGAGCTGGAGACACTACCAGAACTCATTAATGGGTGTCGTACAGAGCGTATGGGAGCTGAGGCATGGAAATGGTCAGGCGGTCAGATGTCGGCGATGCTCGCATTGGTCGGTCTGCAATCACGTGGAGATATTGTTGATGTCGCAATTGATGGTGCGGCTGCGCCCTACTGGGAAAAAGGTAAAGAACTATATTACACTCGCGTTGGACAGCTTGATATGTCATGCGCGAACTGCCACGAAGACAACTATGGCAATATGATCCGAGCGGACCACTTGTCCCAAGGTCAAATCAACGGCTTCCCGACATACCGCTTGAAAAATACAAAGCTCAACACGATCCATGGTCGCTTCAAAGGCTGCATGTCGAATATTCGTGCAACACCATACAAAGAGGGCGGTGAAGAGTTCAAAGCGCTTGAGCTTTATCTTGCATCGCGCGGGAACGGTTTGATGGTCGAGACTCCTTCAGTGCGAAACTAATTGGATTACCCCGTGGTTGCATGCTACGGGGTTTTCTTTAACTTCATTCATTCAAATATGCGCATATGTCGCATCGGATAGGAAAAACAACATGATCTCTCGTCGCGATTTTCTACAAGTCAGCATGGCTGCATCTGCCCTTTATGGGGCGTCAGGATTTGGAAATTGGGGCCGTTTGGCCGCGCAACAGCGTCTGACGCAGGATGATTTGTTGAATTTTGATACGTTTGGGAACGTGACACTTATCCACGTGACGGACATCCACGCGCAGATGAAGCCAATCTATTTCCGTGAACCCGAAATCAACCTTGGCGTTGGTGGTGCACGGGGACAGATGCCACATATCACGGGTGCAGATTTCCGTCGTGCCTACGGCATTGCTGATGGGTCTCCCTCGCATTATGCACTGACATATAACGACTTTTCTGCACTTGCAGGCACCTATGGCCGTGTCGGTGGCCTAGATCGTGTCGCAACAGTCATCAATGCGATCCGTGCGGATCGCCCTGATGCACTGCTGCTAGATGGCGGTGACACATGGCACGGGTCCTACACATGTTATCACACAGAAGGCCAAGATATGGTCAATGTGATGAATGCATTGAACCCCGATGCGATGACGTTCCACTGGGAATTCACATTGGGATCAGAACGCGTTCAAGAGATTGTTGAAAACCTTCCCTTTGCGGCTCTTGGACAGAATATTTTTGATGCCGAGTGGGACGAACCAACTGATTTGTTTCCTCCTTATAAAATGTTTGAACGCGGCGGCACCAAGATTGCTGTGATCGGTCAGGCGTTTCCTTACATGCCAATCGCAAACCCTGGTTGGATGTTCCCGGAATATAGCTTTGGTATCCGCGATGAACGGATGCAAGAAATGGTGGACGAAGTCCGTGATATGGGCGCGGAAGTTGTCGTTGTTCTGTCGCACAACGGATTTGACGTTGACAAGAAAATGGCCGGCCGCGTGTCAGGTATCGATGTGATTTTGTCAGGTCATACGCATGATGCATTGCCAGAGCCAGTTTTGGTGAACGAAACGATCATTGTCGCTTCTGGTTCTAATGGTAAATTTGTCAGCCGCGTTGATTTGGACGTACGCGATGGACGTATGATGGGGTTCAAGCATAAATTGATACCAATTTTCTCAGACGTCATTACACCTGATGCACAAGTTGCAGCCGTGATTGATGAACAACGCGCGCCCTACATCAATGAATTGACGGAGGTAATTGGCAAATCCGAAAGCCTGCTTTACCGCCGCGGAAACTTTAACGGCTCATGGGACGACCTGATCTGTCAGGCGCTGATCGAAGAACGTGAGGCGGATATTTCAATGTCGCCGGGCGTGCGCTGGGGGCCATCGATCCTTCCAGGTCAGGATATCACTCGTGAAGATATCTGGAACGTCACATCTATGACATATGGCAAGGCGTATCGCACCGAGATGACTGGCGAATTTATTCACGTCATCCTAGAGGACGTAGCGGATAACTTGTTCAACGTTGATCCTTATTACCAACAGGGCGGCGATATGGTCCGTATCGGTGGCATGGCATATCGCATCGATATCAATCAGCCGCAGGGCAGCCGCATTTCTGAACTCACCCTGCTGAAGACAGGAGAACGAATTGATCCAGCAAAAACCTATGTTGTTGCGGGATGGGCGTCTGTGAACGAAGGCACAGAAGGTCCACAAATCTGGGATGTTGTAGAAGATTACATCCGCAAACAGGGCACAGTGTCAGTAGCCCCAAATAATAGCGTCACGGTTGTTGGAGCGTAAGCGCGCCACGATTTAATTTTAGTAGAGGAGCAAGTAGACGAATGACAGTCAGCTTCACAGATAAAAAGGCATCGCGCCGCCAGTTTTTGGCAGGTGCCGCCGCTGCGGGTGCAGGCACCGTTGCAGCATCGGCAGCGTCTGCAACAGGTGGTGATCCCTTAATCACAGAAATCCAAGAATGGGCACAGACGACTGGCGACGGTGTTGATGCAACACCTTACGGTATGCCAATCCGTTTCGAAGGCGACGTTGTGCGTCGTAATGTTGAATGGCTGACGGCGGATACCATCAGTTCAATCAACTTTACACCGATCCACGCGCTAGACGGGACAATCACACCTCAGGGTTGTGCATTCGAACGTCACCACTCTGGTGCGATCGAGCTTGCAAAGGAAGACTACCGTTTGATGATCAACGGTCTTGTTGATCAGCCTTTGGTTTTCACATACGAAGATCTGGAACGTTTCCCACGCGAAAATCATGTGTATTTCTGCGAATGTGCGGCGAACACAGGTATGGAATGGGCAGGTGCGCAGTTGAACGGCGTTCAGTTTACGCATGGTATGATCCACAACATGGAATACACAGGTATCCCGCTTCGCACGTTGTTGAACGAAGCAGGAGTCCAAGCAGAAGGTAAATGGGTATTCGTTGAGGGCGCAGATGCCTCTTCAAACGGTCGCTCAATCCCAATGGACAAAGCATTGGATGATGTTTTAGTTGCGTTCAAAGCAAACGGTGAGGCGCTGCGCAAAGAGCATGGCTATCCAGTTCGTTTGGTTGTTCCAGGTTGGGAAGGCAACATGTGGGTGAAATGGTTGCGCCGCGTTGAGGTAACAGCAGGCCCAGTTGATAGCCGCGAAGAAACATCGAAATACACAGACACGTTAGAAGACGGAACATCACGTCGCTATACATGGGCGATGGATGCGAAATCTGTTGTCACATCCCCAAGCCCACAATCGCCGATCCGCCATGGTAAAGGCCCATTGGTAATCACAGGTCTTGCATGGACAGGTCGGGGTGCAATCACCCGTGTGGACGTTTCGATTGACGGTGGCAAAAACTGGCAAGAGGCCCGCTTGGCCAAGCCAGGTGAAAAAATGGCACTGACTCGTTTCTATTTGGATATCGAATGGGACGGAGGGGAAATGTTCCTACAGTCACGTGCGCATGATGATACGGGTTACGTGCAACCAACGAAAGATCAGCTGCGAGAAGTGCGCGGTCTGAACTCAATCTACCACAACAACTGTATCCAAACTTGGTGGGTGAAACCAAACGGCGAGGCAGAAAATGTCGAAATCTCTTAATTTATTCGCTGGAGCGGCATTCGGCGTCGCAACAGTCATGGTGGTTGCATACAACTATGCAGACCGCAACGTGTCACCAATGCCCAAAAACCCAGCGATCGTGTCGTTTGACGTCGATCCTGATTTCGCACTGATTGCGTCAGCGCAGGCTGCTGGGTCAGGAATGCGTGAAGGTAAATTCAACCTTGGTCGTCCAGCCTTGGATGTCGAAGTTGCAGCTTGGGATTGGGATGTCAGTCCTGACGGCACAGGTTTGCCCGATGGCTCAGGCAATGCCTATGACGGTGAAGAATTGTTCGCAGAACATTGTGCCATCTGTCACGGTGATTTCGCCGAAGGTGTAGATAACTGGCCAAAGCTAGCGGGCGGTATGGATACATTGGATCACGAAGATCCGCTAAAAACAGTTGGCTCTTACTGGCCGCACTTATCAACTGCGTTTGATTACGTGCGTCGTTCAATGCCATTTGGCAATGCAGGCAGCCTAACAGACGACGAAACATATGCGATTGTCGCCTATATCCTTTATTCAAACGATCTGATTGATGACGAGTTTGAACTAAGCCGTGAAACATTCTTGGATGTAGAAATGCCCAACGCAAATGGCTTTATCATGGATGACCGCGCAGAAACAGAATACACAATTTTCACAACAGAAAATGCCTGTATGTCCGACTGTAAGGACGGTGTTGAAATCACAATGCGCGCCGCTGTTTTGGACGTGACCCCAGAAGAAGAGGGCGGAGATCAAGCAGCAGCACCGGCAGCGGTTGAAGAAAAAGTTCAAGTCGCCGTGGTCGAAGAAGTTGTTCAAGAGACTGCACCAACAGCATCTGCATTGGATGCTGAATTGGTAAAAGCGGGCGAAAAAGCATTTAAAAAATGTAAAGCTTGCCACCAGGTTGGTGAAGGCGCAACAAACAAATCTGGTCCACAGCTAAACGGTGTCGTTGGTCGTGCAATTGGTAGTTTGGGTGACTTCAAATATTCGAATAACATGGCTGCGATGGGTGCAAAGGGCGTTGTTTGGAACGACGAAACACTTGCTGCGTTCCTTGCAAAACCAAAGGCCTATATCAAAGGTACAAAAATGTCTTTCTCTGGATTTAAAAAGGAACAAGACATCGAAGCGACGATTGAATATCTGAAATCATTTTCTGAATGATCTTTGATGATATCATGTATCAAGGGCGCTTTTGAGCGCCCTTTTTCATTTTAAGCGCAGTGTTTCGATGAATTTTGGAATGTTCTCTTTAAAACGGAAAAACCCATGTGTGGCCTTGGGCCAGCATAGCGTGTCATAGGGCGCGCGAATTTCACAAGTTTGGATGCCTGTGGCAGACAATTGAACTGTTATTTTATCCAAAGTTGTGCGCATCGGCCCAACGGTTGGCGTTGGGACAATGATTTGTTCCAAATCTGCATTTTTTGCCCATGCGATAACATCCTCAACCGTTGTGGTATCCGATAAGTCGGGTAAACGATCCGCATACCGTGTGAGGCATTCTTTGCTTAGCCCATCAACAAAACTTCGGACAGTGACGGAAACATGCCAGGGACTAACGCCCGTCAGGGATGGTATATAGGCCGCCGCGTGAAGGTTTTTGGGTGCCGCGGCCAGCAGGTGGGTCAAATCAAAGTCATCGTCATGTAAGAGGAACCCAGTACGTTTCGAGGGTTCAAGCACTTTTGGGATCGATAATGGCATCGGTTTGGGATGATCCGGATGTCCAAGTGGGCGCGCATAGGATGCAAGCCCCGTTGGACAAAATCTCCCCTCTGTGAATTTTGCAATATTTTCGGCGCGTGCAAGATAGGTTTTCCCAGCGGTATGCAACCCACATACCCACCGCCAACTAAGTGTGTTTGATGCAGGATCCCCATCCAACAGGTGCCGCATGAAGAAATCAGCACCCAGTTCCCAAGGTAGTTCCAGGGTGTGCACCCAGATCGAGGCAAACCACATCCGCGCATGATTGTGCAAATACCCAGTTTTAACCAATTCCGTGGCCCAGTGGTCAAAACAATCTATTCCCGTAGTTCCGTAACATGCCGCCTCCCATTGCTGGCGCAGGCCACCTTGGGACATGACATCATGCTTTGCCTGCGCCAATGCCGCTTGGTAATTCGCCCAAGCCGATGGGCGCAGTTCCAACCATCCTTTCCAATAGGTGCGCCAAAACACCTCTTGGATAAATTTTTCTGCGGATTGGGCGCTATGCGCCCCCAGCACGGATTTCAGAACCTCAACCTCGCTGATCGTGCGGCGGCGGATGTAGGGGGATAGTTGGGACACGGATTTATGTGCATCCGCACCGCGGTCATAATTGCGCCCTTGGGCATATTTGATGCCTGCGGTGGGGATGAAATCTTTTAATTGACGCAAACCGTCATCGCGTGTTGGGTTAAATTGCATAATAAATCCTAGGTTGGGTCCGAGTGAGTTAGACCTAGGATGGGGTGTTTCAAGTGGGTTATTTCGCCCAACCTTTGCGCATTTCGCGGGGCGCAAACCCGTATTTCGATTTAAACTGA
Organism: Paracoccaceae bacterium; assembly: GCA_049446275.1. GTDB lineage: Bacteria > Pseudomonadota > Alphaproteobacteria > Rhodobacterales > Rhodobacteraceae > HIMB11. Next base: position 26,744 of record JBMTQO010000021.1, on the reverse strand, counting down.
CGCGCCAAGTGGGATGCGGAATTAAACCCCGTTGCCGCCGTGATTTGCGTGATGCTCATATCCGTTTCACTTAACAGGGCATGTGCACGTTCCAATTTCAGCATGTAGTAAAATTGCGTTGGGGATTGAGCCGTATATTTCTTGAACAATCGCTCCATCTGACGACGTGAAATATCAAGTATTGCACACAATTCCAGCAAGGGTATTGGGTCCTCGACTGTTTGTTGCATCAACTGTATTGCGTGCAGCAGTTTCGGGTTGCGGGTACCTACCATAACAGACAGCGATGATCGTTGCGGCGCCTGTCGATCATTTGAACGTTTGTGGAGACACATATCCGCAACAACCAAAGCCAGTTCGCTACCATGATCCTCTTCAATCAGTGCTAACATCATATCCGTTGCCGCATTGCCGCCACTGCAGGTGATTAACCGAACATCATTTTCATAGAGGTTTTCGGTCGGAACCAGATCATGGAAAGTTTCAACAAAAGCGGGTTGGTTTTCCCAGTGCAACGTGAATCTCCGATTGCGAATAACTCCGGCTTGCGCCAGCGCAAATGCGCCCGTGCAAATCCCACCCAGTTGAGTGCCTTGACGATCCTGTTGCCTGATCCATGCCAGCACCTCTTTTGATGCAGCATGAATGGGGTCGATCCCCGAACAGACAAAGACGGATGCATTCTTAGAAATGTGTCCCATTGCACCGTCGGATTGGATCGTGACCCCGTTTGAGCAGGTTACGGCCTGTCCATCTGGTGTAATGGCGTACCAAGTATAGAGCTGCTTTTGCGCCAACTGATTTGCAATGCGCAGGGGTTCGATGGCGGATGAAAATGCTAACATTGTTAGCTTTGGTAGGAGCAAAAAGTAAAATTCACGCGCAGGTCCATCTGCGTTTATCTGCAGTGAAGCTGCACCTTTGGGAATGTAGCGATCTGCTGGCACTTTTGTTTATCCTTTGCTGCACAATAAATTGTAAAATGTGGATTTGGAAACAATTCCTGATCCTTTTCAGGCACAAGACAAAGTTTTTTCGTAACGATCCTAAGTTGTTAAGGGGAAATTAGCGTTTTTTCAAAAATCTATACCCGTCCCCCCATTGCAGCCGCCGAGTGGGAGAACTAGTCTAATTATAAAGTGAAACACAGATTTTCGAATAGGAAAGCTTAGAATGAAAGATCCCGTAGACTTTTACATGAATTCGCTGGTCCCGATGGTTGTTGAACAAACTAGCCGTGGTGAACGTGCGTATGACATTTTTTCTCGTCTTCTAAAGGAGCGGATCATCTTTTTGAACGGTCCTGTTCATGATGGCATGTCCAGCCTGATCGTAGCGCAGTTGCTGCATCTTGAGGCGGAAAACCCATCCAAAGAGATATCGATGTATATCAACAGCCCAGGCGGCGTTGTGACATCGGGTTTGTCGATCTATGACACAATGCAATACATCCGCCCAAAGGTGTCGACTTTGGTGATTGGCCAGGCTGCGTCAATGGGGTCATTGTTGCTGACTGCGGGCGAAGCGGGCATGCGCTTTTCTCTGCCAAACAGCCGTATCATGGTGCACCAGCCATCAGGTGGATATCAGGGGCAGGCAACAGATATCATGATCCATGCCGAAGAAACACTTAAGCTGAAGCGTCGCTTGAACGAAATCTATGTTCAGCACACAGGCCAAGACCTTAAAGCAGTTGAGGCGGCGCTGGAACGCGATAACTTTATGACAGCAGAAGACGCCAAAAATTGGGGTCTGATCGATGAAATCGTTGAAAAGCGCGCAGACGCAAGCGACGACTAAGAATGCCGCGCATTCCCATCCCGAAATGGGGGTGCGCATTTTTGCCATTGTGGCTGGGTCAGCTCTGTCCTAAGCTGTGATGTAAATTTAAGGCAAAGTGTGACGTTCAATTAAGAATGGACGTAAAGGACAAGGTATGGCGACCAATTCAGGCGAAAGCAAAAACACATTATACTGTAGCTTTTGTGGCAAAAGCCAGCATGAGGTGCGAAAGCTGATCGCTGGGCCAACGGTCTTTATCTGTGATGAATGTGTCGAACTTTGCATGGATATCATCCGCGAAGAAAACAAAACGACGGGCATGAAGGCGCGTGAAGGTGTGCCAACACCGCGTGAAATTTGCGATGTTTTGGATGACTATGTGATCGGCCAAGCAACGGCCAAGCGCGTTTTGTCGGTCGCGGTGCATAACCATTACAAACGTCTAAACCATGCGGATAAGGGCGGAGATATCGAACTTTCGAAATCTAACATCCTTCTAATTGGACCGACAGGGTGCGGTAAAACCCTATTGGCGCAAACATTGGCGCGGATTTTGGACGTGCCCTTTACAATGGCGGATGCCACCACGTTGACCGAAGCGGGATATGTGGGGGAAGATGTTGAAAACATCATTCTTAAACTGCTTCAGGCGTCAGAATATAACGTTGAGCGCGCACAACGCGGCATCGTTTACATTGACGAAGTTGATAAAATTACGCGCAAATCCGAAAATCCATCAATTACACGCGATGTCTCAGGCGAAGGTGTTCAACAGGCCCTGTTGAAATTGATGGAAGGCACGGTGGCGTCTGTCCCACCACAGGGCGGACGCAAGCATCCCCAACAAGAATTCCTGCAAGTTGATACAACAAACATCCTGTTCATCTGCGGTGGTGCTTTTGCAGGATTGGATAAAATCATCGCGCAGCGTGGCAAAGGCAGCGCGATTGGTTTTGGCGCAGACGTACGGGATAATGATAGCCGTGGTGTTGGCGAAGTGTTCAAAGAGCTAGAGCCAGAAGATCTGTTGAAATTCGGTTTGATCCCTGAATTCGTTGGTCGTTTGCCTGTTCTTGCAACGCTTGAGGATTTGGATCAGGACGCGTTGGTGATTATCCTAACCCAGCCTAAAAATGCCCTTGTGAAGCAGTATCAGCGTTTGTTCGACTTCGAGGACACGCAGTTGACCTTCACCGATGAGGCGCTGCAAGCAATCGCAAAACGCGCCATTGAACGTAAAACTGGTGCGCGTGGCCTGCGCTCGATCCTGGAAGAAATCTTACTGGATACGATGTTTGATCTTCCGGGCATGGAAAATGTCGATGAAATCGTCGTAAATGAAGAAGCGGTTACAACCAAAGCGGGGCCGTTGGTCATTTACGGTGATGCACAGCGTGAACCTGCCAGCGCGGGATAATTGATTGGCGCCCACTAGACCTGCGATGGCTTCTGGTGCATAAGGCGCACACGGTTTTTGACGGAGAGTCACATGGGTATCTTGAACACAGTGCTTCGGGCGGTCACATGGTGGAATGGCCAAACGCTGAATACGCAGTTTTATACATGGCGTAAGGGCGTTAAAGTTGGCGAAGATGATCAAGGAAACGCATATTACACATGCCGTCAGGGCAAACGCCGCTGGGTCATCTTTAATGGCGAGTCAGAGGCAAGCCGCGTAAGCGCGGATTGGCACGGTTGGTTGCACCACACATTTAAAGAGCCCCCAACAGAGCGTCCTTTGGCACATAAAAATTGGGAAAAATCTCATCAGGAAAACCTGACAGGAACCGCATTCGCATACGCACCCGCAGGATCATTGCGTAAGGTAAAACCAGCAGATCGCCAAGATTACGAGGCGTGGCAACCGGAATAATCCAATGAGTGAGAATAAAACTGAAGTAACAATAGGCGCATTGGTTTTGGCTGTCGCTGTCGGCTTTGTTCTTTACGTTGCTCAATCAACGGGTATTTCTGCATCTACAAATGGCTATCAAATTAGTGCTGCTTTCCGTTCTGCCGAGGGTATTTCCACAGGTACAGATGTGCGACTGGCAGGTGTTAAAATCGGCACTGTGACGGATATGGCGTTAAATCCAGAAACCTATCGCGCCGAGGTCACATTTGCGATCCAAGACGGCATTGAAATCCCTGACGACAGCACCTTTGCCATCGAGTCCGAAGGATTGCTGGGCGGTCAATATGTCGAGGTTGTTCCAGGTGCATCGTTTGAGTATCTTCTGGATGGGGACGAGGCCTTGGACACGCAGGGTGCGGTTAGCTTAACCTCCCTTCTTATGAAATTTGTTGCGAGCGGGTCATCTAATTGATGCGCAGAGTTCTGGCCTCGGCTTTGGTGTGTTTCGCCCAAGTAGGCGGTGCACAAGAGGAAACAGCACTGGCCGACGGTGCTTTGCTTCGCGGTTTGGATAAAGTCAGCGGCGCGGTGCATGATGTGGCGTTACGGTCTGGTCAATCGTTTGAAATTGGTAACCTTCGCGTCGCGCTTGGTGAATGCCGCTATCCTGTTGCGAACCCTGTGGGGGATGCATTTGCGCACCTTGTTATCCAGAATGTGGATATCAATGAAACAGTGTTTAAGGGATGGATGATTGCGTCATCCCCTGCGCTCAACTCATTAGAGCACGCGCGTTATGATGTTTGGGTGTTGCGTTGCGCGATGGCAGAAACATCGGGCGAATAATCAGGGTTGCGAAAATCCGCGTCATTCCCGATGACAGCATACAAGCGATCCAAATAGGTTTTTTGCGGAATTTCCTCAGCGCCAAGGGTTTTCAAATGGGGCGTTATAAATTGGGTATCAAACAAGCCAAACCCCGTGTTGCGCAGCCGATGCACCAGATAGGCCAACGCAATCTTGGACCCGTCCTTTTGATGGGAAAACATGCTTTCCCCGAAAAATGCACCGCCCAGCGTTACGCCGTAAACTCCCCCAATCAGATTGCCGTCGCGCCAAACCTCTAGGCTTTGGGCATCACCCGATGCAAAGAGCGTGCGATACATGTGGAAAATGGTTTCATTGATCCATGTTTCAGAGCGATCAGCACAGGCAATAACCACCTCTTCGAATGCGGTATTTATCTGAATGTCATAGTCACATTTCAACAGTTTGCGTGAAAGTGAGCGGGAAACATGAAACCCATCTAACGGGATAACCCCGCGCATCCGCGGCTCGATCCAATCAATGTCGGCCGAGTGGCGCGAACGGGCCATGGGAAATATGCCCAACGAATAGGCCCGCAAAATCGTATCACGGGACCATTCATTTAACATCGTGCATCCTTGGCATTACGCCCCGTAGGTTTCTTCCAGCCACTTTTCCAGCCAGTGGATGTTGTAGTCGCCTGAATGGATGTCATCCTCGGCCAGCAGTTGGTTGAATAGCGGCACAGTAGTTTCAACACCGTCCACAATCAACTCGCTTAGCGCGCGTTCCAGGCGGGCCAATGCCTCGGTGCGATCGCGTCCATGCACAATCAACTTACCGATCAGACTGTCGTAGTAGGGGGGAATGGAATACCCATTATAAAGCGCACTATCCATGCGCACGCCCAATCCACCAGGGGCGTGATAGGCCGTCACCTTACCAGGGCATGGCGCAAAATTTGGCAAACGTTCTGCGTTGATGCGCACTTCAATTGCATGGCCATTGATTTCCAGATCGTCCTGTTCAAACGATAGGGGTAGACCACTGGCAACCCTGATTTGTTCGCGCACCAGATCCACTCCAAAAATCCCCTCGGTCACGGGATGTTCCACCTGCAGGCGTGTGTTCATTTCGATGAAATAGAACTCGCCGTTTTCGTACAGAAATTCGATAGTGCCCGCGCCAATATAATTGATCTTGGCAACGGCGTCGGCACAGATTTTACCAATACGCGCGCGCTCTTCTTCGGTGATGCAGGGGCCTGGTGCCTCCTCGAAAACCTTTTGGTGACGACGTTGCAATGAACAATCGCGTTCACCCAAATGCACGGCTTTGCCTTTTCCATCGCCGAAAACTTGGATTTCAATATGGCGCGGAGTGGTCAGGTATTTTTCAATATAGACCTCATCGTTGCCAAAGGCGGCTTTGCCCTCGGCACGCGCTGTCATAAACGCCTGTTCTATTTCGTCTGCAGATTTTGCAACCTTCATGCCGCGTCCGCCACCGCCAGCGGTGGCCTTGATGATCACGGGGTAGCCGATTTCATCACCAATGCGTTTTGCATCCTCTAGCGTTGGAACACCACCATCGGACCCAGGAACACAGGGAACGCCAAGGTCCTTCATCGTATCCTTTGCCGTGATCTTGTCGCCCATCACGCGAATATGCTCGGCAGTTGGGCCAATGAACGTGATGTCGTGATCTTCGACGATCTGCACGAAACGCGCATTTTCGGATAGGAACCCATAGCCTGGGTGAATGGCCTGTGCGCCCGTGATTTCGCAGGCTGAAATGATTGCGGGCATACACAGATAACTATCGGTACCTGCTGCAGGCCCGATGCATACGGATTCATCCGCCATACGCACATGCATTGCATCTGCATCTACCGTTGAATGTACCGCAACCGATTTAATGCCCATTTCACGACAGGCGCGGATAACGCGCAATGCGATTTCACCCCGGTTGGCAATCAGAATTTTATCAAACATTTCTGTGCCTTATTCGATAATGACCAAAGGAGTTCCAAATTCAACAGCGGCGCCATCTTCAACCAAGATGCGCTTGATGGTGCCTGATTTTGGCGCTGGAATATGGTTCATTGTTTTCATCGCTTCGACGATCAATAGGGTATCACCCTCTGAAATGCTTGCTCCAACGGAAATGAATGCAGGTGCGCCTGGTTCGGCTTGCATGTAAACGGTACCGACCATGGGCGATGGAACCGCACCTGGATGGGATGCGGGATCATCGCTTGCCGCTGCTGGGGCCGCTGCCGCGGCGGGCGCTGCAGCTGGCGCAGGTGCGGCCGCGACGGGTGCTGCTGCCATCACTGAGGTGGCGACGACACCACCGCGGGCGACACGCACGTTAAGGCTGTCGTCCTCTCCGTATTCACGGCTCACTTCAAGCTCGTTTAAGTCGTTTTCACGCAAAAGCTCGGCCAATGATTTGATGAATTCTACGTCCTGATCGCGATTGTTTTTTGTCATTTTATCCCTCAAGCGCCTATTTGGGTGCGTAATGCGTGCCCGTATCTGTTCGAATTTACCCTCTATACGCCAGAAAAACCGCCCTGAAAAGAGAGTTCGCTTGCCTGTTACAAAGTGATGAATTTTGTGAATTCAACCAGTGGGATTGCAAAATTTGCAGAATGACATTTGGCAGCGATTGCTTTTTCTGATCTCACGGATAGTGTTTCGTACGTTGAATGCAGGAGAGCGATGATGAATTTGGCCAATTGGCTTATGCGTACGGCACATGTTTCAGGGGACCAACCCGCACTGTTTCATGATATCGAGCAGATTGCGAATTATGCTGAATTGGCAGATATGGTACAAAATTGTGCTTCTTGGTTGCAGGACAACGGGGTCGCCCCTGGGGATCACGTTGGCATTTTTATGAAAAACACACCTGAATATTTGGTGGTTTTTTATGGGATCTGGGCCGCGGGTGCGGTTGCCGTTCCGATCAATGGGAAATTACACCCCAAAGAGGCAGACTGGATTTTGGAAAATGCAGAGGCCAAATTTGCTTTATGTTGCGATGGTTTGGGTGCGGCACTTTCTGAAATTGGTTGTTGCGTTCCCGTTTTTGTGCCTGCGTTAGGTGATTTCAAGGATGGATGCTACTTTCAAATTGTTGATCGACACAGCGACGATTTGGCGTGGTTGTTTTATACATCTGGCACGACAGGCCGCCCCAAGGGCGTGATGATCACCCATGGGATGATCCGCCAAATGGCACTGGGGTATTTTGCAGATGTTGATCATGTAAGCGCGCAGGATACGGCCCTTTACGCCGCGCCGCTGTCTCATGGCGCGGGGCTTTATAATATTATGCATATGCGGGTTGGAGCACGTCATGTTGTTCCAAAATCAGGTGGATTTGAAGAACGTGAAATTTTTGAATTGGCCCGTCACTTTGGCAATGTGCACATGTTTGCTGCCCCCACGATGATCAAACGCATGACGCAGATCGCCAAGGAGCACGGGGAAACGGGTGCAGGCATTCGAACCATCGTTTACGCTGGTGGTCCCATGTATTTGGCCGATATTGTCGAGGCGGTCGATCATTTTGGCCCAATTTTCGTTCAGGTCTATGGTCAGGGGGAATGCCCTATGGGAATTACAGCACTTTCGCGCGACGAAGTGCGTGATCGCACCCATCCCAATTGGAAAGAGCGGCTAAAGTCAGTTGGTCGGGCCCAATCCACGGTTGAGGTTCAAATTGGCGACGAGAATGGGAATATCCTGCCCATTGGTGAAATCGGCGAAATCATGGTGCGCGGTGATTTGGTCATGCCTGGGTATTGGAAGAACCCCGAGGCGAGCGAAAAAACACTTCGTAATGGCTGGTTGCAAACGGGGGATATGGGAGCGATAGATCAGGATGGATATGTCACCATGCATGATCGCTCTAAGGACATGATCATTTCTGGTGGAGCAAATATCTATCCCCGTGAAGTTGAAGAAGTTTTGATGACCCACCCCGACGTCGTCGAAGCATCGGTTGTCGGCCGCCCAAATGCAGAGTGGGGCGAGGATGTGGTGGCATTTGTTGTTGGAAATGTTTCAAAGAATGCTTTGGATGATCTGTGTTTGTCACAGATTGCGCGTTTTAAGCGACCCAAGGATTATGTTTTCCTCGATCACCTGCCGAAAAATAACTATGGTAAAGTTTTGAAGACAGTATTGCGGGAAACTTTCGAATAAAAAGGGCCGACTAATCAACCGGCCCCGTTTTTGTTCATACTAAGTTGATTTAGTCTTTATGGTTCATACGGTTTGCGATCAGTTCATCAACAACCGCTGGATCCGCTAATGTGGATGTGTCACCCAATGCACCAAAATCGTCCTCGGCAATTTTGCGTAAGATGCGGCGCATGATTTTACCTGAACGTGTTTTTGGCAGGCCAGGGGCCCACTGGAGCAAATCAGGTGACGCGATTGGGCCGATTTCCTTGCGCACCCAGTTACGCAGCTCTAGTCGCAATTCATCGCTTGGTTCTTCGCCAGCCATCAATGTGACATAGCAGTAGATTCCTTGGCCCTTGATGTCGTGTGGATAGCCCACAACCGCGGCCTCTGATACTTTTTCATGAGCTACCAGCGCACTTTCAACTTCTGCAGTGCCCATACGGTGACCCGATACGTTAATCACGTCATCAACACGACCCGTGATCCAATAATACCCATCTGCATCACGACGGCATCCGTCGCCCGAGAAATAGTATCCTTTGTAATCTGCAAAGTAGGTTTTGATGAAACGGTCGTGATCGCCGTATACGGTGCGCATTTGGCCAGGCCAGCTGTCCTTTATGCACAATATGCCTTCGGCTACGGTTTCGGTGATTTCTGCGCCAGATTGCGGATCTAACAAAACAGGTTGAACACCAAAGAAGGGTGTCGTTGCGGACCCTGGCTTGGTTGCTGTTGCGCCAGGAAGGGGTGTCAACAGGTGACCACCCGTTTCAGTTTGCCACCATGTATCCACGATGGGGCAGTTTCCTTTGCCAACAACTTCGTTGTACCAATTCCATGCTTCTGGGTTGATGGGCTCACCCACTGTTCCCAAAACTTTCAAAGATGATAGATCGCATTTTTCAACAAACTCGTTGCCTTGACCCATCAATGCGCGGATTGCTGTTGGGGCGGTGTAGAATTGGTTTACACTGTGCTTTTCGCAGACTTGCCAGAAACGTGATGCATCTGGGTATGTTGGAACCCCTTCAAACATCAGTGTTGTTGCGCCATTAGAAAGCGGACCGTAAACGATATAGCTGTGTCCAGTGACCCAGCCCACATCTGCCGTACACCAATAAATGTCACCTTCATGATAATCAAAGACGTATTCGTGTGTCATGGACGCCCAAACAAGGTAACCCCCTGTCGTGTGGACAACGCCCTTAGGGGCACCTGTTGAACCAGATGTATACAGGATAAATAGCGGATCCTCTGCGTTCATGGCTTCGGGTGCACTGTCTGCTGACGCCTCTGCCATTGCGGCCGTGTATGAATAGTCACGGCCATCTTTCATTGCAACGTCGCCAGAAGTGCGCTCAACCACAAGCGTTTGAACGTCGCCGCAAATGTCCAATGCTTTGTCAACATTTGCCTTTAGAGGTGTGTTGCGTCCACCACGGGGTGCTTCGTCTGCTGTGACGATCAGGGACGCTTTACATCCGTCGACACGCGCAGCCAACGCTTCCGGGGAGAAACCAGCGAAAACGATTGAATGGATCGCACCGATGCGTGCACAGGCCAACATCGCATAGGCGGCCTCTGGGATCATCGGAATGTAGAGTACAACACGGTCCCCTTTACCAACGCCCAAATTTTTATAGACGTTTGCAAGTTTTGACACCTGCGCGTGTAATTCATTGTATGTGATGTGCTTGGATTCATTTGGGTTGTCGCCTTCCCAAATGATGGCGGTCTGATCACCGCGTGTCGCCAGATGGCGGTCGATACAGTTGGCAGCAACGTTTAGTTCGCCGTCTTCAAACCATTTGATCGAAACATCAGGGTAAGCGTAGTTAACATTTTTAACTTTAGAAAACGGCGTTATCCAATCGATGCGCTTACCATGTTCGGCCCAAAAGGCCTCTGGATCTTTTATAGATGCGGCATACATCGCATCATATTTGTCTTTGTTGATATGTGCATTTGCAATGAAATCAGCACTTGGTGGGTAAATTTTATCTGACATGAGTTCCCCCTAAAGGTCGTGAATGTATATGTATATGGAGGGTTTCCCAAGGTTGGTCTATCCGATCTTGGGACAATGGTTTAGATCGCCAAATATTCAGCACGTAGTTCTGCATTATCCAGGACCTCTTTGGCAGAGCCGTCAAAAACAACGGATCCTGTGTCCATGATCACAGAACGATCCGCCAATTCCAGTGCGCGAACAGCGTTTTGTTCAACAATAATTGTTGTGATGCCTTGTGCCTTAATCGTTTGAAGCGTCTTTTCGATTTCATCAACGATAACAGGTGCCAAACCTTCGTAAGGTTCGTCCAATAGAAGAACCTTAATGTCACGGGCCAAGGCGCGAGCGATGGACAACATCTGTTGTTCACCACCAGACAATGTAACGCCTTCTTGCTTACGGCGTTCGCCCAAGCGTGGGAACAGGTCATATATGCGATCAATGCCCCAACCGATGGGTTCAACGATTTGCGCCAGCTGAAGGTTTTCTTCCACTGTTAGTCCAGCAATGATGCGACGATCTTCTGGCACAAGGGAGATACCAGTTACGGCTGCTTCGTGGCTGGACATTGTGTGCAGGTGTTTATGGTCAAGCCAGATTTCACCTTTCACCAATGCAGGGTCATCCAAACGTGCGATTGTACGCAAGGTTGATGTTTTGCCAGCACCGTTACGTCCCAATAGTGCAAGGATTTCACCCTCGTGTACGTTAAAGCTCACGCCTTGTACGATGTAGCTTTCGCCGTAGTAGGCGTGAATATCATGCACAGACAGAAATGCGGATGCATGTGATTCCATTGCTAGGTTTCCACTCATTTCTCTGTCTCCTTACGCCGATTCGCCAAGATAGGCTTCTTTCACCTTGGGGTGGCCTTTGATTTTCTCTGGCACATCCTCGACTAAAGGCGTCCCTTGGGCCAAAACGGTGATGCGATCTGCCAAAGAGAACACAACGTGCATATCGTGTTCGATGATTGCGATTGTGATGTCGCGCTCTTCTTTGATTTCTTTCAACAGATCAATTGTGTTGTTTGTGTCGGCACGTGCCATACCCGCTGTTGGTTCATCAAGCAACAAAAGGCGTGGTTGCTGGCTCAGGCACATACCAATTTCAAGTCGGCGTTTGTCACCCCGAGACAAGGACGCGGCATGCATATGCCGTTTGTCAGCCATATTCATTTCCTCTAACTCGTTTTCCGCTTGTGCAACTACGTCCTTGTGCGACATGAAGTCTGAAATTGCATCCAATGCAAAGGCACCATCGCGCTTGGCAAAAATTGGGATCATCATATTTTCAAAAACAGTCAGATCGCCAAAGATTTCAGGTGTTTGGAACACGCGTGAAATTCCAAGTTGGTTAATTTCATACGGTGTGCGCCCCAAAACTGATTGGCCGTCAAACATAACGCTGCCTGTGTCAGGGATCAATTTACCGATCAAACAGTTCAACAATGTTGATTTGCCGGCACCGTTTGGTCCAATGATCGCGTGGCAGGTGTTTTCTTCGACGTTCAAGTTTACATTACTTAGTGCCTGAAGACCACCGAAGCGTTTGCCCACATCTTTTATATCGAGAATACCCATTGTTCATGTACTCCTTATTCTGCAGGCGTCTGCTCAGCAGCATCGTTTTTGTTTTTCGATAAAGAGCGTGAAATACGCTGCCCTAACTCAACCAAGCCGCCTGGCAAGAAGATGATGACGCCCATGAACATCAGACCCAATGTTAGGTGCCATCCCTTACCGATGAACGGGTAGATGATTGTCACAACGAAATCCTCAAGCCCGTCTGGCAAGAATGAGAACCACTTATGCAGAAGGTTGCTATTGATCTTTGAAAAGATGTTTTCGAAGTATTTGATCAAACCTGCACCCAATACTGGGCCGATCAAGGTGCCAACACCGCCGAGAATTGTCATAAGAACAACCTCACCAGATGCTGTCCACTGCATACGCTCCGCGCCTGCAAGGGGATCCATCGCGACCATCAAGCCACCCGCAAGACCTGCGTACATCCCGGAGATAACGAAGCATGCCAACATATACGGACGTGTGTTCAAACCCGTATAGTTTAAGCGTTGTTGGTTCGACTTAATCGCACGCAACATTATTCCGAATGGCGAACGGAAAATTCGGATCGCAACGTAGAAAGAAATCAACATTATGATACCGGCGACGTAATAGCCCGCATTGAACGTCCATAGCCACCCTGCAACATTCACCTGAAGACTATCGCCCATTTCCAAACCAAAAAAGTTTGGGGCAGGTATGTTACCGCTTTCGTTTGCGCTATCAAGAATACGTGGATCGTTTAGTGCGGTCTGTAGACCTGTTTCACCACCTGTGATCGGGGTCAAAACAGACGCGGCCAATGCGAAAGACATCTGCGCGAAGGCAAGTGTCAAAATCGAGAAGTAAATCCCCGAACGGCGAAGCGAAATATAACCTATCAAAATTGCGAACAAACCTGCAACGACGGTTGAAATCAGGATTGCTGGGATCACGTTGATCGTCAGCAGTTTTAGCATCCAAACACCGGCATAAGAACCAGCACCCAGGAATGCCGCGTGACCAAATGATAGGTAACCAGTAAGGCCGAATAAAATGTTAAATCCTATTGCGAAAATTCCAAAGATTACGAAACGCTGCATCAAGTCAGGGTAACCTGCATTGAATTGTGCAAGTGCGCTATTTTCTGGGAATGGGTTCAGAAAGATTGGCGCAAGCGCAACTAATACTGCGACAGTGATCAAAAGTGATGCGTCTTTTTTAGAAAGTCCAAGCATGATTAATCCTCCATCACGCCTTTACGGCCCATCAATCCACGTGGACGCGTCAATAGAATAATGATCGCCGCCAAATAAATAACGACTTGGTTGATGCCAGGCAGAAATTCGATCACTTGGCGCATAGACGCGAAGCTCTCAAGAATACCCAAAACAAGGCCAGCAAGGATGGCACCAGGGAGCGAGCCCATGCCGCCAACCACAACCACAACGAACGAGATCACGAGGAAATCCATGCCCATGTGATAGTTTGGTGGGTTGATTGGCGTGTACATAACTCCGGCCAAGCCCGCGACCGCAGCCGCGATGCCAAACATAACAGTAAAGCGGCGGTCAATGTTGATGCCCAATAGGCCAACTGTTTCGCGATCTGCCATACCAGCACGAACCACCATACCAAATGTTGTGAATTGCAAAAACGCAAAGACAGCACCGATCAGGACCATTGCAAAGCAGAAGTAAACAATGCGCCAGTAAGGGTAGATGATGGAGCCAGGATCCATCCCGATAAGAGCACCGAAGTCAAATGAACCGATAAACGCTTCAGGGGCTGGCGTTGGGATTTGGTTCGCACCATAATAATATTTCACGATTTCCTGCAAAACGATCGCAAGGCCGAATGTCACAAGGATCTGATCGGCGTGTGGACGTTTGTAGAAATGTTTGATTAGGCCGCGCTCCATGATTACACCAAGTGCGATCATGACAGGAATTGCGAAGAGAATGGAGAGCGGAACTGACCAGTCAATGATCGCTTGACCTGTAGTTTCGCCAAACCAGTCATTCACATAGGGGACCTCAACTTTTAGAGGGTTCCCAAGGAAGTCTTTCTTGGTCTCATCAATGACTGTGTGAGAGATCGTCAAGATACGACTTAGTGTTACGGCGCAGAACGCGCCAAGCATAAAGAGTGCACCGTGTGCAAAGTTCACGACACCCAATGTGCCGAAAATCAGCGTTAGACCCAGGGCGATCAGCGCATAAGCACTGCCCTTGTCCAACCCGTTCAAGATTTGAAGAATGATTTGGTCCATTTGGCCCCCTAGACCTCATCATGAGGTCGAGATGTACAAAAGCTTATGAAAGCAGCGTCGATTTAGTTGTGTGTGAGAGAGCTGGCCCCGCAAATATTGCGGGGCCTGGGTGTATTATGCACCTGGGTTACATGTACCCAATTCGCCACCGAAGATCGCTGGATCGTATGTAAGCGCTTCACGTGGTGTGATGTCCACAGTTTCAAGAAGGTCGAACTGTGAATCTGGGTTTTCTTTACCGCGCACAACTAGTGCGTCTTTAAAGCACTGGTGGTCAGAGCCACGATAAAGTGTTGGGCCGTTACCCAATCCGTCGAATTCGAAGTCCGCAAGAGCTTCTTGAATGCCACATGGGTTGAATGTTCCCGCACGTTGACATGCGTCAGCATATAGAAGTGTCTGACAGTATGTTGTGTGTGCCGCCTGTGAAGGAGGGAAGCCGTACTTCGCACCGAACGATTGAACGAATGCGTTTGTACCAACATAGCGTGAGCCAGCAACGTTCTCTAGTGACCAGTGCCAGTTTGTTGTACCGTAGATGCCCGCAACGTTTTTACCAGCACCCTGTGCCATCAAACGTGAGTATAGTGGAACAACAACTTGGAACTGCTTGCCGTTTGCTTCAGCAGCACGTAGGCCGAACTGAACAGCAGATGTCAAAGAGTTCACCATGTTTCCGCCGTAGTGGTTAAGAACCAAAACGTCAGCACCAGAGTTAAGAACAGGTGCAATGAATGATGAGAAGTCTGTTGTCGCGAGTGGTGTTTTTACTGCTGCAACTGTTTCCCAGCCCATTGCCTCTGTTGATGTACGAACTGCTTCTTCTGTGGTGTAACCCCAGTTGTAGTCAGCTGTCAGGTGGTACGCTTTACGATCTTTACCGTATTCGTTTGCCAAGATTGGTGCAAGTGCCGCACCGGTCATGTAAGAGTTAAAGAAGTGACGGAAACCATTTGCCTTCTTGTCTTTACCTGTTGTGTCGTTTGAGTGTGTCAAACCTGCCATGAACACAATGCCAGCTTCTTGACATAGAGCCTGAACAGCAACAGCAACACCTGATGAGGAACCACCAGTGATCATGATTGCGCCGTCTTTTTCGATCATGGAACGTGCAGAGGCGCGTGCCGCGTCTGGTTTTGTCTGAGTGTCACCTGTAACGTACTCAACTTTTTTGCCTAGGATGCCGTTACCTGTTAGCGCTTTTGAGCTAAAGGTGTTCATCATGCCGCCGTCGCCTTCACCGTTTAGGTGTTCAACAGCAAGCATGTAAGCGCGAAGTTCGTCAGCACCTTCGTCTGCGTATGGACCAGTTTGTGGTACGTTAAAACCAAGTGTCACAGAAGAACCTGTTGGTTCGTTCATGTAAGCAGCTGCTGAAGACGCAGTGAAGATCGTAGGTAGAGCAACGCCCGCACCTGCAACAGCACCTGATTTCAACACGCCACGACGCGTTAGAGTTGTTTTGGACATAAAATCCTCCCATTTGAGTAATTCGCGACAGCTCCTCCTGCTGTCCACGAAGCACAGATGTGCTGCGCTAGTTGTCGCTAATGAATGAAAATTTCGCAATAAGCCCCACAATCAAAAGAAAATTTTTGTAAATAAATGAACAGTATTCTTGTGCATATTGTAAAATAATTTACACTGCACTGCAGAAAGTGGCTGTATTTTATGAGAAAATTCTATGAGTGGTGGTGATCAGATTGGCGCGCGTATACGCGAAAAGCGAATTCAATTGAGTATTCGTCAATCTCAGCTTGCAAAAATTGTTGGTGTTTCTCCCTCATATCTCAATTTGATCGAACACAATCGGCGCAGAATCGGCGGTAAATTGTTGACAGATTTGGCAGAGGCGCTATCGATTGATGCCGATCTTCTCAGTGAAGACAGAAAATCGTCAAAAGTCGCGCGCCTAGAAGAAGTTGCGCATTATCACAAAGTGGACATGCAGGGAGAATCTGCACGCGAATTGGCAACGCGATTTCCTGGCTGGAGTAGTTTTATCATTGATCTGGATCGCAATGTTCGCAGCCTAGAAGCAAAAATTGATGCGCTGAGTGACCGTTTATCTCATGATCCGCAGCTTGCGACCTCATTGCACGAGGTCATTACGACCGTGACCGCCATCCGTGCGACTTCATCGATCTTATCAGACAGCAAGGACATTGATCCCATGTGGCAAATGCGATTTCAGCGTAATATCAGTGAGGACAGCCTGCGCCTTGCCGAAGAGGCGCAAGCGCTCGTCGATTACTTGGATACCGACGAGACGGAGGCGCGTACAGGAACGCCATACGAAGAAGTAGAGACATTTTTGCAAGAAAACGAATTCTACTTTGAAATGATCGAAACTGAAACGACCGATGTCGAAGAGATTCTCAACATATCATCAATTCGATCAACAGCCGCTCGGGTGCTGGCGCGTAACATCTTGGAAACCTATCAGATGGATGCAACCGCACTTCCTTTGTCATCGCTCATCGATGATCTTCCGATCCAAGCCAGTCTTTCGCAGCTGGCGCAAAAACATAACTGCAAAATTCCGCAGATGATGCGCCGTTTGGCCTGTTTACCAACAGATATTGTTGGTCGCGATTTCGGGATGGTCAGCATGGATGTGACAGGAAGTATTTTGTTTCGCAAACAAATTGATGGATTTCACATGCCACGGTTTGGTTCGGCCTGCGCCTATTGGCCAATATTCCAAGCGCTACAAATGCCAATGCGCCTTTTAGAGGATGTTGTAATTCATACCGGGCGCGAGGGTGGGATTTTTCACACCTATAGCTATTGCGAAGCAATTCAGGACAGTATTGGGCGACCGCCACGTTTGGCGGCACATATGCTGTTTTACCCCCAAGTCCAAGAGGCAGCGCAGGTCACGCGCGTTGGTGCCACCTGCCGCGTCTGTGCCATTGCGACTTGTCCGAGTCGTCGAGAACCCTCGATCCTTGGTGAAGATCTTTGACATCTAATCAATTTATGGTTTTATGCTCAATAAACTCGGCGAAGACCGAATAGGGAGGGGTAAGATGGCCAAGACCGTCTTGCTAATAGAAGACGAAGTTAACATCATCGAAGCGCTCAGCTTCATCCTATCCCGTGATGGATGGGATGTGGTGACGCATTCGAACGGACACGATGCAAACGAAGTGATTACACGGCGAGAACCTGATTTGGTTGTGCTGGATGTTATGTTGCCTGGCAAAAGCGGGTTCGACATACTACGCGATCTTCGGGGTGATCCACGGCACCAAAATCGACCTGTGCTTATGCTGACCGCACGTGGTCAAAGCAAAGACCGTGATATGGCAGAGCAACTGGGTGTGTCAAAATTTATGACCAAACCGTTTTCCAACGCAGAAGTGCGGGATGCAGTGAATGAGTTGTTAGGCGGATGAAACCAGTCACAGAATCAAAACTGTTTGTTGAACCGCGAAATTACCGCGCGCGGCGGATGGTCGACGGTCTGCGGGTTTTGCCGCTGGCTGGTATCTTCCTGATTGCAATGCCCCTGTTTTGGGGCGGGGCCGAGGATTCTATAAAATCATCTGCGGTTATGTTGTTTCTATTTGGGGTTTGGATATTCCTCATCCTGTTGAATTTTTTTATGACGCGCCGAATTGGGAAAGAGCGTGATTGGCTAGACCCTATTAATTCAGAAACATCGGTGGATTAAATGCTGAATGTATTGATCGGCGTTTGCTTGGCCTATGTAATCGCGCTATTTGCGGTTGCATTTTGGGCTGAACGTGCATCGATGCAGGGTCGGGCAAATTGGCTGCGCTCTCCAATGATTTACACCCTGTCGCTGTCGATCTATTGCACGGGATGGACGTTTTATGGCGCGGTTGGATATGCGGCGCGATCTGGTTTGGAATTCGTAACAATCTATCTTGGACCCAGTCTTGTTATGCTGGGATGGTGGTGGATTTTACGGAAACTGGTCCGCATTGGTCGCGCGCAACGTGTCACATCGATTGCGGATTTGATTTCTTCTCGTTTTGGGAAATCAAACGGATTGGGGGTTCTTGTTACCATCTTGGCGATTGTTGGTACGACGCCTTACATTGCATTGCAATTGCAGTCTGTGACACTGTCATTTGGGGCGTTTGCGAATTCCGAGACACTCTCGGCTAATACTGCCGCATTCTGGCTTGGGGCGGGGCTTGCGCTTTTCACCATTTTGTTTGGAACGCGAAACCTTGATGTCAATGAACGTCACCACGGTGTTGTTATGGCAATCGCAGTTGAAGCGGTGGTCAAACTATGTGCATTGGTCGCCGTGGGCGTCTTTGTTGTTTGGGGTGTTCTGGGCGGAATTGGACCCGTCCTGAATGAAATCGACACATCAAAGGTTGCCACATGGGACGTGAACGGGAACCGTTGGATTGCGCTTACGTTTTTGTCAGGGGCTGCGTTTTTATGTTTGCCGCGCATGTTCCAAGTTTTGGTTGTCGAAAATGCGGATGAGGGGCATTTGCACACTGCATCTTGGGCATTTCCCGCGTATCTGATGTTGATGTCGCTGTTCGTAATCCCGATTGCAGTGGCTGGTCTGAAAATTCTGCCCAGCGGATCTAATCCAGACTTATTTGTTCTTTCGCTCCCGCTAAGTTTAGATCAGGACGCCCTTGCGATGTTTGCTTTTATCGGGGGCTTTTCGTCCGCAACATCCATGGTGATTGTTGCCTCCCTTGCGTTGGCGACCATGGTGTCAAACCATATAGTAATGCCCATCTGGATAAAATGGTCCGAACACCGCGTGCGTGAATTCGGGGACGTGCGCCGCATTATTTTGATTTCTCGCAGGGTTGCGATTCTACTGATCATATTGCTTGGTTACATCTACTATTGGATTTCTGGTGGTGGTGCGGCGCTAGCGGCGATCGGGCTTGTTTCATTCGCGGGCGTGACACAGGTGTTACCTGCGATGTTGGGGGGTATTTTTTGGCGCGGGGCCAACCGTATCGGTGCGACTGCGGGATTATTGGCGGGCTTTGCAATTTGGCTATACACATTGTTTTTGCCAAGCCTTGGAAATGTTTATTCCGCCAACTTTTTGGCAGAGGGGCCGTGGGGTATATGGTGGCTGCGCCCACAAGCCTTGTTTGGCGTGACGCAACTTGATCCGCTAGTTCACGCTTTGTTTTGGTCGATGTCGTTGAACGCACTCGCATTTTTAATTGGTTCATTGCTTAGCTTCCCAACACCTATTGAGCGTCTGCAGGGGGCGCAAATTGTAAATGTGTATGATCATTCCTCTACACAGCGGGGTTGGTCGGGACGCGCCGCTCAAAGCGAAGATTTGATGATCATGGCCCAACGGATTTTGGGTGTGAAACAGGCGCGTGCTTTATTCCAGGCTGAAGTGCAAAATCAAGGAGGACAAGGGTACCTACCTGATCCAACACCCGAATTTTTGCGAACCCTTGAACGTGAATTGGCAGGGTCCGTTGGGGCAGCAACAGCACATGCGATGATTGGTCAAACAGTAGGTGGTACATCCGTTTCGGTTCAAGATTTGATGGCAGTCGCGGATGAAGCTGCGCAGATTATGGAATATTCCAACCGACTCGAGGAACAATCTCGCGAATTGACACGCACCGCTCAAGAATTGCAATCTGCGAATGAAAAACTGACCCAAATATCCCTCCAAAAGGATGCCTTTCTGTCTCAGGTCAGCCATGAATTGCGAACGCCCATGACCTCGATCCTGTCCTTTGCGCAAATTTTAAGAGATGGCGCGAGTTTGAAAGGGCAAGAGCAATCGCGTTACGCCAGCATCATTCATGATGAATCGTTGCGTCTTACTCGTCTATTGGACGATTTGTTGGACCTGAGTGTTTTAGAAAATGGGCAGGTGAACCTAAACATCGCCACAGGCCGCGTTCAGGATTTGATCGATCGTTCTATCGCAACCGTCGTTGTCGGGGACACTGCAATGCAGATGCAGATTGAGTGTGATATCCCTGATGATTTGCACAGGCTGACCACGGATCTGGATCGATTGGGTCAGGTGTTCATCAATCTGATCAGCAATGCAAAAAAATACTGCGATGTGGCCAGCCCAAGGTTAAAGATATCTGCTTATCAATCAGGGTCCGATGTGATCATTGATTTTGTCGATAACGGGATTGGTATTCCCGCCCAAGACCGCGATTTCATTTTTGAAAAATTTGTGCGTGTGGGGGAGCAAAAAACAGGGGGTGCTGGTTTGGGACTTGCCATTTGCAAGGAAATCATTTCCCGCCTTGGGGGGCAAATTTCCTATTTATCAGAAAATCGTGGTGCTGCATTCCGCGTGCAGGTTCCCATTAATTTCCATTCGACTTAAACCATATAATACCATTATCTGCGCACTTTGAGTTTCGGAGGTATATTGAGAATTTCCTTTTTCTCAGCGCATCATAAAACCGATTTACGACGCAAGCTTGTCGATACGCCGCACAGAAAGTGTGATTCAGTCTAATTGTTCTTTTTGTCAACTCATCGCAAAAACTGCTCGGGAGTTTGAGCTAACTCTTTAGTTGATAAGGTGCCAGTTACTGCGCGTTAGATCTGCTGATTTGGCGGTATTCTTTTCGCAATATGCGATTTTCTCAGACTCTCAGCAAAGATTTAGGATACATTTCACTATGCGTTGATCCAATCTTTTCACTCGAATTGATAGCGGTGCAAACAATTTCGTTTGTCACCGGAACGTCCTGTGTAGATCGTACATCGTCAATCACGGATCGCGCATTGATGTCACACTTTTTAAATCAATTGTCGGATCAATTTGCGCTTGCGGATGTTGTGCCACAGACCGAGGCGCGTCCGCGATTTGAATAGGGGGCGGCGGCCCTTGAAATTCAATTGGCAACAGGCTTTTATCGCGTCTTGCAGGGAACGTTCAGGTTGCAGGGCAGTGATTTTAAGATGCAGGTTGCGCTGGGCATTCAAGGTTCTAAGCAGAAATAGGCCAAATCGAAACACCCCGCTGAACCTGATCCGTAAATGTTCGGTGTGGGCACTGAATTTGATGCGGTGCTGTTTAAACGCTCGACGACGCTGATCGATCTACGCACGGTTTCAGCAGGAGACACGATAAAATTTTAAAAGTCTGCGTTGAAAAAGGTTAAACTGTGTCCGAAGGATGCGGATGAAGGGTCCGTGGGTATCTGGGCAAATCAAATCAATTTTGTGCGGTCTCTTTCGCTGCAGGAAACAAAGCGAAAACGTCGGATACAATGGATATTGAATTGTTTGATTAGTCAATAGGAGACGAAGAGAGTTCTGAAGAGATTGACCATTACCTCTCTGTTTTAGAGGACTTGGTTGCGAATGCTGACGGGTCCAAGCGTTAAAGGCCCGAACCCGTTGGAATCAGTTAGGCATCTAACATTGCGCGAACGCGAGGCGCGACGAACATTCCAGCACCCATTGCAACAAGGAAAATCCATAGGCTCTTTCCACCAAAGGAAATTGCGGCAATTGATGGCCCAGGGCACAAACCTGCTAGGGCCCAACCCATACCAAACACAACCGATCCCACGATCAGATTGCGTCCCAATTTGGGTTCAGGTGGCGCGGGGAAATTGCCCCCTGTCATTGGGGTGCGGCCCTTTGTCAGGAACCAGGCAATGGCCATAGGGATCATTGCGCCCCCCATGACAAAGGCTAATGTTGGATCCCATGCGCCAAACACATCTAGCCAACCTTGAACTTTTGCGGTGTCGGTCATGCCGGAAACTATAAGCCCCCCACCAAACAGCATTCCGGAGATTAATGCGATAACTAGCTTCATTAGATCCACCCCAATACTGCCCGGAAGAGCGCCATAGTCAGGCCGCCTGCCATAATATAAAAGACTGTCGCTACGATCCCACGCAAGGATAAGCGAGATATTCCGCACACACCGTGACCCGATGTACATCCATTTGCGATGCGTGTTCCGATTCCAACCAGAAGACCAGCCGCTACAAGTTGTGCGACGTTGTCTGTGATGTTCGTTTCGCTACGATCCCAGAATTGCAACACGATCAGTGGCATAGCGATCACTCCAGCTAAAAACATGGTGCGTTCTGCAGCATTTGACCATCCTGACCCATCAATCAGTCCGCCAATTAGGCCACTGGCCCCCATGATGCGACCATTCCCTAACAGGAATACGGCCCCACCTAGGCCGATGAACAGCCCACCAATCAGCCCATAAAGCCAATCTGTTTGAAATGCGATATTTTCCATTTTTTGCTCTCTTGAAACAAAGTTGCAACGGCAATGCCGTCAGATGTGCGGGACCATAATTATTCATATTCAAAAAACAATATAAATAATGTCCAACAGAGGATTAAGACGCAGACAATGTCATATTTATCGTCTGTGCTGTTTGGCAAATTAGAGTTTGTTCACCGGCACCTTTAGGTAAACGTCCCCATTATCATCAGCTTCAGGCATATTGCCTGCGCGCATGTTCACCTGCAGGGATGGAATTATTAGCTTGGGCATGGCCAGTGTGGCATCGCGTTCATCGCGCATTGTTGTAAATTCTTCTGCGCTTTTGCCCGCACCTATGTGGATATTCTTGGCCTTTTGTTCGCCAACGGTTGTTTCCCATGCGTATTCATCGCGGCCTGGGGCCTTATAATCATGTCCAACGAAAACGCGTGTTTCGTCGGGCAGTGCCAGAATTTTTTGAATCGACTGGTACAACATTTCGGATGAACCACCCGGAAAATCACATCGCGCTGTGCCAAAATCTGGCATGAATAATGTATCCCCAACAAAGGCTGCATCTCCAAAAACATATGTCAGGCAGGCGGGTGTATGGCCGGGTGTGTGCATGACATCACCCCGCATTTGTCCGATATGGAACGTATCACCTTCTTGGAATAATTTATCGAATTGGCTGCCGTCACGTTGAAATTTGGTTCCCTCATTAAATACTTTTCCAAAGGTGTCCTGAACCACGGTGATGCGATCACCAATTCCAATTTTTCCGCCCAGCTTTTCCTGCAAATAGGGGGCAGCGGACAGATGATCGGCGTGTACATGGCTTTCCAATAGCCATTCCACAGTTAAGTCATTTGCTTGTACATACGCGATCACTGCATCTGCGGAACTGGTATCCGTGCGCCCAGATGCATAATCAAAATCCAATACGCTGTCGACAATAGCGCATGATGATCCGTTTGGATCCTTTACGACATATGAAATAGTGAACGTCGCGTCGTCAAAAAAGGCTGTTACTTCGGGTGACATATTACATTCTCCAAGCTTTCTTGGAAAACATATATTAATTATTGAATGTATATCAAGTGAAAAATTATAAAGTAATATAACAATCAGAATTTATTGTAGAAAAATTCCTATGATCACAAACATAAGACCGATTGTTGACAAGAATAGCGCCCCCATGTTCCAGGGAATCAACTTTCGGATCGCGGCGTTAAGCTCTTCATCTGAACTAGCGGCGTTTTTTGCCTGTCTCGCCTTAATGATACACCAAACCAGTCCGACAAGACCGCTGAATGAAACAACTGCGCCACCCCAGATTAGAAAATCCATAAAGTCACCTGTATTCCTTGTTTCTATGTGGGGTAGTTCAAATTCTTACACTCTGCAAGTCAAAGCCTGCTTGCATGGAACCTTTGCAGTAGATAGATGTGGCGAGCACCAAAAACTGATCGAGGCACAGATGGACGACCAAGTTGACAACAGCTATCGCGTAACAGCAGATGAACTTCGCCAATTTGTGGAACGCTATGAGCGTTTGGAAATTGAAAAGAAGGATATCGCCGATCAGCAAAAGGAAATTATGGCCGAAGCCAAAGGGCGTGGATACGATACAAAAGTTCTGCGCAAAATTGTAGCGCTGCGGAAGCGTGATCTGAACGATATTGCCGAAGAGGAAGCCGTTTTGGCGATGTATAAAGAAGCCCTGGGAATGCACTAGACCCATGGGTAGCGCCAAGCGCACTGCAGAAATAGTGTTGATTGTCGCGAGTTCCGCTTCGCAGCGCACAATTAGGTCGTTCACCATTTGCGCATCTCAACCGGGCACGCTTACCGCCTGTTCCAACAATTCCGCAGGATCAAATGGTTCGGCAAAGGCGAACATGACTTTGCCAGCTTTCTTGTTTCTTTGATTTGCGGACTGTATACCCTGCAATAGTTATAGCTTCAGACACATAGCGCAGTGGGAAAGCCGATGCAGTCGTCCCCAGAAATATTGCCAAAACAACAGATGGCCAAATTTGGCTCTAACGGTTGGACCCAATGGGCACTGTGCATCACGGGGCTTGTAATGGTGCCAATCCTAACTGTTGCGATCTTGGCTCTGTTTCCGACAGAGAACATCTGGCCCCATCTTCTGAATACAACACTACCACGATATTTTCGTACCACCGTTTCGCTGATGATCTCTGTCGGTTTTGGCGCTGCTGTCGTCGGGACGGTGACGGCCTGGTTAATTGCACGCTACCGCTTTGTCGGGGCAGGTTGGTTGGAATGGGCGCTGTTAACGCCATTGGCGATACCCGCCTATGTGGGAGCTTATGCACTGGTGGATCTGTTGGAATATGCAGGCCCTGTGCAAACTGCATTGCGTGGTGTGTTTGGATGGGAAAATGCGCGTGATTATTGGTTTCCTGAAATACGTTCCTTCGCTGCGGCATGTCTTGTCCTGACCTTTGCTCTATATCCTTACGTTTATCTACTGGCGCGGGCCGCATTTCGCGATCAATCATCGGCCTCTGATGATGTTGCCAAATCACTCGGGCGTGGGGCGTTTGCGCGGTTCTGGCGTGTTGGTTTGCCATTGGCCCGCCCTGCAATTGCTGCTGGCGCAGCAATTGTGATGATGGAAACCGTTAATGATTTCGGTGCCGTTGATTACTTTGCGGTCCAAACATTAACCACGGGCATTTTTAGCGTTTGGTTGCAATCAGGTAATGCTGGCGGTGCTGCGCAACTGGCCTGTGTTATTTTAGCGGTGATTATGGTACTGGTCAGCCTTGAGAAATCCGCCCGCCACCGTATGAAGTTTTTCAATTTGTCCACGCGACACCGAGGTTTGGAAAAAGCACATTTAACGGGGCGGTATGGTGTAATTGCCTTTGCCCTATGTGCGCTTCCTGTGTTGATAGGATTTGTCATACCCACATTTGTTTTGGGTTGGCATGCCATGGACCATTTGGATGAGTGGACGAATCCTGCGTTGGTTAAGGCGCTATTGAATACATTGCGCGTTGCAACGATCGCCGCGCTGATCACCGTTTTTGCAGGTGTCATCATGGTTTATGGCGTCCGCCTTGCGCGATCGGATGCACCAAAGCGATTGTTGCCGATCACTTCAATTGGTTATGCTGCACCAGGCGCTGTTCTGGGGGTTGGAATTTTGATTCCCTTAGCTTGGTTTGACAACCGTTTGGCTGATGGAATTTGGGAGCTGACTGGATATGACATTGGACTAATTTTGACTGGAACGTCGACCGCGATTATTTACGCCTATTTTGTGCGGTTTTTTGCGATTGCGCAGGGGGCTGTAGATGCCGCGATGGGGCGGGTTTCACCCAATTTGGCAAACGCCGCGCGCTCGCTGGGGCGAAACCGATTGCAAACATTGAAACAGATCTATTTCCCCCTGATGCGTGGATCAGTGGGTTCTGCATTGCTGTTGGTTTTCGTAGATTGCGTCAAAGAGCTTCCTGCGACACTTCTGTTGCGACCTTTTAATTACAATACCCTTGCCACGTTGGTTCATGAACAGGCCAGCCTGGAAAACCTTTCTCAGGCCGCACCCGCGTCTCTTTATATAATTTTTGTAGGACTTTTGGCTGTTTTCTTCTTGGCGAAGACTAATAAATAAAAAAAATTGAAAAATGCGTTTTCGCTCTTGCAAGAGAGGGACGCATTATTTAATTACGCGCGCAGTGCCCCTATAGCTCAGCTGGTAGAGCAACTGATTTGTAATCAGTGGGTCGGGAGTTCGAGTCTCTCTGGGGGCACCATTGTTTTCAAAGGCTTAGCTGAAACACGCTGGGCCTTTTGTTTTTCTGGGGTTCCAAGTGGGTTCCAAATTTTTGTTGTTGGTATCCAACCGATAATATTCTTTTCTTCTGATGTTGAAATTATAAGCAAGGCTACTTTAGATTTTTAGCTTGATGGTAATTTTATTCCCTATGAATCCTGTTGGCATAAGTTATCTGTACATTTTGTGTTTTGACTTCAGGCTCATAACCTGAAGGTCGCAGGTTCAAATCCTGCTCCCGCAACCAAACTA
>JBMTQO010000020.1:0-36250 GCA_049446275.1 Paracoccaceae bacterium | reverse complement strand
CCCATCGGAGGGATTTCACCTACTTCATAAAGATCTTTCTCAGGTGCGTCGTATTGCACAAGACCAGCGTTTGTATCCAAGGCCATTTGATCCTCCTACTCTGTTATTTCGCCGCATCGCAGAATCGCGAATTCCTTTGATTGCTAACGACATCAAAGTAATAATGCAACGTTTTTATGCATTATTTTGTAATTTTATAACCGAGCAATCGCAGAATAATGAATGGTACCCTGCATATTTTTTTGCAAAACCGATCATGACGCCGCAATTCAAACAGGTGTTTTAACGCGCAGCCAATGCGCTTTATTAGATAACCAAAGTCCCAGAAACCCATTTATTCATCGAGTCACAGTATAATATCCGTGCAATGCAATCAGCGATCTGGCGCAAATATGACCACGCCGCAGCGCGGCGAATTGACAAAGCCATATAATTTCGAATATCAATCCTTAAACGTAATTTTATTACTCATATGAGGATTCGATGTCGCAAGCGCAAAAAGACCGCCCCTGGCTAATCAGAACCTATGCCGGCCACTCAACCGCCAAGGCCTCAAATGCGCTCTATCGTGCGAACTTGGCCAAGGGTCAGACGGGCTTGTCTGTGGCCTTCGACCTACCGACACAAACGGGGTATGATAGTGACCATACCCTTGCCCGTGGCGAGGTTGGCAAAGTGGGCGTTCCTGTCTGCCACTTGGGCGATATGCGCACATTGTTCGATGAAATTCCGCTGGATCAAATGAACACATCCATGACAATCAATGCGACGGCCCCGTGGATGCTGGCCCTTTATATCGCCGTGGCCGAGGAACAGGGCGCAGATGTCAAAACGCTTCAGGGCACCGTTCAAAATGACCTGATCAAAGAATATCTAAGCCGCGGCACATATATATGCCCCCCAAAACCATCCCTAAAACTGATCGGGGACGTGGCAGAGTATTGTTATAAAAACGTGCCGAAATGGAACCCGATGAACGTGTGTTCCTATCACTTGCAAGAGGCGGGCGCGACACCTGAACAGGAATTGGCCTATGCACTAGCGACAGCGATTGCCGTGTTGGATGAACTAAAACCCCGCGTCGCGCCCGAGGATTTCCCCGCACTGTGCGGTCGCATTTCATTCTTTGTGAATGCAGGCATCCGTTTTGTGACCGAAATGTGCAAAATGCGCGCCTTTGTGGATTTGTGGGACGAAATCCTAACAGAACGCTATGGCGTCACCGAGCCGCGCCATCGCCGGTTCCGCTATGGGGTTCAGGTAAACTCACTTGGCCTGACAGAACAGCAGCCTGAAAACAACGTTTACCGTATTCTAATCGAGATGTTGGCCGTGACCCTCTCGAAGAAGGCGCGTGCACGTGCGGTTCAGCTTCCTGCCTGGAACGAGGCATTGGGCCTCCCCCGTCCATGGGATCAGCAGTGGTCCATGCGCATGCAACAGATCATGGCGTTTGAAACAGACCTATTGGAATACGAAGACCTGTTTGATGGCAACCCCGCCGTTGATGCCAAGGTCGAAGCCCTGAAAGAGGGTGCGCGTCATGAGTTGAGCAACCTTGAGGGCATGGGCGGTGCCATCCAATCCATCGAATACATGAAATCACGTTTAGTCGACAGCAATGCGGATCGCCTGAACAAGATCGAAAGCAATGAAACCATTGTTGTGGGCGTGAACAAATTCACAAATGGTGAAGAAAGCCCTTTAACCACCGGGGATGGTGGCATCATGGTCGTTGATCCCACGGTTGAGGCGGATCAAATCGAACGCCTAAATGCATGGCGCTCGGATCGGGACGAGGACGCCGTGCGCAGCGCATTGGCTGCATTACGCGCGGCGGCACAATCGGGTGACAATGTAATGGAACCCTCAATCGCGGCTGCAAAAGTGGGCGTCACGACAGGTGAATGGGCCGCAGAAATGCGTCGCGTATTTGGCGAATACCGCGGTCCAACGGGCGTTTCGCGCGGTGTATCCAACAAAACCGAAGGGTTGGATGACATCCGCGATGCCGTTGACGCGGTAAGCGATAAATTGGGGCGCCGTTTGTCCTTTCTTATGGGGAAACCTGGATTGGATGGGCATTCAAACGGCGCTGAACAGATCGCATTCCGCGCGCGCGATTGCGGCATGGACATCAGTTACGAAGGCATCCGCCTGACCCCTGATCAAATCATCGAAGCCGCACGTGAAAACGCACCGCATGTGATTGGCCTCTCCATCCTATCGGGCAGCCACCTGCCCCTTGTTGAAGAGGTTTTGCAAAAACAACGAAATGCTGGATTGGGTCACATTCCGTTGATCGTTGGCGGCATTATCCCGGATGAGGATGCGAAACGATTGTTGGAAATGGGTGTTGCCCGTGTCTACACACCCAAGGATTTTGAATTGAACATGATCATGTCCGACATCGTAACATTGGCTGACCCAGAGGCAATCGCTGCCGAATAAAACTCACCTCTGGTAATTTATCAAAACGCCCCCTAACGTTTGCGTAGGCAATAGGGGGTGTTTTTTATGGTTCAGATTCGACCGCTCCACCGATCGGATTTTGACGAATGGTCCGCGCTTTGGCGCGGATATTTGGCGTTTTACGAAACTGTGTTGGATGATGATATTTATCACACCACATTTGCGCGTCTGATCGACCCAGCGCGCACGCAACAAAACGCATTCGTTGCCGAGATCGATGGCCGCCTCATCGGATTAGCGCATTATATCTTTCACGCCCATAACTGGCGGGCTGAGGATGTGACCTATCTGCAGGATCTATACGCCGATCCATCCGTGCGCGGAACGGGTGTGGGCCGTAAATTGATCGAGGCCGTCTATAGGGCCGCGGACGATAATGACACACCAACCGTCTACTGGAACACCCAACACTTTAACGAAACCGCGCGTCAGCTTTATGACCGCATCGGTCAGTTGACACCCTTCATCAAATACCAACGATAGGATTTCACCATGACAATTCACATCGGCGCCGAAAAAGGCGACATCGCCCCAACCGTTTTGATGCCTGGTGATCCATTGCGGGCGAAATGGGCCGCAGAAAACTTTTTAACCGACGCGCGGTTGGTCAATCAGGTGCGCGGCATGTTGGGATACACAGGCACCTATCACGGAAACCCTGTGACCATCCATGGATCGGGAATGGGCATGCCGTCGCTGTCGATTTACGTAAACGAATTGATCCGTGACTATGATGCACAAACCCTGATCCGCATCGGATCATGTGGCGGGATGCAACCACAGGTGGGCATCCGCGATGTAATTTTGGCCATGACCGCAACATCCATAAACACACCGTCAGCGGGCATATTCAAAGAAATCAACTTTGCCCCCTGTGCAGATTATGGATTGTTGTCGGCTGCGGTTAAGGCGTCGAAATCCAAAGGCGCAAAAACGCATGTAGGCGGAATTTATTCATCCGACATATTTTATGATGAACGCCCTGACCTGAACGAACAAATGACACGCCACGGCATTCTGGGCGTCGAGATGGAAGCGGCCGAGCTTTATAACCTTGCCGCGCGCTATGGGCGGCGTGCCTTGGCCGTTCTAACCGTTTCAGATCACCTACAAACAGGCGAAGCCCTGCCCGCCGATCAACGTGAACAAAGCTTTGGCGATATGGTAGAAATCGCATTGGAGGCAGCTTTTGCCTAATTTAAATCAACGCCCTTGGGTGCCTGAAAATTGCGAACACTATATTCAGGACGTGGCTGCAAAAACTGCGGGCGCCTCGTCTGTCGACATTGCGAACCAGATCGAGGCCTTGGCCGAAAAAAATCGCCAAATCCACGAACGCGATTGTTTCAACCTAAACCCTGCCACCAACGTTATGAACCCGCGTGCCGAGGCGCTGTTGTCCAGTGGTATCGGGACCCGCCCATCCTTAGGATATCCGGGGGACAAATACGAAATGGGTTTAGAGGCAATTGAGCAGATTGAAGTCATTTGCGCCGAGCTATGTGCGGCGGTGTTTCAGGCGAAATATGCCGAAATTCGTGTTCCATCAGGTGCAATTGCAAACCTATATGCATTCATGGCCCTGTGTCAGCCTGGCGATGATATTATTGTCCCCCCTGCCTCAATCGGGGGGCATGTGACGCACCATCAGGCGGGCTGTGCGGGGTTATTCGGGCTGAACATCCATCACGCCCCCGTTTTGGCGGATGGATACACGGTTGATGTTGACGGTTTGGCAAAACTGGCCCAGAAGGTGCACCCAAAACTGATCACCATTGGCGGCAGTTTGAATTTGGCCCCCCATCCCGTTCAGCAGATCGCAGAGATTGCCAAGGGTGTCGGCGCAAAGACCCTGTTTGATGCCGCCCACCAATGCGGGATAATCGCAGGGCGCGCATGGGATAACCCCCTGTCCCAAGGGGCCGACCTCATGACGATGAGCACCTATAAATCGCTGGGCGGCCCACCTGCTGGCCTGATTGTAACGAATGATGCGGGCATTGCAGAAACGCTGGATCATATCGCCTTTCCTGGGATGACCGCAAACTTTGATGCGGCGAAATCAGCTGCCCTTGCCATCGCGATGCTGGATTGGCGCGATCACGGTCAGGCCTATGCCAAGGCCATGGTGGATACAGCGCAGGCTCTCGCGGCAGATATGCAAAAGCTGGGCATGCCCGTATTTGAAACATCCGCTGGGCCCACATTATCCCATCAATTCGCCATCCGCGCTGCGGGCTATGGCGGCGGACAAGCGGCGTCAAAAACCCTGCGACAGGCTGGGTTCCTTGCCTGTGGGATTGGTTTGCCGATTGAGGCGGTTGAGGGTGACATGAACGGATTGCGCATCGGAACTCCCGAATTGGTCCGATGGGGCATGACCCCTGAACACATGCCGCACCTTGCACAGTTGATCAACGACGCCCTGCGCGCAAATGATCCCGCAAGCATGGCGGAAGACGTGGCGGAATGGCGATCAGAATTTGACAGTTTGCACTATATCCACGGGCGTTAACCCTGCCCGTGTGATCCATCATATCCATTGACGGGCGGGGACATCCAACCATCAAGCGCATCATTGGCTGGGGCAAAGACCTCAACCAACAATGGATAGCAGGCGGCGACGTCACTGGAATGTTCAGACGAACAATCCCCGCCTGGACAGGCCGAAAGCGCGCCCAACAAATCAATTTCTGCGAAGAATTCCAAATAATCCCCCGGTCGCACGGGGCTTGCTTTCATAAAATATTGGCCCGTGTCGCGCGTGAAGCCTGTGCACATAAAAACGTTCAGAACATCATGCACATGCACTTCTGCATCCTGAAGAGGACCTTGTATATGATCCGCCATCGCACGGGTCAGGTTGGAATGGCAACAATGGTGATACTGATCCCCTGACAACAAATTCCCCGTATAGGGGTCACAGCGCGTTCCAATCACATCATGCACTGATCCGCCGTATTCATCCATGCCGTACCAATTGAGCGTATCGTCCACAATCGTCGCCATAGGACGCAAATAAGGAAAGGACGACCACATGCGTTCCCCTGTTGTGATGTGCGTGCCATGAAGAGCGCGGGTTTTACCCGAATAAAACCGTTCGTTCAGATTTGTTGCATGAAACAGGTTCAGGTCGCCCACCTGCGGCCCCTCGACCGAAGAAATGCGAAAAAACTGTCCTGCATCAGCGCGAAATGTGCGCGCATCCCGCGCAGGCACCAGAATTTCATCCACCTTCTCCGCCCCCTGTCGCGCCGCGCGATATCTGTTCAAATCAGGAACAGGCAGGGTTTCGTTTGGATAACAAATCACGGGCTTTACCTTGCGCCGTGCCTCTGCGTCTTGTGGTTTATCGTTCATCTCTTTGTCCCGCTCATGCATGAATCCTGATGCACTTACTAAGCCTACCCAAGGCCTTCATGGCAATCATTTTTATGATCAAAACAATCTAGCTTGACCTTAGACAGTGATTTGGTATCACACGAAAATTCTCAGGGCGGGGCGAAATTCCCCACCGGCGGTAAGGGGAAACCCAAGCCCGCGAGCGCTCAGCGATGAGGTCAGCAGATCAGGTGCAATTCCTGGGCCGACGGTTACAGTCCGGATGAAAGAGAAGACGCTATGCACCGATCATGATCGGTGTGCTGTCGTGTGATCGCCTTGGGTAAAGTACGCGTGAATAAGGAGATTTCATGATGCACACCCAAATCGCCTATGTCCAAGCAAAATGGCATTCCAACATTGTTTCAAAATCGCTGGATGGGTTTCGTGCCGCCCTGCCCGATGCGGATGTTGTCAGTTTCGAGGTTCCGGGCGCATTTGAAATGCCGCTGATCGCAAAAGAATTGGCAAAAACAGGCAAATATGATGCCGTGGTTTGCGCAGCTTTTGTTGTGGACGGCGGGATTTATCGCCACGATTTCGTCGCCCAAACTGTGGTTGAGGCCCTGATGAACGTGGGTTTAGAAACAGGGGTCCCTGTGCTGTCCGTTTCGCTTACCCCCCATCATTTCCAAGAGACCGAGTTTCACACAAAACAGTTTGCAGACCACTTCGTGAAAAAAGGGGCCGAGGCCGCAGCGGCCGCCAATCAAATCGTGCGTTTACGGCGTGAAATTGGGGATGCAAGTTAGTTAATCGATTTGTCAATGTGATCCAAAGGCAGTGGTTTTTCGCACCCAGCCAATCAACAGATTGGCAAGGCGCTGCCCGCCCGACAGGCGGCGCCTTTCGTCGCCACCTCGGGCAGCTTGGTAAAGAGAGCCAGCGTCAGATTAACTTGTTAACTCGGTCTGATAAACACACACCATGCACATCATAATCGGCCTTATCCTCGCATTCGTCCTCCTGGCGATTTTCAGAAATCGCAGAACACGCATATGCCGTTGGCGGCGCGATCGTTCGGGGGACAATCACGCAGGGTTCATGTTCAAATGCATGATGTGTGGCGCAGAAACGCGTATGCTGCGGGAAACACCGCCTAACTTCTGTATGAAGACCAACCAATCAACCAAATAACAAGCGCGGTCACCCGAAGGGGGACCGCGCTGGTCGGATCACAAAAGTGATCCAAAATACCTTAGATTGTGCGTTCCACCATCATCTTTTTGATTTCGGCAATCGCCTTGGCGGGGTTCAAACCCTTGGGGCAGGTTTTCGCACAGTTCATGATCGTGTGACAGCGGTACAATTTAAACGGATCTTCCAATTCATCCAAACGTTCACCTGTGGCTTCATCGCGGCTATCAATGATCCAGCGATAGGCATGCAGAAGTGCTGCTGGGCCCAGATAGCGATCGCCGTTCCACCAATAGGATGGGCAGGACGTAGAACAGGATGCGCACATCACACATTCATACAGTCCATCAAGTTTTTTGCGGTCCTCAATCGACTGTTTCCATTCCTTTGCAGGACGGTTTGTTTTTGTTTCCAACCACGGCATGATGGATGCGTGCTGTGCGTAGAAATGCGTCAAATCAGGGATCAAATCCTTGACCACAGGCATGTGTGGCAGAGGATAGATTTTCACATCGCCCTTAATTTCATCCATACCATAGATACAGGCCAATGTGTTGATCCCATCGATGTTCATCGCACACGATCCACAAATCCCCTCGCGACAAGACCGGCGGAACGTCAGGGTTGGATCAATTTCGTTTTTGATCTTAATCAACGCATCCAAAACCATCGGGCCACAGGTATCCATGTCCACGAAATAGGTATCAACGCGTGGGTTTTCACCATCATCTGGCGTCCAGCGATAGATATCAAATTTGCGCAAATTGGTTGCGCCTTCTGGCTTGGGCCATGTTTTTCCACGTTTCACACGGGAATTTTTGGGCAGTGCAAATTGAACCATAACGTAGTTCCTTTCTATGCCTTAACTGGCGTTAAAATCGGTCTGGACAAGTCATTATTGCGCCTGCAGTGACATTAGAACGTGCGAACCTTTGGCGCGATCTTTTCAAGCGAAATGCCACCCTGACCTTCTGTGGTCAACGGATCAACAATCACTGGACGATAACTTAGATCGACATCTTTGCCTTCGACTTTCGCGATTGTGTGCACGCGCCAATTGTCATCATCACGCTCTGTGAAATCCTCATGTGCATGGGCGCCACGGCTTTCTTTGCGTGCTTCTGCACCTGCGATTGTGGCAAGCGCGTTTGGCATTAGGTTTGTCAGTTCCAATGTTTCCATCAGATCACTGTTCCAAACCAATGAACGGTCTGTGACTTGGATATCATCCATTTTCGCGGCAATCGCTGTCATTTTTTCAACGCCCTGCGCCAATGTTTCAGAGGTACGGAACACCGCCGCATCCTCTTGCATGGTGCGCTGCATTTCCAAACGCAAATCTGCTGTTGGCAATGCACCATTGGAATGACGCAATCCATCAAAACGATCAAAGGCCTGATCAACAGAAGCTTGGTTCAGCACGGGGTTCGTGGCATTGGCATCCACGATCTGACCCGCGCGGATCGCCGCGGCACGTCCAAAGACCACCAAGTCAATCAAAGAGTTTGACCCCAAGCGGTTCGCACCGTGAACAGAAGCACAGCCCGCCTCACCCACAGCCATAAGGCCAGGAACGATTGCATTTGGATCATCAGTAGATGGGTTTAACACCTCACCCCAATAGTTCGTGGGAACGCCGCCCATGTTATAGTGAACAGTTGGTAGAACCGGGATCGGTTCTTTGGTCACATCAACACCTGCAAAGATTTTCGCGCTTTCTGAAATACCTGGCAGACGTTCTGCCAAGGCATCCGCTGGTAAGTGGCTTAGGTTTAGATGGATGTGGTCGCCACCCGCACCGACACCGCGGCCTTCACGAATTTCCATGGTCATACAGCGTGATACATAATCACGCGGCGCAAGGTCTTTGTAGTGGGGTGCGTAGCGTTCCATGAAACGCTCGCCTTCTGAGTTGGTTAAGTATCCACCTTCCCCGCGTGCACCTTCTGTGATCAAACAGCCAGAACCATAGATGCCTGTTGGGTGGAACTGAACAAATTCCATATCCTGCAACGGCAGACCCGCGCGGGCAACCATGCCGCCGCCGTCCCCAGTACAGGTATGGGCAGATGTCGCGCTGAAATAGGCACGGCCATATCCGCCAGTCGCCAAAACAACCATTTTCGCGTTAAAGACGTGAAATGTACCATCGTCTAATTTCCAACACACAACACCCTGACATTGTCCGTCATCGGACATGATTAAATCAATCGCAAAATACTCGATGTAAAACTCAGCATTATTTTTTAGGGACTGACCATAAAGCGTGTGCAAAATCGCGTGACCTGTGCGGTCAGCAGCTGCACAAGTACGTTGCACGGGGGGGCCTTCGCCGAACTCTGTGGTGTGACCTCCAAAGGGGCGTTGGTAAATTTTACCCTCTTCCGTACGACTGAAGGGAACGCCGTAATGTTCCAATTCATAAACCGCCTTGGGCGCTTCACGGGAAAGATATTCCATCGCATCAGTGTCACCCAACCAATCTGACCCTTTGACGGTATCATACATGTGCCACTGCCAGTGGTCGGGACCCATGTTAGAAAGCGACGCCGCAATCCCGCCCTGCGCCGCAACTGTGTGCGAACGGGTTGGGAAAACCTTGGTCACACACGCCGTGCGCAACCCCTGCTCTGCCATGCCTAATGTCGCGCGCAAACCAGCACCACCAGCTCCCACAACAACCACGTCATATTCATGTGTTTCGTACGTATATTCTGTCATCTGCTTCGCCTCTTAGAGTGCTAGTTTTGCAATTGCGAACAAACCCATGGCCATCAGTCCGTATGAGATGCATTTGATGAGGATGATGGTGATTTTTTGTG
Organism: Paracoccaceae bacterium; assembly: GCA_049446275.1. Classification (GTDB taxonomy): domain Bacteria; phylum Pseudomonadota; class Alphaproteobacteria; order Rhodobacterales; family Rhodobacteraceae; genus HIMB11. The sequence continues at coordinate 26,438 of JBMTQO010000020.1, read as the reverse complement.
CAAGCCCATGCACATAATCCTCGATCAAAACCTGCGCACCCGATTGGAAATGTTCAAACCCAACGATCAATGTCAGCGCTGCGATCAACGCAGGGAACGGATGCGCAAAATATGCGATCACCGTAGCATAGTCTTCACCAACAATGTTACCGAACGTAAAGACAAACAATGGGATCAGGATAAGAAGTGCAACAGAGCTAACTTTCATCGCCCAAAAATGCGCTGTCCCTGACTTTGCACTGCCCATGCCAGTTGCACGTTTGCGGTCTGTTAAATAACGCATCATAACCCCTTTACAACATTGAGACGGTGATACCGGTTAACACAACGGATCCGAAAACAACGATCCACCCTAATTTTTCAGCAGTCGGGATGTCCAATGCAACTGCGTTGTCCCAAATTAGGTGGCGTACACCACCCAATGTGTGGTACCAAAGCGCCCAGATTGATCCAAGCATCACAAGTTTACCAAACCAACTTGTCATAACCGCATCCGCCATCGCAAAATACTCTGCCGATGTTGCAGCCGCGAATAACCACCAAACGATCAAAATTCCAGCAACGATTAATGCGTTGCCTGTGATACGCACAAAAATTGAACTAATCGATGTCAATTGCGGGCGATAAATCATTAAATGAGGGGACAGCGGTCGATTGCCGCGGTTCACATCAGCCATCTTATTCAGCCTTTCGGTTGGTGCGCGTCGTTCATGCGCGAAATAATATTCGACGTCTTAACGGATAAGTACGACAAAACCAGTCCCCAGAAAAGGTTTGACAGAAGTTTTTTTGAACTTTTTACAATTTGTGATCACAGCATAATATTGCGTGATCACAAATCATTAAACTGGGGCGTTAAATTCGCATCAAACTCAGTACAAATCGTGTTAGAAACGGAGGGTGGATCGTAACACGCATTCGCCTCTCCGCACTTTTCGATCTTGACTTCGACATTGGAGGGAAACCCCAAAATAGCCTTAATGACTGCATGAGCAAGTTCATGATAAAAAATAGAAATGAGGTTTGATGCAACAAAAGCCGCTTCTTCACTCGCACCTGCAATGCACCCACATAGTAGCACCGAATAGTTTCCAAAGAACCCTAAAATAAACCGCAAAAACGTCTCCCTATTATCCTCAGCAGATAGGATACAGAAACGGTCACTCAGCGGTCAGCTTACAACGTTGTGATCAGATGGGACACACGGCCCAATAGTCCAAGTCCAACATTACATCAGGCTTGTATTTACCGTCTTCGCCGCGCAACTCTTTGGGATGGGTTCCTTTTGTGGCGACCAAGCGCAACCTCAGCAAGCCCACACCGGGATGATCCGTTTCTGCACGATCCAAAACTTCGGACCATGCTTTGACAGTATCGCCCGCGAAACATGGGTTTGCATGGGTGCCGGCATTCAGACCCACAATCATCTGTGCGTTTGCCAAACCGTTAAACGACAGCGTGCGCGCCATTGATATCACATGTCCACCATAAATCAGACGCTGGCCATCGGGACGGAAAGTCGCGTCAAAATGCACCTTGGCCGTATTTTGCCATAGGCGTGTTGCCATCATATGTTCGGCCTCTTCGATGGTGACGCCATCAACGTGATCAATAATTTCACCAACCTCATAATCCGCCCAACGGTGCAATTCCCCCGCTAGCGTAAAGTCATAATTTGAAAAATCTAATCCTGCGGGCAACACCAAATCAGTTGGGCTAAGGGCCTTGGCCAATTCTGGGACGACAGTGTTAGGCGCGGGTGCTGCAACGTTGCGTTTGCGCACCATGACCCAGCGGACATATTCCATGACCACATCGTCATTTTGATTAAGCCCTTGGGTGCGCACGTAAACAACGCCCGTCTTACCATTAGAATTCTGTTTTAATCCGAGCACGGTTGATCGTGATCGCAGTGTATCGCCCTCATAAACGGGTAAAATCCAGCGACCTTCTGCATACCCAAGGTTTGCAACAGCATTCAGCGACACATCAGGAACGGTTTTCCCGAAAACCACATGAAACGCAGCCAAATCATCAATCGGAGATTTCGCAAGACCACTCCTGCGTGCAAATTCATCAGAAGAATACAGGGCATGACGCGCAGGATATAACGCATGATAGAGCGCGCGTTCCCCACCTGAAACGGTACGTGGAACGGCGTGGTCAATCACTTGGCCAATGCTGTAGTCTTCGAAAAACCGACCCGGGTTGGTCTTGGTCATTATTGCTCTCCTAGTTTCATGTCGGGCGCATACTGCGCCTCAACCTGCTTGATCACCGCCTGTGCGCAGCGCATTTTCCCGCTGCTTTGGTCAAAGGCGTATTGTGGATCGCCATAAAGGTCCCAGCCCTTGGACAAGGCAAGGGTCACTTTGTGACAAAAATCAGAGGTGTCATCCTCGGTCAGCAAACGATAAAGCGTGCTCATGCATCACCCTGGGAATGGGTTGACGCCCAGCGCCATGTGAATGCCAACCATCAAGGCAAATGTCACAACCGTGATAACAATGAAAATAACATCGCGGCCCTTATCACCGGGTGCAGGACGTTCCCAGGTTTCGGCGCGATTGATCATAATAACGGACCCAACCGCCCAAACTAACATGCCGCCAAACAGGATAATCGACGCCAAATCACCGTTGACCAACAGGTGTGCTACCGACCACAGTTTCACAGATGTCAGCATCGGGTGACGCATACGTCCACGCAAACGGCCCTTGGTATGTGACATCGCAAACACCGCGACGGCCACGACCATCGACAAATTATTCACATGCACCAAGAATGATGGGGGTGTCCAAACGGCGATGAAAGGCGCGCCACGATATCCAATGATCATCAAAGCCAAACCCACCAACAAAAGAACCGCGACGATCCCCTTCCCCGCATCTCCAAGTGAGGCCCGTAAATTTGGCGCTAAACGTTTGAACCAATGGACCAAAATCCATAGGGCCAAGCCAATAATAAGTAGTGTCATATGTTACTCCGCATCTAGGTCAGCAATGGCCGCGGCCTTTGCCAAAGTTTTCTTTGCGGTTTCAACATGCAGGTTTTCGACAATTTTACCATCTACAACTGCCACACCCTGCCCAGATTTTTCAACGTCTTCGAAGGCTTCGATTTGACGACAGGCAAGATCCAGTTCTGCTTCACTTGGTGCAAAACATTCATTCGTCACGGCAACTTGGGCGGGATGGATCAATGTTTTTCCATCAAATCCCAGATCACGGCCCTGTTCACATTCTGCGCGCAGGCCCTCTTCGTCCTTGAATTGGTTATAAACCCCATCCACGGCAATCACATCATGGCCACGTGCTGCCAGCAACATCATCTGTAGCGACATTTGCATCGGCAAACGATCGGGGCGCGTGCGGCAATTCAATTCCTTGGCCAAATCATTTGTCCCCGCCACGAACCCCTCTAATGCAGGGTGTGCCGCAATTTGATTGGAATTCAGGACACCTGCGGGTGTTTCAATCATCGCCCAGATGGGTGTGTCATTCCCCAACAGCTTCTGTACAGCGTCAATATCTGCGGCGCTGTTCACTTTGGGCACCAAAATCGCATTGGCAGGTGCATCACGAAGTGCGGCGATATCCTCGGAACCCCATTCGGTGTCCAATCCATTGATACGAATGATTTTGTAGCGGTTGCCATAGCCCCCTTGCTCGAGTGCCGCCTTCAGCGTCCCGCGGGCTTCAACCTTGGCATCAGGGGAAACTGCATCCTCGAGGTCAAAAATAATCGCATCCACGGGCAAACCGCGGGCCTTGTCCAATGCGCGATCCTTAGATCCAGGGATATAAAGAACTGATCGAAAGGGGCGCATTTGTGTGCTCATGGAATTCTCTCTGCAATAATCTTGCGCAGAGATAGGCATTTTCGTGCGAAATGTTCAACCTCATAATTGCCGCAACGCAGAAATTATATCACTGCCATCCAGATAAGACGCAGCCCTGTGACGGTTAATAGGGTGTATGTCAGAGCGAAAAACAAACGATCCGACACCCAATTATGCGCCTTTACCCCCATCCAAACCCCAATCAATGCAAATGGGGCCAGCGCAACATTGAGGGTTAGGGTTTCCAAGGTGAATAACCCAAGAAAGGCATAAGGCACAGCTTTGGCCAGATTGATGGCCCAAAATATGATCACGGTTGTTGCCTGAAATTCGGTCTTATTGGGTCGCTTAGATAATAGAAATACCGCCGCAGGTGGTCCGCCTGCGTGACTGACAAAACTGGTAAATCCAGCCAGTGCACCAGCGATCAGCCCCGCCCAATCGGGCATGTGATGTTTGGCCTGTTTCAACACACCCGCGCGCTGTCCCAACTGCCATAAAACAAAGCCAAGTGCGATGACCCCAATAAACATGCGAAATACATCGGCATTTGTACGACTATAGAGCCACGCCCCAAGCGCAACCCCAGGCAAGCTGCCAAGGATCAATATAACACTTTCACGGTTTAGCCATTTTTTCCAATAGGGTTTTAGCGATGTCACATCCATCAACATCAAGAGTGGCAGCATAATTCCAATCGCCTGCCCCGGTTCAATGATCGTCGCAAGAATCGCTGCCCCCGCAAAGGCCGCGCCCGAGCCAAATCCGCCCTTTGATATACCTGCAAACACCACTGCAAGCGCGGCAATCGAAAAAAATCCAATTTCAAACATGGGTCAGTATTCGGTTATAAATATTGGTTTTGCAAATGGAATACGGCATACGGCATGCCTTTGAATAGATTACGCTCAATTATGCTGCGGCGCAGAACCCTTGCGAAATTTATCAAAACAGACTAGGCCAACGCGCACAACAACCTAGGACCGGAGAATTTTTCATGGCCAGACCTAAAATCGCGCTTATCGGCGCAGGACAAATCGGCGGCACACTTGCGCACCTAGCAGCAATCAAAGAATTGGGCGACGTTGTTTTGTTCGACATCGCAGAAGGCACACCAGAAGGCAAAGCGTTGGACATTGCAGAGTCCGGTCCATCCGAAGGATTTGACGCAGTCATGAAGGGCACGCAGTCCTACGCAGACATCGCAGATGCGGATGTCTGCATCGTAACAGCGGGTGTTCCACGCAAACCTGGCATGAGCCGTGATGATTTGTTGGGCATCAACCTGAAGGTTATGAAATCTGTTGGCGAAGGCATTCGTGACAACGCACCAAACGCGTTCGTTATCTGTATCACAAACCCATTGGACGCCATGGTTTGGGCATTGCACGAATTTTCTGGCCTACCACACAACAAAGTTGTGGGTATGGCGGGCGTCTTGGACAGCGCGCGCTTCCGTCACTTCCTCTCTCTGGAATTTGATGTATCGATGCGCGATGTGACAGCCTTCGTTTTGGGTGGACACGGTGATACGATGGTTCCATTGGCACGTTATTCAACGGTTGCAGGGATCCCTCTTCCTGATTTGGTATCAATGGGTTGGACAACGCAGGATAAGTTGGACGCAATCGTACAACGCACACGTGACGGCGGCGCAGAGATCGTTGGCCTGTTGAAAACAGGTTCCGCATTCTATGCACCTGCAACATCCGCAATCGAAATGGCAGAAGCCTATTTGAAAGACCAACGTCGTCTGTTGCCATGTGCTGCCTATTGTGATGGCGAATTCGGCCTGAAAGGCATGTATGTTGGTGTACCAACAATCATCGGCGCAAATGGCATCGAGAAAGTTGTCGACATCAAGCTGAACAAAGACGAGCAAGCGATGTTTGACAAATCTGTCGACGCGGTCAAAGGTTTGGTCGAGGCGTGCAAGGATATCGACACATCACTTGCATAGGTGAATTCTTAGTGATCATTCAAAAGCGCGGATCAATGTATCTGCGCTTTTTTATTTCCCCCAATAATTTTCGGAAAGTTTTATCCAAAACCGTGGTCAATGCGCGACGGCAGAATACCCACTCCTTGAATGCGCTTTGCGTTGCATTCCCACCATGGGCTGACGGTCCATGATATATAGACGTGGTAATGGCTTCAGAATCTTGAAAAGACGAGATTGGCAAATATTTTGTGATCACACGAAAATAATGTGTGATCACAAATTTCAATATTTGTCGAATTTTTGATAAATCCACTAAAAAACGCTTCCCTTTCCACCTTGCTATTGGCGTATAGCCTAATCAATCGAAGTAACACGGGACTAAATTTCATGAACATCCATGAATATCAGGCGAAGCAACTTCTTCGCAGCTATGGCGCCCCTGTGTCTGACGGACGTATAGTCCTAAAGGCAGAGGACGCAAAAACTGCAGCAGGTGAATTGGACGGCCCGCTTTGGGTTGTAAAAGCGCAAATTCACGCAGGCGGTCGCGGCAAAGGCAACTTTAAAGAAGCAGACGCCGGCGAAAAAGGCGGTGTGCGTCTGACAAAATCAGTCGAAGAAGCCGCAGAAGAAGCCAAAAAGATGCTTGGCCGCACTTTGGTCACACACCAAACTGGCCCAGCAGGTAAGCAAGTCAACCGTGTCTACATCGAAGCGGGATCAGGTATCCAACGAGAATTGTATCTAGCTCTGCTGGTTGATCGTCAAACATCACGCGTAACATTCGTATGTTCCACCGAAGGCGGTATGGACATTGAAGAAGTGGCCGCAGCGACACCTGAAAAAATCCTATCCTTCTCAGTTGATCCCGCGACAGGTTTCCAAGCCTACCACGGCCGCCGCATCGCGTTTTCATTGGGCCTTGAGGGCGCAGAAGTAAAACAATGCGTTTCACTGATGGGCACGCTTTATCGTGCGTTCATTGAAAAAGACATGGAAATGCTGGAAATCAACCCATTGATCGTTGGGGATGATGGCGCATTGAAAGTGTTAGACGCAAAAGTCGGCTTTGACGGCAACGCAGTCTATCGCCACACCGATATCGCAGAATTGCGCGATGTTACCGAAGAAGACCCAAAAGAGCTGGAAGCATCCAAGTACGACCTGAACTACATCGCGCTTGACGGTGAAATCGGTTGTATGGTGAACGGTGCAGGCCTTGCTATGGCGACAATGGACATCATCAAATTGTATGGTGAGTCCCCTGCGAATTTCTTGGACGTGGGCGGGAGCGCGACTAAGGAAAAAGTGACCGAAGCGTTTAAAATCATCACATCAGATCCAAACGTAAAAGGTATCCTTGTGAACATCTTTGGCGGCATTATGCGCTGTGACGTAATCGCAGAGGGCGTGATCGCAGCCGTGAAAGAGGTGGGCCTAAGGGTTCCATTGGTTGTGCGCCTAGAAGGCACCAATGTGGAATTGGGTAAAGAGATCATCAATACATCTGGCCTAGATGTGATCGCAGCAGACAACCTAAAAGACGGTGCTGAGAAAATCGTAAAAGCGGTGAAAGGATAAGATCATGGCAGTACTTGTAAACGAAAATACAAAAGTGATCTGCCAAGGTTTCACAGGATCTCAGGGGACATTCCATTCTGAACAGGCGATTGCCTATGGCACCAAAATGGTTGGTGGTGTGACACCTGGTAAAGGCGGTCAAACGCACCTTGATCTGCCAGTGTTCAATTCAGTTCACGAAGCAAAACATGTAACAGATGCAAACGCGACTGTGATCTACGTTCCTCCTCCCTTTGCGGCCGATTCAATCCTTGAAGCGTTGGACGCAGAAATGGAACTGATCGTTTGCATTACCGAGGGCATTCCAGTTTTAGATATGATTAAGGTAAAGCGCGCATTGGTTGATAGCAAATCGGTGCTGATCGGACCAAATTGCCCAGGTGTTATCACGCCAGATGCGTGTAAAATCGGTATTATGCCAGGCCACATTCACCGTCGCGGTTCGGTTGGTGTTGTGTCACGTTCTGGTACATTGACATATGAGGCGGTGAAACAAACCTCTGACGTTGGTTTGGGTCAGTCTTCATGTGTTGGTATTGGTGGTGACCCTATCAAAGGCACCGAACACATTGATGTGTTGGAGTGGTTCTTGGCCGACGACGAAACCGAAAGCATCATCATGATCGGTGAAATCGGTGGTTCCGCAGAAGAAGAAGCCGCGCAGTTCCTAAAAGACGAAGCAAAGCGTGGCCGCAGCAAACCAGTTGCAGGTTTCATCGCGGGTCGCACGGCCCCTCCTGGTCGTCGTATGGGCCACGCAGGCGCGATTGTCGCGGGTGGCAAAGGCGGCGCAGAAGACAAAATCGAAGCCATGAACTCAGCAGGCATTGTCGTTGCGGATAGCCCCGCAACATTGGGCGAAGCCGTGCTAAAGGCAATCGGTTAATTCACGTAAATGTCCTGCCCCGATCCGGTCGGTGCAGGCACGTAAACTAGGGCGGAACAAAACCGTCCATTCGGTTCAGCCAACTGAGGGTACATCATGACCGACCAATCAAATAACGCGCAGTTCCATGCATCATCATTCATGCAGGGTCACAATGCCGAATACCTTGAACAGCTCTATGCACAATATGCCAATGACCCAAATGCCGTTGATGCGGCATGGGCCGAGTTTTTCCGTGCCATGGGTGATGATGAGGTCTCTGTCAAAGCCGAAGCAGAGGGGCCATCATGGGCGCGAACGGACTGGCCACAACAGCCAAGCGATGATTGGACAAACGCACTAACAGGTGAATGGCCCGTGGCTCCCGCAGAGGGCAAATCTGCGGGTAAAAAGATTACCGATAAAGCCAAAGAAAAAGGCGTAGAAGTTTCTGACGAGGCGATGAAGCGCGCCGTATTGGACAGTATCCGCGCCATCATGTTGATCCGTGCATATCGCGTGCGTGGTCACTTGGCCGCGGATCTTGATCCGCTTGGCATGCGCGACACCAAAGACGCAGAAGCATCGCTTGATCCAAAGAATTATGGATTTACGGATGCGGACATGGATCGCCCGATCTTCATTGATAATGTTCTGGGCCTTCAAATCGCATCAATGCGCCAGATTATTGATATCGTGCGCCGCACCTACTGCGGCACATTCGCGCTGCAATACATGCATATTTCAGACCCTGAACAATCCGCATGGCTGAAAGAGCGAATCGAAGGGTTTGGCAAAGAAATCACCTTTACCCGCGAAGGACGTAAGGCAATTTTAAACAAATTGGTCGAAGCCGAAGGTTTTGAAAAATTCCTGCATGTTAAATACATGGGCACAAAGCGTTTCGGCCTGGATGGCGGCGAGGCATTGATCCCCGCACTGGAACAAATCATTAAACGCGGCGGAGCCTTGGGTATTAAGGATGTTGTTATCGGCATGCCGCACCGTGGCCGTTTGTCCGTTTTGGCAAACGTGATGAGCAAACCCTACCGCGCGATTTTCAACGAATTCCAAGGCGGGTCATTCAAACCCGAGGATGTTGATGGTTCTGGCGATGTTAAATATCACCTTGGCGCGTCATCTGACCGTGAATTTGACGGCAACAGTGTGCACCTATCGTTAACGGCAAACCCCTCTCACCTAGAGGCGGTGAACCCCGTTGTTCTGGGCAAGGTTCGCGCAAAACAAGAACAGCTAAACGACAAAGATCGCACACAGGTTATGCCATTGTTGTTGCATGGTGATGCGGCCTTTGCAGGTCAGGGTGTTGTCGCGGAATGTTTCGGCCTGTCGGGCTTGGTTGGCCATAAAACAGGCGGCACCATGCATGTGGTTGTGAACAACCAAATAGGCTTCACAACTGCGCCGCATTTCTCGCGTTCTTCCCCTTACCCAACTGACATCGCATTGATGGTTGAGGCCCCGATTTTCCACGTGAATGGGGATGACCCAGAGGCTGTTGTTCACGCAGCCAAGATTGCGACAGAATTCCGCCAGAAATTCCAAAAAGATGTTGTGATTGACATCTTCTGCTATCGTCGGTTTGGTCACAACGAGGGTGATGAACCCATGTTCACCAACCCAATGATGTACAAAAACATCAAGCAGCACAAAACCACATTGGCGCTTTATACAGAACGCCTGGTGCGTGACGGGTTGATCCCCGAAGGCGAGATTGAGGACATGAAAGCCGCGTTCCAAGCCAAAATGAACGATGAGTTCGAGGCAGGCCGCGATTATAAGCCCAACAAAGCTGATTGGCTGGATGGCCGTTGGTCGCATTTGGATCGTGAAAAAGACGATTACCAACGCGGTCAAACGTCAATCTCTGATGAAACACTTTCAACTGTTGGTAAGGCGCTCACAACCGCGCCCGAGGGGTTTGCCCTACATAAAACCGTGGCGCGTTTGCTGGATACCAAGTCAAATATGTTTGAAAGCGGTAAAGGGTTCGATTGGGCCACAGCCGAAGCCTTGGCATTCGGATCCCTGTTGACCGAAGGCTACCCAGTCCGCCTTTCGGGTCAGGACGCAACACGCGGCACATTCAGCCAGCGTCATTCAGGCCTGATCAATCAGAATGATGAAAGCCGCTATTACCCCCTAAACAACATCCGCGAGGGCCAATCCCGTTATGATGTGATTGACTCGATGTTGTCGGAATATGCGGTTCTGGGTTTTGAATATGGCTATTCGCTTTCTGAACCAAATGCCTTGGTCATGTGGGAAGCGCAATTTGGCGATTTCGCCAATGGTGCACAGATCATGTTTGATCAGTTCATCAGCTCAGGCGAAAGCAAATGGTTGCGTATGTCAGGTTTGGTTGTGTTGCTTCCACACGGGTTCGAGGGCCAAGGCCCCGAACACTCTTCCGCACGGCTTGAGCGTTTCTTGCAAATGTGTGGGCAGGACAACTGGATCGTTGCGAACTGTTCGACACCTGCGAATTATTTCCACATCTTGCGTCGCCAAATCCACAGATCATTCCGCAAACCCCTAATCCTGATGACGCCAAAATCATTGCTGCGCCATCGTTTGTGTATCTCAGAGGTGGCGGATTTCACCGATGGATCCAGTTTCCACCGCGTCCTATGGGATGACGCGCAAAAAGGAAACTCAGACACTGAATTAGTGGCAGATGATAAAATTAAACGCGTCGTGATGTGTTCAGGTAAGGTATATTATGACCTGCTTGAAGAACGTGATCACCGCGGCATTGATGACATTTATTTGCTGCGTTTTGAACAATTCTATCCATTCCCCGCACTTGCGGCATTGAAAGAACTGGAACGGTTCAAAGATGCAGAAATGGTATGGTGTCAGGAAGAACCGAAAAACCAAGGTGCATGGTCCTTTATGGAACCAAACTTGGAATGGGTTTTGACACGCATGAACGCAAAACATCCACGCCCCGTCTATGCAGGCCGCGCCGCAAGCGCCTCTCCTGCGACAGGCTTGGCCTCAACTCATAAAGCACAACAAGAAGCGCTGATTGATGATGCGCTAACCATTAAAGGGAACTAACCCATGACAGAAGTACGTGTTCCAACACTGGGTGAATCTGTGACAGAAGCAACCGTTGCAACTTGGTTTAAAAAACCAGGTGATGCTGTGGCACAGGACGAAATGCTATGTGAACTCGAAACCGACAAAGTCACGGTCGAGGTTCCAAGTCCCGCCGCAGGCACATTGAGCGATATCGTCGCCGCAGAAGGCGAAACCGTGGGTGTTGATGCCCTCTTGGCCAATATCAGAGAAGGCGCGGGTGCGGCCGCCCCTGCCCCCGCGGTGGCCCCTGCTGCGGCACTTGCATCTGATGCAGGCGCGGCGGTTGATGTGATGGTCCCAACATTGGGCGAAAGCGTCAGCGAAGCAACCGTTTCAACATGGTTCAAACAGGTCGGCGATACAGTTCAGCAGGATGAAATGCTGTGCGAACTGGAAACAGACAAGGTTTCGGTTGAGGTTCCTGCACCTGCATCAGGCACCCTGACAGAAATATTTGCAGCCGAGGGCGCTACCGTCGCCGCAGGCGGCAAATTGGCCGTGATGGGCGGTGCAAGCGCATCTGCAGCAGCACCCGCAGCCGCCGCACCAGCACCCGCTGCGGCAAGCACATCTAAGGATGTCGAAGATAGCCCAGCCGCGAAAAAGGCGATGGCAGAAGCGGGCATTTCCCGTGACGCCGTTCAGGGAACAGGCCGCGATGGACGCGCGATGAAGGATGATGTGGCACGCGCCTTAGCCACCGCCGCAAGCACCCCTGCCCCGGCCGCTGCAGTGGCCGCACCACGTGCGCCCATATCGGCAGATGATGCATCACGCGAAGAGCGTGTGAAAATGACACGTCTACGTCAGACAATCGCCAAGCGTTTGAAAGACAGCCAAAACACCGCCGCAATGCTAACCACCTATAACGAGGTTGACATGACCGAGGTTATGGCGGTGCGCAAAGAATACAAAGACGCCTTTGAAAAGAAACACGGCGCGCGCATGGGCTTTATGTCCTTCTTCACCAAAGCATGCTGTCATGCATTGAAAGAAGTGCCTGAAGTGAATGCGGAAATTGACGGCACAGACATCGTTTACAAAAACTATGTGCACATGGGGATTGCCGCAGGGACACCAACAGGTTTGGTTGTACCCGTCATCCGCGATGCCGATGCAATGTCATTTGCCGAAATCGAAAAAGCGATCGCCGAAAAAGGCGCGCGTGCACGTGATGGCAAATTGACCATGGCGGAAATGCAAGGTGGGACCTTTACCATTTCAAACGGCGGTGTTTATGGATCACTGATGTCATCCCCCATCCTGAACCCACCACAATCTGGCATCTTGGGCATGCACAAAATTCAGGAACGTCCGATGGCGATCAATGGCCAAGTTGTCATTCGCCCAATGATGTACCTGGCGCTGTCATATGATCACCGCATCGTTGATGGCAAAGGCGCTGTGACATTCCTTGTGCGCGTGAAAGAGGCGCTTGAGGATCCGCGCCGTTTGTTGCTGGATCTGTAAAAACATTCTGACCTAGGCGTCTTGCGCCTAGGTCGTGAACAATTTGACCATCGCCCCAGAACGACGCGATGAAGACGACAGGAGAATTTCGATGGCATCCTATGACGTGATTGTAATTGGTGGTGGACCAGGTGGATATGTGGCCGCAATTCGTGCCGCGCAGCTTGGGCTAAAAACAGCCTGTGTTGAGGGCCGTGAGGCATTGGGCGGCACATGTTTAAACGTTGGATGTATCCCATCCAAAGCGCTATTGCACGCAACACATCAATTGCATGAAGCAGAACATAATTTCACGAAAATGGGCCTGATGGGTAAATCACCATCGGTGGATTGGAAACAGATGCAGGCTTATAAAGGGGATGTTATCGACGGCAATACCAAGGGCATCGAATTCCTGTTCAAAAAGAACAAGGTTGATTGGATCAAAGGCTGGGCCTCAATCCCCGCAGCAGGTCAAGTCAAGATTGGCGATGACGTGCATGAAGCCACGAACATCATCATCGCATCTGGTTCTGTCCCCTCAACCCTGCCAGGGATCGAGATTGATGAAAAGGTTGTTGTGTCTTCAACAGGGGCGCTAAACCTTGCGAAACCACCGAAAAAATTGGCGGTGATTGGTGCGGGTGTGATTGGCCTTGAACTTGGGTCGGTCTATGCACGCCTAGGTGCCGAGGTGACTGTCATCGAATTCTTGGATGCGATTACACCGGGCATGGACGCAGAAATCCAAAAAACCTTCCAACGCACCTTGAAAAAACAAGGATTGAATTTTGTCATGGGCGCAGCCGTGCAATCGGTTGAGGCGATGAAAACCAAAGCAAAAGTTACTTACAAACGCCGCAAGGACGACAGCGAACATACACTGGACGCGGATGTTGTTTTGGTTGCCACAGGTCGCAAACCCTATACCGAGGGGTTGGGGCTGGACGCACTGGGCATGGAGATGACAGATCGTGGTCAAATCAAGACTGACGCAAATTGGCAAACAAGTATCCCCGGCATCTACGCAATCGGCGATGTGATTGAAGGTCCGATGTTGGCCCACAAGGCCGAGGACGAAGGCATGGCCGCCGCAGAAGTCATTGCAGGCAAACATGGACACGTGAATTATGATGTGATCCCTGGCGTGATTTACACCCACCCAGAGGTCGCTAATGTCGGCAAGACAGAAGAGAACCTAAAAGACGAACGACGCGCCTATAAGGTTGGAAAATTTTCGTTCATGGGCAATGGCCGCGCCAAGGCGAACTTTGCCGCGGATGGATTTGTGAAAATTCTAGCGGATGCAGAAACTGATCGCATTTTGGGCGCGCATATCATGGGTCCTGCGGCAGGGGATCTGATCCACGAAATCTGTGTTGCAATGGAATTTGGTGCCTCTGCCGAGGATTTGGCACTGACCTGCCATGCCCACCCAACCTATTCAGAAGCAGTACGTGAAGCCGCCCTTGCCTGCGGCGACGGTGCAATCCACGCGTAATTCGCGGCAGAATAGAAAATAAGAAGCCCTGCAAATCATGGCAGGGCTTTTTTCGTTGGTAAACTGGGCCTTAACCCTTTCTGGCATCCACACTGAATGCACCGCTACCTGCACTGGCCAACAACAAATACCCACCTGCAAGGCCTAGGTTCTTAAAGAACTGCGTCATCTGCATCTGATCCGCAGGGACAAAGTGATAGAGCACCGCCGTCACGACACAAAATGCCGCCAAGGCCAATGCCGTCAAACGGGTTTGGAACCCTGCGATGATTACCGCACCCGCCAAGATTTCAAATAAGACTGCAGGCCATGCAAGGAAGGCAGGAATACCGCCAGAGGCCATATAGCCTGCAACACCGTCCACATTGCCCAGTTTCCCAAGACCCGCTACCAAAAACATGAGACCAAGAAACACCCGCGCAACGACGTGTAAGTTAGAGTTTAAATTTGTCATAGTCATCTCCTTAACCGTGATGGCGATATGGCTATTCCTGATGATCCATGAACTCAATTTGTGATTTTCGCGCGTTTTATGTGCACCCATGCGCATGTTAAAAATAAAAACCCCCGCTGCGTGAGCGGGGGTCATGTGTCATCAAAACTTTAACCAAGTTTAGCTGGTTCCAGGAGCAATGCCGCCTTTCGCCTTTGGTTTGGTCTTTGGAATGGCCGTAACCGATTGAGTGGCGTTTCCGTCGTCCGCATCGGGCGTATCATCTGAATGCGGCGGTTCGCCTTTCATGACGCGTTTGATTTCATCACCCGTCAGCGTTTCGTATTCCAACAAGCCTTGTGCCAAACGTTCCCATTCTTCGTTTTGTTCGGTCAGAATTTTATAGGCACGGTCATACCCTTCTTGAATAAAGCGTTTCACCTCATCCTCGATCATTTCCTTGGTATTGGCGGATACTGAAAATCCTGCGGTATTACCGGAATATCCTTCATGCGCTTCGGAATAGTCGATGTTGCCAACTTTATCCGACATCCCCCAACGCAACACCATCGCACGCGCAAGGCCCGATGCCTGTTGAATATCACCCGCAGGCCCGTTGGAGACGTTTTCAGGACCATATTTTATGATCTCTGCCGCCTTACCCGCCATGGTCATGGCAAGTTTTTCTTCACACTCAGATTTATGCCAATTCAGACGATCAATTTCAGGCAACGACACAACCATACCCAATGCACCACCGCGTGGAATGATTGTCGCCTTGTAAACGGGATCACATTGTGGCAGTGCAAGGCCAACAATCGCGTGACCTGCTTCGTGATAGGCGGTTTTTTCCTTTTGATCAGCAGTCAAAACCATCGAACGACGCTCGGCGCCCATCATCACCTTATCCTTGGCGTTTTCAAAATCGACCATGGTCACAACCGAACGTCCGACACGCGCGGCCATCAAAGCGGCCTCATTCACAAGGTTCGCCAAATCCGCACCCGAAAATCCTGGTGTGCCGCGGGCGATCAAACGCAGATCCACGTCTGGGCCCAATGGCGTTTTGCGCGCATGCACTGTCAGAATTTTTTCACGTCCCTTAATATCTGGATTTGGCACAGTGACCTGACGGTCAAAACGACCGGGGCGCAACAATGCGGGGTCCAACACATCACGGCGGTTTGTCGCGGCCAATATGATCACACCTTCGTTCGCTTCAAAACCATCCATCTCAACCAACAACTGGTTCAATGTCTGTTCACGTTCATCGTTTCCGCCGCCGTAGCCTGCGCCACGGTGACGGCCAACGGCATCGATTTCGTCGATGAAGACAATACACGGTGCATTCTTTTTCGCCTGTTCGAACATGTCACGCACACGCGATGCACCAACACCAACGAACATTTCAACAAAGTCAGAACCCGATATGGTAAAGAACGGTACGCCCGCCTCGCCCGCAATAGCGCGCGCAAGCAACGTTTTACCTGTGCCCGGAGGTCCAACAAGCAAAGCACCCTTTGGAATTTTGCCGCCCAAGCGACTAAATTTCTGGGGATTACGCAGGAATTCAACAATTTCTTCTAGCTCTTCTTTGGCCTCATCGATGCCCGCCACGTCGTCAAATGTGACACGACCCTGCTTTTCGGTCAAAAGCTTGGCCTTGGATTTGCCAAAGCCCATTGCACCGCCGCGACCACCGCCCTGCATGCGGTTCATGAAGTAGATCCATACACCAATCAGCAGTAGGAACGGCAGCAGGCTAACCAAAAACGCCTGAAGCCCAGATGTTTCCTGCTGTTCTGCACGAATGGCCACTTCATTCTGGATCAACAGATTGGTCACATCAGCATCGCCCGGACGGATCGTGTAATACTCACGTTTGTCGCCACCAATAAAGCTGACTTTTTCGCCATCCAGTGTCACGGCATCAATCGACCCGTTTTCAACGTTTGCAACAAACTCTGAGTAGCTGATTTCACGGCTTTGCATGCCGCCAGAACCAGAACTGAACACGTTGAATAAAACAACGATCATCAGGAATAGAACCACCCAAAAGGCCAAATTACGGTTATTGCCCAAGGAAACACTCCATTATTAGAATAGCGCTGTGCATAACACAGTTGTTTGGTATGTTAAATAGACATTGGAACGCCGGCTTCAATGAGACGTTATGAAATCAATGAAATTTATTCGCAAATCTTGCACAAATTGACGCTGCGTTTGATCCAAAGTAGGCGTATACATTAACCGTTCACCGAAAAAGATGGCAGGTTGCGCAGATAACGAGCGAAAGGGCACGTTTTTACGAACATCGCCCACCAACTGTGCGGCCCCATGTTCGCCCAATGCCTGCACACTGTAGTCCGTCGGCAGGTCGACACCTTGCCAACGCCCATCCCACACAGTTTGATCCACGCTGCTTTGTGTCGCCGCATATTCACGCGTTATGCGCAGGGTCTTTTGGTGCGGATAAATCAGGCACCCATGCAAACTGCTGGTTTTGCCGTCTTGGACATCGGATAATGCACGTTGCAACGCCTCAAACCTTGGACGATATGCATTCCCAGAAATCCAGCACAGGCCCGCCGAAATGAGGCGTGATTGTGTTTCGCTGTGGGTTTCAAAAAAACCAGACTGATCAAAAATTAAATCTGTTCCCTGCTGACGACCAATGGTTTGGAACACATCTTTGGCCGTATGATCCAAGGCATCTTGAGCACGCTGCATATGCGAAGACATTAACGCGAACCGGTCCAATGAAATGCCAGATAATTTCAATTGGGGTAACAACTGACGCATAGCAATGCGATCAAATGCTGTATTGTCATTACTGGGGTCATCAAACCAAGATTGATCACATGCGACCAAATAATCGCGCAAATCCTGTCGCGTGATATTTAGCAATGGACGGATCAGGGTCATACCACAGGGATGATCCGCGACAGGTCTCATGCCTGTCATGCCGTCCACACCAGATCCCCGCTTTAGGCGCAATAAAAGGGTTTCTGCCTGATCATCCAATGTGTGACCGATCAGGATATGTTCAATATCCCCGCGCCAGTCATTGATCATGCGATAACGCGCCTGTCTGGCAGCATCCTGTAAGTTTCCGTTATGATCCCAATCGCGCCAAACACGCACAGTATGTAGAACACCCAATTCCGCACACCATTGCGCAACGCTTGCGGTTTCTTCCGCGCTGCCGTCGCGCAGATTGTGATCGATGGTTATAGCAGAGAGAGTCACATTTCGCACTGTTGCCCAAGCGTGGGTCAGATGAAGTAATGCGATACTGTCCCCTCCACCAGAAACCGCAATGCCCACGCATTTTGGAAGCTCAGAGGCAAATGCCGCGTCCAAATTCGAAGCGACCTGTCCGTTCAGAATATCAGTCAGAGACACTTTAGCTCGACCATACGATCCGCAGCCTTTTGCGAATATTCTGTATTTGGGAAACGAATATCCACTTGTGACAGCGTCTGACATCCCGCATCGATTTGTCCAAGCAATACCAATGCATTGCCAAGCGATATCAATGCTTTGGGTGCAACTGTTGATTTTGGGAAGGTAGAAAAGCTTTCCAAATACGCGCGCGCGGCGGATTTGTAATCGCCCGATGACTCATGCGATGCACCGCGCAGCATCAACGCCTCTGCGGCCAACGGGCTATCGGGATAAGTTTGCGAAAAACGGTTCAGAATTTGGATGGCATCGCCGTAACGCTCTTCTTCAAAGGATTTTTGTGCCATGTCAAAATCCGCGCGTTCCCCCACCGCCAATTCAGGCGCATCTACCTTTTCGCTCTCGTCTTCGGCGGGATAGGTCAGATCACCGCCCAAGGTGGTGGTTTCGCCAAGGGTTGAAATATCACCACCTTCCAATTCAACCAAACGGAACTCTAAATCACCGACGCGGTTTGTTCCATCCTGAACAACGCGTTCAACCCGAAACTGCAACTCCTCGCTTAGGGCCGTTAAACGTTGCAGTTCGGTTTCAATGTTTTGCACGCGTTCAAGCACAGTTTCCGCCGCGACAGAAATACTCGGCCCCTGCGTTGTCGAAAGTTCGCTTCTCAAACGCATAATTTCAACATAAAGAACGTTCAGGTCCTGTCGTATATCCGCCAGCGTCTGGGCACGATCCTGTGCAACTCCAGACAACGGGAAGAGGCAAAGCGCAACGTAGGCCAAGACACGAAACATTCAAAGGCATCCTTTGCAAATTAGAATGACAGATTCGATAGAACCGTAACACCACGACGGTTCATCGAATAACAACTTTCCGCGCTACACAGCTCTGACGGCCGCTCTTTGCCGTAGCTGACTGTTTGGATACGATCCGCAGACACACCGCGTAGCGTCAGATATTCACGCACGGAGCCTGCGCGGCGCGCACCAAGGGCCAAGTTATAATCAGTTGTGCCGCGTTCATCTGCGTGGCCTTCGATCATCACCTTATATTCTGGGTTTGCAATCAACCAATCCGCCTGCGCATCTAATGCGGTCTGTGCCGAGGCATCAACAGTTGATTGGTCCACCGCGAAAAATACACGATCCCCAATCGATTGCTGGAAATATGCGGGTGAGGCCGGATTGCTGGGATCACCTTGTGCATTCGCTGCGCCACTGCCGTTTGGGCCGCCACCCATACCGCCAAAGCCATTTTGTGAACAGGCGCCAAGTGCAACCATGGCCAAAATCAAACTTGCTCTTTTAAAGTGCTTCATAACTGCCTCTCTTTTTTCAAAATCTTAGCACATATTTAGATAACGATCAAAGCCTTAGCGCCGCAGCGGCGACCATGTGGGATCAGACCCACCAGATGGCGTTGCCACGCGCTGTAAATTGCGCCCAGACACGTCAACGGAATAAAGGTTGGAAACACCACCAACACCTTGGGTCTCACGTGTAAACATGATCACGCGGCCATTTGGGGACCATGTCGGACCCTCATCTAAAAAGGACGCCGTCAGCAAACGTTCCTCTGAACCATCCGTGCGCATCACCCCAATATGAAAGCGCCCGCGACTTTGTTTGGTAAACGCAATCATATCGCCACGTGGTGACCAAACTGGTGTCCCATAGCGACCATCCCCAAAACTGATGCGTTTGATCCCCTCACCATTCACATTCATGACATAGAGTTGCTGTGATCCTGAACGATCACTTTCAAATACAATCTGTCTGCCATCTGGTGAAAAACTGGGGGCTGTTTCGATGGATGGTGCAGATGTTAAACGGCGTGCCTGTCCCGAACGCAACGACATTAAAAAAACATCCGTGTTCCCGCCCTGTTCCTGCGAATACACAATTTGCGTTCCATCTGGTGAAAAACGTGGCGCAAAACTGGTTGTACCAACGGTGCTTTGCAGCAGTTTACGCCGTTTGTTACGCAGGTCCATTTGATAGATCCGAGGGAACCCTGTTTCGTAACTGGTGAACAATACACTTTGCCCATCTGGCGCGATGCGCGGCGCAAGCACCAGATGCGCACCATCATCAAGATATTCCAATTGTTCCCCATCATAATCCATAATCGCCAATCGCTTGCGACGTTGTCCCTTGGAACCGCTTTCGGCAACGAAAACCACGCGACTGTCGAAATATCCGCTTTCGCCTGTGATGCGGCTATAAACTTCGTCGGCAACTTTATGGGCCATACGGCGCCAGTCGGACGTTTTGCCTTTAAACTGCAATCCTTTGCCGTATTCTTGCCCCGCGAACACATCATGGATGCGGAAACTTACCTTCAATTCACCCCTTGTACCTGTGGCAACGGAACCAGTGATCAGAACTTGTGCATTGATCGCCTTCCAATCAGCATATTCAACGGGCGCATTCAGACTAGAAATTTTTCCGATGTGGGAGCGTTCATCTAGTGCGCGAAACAATCCTGTACGCATCAAATCCATGCTAAGAACCGAAACGATTTCACCGGAAAGTTCCATCGCACCGCTGTCCTGCGCGATAAAACGGGGGGCCGCGAACGGCGTTGGCTCAATAACCCCATCAGTAATCACTGTACGTAGAGGAGCCGCGGTAACGACATTTTGTAAGAGAATAAAAACCACACTCAATATTAATCGAAGCATTATCTATTCCTCATTTTAGCGGGATCAAATACCATTTCATGTTCTTTCCATGACTCATATTTTTCAGGTGGCAAAGTATAACCATCTCGCTGACACCTTATCAAAGCGCGCCGAGCCTTATCAAATGCTATCTTCACTTCACTTTTTGTGCCACCGTCAGACGATTTTAGGTTAATCGAATTGATAGGAATCCTCCCATCGGGGTTCATAGAAAATGATAAAGTCACGGTGACATATGCTGACCTTCCACCTACGTCCACGTCCCAGCACATGCCAACGGCTCTATTAAAATCAGAATGCTCTCTATCAGTTAGTGGTGGACCTGATTTTTTGCTGGGTTCGGGTTTGGACGCTTCTCGCGTGTCGCTTTGCGTCACTTCACGCAAAATGTCCTCCAGGTTTGTTTTGGCCGTTTCTGTCGGTGGCGTCGGTTTGAAATTTGAAGGGCGCAACATAGGACGCGGCGAAGATTGCCGTTTGGCATCTTCTTTCTTGGCCTCGGTTATAATCTCACTGCTGGCGGCTTCGGGCGCGGTGGTTTCTTTGACCTCTGGCATATCCTCAACTGGGGGCTCGGTTGCATCGGCAGGCACAGTGGCCTCTTGGGTGACATCGTCAACAATCGCGGGCTGTTCGGGCGGGGCCACGGGGGTTGGTGCAACCCGATTGGCCTGAATTGGGGCGCTGTCTGTTGATACGTCGGGCAACATCATTGCGGTTTCAATTTCTGGCGCCGGGGGTTGCGCATCAAGAGTTGTGATATCCGGCGTAGGCACCACCAGTGTTTCCACGGGTTCGGGTGGTGTAATTTTTTCGGCCACAGGTTCGGGTTGCTCAGGCTCGCTTTGATCAACCTCTTGATCTGTTTGTTCCGCCAATGTGGGAACCTCATCTTTGTCTTCCGATGGCTCTAGCGCCGTCATATCAAACTGCGGAGCTTCAGGCACCTGATCTGACGCGATCATCGCCTGAAATTCGGCCTCTGATAGAACAGAAACATTGTTAAACACAATCTCTTGATCTTGCGGCGTGAACATACCCCCCAAAAGTGCCCAAGCTATGAAAACAGCATGGGCAATCCCTGATATGACATATCCTGCCTGCATCGGCGCGTACTAGCCCTCAGGCCTGTCAAAGGCCGGGCCGCCAACGTCCGTAACCAAACCGATGTTTGAAAACCCACCCGCATTCAACGCGCCCATCACCTGCACCACACGCTCATATGGAATGGCACCATCTGCACGCAGGAAAATTTTGTCATTTTGGCGTTCTGCTGCAACCGCACGCAATTTTGCAATCAGTGCGTTTTCTTCAATTTCGGCACTTTGGATCAGGATTTGTCCCTCAGCCGTCAGCGTCACAGTCAAAGGTTCTTGTTGATCACTGGGCAGAGAATTTGCCGCCGTTTTCGGCAGCTCTACTGGAACACCGACCGTCAGCATTGGCGCAGAAACCATAAAAATGATCAGCAAAACCAACATCACATCCACAAAGGGTGTGACATTAATTTCCGCCATTGGGGTACTGCGACGACGGCGCCGTCCCTTTTGCCCTTGGCTTTTGATAACGCCAGCACCCATATCAGCTATCTAATTCGCGGCTTAGGATCGTTGCAAATTCATCTGCGAAACTTTCGTAACCCGCAACAATGCGATCACAATCCCCGCTGAGTTTGTTATAAAAGATTACGGCGGGAATGGCGGCCAACAGGCCAAGCCCCGTGGCCAACAGCGCCTCGGCAATGCCTGGGGCAACAACCGCAAGGTTTGTGTTTTGTTGTGCGGCAATTTCGATAAAGGCATTCATGATACCCCAAACGGTTCCGAACAATCCGATAAACGGTGCAATGGATCCGATTGTTGCAAGGATCGTCAACCCTGATTGGAGTTCATCTGATGCCCGCAACACCGCAACATCCATGGACCGTTCAACCCGACTTTGCACCCCCGCGATCAACTGACCATCTGATTTTTGGCTGCGTTCCCATTCAGTCATGCCCGCGACAAATACACTTGCAGAATAACCTTTGGGGGAACTGCCTAATTCTTTGTACAACAAATCCAGCGGTTCGCCTGACCAAAACGCACGGTCAAACTGCGCGGCTTCTTTGCGCGCGCCACGGTATTTGATGTGACGTTGAAATATAATCGACCATGACCAAAAAGAGGCCAAGATCAACACCAGCATCACAATTTTAACGGTTAGGGTTGCGCGCAAAAACAACGCCCAGAACGAAAAATCGACCTGGTGCGCCAACTCAAGGGCTTGTGTTTCCATAGTATCCTGCTCATCACATTCTGGCCTTTATGGCTCTTTGTTGGGAACCATAGACGAACTAAAGCAAGAAACCAACAAATATGCGATCACGAACGTATTATTTCACCATATCGGCAACGACATGCCGAAGGGCGTCGGGCAGGCGTAGGGGCTTGCCCCCTTCGCCCAAGGCGACCAATGTGATTTCTGAACGGAACAAAACCACGTCCTGACGCAAAACCAATTGGCCCAACACCAAACGTGCGGGCGTCATTGAAATCGGCGTGGTTTCTACAATCAAATCATCTTCAAAAACGGCAGGGGCAATGTAATCGGCCTCAACATGGCGCACGGCAAACACGATCCCTTGCGCCTTCATTGCGCGTTGATCAACGCCAATTTCGCGCACCCATTCGCTGCGCGCGCGTTCAATGAATTTAAGATAGTTTGCGTAATAAACGATCCCTGCCAGATCGGTATCTTCGTAATAAACACGGACAGGAAAGCGATGGGGGGTCATGTCATGCATCCTTTGGCAAACGGGCAAACAGACGCAGCGCATGTGATGCATTCTGCGCCATCACGGGCAGAACGGGATCATAGGCCGCGCGGATCACATCCGCCACTTCGGCCCTCAGAACCGTGTGACCATTAGGAGCAATCGCAAGGGGCGATTGATACTGAAACGCGCGATCCGACCACACAAGAAAGGATTGCACCACCTGCATCAGGAACAAGGCATCGGCCGACATTTTGGACAATTCTTTGTCCATGCGCACAAATACAAAACAGGCCTTAATCGCGCCCTGCTCATCAAAGCGAAACGAACGATATTGCTGTGAATCTGCCGCCTGCAGGCGCCCAGCCAAATCATTCAGATTTGGCATAATACGGTCCAGATCCGGAACGGCCAACAATTCATCCCAATCGCGGATGAAAAAGAACATCAAATTCGTTCCCAATTCAGGATCCGTTTCAGCAATCGGGTGACCGACCATGGCGCAAGTCACCTCAATCGCGCCCTTAAGCGTTGCGATTGACTGATCCTCGATCCCAAAGGCGATGGGGGCAATGGGACGTCCCCAGCGGGCAAAAAAGTAACTGTCGTCTGAACGTGAAAAAAAGCGTTCGACATCATTGGGCTTCATGTTTTGCGGCACTCCGAATTGTGTTTGCGAAGCGCTATATCGGGTTTCCCGTGGCATGGCAAAGGGGGGATGAGCCTTGTGTTACTGAAACAGATCGGTTTGCCCCTTTGGCATTGGCAGACCCAAATGATCCCACCCACGCTGCGCCAACATGCGCCCCCGCGGGGTGCGTTGGATCAAACCCTGCTGCAACAGATAGGGTTCAATCACCTCTTCCAATGCATCGCGGCTTTCAGAAAGGGCCGCGGCCAATGTTTCAATTCCAACAGGTCCACCCGAATAATGTTCTGCCATCAGGCGCAGGTAACGCCGATCCGCCCCATCCAGACCCAAATCATCCACGGAAAGACGTGTTAATGCGTGATCTGCCAATGTTTTCGTAACGGTGCCGTCCCCGTCAACCAATGCAAAATCCACAACACGGCGCAATAAACGCCCCGCAATGCGCGGTGTGCCACGCGCACGGCGTGCAATTTCGCGTGCGCCCCCTTCGTCCGCGGGCGCGCCCAGTTTGCGGGCGTTACGGGAAACGATCTGATAAAGTTCATCTTCGGTGTAAAATTGCAGCCGCGTTGGAATACCAAACCGATCGCGCAACGGCGTGGTCAACAACCCCAAGCGCGTTGTTGCCCCGATTAGGGTAAAGGGTTGCAATTCAATCCGCACGGTGCGTGCGGCGGGCCCTTCACCGATCACCAGGTCCAGTTCAAAATCCTCCATCGCGGGATAAAGAACCTCTTCTACAACAGGGTTTAGGCGATGAATTTCATCGATGAACAACACATCCCGCGCCTCTAGGTTTGTGAGGATCGCGGCCAAATCGCCCGCTTTGGCCAAGACGGGGCCAGAGGTCATTTTGAAATTCACACCCAATTCGCGGCTGATGATCTGGGCCAGCGTGGTTTTGCCCAAACCAGGTGGACCATAAAACAGCGTGTGATCCATTGCCTCGCCGCGTTGGCGGGCTGATTGAATAAAGACGCGCAAATTTGCACGTGCTTCGGCCTGCCCCGTGAATTCATCCAACGCCTGTGGCCGCAGGGCGCGATCGGCATCCTCGGGCAGCGGATCAGGGCGCATCATTGGATCAGAACTTTCCATATCTTATCCCTTTGGCGCCATAAGTTTCAGGGCGGCGCGAATGACACCTGATGTATCAGTTTCAGGCGCATCCGCCATGACTTGGGCCACTGCCGCGGCCGCCTCTGACGGTGAATACCCAAGGTTTTGCAGCGCTGACAGCGCATCTGCCTGTGCATTCGTTTGTATCGCAACAGGTTGTGGTGTTGGCGCAGGCTGCGGCGCGGCAGGTGTGTCCGCTTCGATCACGTCATCTGTAACGGTTGCGGGGGTTGCAGATTGCCCTGCCATGGCCATAACGGTTGGGGCCTTGTCTTTTAGTTCGATAACAACCCGCTGTGCGGTTTTTGGGCCAACGCCCTTGGCCGCCTTGATTGCATTCCAATCTCCCAGTGCGATTGCGCGGCTTACCCCATCTGCGCCCAGCGCGCCAAGGATGGACAGAGATGCCTTGGCCCCGATCCCCTGCACAGACATCAACAGACGATGCCACTCTTTTTCGACAAGGGTTGGGAACCCAAACAACTGAAGCAAATCCTCACGCACCACCAAATCGGTATAAAGCGCAACCGCCTCTCCGACCGAGGGCAGCGCGGCAAGTGTGCGATCAGAGCAATAAACCATGTACCCAACCCCACGCACATCGAGCAGAATGTGATCGTCAGAGCGATAATCAATACGTCCCGACAGTTTGCCTATCATAACGCTTTCGCCAATGCGGCCTCCCACGCGCCAGAAGAGCGTGCATAATGGGCATGACAAAGCGCAATGGCCAAGGCATCCGCCGCATCTGCGCCCGCAATTTTGACGCCAGGCAACTGCAAGCGGACCATGTGATCAATCTGACCCTTATCCGCATGTCCCACGCCAACAATGGTTTTTTTCACTTTATTCGGGGCATATTCCGCAACCGTAATGCCCGCCTGCGCAGGTACCAAAAGCGCGATTGCGCGGGCCTGCCCCAATTTTAGGGTGCCAACCCCGTCTTTGTTTACAAATGTATTTTCGACAGCGGCCGCGTCAGGTTGATATTGACGAACGACATCGGTCATTTGCGTGTAGAGCGATACGAGCCGCGTTGCCAAATCCTCACCCGAACTGTGACAGACCCAATTTGCAACATGCGTGATTCTGCTTCCC
>JBMTQO010000019.1:0-37710 GCA_049446275.1 Paracoccaceae bacterium | reverse complement strand
GGGGGTTCAGCGCTATTTCACCCAAGACTGATTGGAGTGACCGATGCCTGTTTTTTTGAACACAACTGATCCAAATTTTGAAACAGAGTTTGAAACTCTGCTTTCTGCTAAGCGCGAAGATAGTCCAGATGTGGATCAAGTGGTCGCAGACATCATTGCCGATGTGCGCGCGCGTGGTGATGCGGCATTGCTGGAATATACGGAGAGGTTTGATCGATTGTCACTCTCAGCTGAAACACTTAGGTTATCAGCCGAAGAAATCGCTACAGAAATACAAAAGGTTGTGCCCGAAGATCGCGCCGCGTTGGAATTGGCAGCTAGCCGCATTCGTGCCTATCACGCAGAACAATTGCCCCATGATGCTTGGTGGAAAGATACAGATGGCGCAGAACTGGGCTGGCGTTGGACGCCCGTCAGTGCCGCTGGGTTATATGTGCCTGGTGGCCTTGCCACCTATCCATCATCGGTTTTGATGAATGCAATCCCTGCAAAGGTCGCAGGTGTTGATCGTCTTGCCATAACCGTACCAACTCCGGATGGGGCAATCAATCCTTTGGTGATCTTGGCGGCGGAGCTGGCTGGCGTTGACGAAATTTACCGTATCGGTGGGGCGCAGGCGATTGCTGCGCTGGCTTATGGCACATCATCGGTTGCGCCGGTTGATAAAATCACGGGGCCCGGGAACGCTTTTGTTGCGGCAGCGAAACGTCGGGTTTTCGGCAAGGTCGGCATTGATATGATTGCGGGTCCATCTGAAATCCTTGTGATTGCTGATAAAGATAACAATCCTGATTGGATCGCATTGGATTTGCTGAGTCAGGCAGAACATGACGAAAGCGCGCAGTCCATTTTGATCACAGATGACGCAGAATTAGCATCCGCTGTAGAGGCTTCGGTTGATCGGTTCCTGCAAACGTTGGAACGGCGTGCCATCGCATCTGCGAGTTGGCGTGATTATGGCGCCATCATTTTGGTTTCAGATATGGATCAGGCCGTTGCCCTGTCTGATCGGATTGCTCCTGAACATCTAGAAATTTGTGTCGATGATGCGATGGGTGTTTCCAAAAAAATTCACCACGCTGGTGCCATCTTTATCGGTGCTTGGACGCCTGAGGCAATTGGCGATTATGTGGGTGGCCCAAATCACGTCCTGCCCACGGCACGCTCAGCGCGATTTAGTTCAGGCTTGTCCGTGATGGATTTCGTAAAGCGAACGACTCTGTCGCGTATGACGCCCGCTGCCCTTGCGCAGATCGGGCCATCTGCAGAACGTCTTGCATCATCTGAAGGGTTAGAAGCGCATGGACTGTCTGTGACGGCCCGCCTGAAGCAGATCAACACACCCTGATTGTATCAATTTGCACACAGAACCATTGCAAAGCGTTCAAAGGTCAAGTAGCCCAAATATGAAGGTGAAGAACTATGACCCGTATTGCATATATCGAAATCGACGATCAAAACCTACCGCCGCCTACGCCCGAAATTGAGCAAGAGCGGCGCGTGGCGATCTTTGATCTACTAGAAGAAAATGTTTTTTCGTTGCCGAAACGCGATGATCGCGTCGTTCCGGCTGGTCCGTATCGTTTAGATTTGTCTATTCGTGAAAAACGGTTGGTATTTGATGTGTCAACAGAGGCGGGTGAAAAGGCGGTCGAATTTCACTTGTCATTATCGCCGTTTCGTCAGGTTGTGAAAGATTACTGGGCTATTTGCGAAAGCTATTACGATGCTGTCAAAAACATGCCGCCCAGTCAAATTGAAACGATCGACATGGCACGTCGGGGTATCCATAATGAAGGTGCGCGTGTTCTCTCCGAACGGTTAGAGGGCAAGGCGGATATCGACAATGATACTGCACGCCGTCTATTCACATTGATCTGCGTTTTGCATTTCGGGGGCTAAGTATGGGGCAGGACCTTCCACAATCGGTCCTATTTTGCTGCGATCATAATGCTGTGCGTTCGCCAATGGCAGAGGGTATCATGAAGAAATTCTATGGTACTGGCACTTACGTTCAGTCGGTTGGTGTTATCAATGATCTGGAAATTGATGGATTTTCGATCGCGACTTGTGAAGAAATTGGTGTTGAATTGTCTCGCCATCGATCGCGCAGTTTTGATGAAATGGAACAATGGGGGGATGATTTATCCTCTTTCGATTTGATTGTGGCGCTCTCCCCGGCGAGCCAAAGACGCGCGTTGGAGTTGACACGGTTTTTTCATTTGACTGTTGAATATTGGCCAATCCTAGATCCGACAGGATTGGGAGAAACGCGGGAAACAAAATTGGCATCCTATCGGCAAACTCGTGATCAAATCGTTAATCATTTGACGCAGCGCTGGGGGCCACCATTGGAGGTTTAGATGCATCCCACAATCCAAGCATATTTCACTGCGTTTAACGCAGATGATATTGATGGCATGTTGAATTGTCTTGACGATGTAGTTGCGCATCATGTGAACGAGGGACAGGTGCGTATTGGCAAGGATGCATTTCGTAGATTTTGTGAGCATATGAAGGAATGCTATCGCGAAAACCTGACAGATATGGTGATTTTTTCGAACACTGATGGGTCACGCGCTTCTGCGGAATATGTCGTGAACGGCACTTATCTCAAAACGGATGCGGGATTACCCGAAGCGAATGGTCAACAATATCAATTGCCCGCAGGGTCATTTTTCTCATTGTCGAATGATAAAATCACACGTGTTGTGACCTATTACAATTTGGCAGATTGGACGGCACAGGTTTCATGATTGATGTCCGCGTTTTAACGGGTGCTACATTGGATGCAGCACTAGAGGATGTCGCGCGGCTGCGTATCACCGTGTTTCGGGAATGGCCCTATTTATACGACGGTGATTTATCATACGAACGTGAATACCTAAGCGCCTATCGCAATAATCCCGCCGCAGTTTTGGTTGGTGCGTTTGATGGTGCTAAATTGATTGGTGCCGCGACAGGGACACCAATGTTTGATCATGCCTATGAATTTGCATCCGCTTTTCAAGGCCTGAATTGGGATGTGTCACAGGTGTTCTATTGTGCCGAGTCCGTTTTGTTAAAAGAGTATCGCGGGTCTGGAATTGGGCATAGGTTTTTTGATTTGCGCGAAGATCATGCAAGCGCCTTGGGGTGCCGCAAAGTGGCGTTTTGCGCGATCCAGCGTTCTTTGGATCATCCCCTGCGCCCCGCTGATTATCGCACGCTTGATGCGTTTTGGGAAAAACGGGGCTATAGGATTGTTCCAAACGCCATTGCGTATTTCAGCTGGAAAGATATCGATGTGGCCCATGAAAGTCCAAAGCCACTTCAGTTTTGGGCGCGGGATTTATAGATCCTATATTTCCGTCATCGCGGTCAGGAAACTACGCACTTCGTCCATTGTGTTGTAGTGACACATGGAAACCCTGACACAATCGCTCCACCCCAGTGGATCAAGGACATTGCCAGAATAGTGGTCCGCCTTGCGCGTATGAGTACGAATGCCGCGTTCGTTTAGCGCCGTTACAATTTCGGCAGAGGCTTTGCCTTTGATCCGAAACGACACCATGCCCTTGCGATGGGGGTTATCAAGCCCGCCGATGATTTCAACATCGGTCATTTCCGCCAATCCTGACAGATTGCCAATCCCGTGGATCATTGCATCACATAGTGCCTTTTCATGGGCCAAAATCGCCTTGCCCGCGCCAATCAGGCGTTCGCGACGATTTTTGGAGGGAGCGGTTTGCGCACCTAGCCAGTCGAGATAGCTTACCACGTCGCTAAATGTTGCATATGATCCTGTATCACGTGTGCCAAACTCCCACGCGGTTTCGGGGCCGCCGATTAATTGTTCATGGGGGGCATGCATAAACCGATCTGATACCCAAGCAAATCCATACCCATGTCGTGAAAACATTTTGTAGGGTGAAATCGCATATCCATCAACATCGTATGAATCGATGTCCAATGTGCCATGTGCTGCGTTTTGTACGCCATCCACGACAATATAGCATGCAGGAGACACCGCGCGGATTGCGGAGGCAATTGCAGCGACATCCATCCCCATCCCTGTGACAGGGGATGCGTGAAGGATGCAGGCAACACGCGTGTCGGGTGTTACATAATTTGCATAGTCTTCTGCGCGGCTTAGGCCCGTTTCATTGTCATGCGGGACGCTGATATAAGAACGATTGGTATTCTCTGCCCAGTGTTGTGCAGCACTTCGGGTGGCGGGATGTTCAATTGTAGATCCTAAAATCACGCCTCCCGCCTTGGCTGCGGTGGCGGCATTACGCACCAAACGGAACAATAATTCTGTCCCGCTTTCACCCACAAAAAATTGACCCGATGACGCCCCAAACAAATCAGCCGCGTCAGATTTCGCCTTGTTGATGGTATCAACCAGTCCATGAGAGGCGACATTATCCCGCCCTTGATTGTCGGGGATTGCCGCAAATTTGGTTGATGTTTCAACAACAGAGTTCAGTGTCAAAGCACCCCCAGCGTTTTCAAAAAAAATGCGCGATCCCTGAAACGGACAGGTATCCACATAGGCGAAACGCTCGCGCACCTGTTGCATCAATTGTGGGTCAAGCTCGGTCATTAGGGTCACCTTTTGGGGTTCAAATTGCATTTCGAATTGATGATGACGCAACGGTCTTTGTCAATTGTCTTGAATGAGTTGGCACCAATTATATGCTGCAATCAAGACAGGGAATGAAATTTATGGAAAAAGTCACGATTTTTGAAATGGGTCCCCGAGATGGTCTTCAAAATGAAGCGGCAATGATCAGCACAACCGATAAAATTGCATTGGTGGATATGCTGTCTGTTGCAGGATTTCAAAAGATTGAGGTGACGAGTTTTGTAAGCCCCAAATGGGTTCCTCAAATGGCAGACGCGCATGATGTTTTGACGGGTATTAAACGCGACGTGAATGTACGGTATGCGGCGCTGACCCCCAATATGCGCGGTTTTGACGGTGCCATGGCGGTACACGCGGATGAGGTGGCCATTTTTGGATCGGCATCAGAAGGGTTTTCACAGGCAAATATTAATTGCTCAATTGATGAAAGCTTTGAACGCTTTGCCCCAATAATGGTTGCGGCGAAATCTCGGGGAATACCCGTGCGCGGTTACGTGTCATGCGTTACCGATTGTCCTTATGACGGGCCAACGGACCCCGCCAAGGTTGCCTATGTGGCGGGGCGATTGATGCAAATGGGATGCTACGAAATATCTTTGGGTGATACGATTGGTGCTGGAAAATCTGAGACGATTGACGCAATGCTACAGGCTGTACTGAATGAGGTATCAGCCATGCATCTTGCTGGTCACTATCACGACACAGAGGGACGTGCGCTGGACAATATTAGGGTATCTCTGGATCATGGCCTACGCGTATTTGATGCCGCGGTAGGTGGTTTGGGAGGCTGTCCTTATGCGCCAGGAGCCAAAGGAAATGTCGCGACCGAGGACGTGAACGATTTATTGCTGTCGTTGGGCTTTGAGACTGGATTGGATAAGGCGCAATTACAGGCCGCAGCCAATTTTGCAAAGGGGTTGCGACATGACACATGACTATTCGACCATCAGTGTCCAAATGGATGAACGGGGCGTTGTTTGGCTGGGCCTTGATCGTGCTGAAAAGAAAAATGCCCTATCCGCGCTGATGATTGAGGAGTTGACGCATTTCGCATCGAAACTGCCCAGTGGCGCACGCGTTGTTGTGTTATCTGGCGCAGGTGATGTGTTCTGCGCAGGCGGCGATTTGAGTTGGATGAAAGCGCAGATTGATGCAGACCGCGCAACCCGAATGCACGAGGCGCGCAAACTTGCCATGATGCTAAACGCACTGAACGAATTGGATGCCCCGTTGATTGGCCGCGTTCACGGTGGTGCGTTTGGTGGTGGCATTGGAATGTGTTGTGTTTGTGATTGCGTGATTGCAGAACAAGGGACGAAATTTGGCCTGACTGAAACACGCTTGGGGTTGATCCCCGCAACGATATCCCCATACGTCATCGCACGCATGGGCGAAGGGCGAGCCAGACGCGTATTTATGTCTGCCCGAATTTTTTCAGCCGCGGAAGCAAAGGAATTAGGAATCGTTTCAAGTGTCGCCGCAGGTGACGATTTAGACGCCCAAATCGAGGCCGAAGTTGCCCCATATCTATCGGTGGCGCCTAATGCCGTCGCCGCATCAAAAAGATTGGCGCGATCACTGGGGCCGGAAATTACCCCTGACATTATTGATATGACGATCCAAGCGCTTGCCGACACTTGGGAAGGTGAAGAGGCAGAGCATGGGATTTCAGCATTCTTGGATAAAGCCAAACCCCGCTGGATACTCTAAGGCTTACGCCAACCTTAGGGTGACACCAAAAGCTGTTCTAGATGTTGGCGGAAGTTGTCTTTGATCCGACTTGGCCGACCTGTGTCATCATCCACTTGGACTTGTGCAAAAAATCCTTCAGCAAATGCAGCGTTTTCTTCGTTGCGAAATAACCCAATTTCATAGGTCCAAGAGGTGCGTCCGATTTTTGCAACCCTCAGGCCCGCATGAACCGTATCAGGATATCGCGCCTCAGCGAAATAGGTGCACCCGCTTTGGACCACCATGAATTTAACCTCCGAGACATCGAAAAAGCCACGATCCCGCTGCCAATTGGTGACGGCCGTATCAATCAGGGAATAATGAACGATATTGTTCATATGACCATAGGCGTCATTATCCTCCCAACGGGTCTGTAGGGTTTGGAAATCGTGATATGCGGAACGGGGGCTCGGACCTGATTTTGACATGACTTCTCCTCTCTGCAAACTCTGCATAAAACTCAATTCAAATCAAGCGACGTTAAGTTATGAAATTTGGGCATTGTGTTCTGGGGATTTGCGGAAAATATTGGAGCAACTTAGGAGAAGACTATGGATATTTCAAAAGATCACGTGGCAATCGTAACGGGCGGTGCATCGGGACTTGGCGCAGCAACGGTGTGTGCACTGCGTGGTGCAGGCGCCCAGGTGGTTATTTTTGACATGAATGCCGAGATAGGGGAACAACATGCAACCGCGACTGGTGCATCATTCATACGTGTAGATGTTTCAAATGCGGATGAGGTCGCCAAATCAATCGAGCAAGTTGTTGCAGATCATGGCGCACTGCATACTGCGGTAAATTGCGCAGGCATTGGGCCAGCTGCAAAAACAGTATCCCGCGGTGAGGCACATCCGCCAGAGTTGTTTTCAAAAACCATTGGCGTGAACTTGATCGGGTCGTTCAACGTGGCCTCGATTGCCGCCAAACACATGGCAATGAATGACCCTGTTACTGCGGACGGCGGACGTGGTGTCATTGTCAATACGGCGTCTGTGGCGGCATTTGAGGGGCAAGTTGGTCAGGTCGCTTATGCCGCATCCAAGGGGGGCATTGTTGGTATGACCCTGCCGATGGCACGCGATCTATCACAGTTGGGTATTCGCGTTGTTTCAATTGCACCCGGTCTGTTCCTGACCCCATTATTGGAAAGCCTACCGCAAGAGGTTCAGGACAGTTTGGGTGCACAGGTTCCGTTTCCGTCGCGCTTGGGTGCGCCTGCGGAATATGCAAAGATGGTGCGTCACATCATTGATAATGACATGCTGAACGGGGAAACGATCCGCCTTGATGGTGCGATCCGGATGGCACCACGCTAATTATTGAAGATCTGAAGTAAGATAGAGGGCAGGCGTGTTTACGCCACCCTTAGACGCCCCAGTTTCTACGTGCCGCGGATCATGCGGAAAAAGCTTGACGCAAGCCAACCCGCCAAAATTGCAATTGCCAAAGACAGCAGTCCATATACCAAAGGCTGTTGACGAGAGAGATTGTAAAGGAAACGTTCCAAACCAACCTTTTTCACGTCGATAATCGTTTCAAATTCGCTTACAACCTGTCCATCACGGGTGAGGAAAATACGTGTGAAATAATCACCCTCGGTCAGGTTTGCAGGCATATCAAATGATGTCCTGAACAAAGTTTCCTTATCCACCAGTACCGAATTTTCCGACCGTTTATAGAGGTCCTGTGATTTGCGAATACGGATCACCGCATCGGTAAATGCAGGGGCATCCGTGATTGTCATAGGGGCACCAACCGAACGGATTGCGCGTTCAATGGAAATCTGGTGACGCAAATCTTCGGTATTTTTTAGAATGCGATCCAATGGTGCGCTGGTTGCAATCGCATAAAAACTGGGCGCGGCATCGACTTCGACGGTGTCTATGTTCACCCATATGCCGAACCTGCGTTCTTTGCGGTGTACTGCAACGGGTTCTGATGGACCGGCAATCGTAACAATGACCCCCAATTCCCCCTCTGGAATGGCGCTTTCGCGTTTGATGGCCCCAAAGACAAGAATGTTTGACCCATCAAATGTGGCGGTGATGGCCACTTCATCCTGGCTCATCCCTAATACGATTTCCTCGCCAGAGGCGAGGAGAGGAGCCATACATAGAAGGAAGGCCAAAATGCGCATTAGTGACCCCCTGCTGCGCCAAGGGAATAAAGTTCGCTTGGTTCAATCAATAGGTCCAAGGCCAGTTTGAAGCATACCGCTAAAACCATCATTGCCAGCAAAATACGCAGTTGTTCTGCGCGTAGACGGGTACCGATTTGGGTTCCGATTTGTGCGCCAATTACACCGCCCACCAACAACAGAACAGCAAGCGCCATATCAACGGTATAGTTCGTGGTCGCGTGCAGCAATGTTGTAAAACCGGTGACGAAAATAATTTGGAACAGGGATGTCCCCACAACGACCTTGGTCGGCATACCAAGCAAGTAAATCATCGCTGGCACCATGATGAAACCACCCCCAACACCCATGATGGCGGATAGGATTCCAACAAACAGTCCCACGACCAATGGCGGCAATACAGAGATATAAAGACCAGAGGTGCGGAAACGTGTTTTGAACGGCAGGGCCTGCATCCAACCGCGCTGACGGCGTGTTGTTGTAGCGGTTGCAGTCTTGCGCGATTTGCGCAGCGCATTCAGGCTTTCGACAAACATAAGCAATCCGATAACGCCTAAAAAGACGACATAGCATAGCTTGACCAACAGATCGACTTGCCCCTGCGCCTTTAGGTAGTTGAATATCACAACACCAACTGCCGCACCCGTTAAACCACCAATCAACAATACCGTTCCCATTTTGAAGTCGACTGTTTTTCGCCTGAAATGGGCCAGCACACCAGAGAAGGAGGAGGCAACAATTTGGTTCGCCTCGGTCGCTACAGCCACAGCAGGCGGGATGCCGATAAAAAACAAGAGTGGCGTCATCAAAAAGCCGCCGCCAACTCCAAACATACCTGATAAAACACCAACAATTCCCCCCAGCCCAAGAAGGAGAAAGATGTTCACAGACACTTCGGCGATGGGCAGGTAAATTTGCATGAGCATCCCTAGCGCAAGACATTTAAAAATTGCAAGCCCTCAAGTGCCGAAAAGGCCAGAGAGAGTGCAAAAATTTATCGTTCTTTCACATAAGGTTCGCCACCTGCACGTGGTGGGATCGCCTTGCCGACAAAACCAGCAAGAATCACAACCGTCAAAATATAGGGTAGGGCGTCCAACAATTGCACCTGAACCTCAAACCCAAGATACCCTTTGATCAAGTCTGGGCGCAGGGCCACCGCCTGTAAGAAGCCAAACAATAGGCACGAGGATAGCGCATACCACGGACGCCACTTGGCAAAGATTAGGGCGGCCAAGGCGATATATCCGCGTCCTGCGGTCATATCCTTTACGAAACCCGCCTGCAGACCAGTCGCCATATAGGCCCCTGCGATCCCGCATAAGACACCGCAAACAATTACTGCGCTATAGCGCATGCCAATAACGGACACACCCGCGGTATCTACGGCCTCGGGGGCCTCGCCCACGGCGCGCAAGCGTAATCCGAAACGCGTTCTGAACAAAACCCACCACGTAAGCGGCACCATCAACAATGCGACATAGACCAAAATCGTGTGTCCAGAGACGACCTCTTTGTAAAACGGACCGATGATTGGAACGACACTCAACGCATCAGCAAAGGGCAGAGTGATGTTTTCAAAGCGACCGCCACTTAGCAGCGCAGGCGTACGGCCCCCTTGTTTAAACCAACTTTGGGCGATCAGCACGGTCATCCCCGCCGCAAGAAAGTTGATCGCAACACCCGAGATAAGTTGATTGCCGCGGAACGTGATCGACGCCACACCATGGAGCAGGGATAATAGCATTGACGCCCCAATCCCAGCGGCCAACCCCAACCAAACATTTCCCGTGACATAGGCAAAGGCTGCAGAAAAGAAGGCTGCGGCCAGCATTTTGCCCTCGAGCCCAATGTCGAAAATTCCAGCCCGTTCGGAAAATAGTCCTGCCAGACAGGCTAATAACAGTGGGGTCGATAGGCGCATGGTAGAATCAAGGACGGTCAGCAGATCGGTTAAAGCATCAAACATCCTTTAACCCTCCTTGCGGCCAAACATGAAGAACAAGCGTTCCAGTGGAATGCGGACCATGTTATCTAGCGCACCTGTAAATAAAATGACCAAGGCCTGAATGACGACAATCAAGTCGCGTGGGATGCTGGTCCAGAGTGCCAATTCAGCCCCACCTTGGTAGAGGAAACCAAAGAGAACGGATGCAACGACAACACCAACGGGATGACTACGCCCCATCAGGGCAACTGCGATTCCAATAAAACCTGCACCCTCAGTAGAGTTTAGCACGAGCCGTTCACCTTCCCCCATGGTAGTATTGAGTGACATCATCCCTGCTAGTGCACCGGACACCATCATCGTGATTACAGTGATGCGAACCGGATTGATACCTGCATATTGTGCCCCTGATTCTGAGTGACCAAACGCACGGATCTCATAGCCCAAACGCGTACGCCAAATAAGGAACCACACAAATACCGCCGCTAAGAGGGCCACAACCAGACTGACATTCGCGGGTGCCGCCTTGGAAAATTTGATCCCAAAAGGTTCCAATAACATGTGCAATGTCGGCAGATGCGTGGCCTCTGGAAAATTTGCGGACGCCGGGTCCATAGAGCCCGATGGGCGCAAAACGTTCACCAATAAATAGTTTAGCAGTGCAAATGCGATGAAGTTGAACATAATTGTAGTGATCACGATGTGCGATCCACGTTTTGCTTGCAAAATCGCGGGGATATAGGCCCATGCGGCTCCAAATAATCCCGCACCAATTGAGCAGCTAATAAGTGCAATACTCCAATGTGGCCATGGGATATAAAGCGCGATGAGCGCGATACCGAGCCCGCCCAACATCGCCTGACCTTCGCCGCCGATGTTGAACAGTTTCGCGTGAAAGGCGACTGAAACAGCCAATCCTGTAAAGATAAAATTCGTCGCATAATAAAGCGTATAACCCCAACCGTAGGTCGATCCGAGCGCGCCAGAAATCATTAATTTTAGCGCGGCTTGCGGGTCTTCGCCAATTCCCACAATGACAGCGGCTGATAGCAAGGCCGCAAGCAAAAGCGAAACAAATGGGATTAAAATGACATCGGCCCAGATGGGCATTTTTTGCATCAGCTTGCCTCCTCTGTTACGCCGGCCATTAACAGCCCCAATTCGCGCTCATCCGTATTTTGTGGCAGGCGTTCACCCATGATTTGACCATCAAACATCACGGCAATCCGGTCCGAGAGTGACAGGACTTCATCCAATTCAACAGAGACGAGCAAGACTGCTTTGCCGCGATCCCGCAACGCAATGATTTGTTTGTGAATAAATTCGATTGCACCAATATCAACGCCGCGTGTCGGCTGGCCTACCAATAAAATGTCTGGGTCCCTTTCAATTTCTCGTGCCACAACAATTTTTTGCTGGTTACCACCCGAGAAATTTCTCGCCAGAAGTCTTGGGTTTGGTGGGCGGACGTCAAAACGTTCCATTTTGGCTGCTGCATCTTCTTTGATGGCGGCGTTGTTCATGAATAAGCCAGATTGGAATTTTGGATCCCGATGATAGCCAAAGATAACGTTTTCCCATGCGGCGTAATCCATGATCAAACCTTCGCTTTGGCGATCTTCTGGAACATGGGCAATGCCACGGGCGCGACGGGATTGACCGTCTGATTTTTTACCTGTTAGGTCAATTTCTTGTCCATTCACAGTGATTTTGCCGCTTGCCGTTTGATATCCGCCCAATACCTCGAGCAATTCTGATTGACCGTTGCCTGCCACACCAGCAATCCCCAGCACTTCACCGGCGCGCAAATTCAGGTTTATCCCCTTAACCCGTTCAACGCCTGCATCGTCGACTACACGGAGATTTACGATTTCTAGCACCACCTCTTTGGGATGCGCAGGCGCTTTGTCCAAGCGCAATAAAACTTTTCGCCCAACCATAAGTTCAGCCAATTCTTGGGGGCTAGTATCACTAGTTTTAACTGTCGCGGTCATTTCACCGCGACGCATGACGGATACCGTATCGGTGATATCCATAATTTCACGGAGTTTATGCGTGATTAGGATGATTGTTTTACCCTCTTCCCGCAGGCGGTGCAGGATACGGAAAAGTTGGTCGGCCTCAGACGGCGTTAAGACGCCCGTTGGTTCATCCAGTATTAGGATTTCGGCTTTACGATACAACGCCTTTAAGATTTCGACGCGCTGTTGGTGACCCACGGACAAATCCTCGATCACTGCATCTGGATCAACCTCTAGTTCATATTCTTGCGCCAATTGGCGCAATTTTTCACGAGCATTTTGCAACGATGTTTTAAGCAGAACACCATCCTCTGCACCCAAAATAACGTTCTCTAAAACTGTAAAATTTCGAACTAATTTAAAATGTTGAAACACCATACCAATGCCCGCGGTAATCGCCGCCTGACTATCTGCTATTTGTGTTTTTTGACCACCAATAAAAATATCGCCAGCGTCTGCTTTATAATATCCAAAAAGGATCGACATCAATGTCGATTTACCCGCACCATTTTCACCAATTATTCCGTGAATAGTTCCTTTTTTTACAGCGATAGAAATATTTTTGTTAGCGACAACTGCGCCAAAAGATTTAGTGATATTGCGTAACTCTAATGCAGTCAATGTACTATTAAGGGCGGTCTCGTTTGACCGCCCTAAGTTTGTGTTTTGAGGCATCTTGTTCTCAGAATTCCAACACTGTGCAGGTATCTGTAGCTGCGTAGTTTTCGACTTTGATGCTGCCTGAAATGATCCCGTCGGTCGCGGCTGCAACCGCATCTTTCATTTGGGCGTTAACTAAGTCGGCGTTATTTTCATCAAAAGCAACGCCGACACCTTCAGACGCGAGATCCATTGTCAAATACCCAGTTTGCAAATCTGATCCGTCTTTCAGCGCATTGTAAACTGTATTATCGACCCGTTTTAGCATTGAAGTTAGGACTTTTCCTGGGTGTAGATGGTTTTGATTGCTATCTACACCAATTGACAGGATGCCTTCATCTGCAGCTGTTTGCAGAACTCCGACACCTGTACCGCCTGCTGCTGCATACACAACATCCGCACCTTGTGCGATTTGTGCTTTTGTAAGTTCAGAACCTTTCACCGGGTCGTTCCACGCAGCCGGTGTCGTACCCGTCATATTTGCAACAATTGTGGCATTGGGGTTTACAGATTTTACGCCCTGAGCATAACCGCAACCAAATTTACGGATAAGAGGGATGTCCATTCCACCAATGAACCCTACAGTTCCGGACTTCGACGCCATCGCAGCCATCACGCCAGCCAGATATGAACCCTCATGCTCTGCGAATGAAACGGTTTGTACGTTAGGCAGGTTTGCCCAGCCATCAATATTGACGAACTTAACGTCTGGATATTCGGGAGCGACTGCTTCGATCGGTGTCGTCATTGCAAAGCCCATCGTGATGATTGGGTTTGCTCCAGCTTCTGCAAAGCGACGTAAAGCTTGCTCTCGCTGCGCTTCTGAGGTCAGCTCAATTTCTCGAAATGTCCCGCCTGTTTCATCTGCCCAACGTTTTGCGCCATTATATCCAGCTTCATTAAATGACTTATCAAACTTACCACCCAAATCATAAATGACCGCGGGTTCCGCCAATGCTGCACCTGCGATTAACGCTGATGCAGCTGTTGCACCTAATATTTTAGTGATGATGCTCATAATATCTCTCCCAGTTGCGAACGCAGGCACCCCCTGCGTTATTCGATACGGTATTAAGCCTGCTCATTGGGTAAACCGTCAACTGGTTTTTCACGAATTTCTTTAGAAAACGGGAAATTTATTCTGTGTTTTTAGCTGTTTTTTTCAGGTGTTTTTCCATGATGATTGCATCAACATGGCTTCCGTTAGAGAAGGTGTAGTAGTTTTTACGCACTGCAATCTGTTGATACCCACTTGACGTGTATAACGCCCGAGCTGCTGAGTTTGAATACGCCACTTCCAGAATTATACGGCGAATACTATTTTGTAACGCCCGCTGCTCAAACTTTGCTAAAATCTGATGGCCTACACCTTGGCCGCGTCGTTCGGGTTTTGTCATGATTAGAAATAGTTCCGCTTCGTCCAAAATGACTTGACCCACTGCGAACCCTGCGTCGCAAGTCGCTGATAGCGCATTTTTTTTGGACAGCATTGCGGCAAATTCAGTTTCGCTCCATGCGCGCTGCCCAGTTGGCTCGGCGCGGTGAAGCTGTGCCATCTCAGCTGGCGTCATCTAATACCTTTGGGGGTAAATCGCGTGTGGGCGCTGCATCTGCTGGCTTGACATACATTGGGACGGGGCGATCAAACCGATCTGCGTTTTGTGCAATGCGCGCGATATTTTTAGCCATTTGCACTGGATCGGGCCGGTCAATTAGTGGGCGACCAAGATGCGTGGCCTGATCACGATCACCTAACTGAGGGTTTAGGCCGTGACCTGAAAAATATACCTGATCGCGGATTGCGGGCAAGCAAGCGACGGCGCCTTCACTGTGTCCATAAAGTGTTGCGTCAAAACCATTCACGCCAATCGCAGGAATTCTGAGAGAAAGGGCAAAACCACGCGCTGCGGATACTGAAATGCGAATACCGGTGAAATTCCCAGGGCCAGTCCCTACGCCTATGCGCGACACATCCTTCAAAGTGACGCGAGAGGTGTTTAAAACATCGAGTATCATCTCCATGATAGCTTCGGCTTGGCCACGCACCATTTCATCGGCGCGAGAGGCCGTAAATTCACCATTTATCAGAACAGCCGCTGCACAAAACGGACCAGAAGTATCAAAGGCGAGAACAACTGTATCAGAGGCCAACGGGACGGACCTCGGTCACCTCGGGGATGTAGTGACGCAACAGGTTTTCAATGCCCATTTTTAGTGTCATTGTTGAGGATGGGCAGCCTGCACAAGCGCCCTTCATCTGAAGGTATACCACGCCACGTTCAAACCCATGGAACGTTATGTCACCGCCATCTTGGGCAACAGCGGGGCGTACACGAGCATCTAGCAATTCTTTGATTTGCGATACGATACCAGCATCTTCTTCGCTGTGCTGTGTGCCATGGTCAGCCGCCTGATCACCCTGAATGACCGGTTGGCCAGACTGAAAGTGCTCCATGATTGCACCAAGTAGGGCAGGTTTCGCATGGTCCCAATCGGTCCCTTCGTCCTTTGTGATCGTCACGAAATCACTCCCTAAGAACACACCACGTACACCCGCAACAGCAAACAAACGCTGCGCGAGAGGGGAGTTTCCTGCATCATCTGCATTTTGATAATCCGCTGTGCCTTCATCCATCACGCTTAGTCCAGGCAGGAACTTCAAAGTTGCTGGGTTCGGGGTTGTTTCGGTTTGAATGAACATCACGCTCTCCAAATTAGAATTGTTTTAAATATGGCTTTCCTGACCAGATAAGTCAAGATTACAGCGTGGCGGGAAAATTCGTTATTCTGGGGCTATGTGATCAGCTCTAGCTGTTCTTTGGTCAGTGAACCTGGAACAATTGTGACAGGAATCGGGAGAGTCCCCGCATTTTTGGACATTTGGGTAACCAAGGGGCCCGGGCCTTTTTTGTCCAAGCTGGCGCCCAGAACCAAAACCCCGATCTCAGGATCGGATTGAATCTGCGCCAAAATTTCCGACACTACCTCGCCTTCGCGGATCACCAAGTCAGGCTCAATATTTTTGCGATCGCGCATCCATTTTGCAAAGACCTGAAAATGGACTTCGATACGCTCGCGTGCTTCTCGACGCATGATGTCGCTCACGCCGATCCAGTGGTTAAACTCATCTGGACTGATCACTGACAATATTGTAACGCCACCTCCAGAGTTCGCCGCACGCATCGCGGCAAAGCGCATTGCATTTAGGCATTCTTTGCTATCGTCAAGGACGACCATAAATTTCCTCAAGATCCGCTCCTGATGTTGGCTCATTGATCAAATTCAATCAGATAGAGTGTGGTTCAACTCTGTGTTTGGGTCAAGGCATTCTGCAAAATGCACTGACCCGTGTGTCTGTGGCCTTGGTTACTTTAGACCAACGATTTCAAACGTGCGTTTCAAAATAGGTGCCGCAATGGCTCGCGCGCGATCTGCACCCCCCTCTAACACCCGATCAATTTCAGATTTGTCATCCAACAAACGACGCATCTCCGCGGAAATGGGCGAAAGTTTTTCAACCGCACGCTCAACCAGCATGGGTTTGAATGCCGAAAACTGTTTTCCTCCCACCTCTTTTAGCACCTTTTCAATACTCTCATCCGCCAACGCCGCATAGATCGCAACCAAATTACGCGCCTCTGCACGTCCTTCTAACCCTACCTCTTCTGACGGCAGCGCTTCTGGGTCTGTTTTTGCCTTGCGAATTTTCTGCGCAATGGTGTCTGCATCATCTGCCATGTTGATCCGGCTTAGATCACTGGGGTCTGATTTCGACATCTTTTTGTTACCATCACGCAGGCTCATCACGCGCGCGGCTGGGCCGCCAATCACAGGTTCGGCGATCGGGAAGAAGTCCTGACCAAAATCATGGTTAAACTTGCTTGCGATGTCGCGCGTTAATTCCAAATGCTGTTTTTGATCATCCCCCACAGGGACATGTGTTGCGTGATATAGCAAGATGTCCGCTGCCATCAGGGTAGGATATGTAAACAACCCAACCGAGGCATTTTGTGCGTTTTTACCGGCCTTATCCTTGAACTGGGTCATGCGCTGCATCCATCCCATGCGTGCCACGCAGTTAAACACCCATGCGAGTTGTGCATGTTCTTCGACCGCCGCCTGATTAAAGATGATCGATTTGGCAGGGTCTAATCCGGATGCCAAATAGGACGCAGCAATTTCGCGCACCTGATCACGTAGGGTTTTGGGATCTTGCCAGACGGTGATCGCATGTAAATCAACGATGCAGTAGATTGTTTCGTAGTCTTCGTTTTGCATATCAACAAAACGTTTCAATGCACCTAGATAATTCCCAAGCGTCAACGCACCGGTGGGCTGAACACCAGAAAAAACACGCTTTGTAAAATCACCATTGGATGGCGTTTGGACCGCATCCGTCATTTTTTATTCTCCGTCTGGAACTAATGTTGAAAACCGCTTAACCATTGCGGGTAAGAGCGTCAACCAAAAGCGAAGGCCCAGAATGTCAGAACCACAAAACCAACCAATTTTAAACGAAATGCCTTCGGTCGTCATGGCCCTGTTCATGTTGGCTGTCGCGATAGAGGGTTTTATCGTACTGGGTGAACAGGGGGTTTTGGGTAACGGTTATAGTCTGGGGATGCGCTATGGATTGATTAATCAATATGGCCTGTTTCCTGCGGCGTTGAACACACAAATCGAAACGGGCGTTTTCAGTTGGTTTGAATTAAAACGATATATTTCTTTCACATTTATCCACGGCAGTTCGGTTGGCACCGCCATCAGTTGCGCAC
This sequence comes from Paracoccaceae bacterium, assembly GCA_049446275.1. Lineage (GTDB taxonomy): Bacteria > Pseudomonadota > Alphaproteobacteria > Rhodobacterales > Rhodobacteraceae > HIMB11. The sequence goes on along the minus strand of JBMTQO010000019.1, from coordinate 19,805 downwards.
TGCTGCTGGCGATGGGCAAATTTGTAGGCAGCGTATTCAGCAATGTTGCCATGCTGATCGTGTTCATTGGGTCCGCAATAGGTGGGGCTATAATCTATTCATTTTTGGTGCCGAACGGACCTGTTTTATTTGGTATGTTTACGGGTGTTTATGGGTTGCTGGGCGCGCACGCATTTTTGCGCTGGGTCGCCTTTCGCGCTGCGGGGCAGCCTTCGCTGCCGGCATTTTCATTGATAGGGTTTTTGATTGGTATCCAAGTTGTTTTTGCGTTTAGCTTTGGAAACAATTGGGTGTGGACCGCCGAATTATCGGGAGCAATTATCGGGTTTCTCATCTGTTTTGTCGTAGCACCGGGTGGGTTTCAGCGAATTTTAAAAGTTATTAGACGCGATTGAAGTCTGACTAACGTCGCATCGCGCTGCGTAGTTCGCGCAAGCGAAACGCTCCACTGATACGCGCAAAAATAATGTACGTTGTGGCGCCAAGGATCACGAGCCCAAGGGCCCAGATAAACTGCGTGACCCCATTTGAGAAATAACCACCTGCGTTGAACTGAGCAGCGCCTAGGACGACGCCCATCGCGATTGAAGCAATCGCAACACGCGCAATTTTCGACTTCGTATCTAATGTGACGCGCGCTACATCGCCGAATTTGCGTGATGATATATGTAGCAGTGCAACCATCGCCCATGATGAGATTACGGTTGCAATTGCAGGAGACAACCATCCAAGCCAAGGCCAAAGCCCGATCGCAACGATGGCATTTATCACCATTGAAACAAACGCCCAACGAAACGGAGTGTTGGTATCTTCACGGGCAAAAAACAGGGGTTGCTGAAGTTTTTGCAGCATGAATGCAGGCAATCCAAGGGCATAGATCGCGGTAGCAAGCGCGATGGCCTGAACATCAGCACTGGTATTCTGTCCGTACCCGTAGAGGGCTGCCGCCAAGGGTAGTGGGATAACGAATAAGGCAACTGTTGCAGGCAAACTAAGCGCGGCAGTGAAGAATGCACCGTTTGATAATGCCTGTTTCGCGGCACCTTCATCCCCCGATTTGATGTGTCGCGAAAGTTCGGGCAACAGAACAATGCCCACCGCAATTCCGACCACACCAAGTGGAAGTTGATAAAGGCGATCCGCACCGTAAAGCCAACTGATCGCCCCAACCTGTTGGCTGGATACCAACTGCCCCACCAGCAGATTGATTTGAACAACCCCATTGGCCAACGCCGCAGGTGTTGCCACGATCAATAAGTGTTTCATCTCAGGTGAAAAGCAAGGCGTAGCTAATTTTAGTTTTAACCCGTTTTGTCGGGCGTGATACCAAACAATACACAGTTGCAGAATGCCTGCGGCGGGTACGGACCAAATTAGAAAAGTGATCGCGGATCCGCCAATAATCCAGGATATGCCAAGTGCCGCAATAATGATTATATTTAATAATACAGGTGTGGCGGCAGCCACCGCGAATTTGCCGATGCTGTTCAATGCGCCTGAAATCAAAGCGGCAAGGCTGATAAACAAGATATACGGAAACATTACACGGGCATAATCGACGCTAAGGTCAAACCGCGGATCATCTACAAACCCACTGGCCGTCGCCCAAATGAACAGGGGCATGAAAATCATGGCAAGGGCGGTTAGGATCAACAAAACAAAGCTTAGGCTGCCCATTGCCTGATTTGCAAATCCGATTGGATTTTCGTCTGCCTCGATACGTTTTGAAAACATTGGAACAAAGGCTGCGTTAAACGCCCCCTCGGCGGTAAATCGACGGAACATATTGGGCAGGCGAAACGCCGCGATGAATGCATCCAACACTGGTCCTGCCCCGATCAGTGCATACAACATTACCTCTCTCAACATCCCCAAGATGCGGCTCATCAGGGTCCAAAACCCCACGGTCATCACATTGCGCAGCATGCGTTATCCCTCTGCCCGCTCTACCCCTTTACTAATCGCTTCGGTCAGTTGACGTTCAAGGGTGCGTTGTTTGGTATCGCTATAGAATTTTAGACCAAACATGTCTTTTACATAAAAACTATCAACGACTTGCTCACCGTAGGTCGCGACTACGGCCGAGGCAATATAAACGTTTAGGTTCGCAAGTGTACGCGTCAAATCAAATAGCAAACCCGGACGGTCGCGTGTATCAACCTCGATTATGGTGTATATGTCCGAACCATCATTGTCGAAGGTGACCGAGGTTAAAACCTTAAATGCCTTTTCGCGTTTTTTGAACTTGTCCTTTTCATGCACGGCATCGCGGGTCACAACCTCGCCCTTCAAGGTGCGTTCAATCATATTGCGTAGACGGGACAGGCGGGACAGGTCATAAGCCTCTCCATCGCTGTCCTGAACCCAAAACGCGGCGGTGGCATAGCCATCCTTTGTCGTATACGTCCGGGCATCAACAACGTTTGCACCAACCAATGTCAGCGCGCCTGCAAGGCGTGAAAAAATACCCGGGTGATCGTGCAGGGCAAAGCAAATTCGCGTTGCATCACGATCGATGTCAGGGTGGACATCCAAACGAATTTCATCTGCCCCCAAATGGCGCAGCAAATTTGCAAATACAACGTGCGTTTTGTCGGGCAACCCTTGCCAATAGGGTTCATAGTGGCGCTCAAGCTCTTCTTGGATTTCACCCTTCTTCCAATCCTTCAGTGCACCTTTTAGGGATCCTTTCGCCTCATTACCGCGGTTCTTGCGATTGACGGCTTCAAGCCCGTCTTTCAATGCGCGCTTTGTTTCGGTATAGAGTGCTCGGATCAATGTCGCCTTCCAATTGTTCCATGTATTTGGGCCAACGCCGCGAATATCGCAAACCGTTAGCACGGTCAGTAAATCCAGTCGTTCGGTTGTTTGAACGGCTTTCGCAAAGTCTCTTACAGTGCGCGGATCGGCGATATCGCGTTTTTGAGCCATATCGGACATCAACAGATGATAGCGGACCAGCCATTCAACGGTGTCAACCTCTTCCTGAGAGAGGCCGAGTCGTGGTGCAACCTTTCGCGCGATTTTTGCGCCGAGGATTGAGTGATCTTCGCTGCGCCCCTTGCCAATATCATGTAATAGTAGGGCAACATATATAACCTTTCGATTTATGCCTGCCTTTAGGATTGAACTGGCAACTGGCAGTTCTTCCTCCAACTCGGCACGCTCGATCTGTGCAAGGCTTTTGATCACTTGGATCGTATGTTCGTCCACTGTATAGCTGTGATACATATTGAACTGCATCATCGCGACTATGGGTTCAAACTCTGGAATAAATGCGGACAGTGCGCCCAATTCATTCATACGCCGTAAAGCACGTTCAGGGTTGCCATGTTTCAGAAGTAAGTCCAAAAAGATGCGCTGGGCCTCTGGGTTGGTTCGCATGTCATCGTCAATGCGACCAAGCGAGGCAGAAACCATGCGCATTTCGTTGGGATGTATTAGTAAGCCTGTGCGCAAGCCCTCTTCAAAGATGCGTAGAAGATTCAATTTATCCGCGTAATAGGTATCTGGATCTTTAACGGCTAGACGGCCGTTGATCACCATATGTTCTTTGCGCATCTTGGGTTTGCGGCGGAAGATTCGCTCTAGTAATGGCGCGTCTTTGGTGTGATCCGCCTCAAGCGAGGTCAGTAAAATGCGCGTCAAATCCCCAACCTTGGTGGCATGACGGAAGTAGTCCTGCATGAACACCTCGACACCGCGTCGCCCTTTTTGGTCGCGATAGCCCATGCGGTCTGCCACCTCGACCTGCAAATCAAACGATAGCTGTTCAGCCGCGCGGTTTGTGACCAAATGCAAATGGCATCGCGCGGCCCATAGGAAATTTTCAGCGGCTTCAAATAACGCATATTCTTCAGGGCGAAACACGCCAAGATCAACCAATTTGGCAGTATTCTGAACGCGATAGACATATTTCGTGATCCAAAAGAGTGATTGCAGATCACGCAAACCCCCTTTGCCTTCTTTGATATTTGGCTCGACCATGTACCGTTGACCTTGTTTTTCGTGTCGAGCGTCGCGTTCACCCAATTTGGCGTCAATAAATTCACGTGCGCTACCTGCAAACAATTCGGACCAAAGTTTCTCTTCCAGCTCTTGGGCCAATCTTGTATCACCACACACATATCGTTGTTCCAACATTGCAGTCCGAATGGTGAAATCCTCACTACCCAGTCGCAAACAATCGCGTATCGTGCGCGATGAATGGCCAACTTTGAGACGCAAGTCCCAAAGCATGTAGAGCATGCTTTCAATAACGCTTTCTGCCCAAGGTGTTATTTTGTATGGTGTCAAGAATAACAAATCGAGATCCGAAAAAGGTGCCATTTCAAAACGACCATATCCACCTACGGCGATCACGCTTAGCCGCTCAGCTTCGGTGGGTGTGGCGTTTGGATGCATTTGATTTGCTGTGCGCCACGCGCATTTGACAAGTTCATCAGTCAACCAAGCATAACTTTGCACCGCTTGACGCGCTGCGTTCGGAGTGTCGGATAGAGCATTGGCGATTTGTTTCATGCCCGTTTTGCGCATCTGTTTCAGCGCATCAACCAATGTACCCCGCAACTTATCAGGTGCACTGTCCTCAAAAATTGGGATTAGCGAGTCAGGATTGAAAATCGATTTCGCGTCACAAATTAGGTTTACTTCGTTAGAATCTTGGGATTGCGAAGGAGCGTGGAGCAGGGTCAATGATTACCACCTGTTTGTCTTGGACTGTGGCAATCGCCAAGCCGCGTTCGTTTGTACCATCATCCTTCAAACGGAATATGCCGTCCACCCCCTGAAAGCCAGAAGGCTGCGTCAACGCCTCGCGCGTGAGGATATCATCAAATCCTGCCTGCGCCAAAGCACCAATCGCAGCAATACCATCGAACGCTAAATTAGCTAGTTGATGGGGGCGATTTCCGAATTGTTCTTGGAATTGTGTCGAAAAATTTTCAGTGCGCGTCAGATCAGGAACCGCAAACCAGCCGCCTTTCAGACCGTTTAGCTCAAGAGTTTGCGGTGGGATATCCCACCGCGTAAGACCCACATACTGTACATCCTGCGGGTCCAAGCCAGCCTCGGGCAACAGCTGCGCCAGTAGTGGCAGCGCACCTGCAGATGAGGAGGTTAGGAACAGTGTGTCAACATCTTCGATTTCGGCTGACGCGCGGATTAGTGGGACAGTATTCACCACACTTTCTTGGGTCAGCTCAAAACTTTGCACTGAAACGATTCGCAGGCTTTTATCGTCTGCGGCACTCTGAAATGCATTTAAGCCCATTAGCCCATCGATCCGATTAGAGTGAATTACCATCGCGCGTTCTTTGCCTTGCTCCGCCGCAAAAGAAACGATGCGGCGCGCCGTGTTATCAAAGGTTTTCCCCAACACAAATACATTGCCTCCAGCGATGGTTGTATTGTTTGAAAAGCTCAGGACATTAATGCCTTCATCTGCAACGGCGGTTCCCGCCGCATTCGCTGCTTCGGCATAAAGCGGTCCAATGATGATTTTTGCTCCTTCATCAATGGCCTGCTGCGCAACGCTGGCTGCAACGGTTGCATCACCTGCAGTATCATACACACGAAGGTCAATTTCCAAATCGTCCAATTGCGCGGCAGCAAGGCGCGCAGCATTTTCCAGATCTGCGGCGATTTGTGCCGTTCCTTCAGAAGATTGAGGCACCAACAATGCAACAGGAACAGGTTTTGATGTATCAACCTTAGGACCTGTCGTCGATGTTGGCAGGTTCGGTCCGCAAGCTGTTATCAGGGCCAATGCACTTACCGCAACAAAGCTTTGGACTTTCTTGCCAATTTTAGTCATAGGCATCATCATACCTTCATCTCCCGCACCTAATCAATCTTGTTACTCGGTGGGACGATAATGCGCATGAATATATGGGTCTAGATGTGAATCATAAAATATCGAAATTAGCTGCGGGTTTATATTTTGTTGCTACACCTATCGGAACAGCGCGTGATATTACTCTGCGCGCATTGGATATTTTAGCATCCGCCGATGTGATTGCAGCCGAGGATACCCGGAGCATGCGCAAATTGATGGATATCCACGGAATTCCCTTAAATGGTCGCCCGTTGCTGGCTTATCATGATCACAATGGTGAAAAAGTTCGCCCAAAGCTGATGCAGTTATTAAACGAGGGCAAGTCAATTGCCTACGGCTCAGAAGCGGGCACGCCAATGATTGCAGATCCTGGGTATCATTTGGCCAAACAGGTTGCAGATGCAGGACAATTGGTGACATCGGCTCCAGGACCAGTCGCTTTTATCACGGCGCTTACATTATCGGGGCTGCCAAGTGATCGAATTTTTTTCGAAGGTTTTTTGCCCAACACGAAATCGCAACGGTGTTCGAAACTGTCTGAGTTGTCCGAAATTCCAGCAACTTTGGCATTTTATGAATCTCCAAAACGCATCGTCGCCATGTTAAAAGATGCTGTGTCTACATTGGGTGGTGATCGTAGCGCGGCTCTTGCCCGTGAGCTGACTAAAAAATTCGAAGAAGTGCGGCGTGGAACACTAAACGAATTGCTAGACAATGTAACGGAGCATCCGCCCAAGGGTGAGATTGTTGTATTAATTGACCGCGCCCGCTTATCATCCATTAACCAAGATGATATCGATGATCAGATCCGAAACGCGTTGAATAAAATGTCGGTAAAAGATGCGGCTGATATGATTTCGGCGGCAACAGGACAATCAAGGCGCAAGATTTATCAAAGAGCTTTGGCGATTGACAAAAACGACGACGGATAAAATTTCACATCACTGTAGGCAGGCTGCAGAATTTCAAGTTGTGCGGAATTATAAGCGCGATGGATGGCGCGTACTGCAAAATCGATTCAAAAGTGCAGCTAGTTAAATCGATTTGGTTTTTCGCCGCGGTAATATAGTTTAGTTTGTCGAGGTGAAACTCGCGCGCACGTTATTGCCTCATCGCGGGTTAGCCTGCGGCAGATCGAAAGTATCAATCAATCCGCCAAAAATTTGTTGCTAAAAATTTGTCTGGCTAGAATTTTGAAGTGCGGTTGGCTGCGGCTTTAGTGGATCAAGCAAGCGAAATTCATACCATTCCTAGCGCGCTGGCTGGTTTTTAACGGCTGGGTGATTGTCAAATCACTTTGGACAGGCCATCTATAGCGAAACGCAAGCGAAGGAAGAGATTGATGAAAATTGCATTTCAGATGGATCCTATCCAAACCGTGAATATCAACGCAGACAGCACATTTCGCATTGCGGAGGAGGCACAAGCGAGAGGTCATGAGTTGTTTTTTTACACGCCTGATGACCTTGCGTTTCAAGAGGGCAAGGTCACAGCCCATGGTCAGTATTTCACAGTGCAGCGTTTTCAGGGCCAGCCTGCTGATCTGTCCGAAATGCAACACGTGAATTTAGTGGAATTCGACGTTGTGTGGTTGCGCCAAGATCCGCCTTTTGACATGCATTACATCACCACCACGCATTTACTTGACCTGATCCATCCAGACACATTGGTGGTGAATGATCCGTTTTGGGTGCGCAATTATCCGGAAAAATTGTTGGTTTTGCGTTTCCCCGATTTGACGCCCCCCACAACGATCGCACGTGATCTGGATACGATCAAATCGTTCAAAGAAACGCATGGCGATGTTATCCTAAAGCCCCTTTACGGTAACGGCGGTGCGGGCGTATTCCGTTTGGATCGAAATGACCGAAACCTTGCCTCGTTGCATGAAGTGTTCACTGGATTTTCGCGCGAACCTTTGATTGTGCAAAAGTTTTTGCCAGATGTTTCTAATGGGGATAAGCGCGTTATTTTGGTTGATGGTGAACCGATTGGTGCGATTAACCGCGTCCCTGCAAACGGGGAAACACGATCTAACATGCATGTGGGTGGTCGTCCTGAAAAAGTAGGACTGACAGAGCGTGATCGTGAAATTTGTGCGGCGATCGGACCGCTCTTGCGTGAAAAGGGTCAGATTTTTGTCGGTATCGATGTGATTGGAGATTACCTGACTGAAATCAACGTAACCTCTCCAACGGGTATCCAAGAGCTTGAGCGATTTGATGGTATCAACGCTGCAGAAAAGATTTGGGAAGCGATTGAGGCCCGCCGCGCAGGTTAGGCCGCAAATGCGCTATAGCGGAAACTGATCGCTTCGCCGACGTGATGGCGCACATTTTTGGATTGCTCTAAATCCGCAATGGCGCGCGCGACACGAATAACGCGATGAAATCCGCGAGCAGTTAAATTTAGTATTATCGCATCCTGCTCAACATTGGTTTTCGCACCCTAGTCCTTCTGAATTAGGTTGTCCATTGCATCGCCCGTTAGATCAGAGTTTGTGGCGATTTCCAGCGCGCGTTCAACGCGTTCTTGTCTGGTGCCTAATCCATCTCTAACATAGCCTCCTGTGCATTGATTTTCCATGCCACTAAGGGTTCGGCGGTGTGTCACCTGTAAGGTGTTGTATGATCATCATAAGAATTTGTTGCAAAAACAGGTGTGGCATCCACCCAATCGGCATCTGCCCTTATTTTTCAGGGCAATATAAATCCTTACCCAATTCGGCCGCTTTAAGCGCCGTGGCCATGGCGCCGAACACTTGTTGAAGGCGCCCATCAAGAAAGAGCCAGCGAATGGCAAGCGCGCCCAAAGCTGATCTGAGCCGATCACTCGCCTCGCCATCCGCTTTAAGTGACAGGCCAATTATTGAAAATACGGTCAGGCTCGGAGAAAGCGTGCTGTCGATTTCAAAAGCTACGGTTCAATGGTTTCAAAGCAAAAGGAAAATGCGTGTATAATAATGTATCGTTAATCTCTTTACCGAAGTTTTTAAAAGAGGTTACGAATTGGTTAATGGGTCCGTATTGTTAATGCACACCGCTGTCCATGCGCCATTTGTAATGCGTATATGTGTCAGTGAAAGGTTATCGATGCGATGTGAAAAGGCCTCGTAAGCTGACACATCTAACGCGCGCTGAATGGCTGCAATCACAACCCCAAAATGCACCGCGGCGATAAGTGGGCCTTGGGTTTGCCGCAATAATCCGTCAAATCCTGAATGCACGCGTGCGTAAAATCCATTCCAGCATTCGCCATTTGGGGCCGTTAGTGATCCAGGCGTTTCGTAAAAGGCGCGAATATCCTCGGCGTGGGTTTCTTGAATTTCCGCAAAAGTCTTCAATTCCCAATCGCCAAAGTTTATTTCACGTAGCTCTGGAGAGTGTTTTAAACGCTTACGACCCTCGGCCAGGCGATCCGCCGTTCCAATAGTGCGACGCAAATCGGATGATACTAAATCGGCGGGCTGCGGGAGGAACGCGTTTAACTCATCAAAGCGATGCGTGTCGCTGAAATCTGCGTCAACATCGCTCCACCCGACCATAGATTTGCGGTGGGTTGGTGCGTGGCGAATAAGGTAAAGGTTCATTAAATCCCACCTTTCAACCATATCGGTAAGCCCGCAGCAACAAAGGCAACGCGATCCGATTGTTCAGCAAACTTTTGATTCAACGTTCCCTGTAGGCGCGCGAATTTGCGTGTTAGCGCATTTTCGGAAATACCGCCCAATCCAACTTCATTGCTTACGAAGGTGATATTCAGTTCAGTATGTGCAAGCGATTCAAGCAAATGTTGCGTGTAATCGTCAATGTTCAGCTCGTGATACAATAAATTGTTTAGCCACATGGTCAGGCAATCAACCAATACAACTGATCCTGCGGGAAGTTGTGCCAATACTGTTCTGAGTTCAACAGGTTCTTCGATAGTATGCCAATTCGGCCCGCGCATATTTTGATGGGCAGCTACCTTTTTTTGAGTCTCTGTGTCTAGCATCACGGAGGTTGCGACGTAGTAAGGTGTAGTGGTATTTTGTGTGATCAGGACTTCTGCAAAAGCTGACTTTCCAGAGTTGATACCTCCCAACACCAATGTCGTTAATTTCGCCATTTTCCCCTCAAAGTGATCTGATCCCTGCGTTGCCGCGTATCTAGAGCAAAGAACAAGAAATTAAACAGGGTTGCAAGTATAAGGAGCTGCTGAGATGGCTTTGGATCAAGCGAATGCGATTTCACTTTCCCGCCGTGCGATGAAGGCGGAGTTATTGGATGCGGAAACTGAACTACAACTTGCGTATCTTTGGCGCGACCACAAGGATGAGCAGGCGCTGCACAGATTAATAACCGCATACATGCGACTTGCAATTTCTATGGCGTCAAAGTTCAAGCGCTATGGCGTTCCAATGAACGACTTAATTCAAGAAGCTGGATTAGGATTGATGAAGGCCGCTGAGAAATTTGACCCTGATCGTGGCGTGCGGTTTTCTACATATGCGGTTTGGTGGATTAAGGCGAGCGTGCAAGATTATGTCATGCGGAATTGGTCGTTGGTCCGCACAGGTTCAACTAGTTCGCAAAAAGCGCTATTCTTTAACATGCGCCGTATTCAAGCTCAGTTAGAGCGTGAGGCAATGCAGATGGGTATTTCATTAGATAGTGATCAACTGCACCGCAAAATCGCAACGGAGATCGGTGTGCCGCTGGGTGATGTTAAAATGATGGATGGACGCTTGTCGGGCTCTGATTACTCATTGAATGCAACACAGTCGACAGACGAAGAAGGCCGTGAATGGATTGAGACACTTGAAGATGAAAGCGAAGGTGCAGATAGCCTGTTTGAACAAGCACATGATAATGCACATTTGCGCAAGTGTCTGTTGGATGCGTTGTCTACGTTAAATGATCGTGAGAGACTTATCGTACGCGAGCGCGCTATTCGCGAGGATACGCGCACGCTGGAAAGCCTTGGAAAAGAGCTAAGGCTTTCAAAAGAGCGGATCCGCCAAATTGAAGCGGCGGCGTTCCAAAAATTGCGCAAGCATCTACAAAATAACATGGCAGAGGTTGCACACTACCTATAGGGCATTAGTTGATCTGCTCTTGCAGAAGGGTGGCGAAACAAAATAGTGTTGCAAGCATAGAAACACGAGGTGGCGAATATGCTTGCGGGTAAGAGTATCCTTTTGATCATTTCAGGTGGGATTGCTGCATATAAATCGCTCGACCTGATCCGACGTATGCGTGAACGTGGTGCGTCGGTGACCCCTGTTATGACACAGGCAGCGTCTGAATTTGTGACCCCGCTTGCGGTGTCTGCGCTTGCGGGCGTGCAGGTTTATCAAGATTTATTTGATCTAACGGCTGAATCGGACATGGGCCACATTCAATTGTCGCGTAGCGCGGATTTGATTGTCGTTGCCCCTGCCAGTGCGGATTTGATGGCAAAGATTGCTAATGGGCTGGCGAATGATTTGGCCTCAACTTTGTTATTGGCGACGGATACGCCTGTTCTGATCGCCCCTGCCATGAATGTGCGGATGTGGGATCACCCAGCGACACAGCGTAATTTGGCGCAATTAAGCGCGGATGGCGTTCATATTGTGGGCCCAAACCTGGGTGATATGGCTTGTGGCGAATATGGACCTGGTCGCATGTCAGAACCGCTGGAAATAGTTGACGTCATTGCCGCGCATTTTGCACCGCGTCCACTTGATGGTCACAAGGTTCTGGTGACATCTGGCTCGACGCATGAACCGATTGATCCCGTTCGTTACATCGCAAATCGATCCTCTGGCGCTCAGGGGACTGCGATTGCTGCTGCATTACGGGATTTGGGTGCGGATGTGCGGTTTGTGACAGGCCCCGCTGATGTGCCGCCCCCCATGGGCGTCCACGTAATCCAAGTGGAAAGTGCACAAGACATGTTTGATGCGGTAACCGCGAACCTAGATGTCAGCTGCGCGATATTCGCGGCTGCCGTCGCGGATTGGCGGGTTGAAAATGCGTCTGGATCGAAAATCAAAAAACAAAATGGGTCTTTGCTGGAATTGTCACTGACTGAAAATCCAGATATCCTTGCGCATGTTGCACAACTTGGAACAGACGAGCGTCCACCCCTTGTGATTGGGTTTGCGGCTGAAACGGATGATTTGGTTGAAAACGCAACTGCCAAACGCGCACGAAAAGGATGTGATTGGATCGTTGCAAACGATGTGTCACCCGAAACAGGAATTATGGGTGGCAGTGAAAATCAGGTCATTTTGGTGACAGAACAGGGTGCGGATCAATGGCCGCGCCTAAACAAAACAGAGGTCGCCGCAAAATTGGCCGAACGGATCGCGGTTGCGATTTTGGGGACATCTTAAATGGTCGATATAAAGGTTTCTTGGTCTGATGCTGCGGATCGTGATCTTGGACTTCCGACTTATGAAACAGTGGGGGCGGCTGGTGCAGATTTGCGCGCCAACTTGCCAGATGATCATCGCGACGCCGGTATCGAAATATCCCCGGGCGAGCGTGTCCTGATCCCCACAGGACTGCGTTTTGAAATCCCAATGGGGTATGAGGTACAGGTACGTGCGCGTTCCGGTCTGGCGCTGAAACACGGGATTACTTTGGCCAACGCGATTGGGACCATCGACAGCGATTACCGTGGTGATTTGGGCGTGATCCTTTGGAATGGGGGTGCAGATGTATTCCGCGTGACTCATGGAATGCGGATTGCACAAATAGTTGTCGCACCTGTGGTTCAGGCGACCTTTGCGATTGTAGACGCACTTGATGAAACAGATCGGGGTGCAGGTGGTTTCGGATCAACAGGGGCAACATAGGATGACGCGTAGAATGCTGATCAATACGGTTGTGATCATCCTGATCCTCTGCGTTTGGATGATGGTTGCAGGATCAATCGCGCCGGACCTTATGATTTTGGGGCAATCATTGGCTGTCTGGTCGGTACTTATTACCATCGTTGGTGGAGTTTACCTGTATCGTCAATTGCTGACATTTTTGCGTGAACGTGCCCATCCGCCAGAGTCACAACCAACGAAATCAACGGGGCCTTTTTCAGGTATCGAATTGGAACGCTACGCCCGTCACATTGTGATGCGCGAAATCGGGGGGACTGGGCAAAAACAATTAAAGGACGCCAAGGTATTGGTTGTTGGGGCAGGGGGATTGGGTGCGCCGGCGCTGCAATACCTTGCCGCGGCGGGGGTTGGTACAATCGGTGTTATAGATGATGATACTGTTGAAAATGCAAACCTGCAACGGCAGGTGATCCATACTGAAGATGGGATTGGAACGCCTAAGGTTTTTTCTGCCAAGGCGCAAATGTTGGCACAAAACCCACATATCGAGGTGAAGCCGTACAATCGGCGTCTTGATGAAGAGATCGCAGAGGAATTGATCGCAGAGTATGATCTGATACTGGAAGGTAGCGACAATTTTGAAACCAGATATTTGGTGAACAAGATAGCCTTTGCGCAGCAAAAACCAATGGTTTCAGGCGCGCTCAGTCAATGGGAAGGCCAGATTTCTGTGTTTGATCCCGCGCGCAAAGGACCCTGTTATCAATGCATTTTTCCTGAAAAACCAGCTGAAGGATTGGCCCCAAGTTGCGCCGAAGCAGGTGTTTTTGCGGCGTTACCAGGCGTGATTGGCACCATGATGGCGGGGGAGGCGATGAAATTGATCCTAAAGACGGGCGCAACTCTGACTGGGTCTATGTTGATTTATGATTCCCATTATTGCGAAACTCGTCAGATCCGATTGAATAAACGCACCGACTGTCCCATCTGTTCAGGACAAACATAACCCATTGAAAGGCGCGCATTATGACAAATCCATTGTTGGACGTTTGGGACACACCGTTTAAGGGTCCTCCATTTGCAAAAATCACAGCGGCGGATTTTGCATCAGCATTGGACATCGCCATGCAGGACGATCTGGCGAAAATTGATGCCATTGCCCAAAACCCAGAAAACGCGACATTCGCCAATACCATTGAAGCATTGGAAACAACCAGTGAATTGATGCACAAAGTGCTCTCTCCTTTTTATGCAATGACAGGTGCGAATACGAATCCAGAGCTTGATGCCTTGATGCGAGAGTTTTCGCCAAAATTGGCGGCACATGGTGCCAAAATCAGCGGAAATAAGGCCCTTTTCAAGCGTATTGAAACCCTTTGGTCATCCCAGGACGCTTTGAGTCTAAACCAAGAACAGCTGATGTTGCTTAAGGATCAATACCTTGGATTTTTGCGTTCGGGCGCGGCGCTGACGGGGGAGGCCGAAGCGCGTCTAACGGAAATCAAATCGCGCCTATCGATCCTTTGCACGACATTTACGCAGAACGTGCTGGCCGATGAACGCGATTGGTTCATGGAATTGTCGGAAGATGACCTAGAAGGTTTGCCAGATTTTTTGATCGAGGCTGCACGAAATGCTGGCAAGGAAAAAGGTATTAGCGGACCTGTCATCACAACGTCTAGATCTTTGATCGTACCATTTTTGCAATTTTCCGCCCGTCGTGATTTGCGTGAAACTGCGAAACGCGCATGGGATGCCCGTGGTGCAAACGGGGGTGAGTATGACAACCTGCCCATCGCCCAAGAAATCCTAACTCTGCGTCAAGAGCGTGCAGAATTGTTAGGTTACAAAAATTTTGCCGAATTTAAGCTAGAAACTGAAATGGCAAAGACGCCCGAAAACGTGCGGGATCTCCTAATGAATGTTTGGGAACCGGCGAAATCGGCGGCGCAACGCGATGCAAAAATTCTTTCTGCGATGCTTCATATGGATGGCGTCAACGATACGCTGCAAACATGGGATTGGCGTTATTATGCCGAACAGCGCCGCAAGACAGAGTTTGATTTGGATGAGGCGGAAATCAAACCCTATTTCGAAGTGTCGAACATGATCAGTGCAGCCTTTCATGTCGCGGGACGTTTGTTTGGATTGCACTTCGAACCAGTTGAACTGGATTTATATCATCCTGATTGTAAATCATGGCGTGTGACACGTGATGGTGAAGATGTTGCTGTGTTCATAGGCGATTATTTTGCACGTGGGTCAAAACGGTCTGGTGCGTGGTGTTCTGCAATGCGATCACAAACCAAATATCCCAATCCTGAAATTCCGATCGTTGTGAATGTCTGTAATTTTGCCAAGGGGAATCCGTGCCTGCTGTCGACCGATGATGTACGTACCTTATTCCATGAATTTGGCCATGCGCTTCATCAGATGTTGTCAAATGTGACCTACCGTTCGCTGTCGGGAACAAGTGTTGCACGCGACTTCGTGGAGTTGCCCAGTCAGCTATATGAACACTGGGCAATGTTGCCCGAAATTTTGAAAAAATTTGCACGTCATGTTGACACGGATGAACCCATTTCGGACTCTTTGATCGAGAGGATTGGTCAGGCAGCAACCTATGACATGGGATTTGCTACTGTTGAATATCTTGCATCAGCGATTGTCGATTTAGAATATCACACGAATGTGCCAAGTGACGACATCATGGCCGCGCAGTCACGTGTGTTGGAACAAATTGGAATGCCGGGCGAAATCACGATGCGTCATGCAACGCCACATTTTGCACATGTATTCGCGGGAGATGGATATTCTGCGGGTTATTACAGTTACATGTGGTCTGAAGTCATGGACGCAGATGCATTTGCAGCGTTCGACGAAATCGAGAATCCTTTTGATTTGGACTTGGCGCGCAAGCTGGAAAATACGGTTTTATCCAAAGGCGGATCTGTTGAACCAGATGTGCTATACACCCAATTCCGCGGTCGTATGCCGGGAATTGAAGCGCTTTTGCAGGGGCGCGGTTTGGTGACATAAAAAAGAGTCAAATTTTTTTAGTTGAGTGTTGACACTCGTCCAGGTGATCCCTAACTAAACGCCGTTAGCACTCGATAGGTGTGAGTGCTAATAGCCCCTAGGGCATAATGTAACATTTTTTAAGGAGCCTCTGAAATGGCATTAAAACCGCTTCACGATCGTGTGCTTGTTCGCCGTGTTGAGAGCGACGAGAAAACTTCTGGTGGTCTTATCATCCCTGACAGTGCAAAAGAGAAACCAGCGGAAGGCGTTATTGTCGCATGTGGCGAAGGCGCGCGGAAAGACAGCGGCGAGTTGATCGCAATGGCTGTAAAAGCAGGTGACAAAGTGTTGTTTGGCAAATGGTCTGGCACAGAAGTCACCGTCGACGGCGAAGAGCTGTTGATGATGAAAGAGAGCGATATTTTGGGCATTCTGTCCTAATCGTTCAGCACAAGAATTTTAACATTTAAGACGAGGATCAGCACAATGGCTGCAAAAGACGTCAAGTTTAACACAGACGCTCGCGACCGCATGCTACGCGGCGTGAACATCCTAGCCGATGCGGTTAAGGTAACATTGGGACCAAAAGGCCGTAACGTTGTTTTGGATAAATCATTTGGTGCACCACGCATCACAAAAGACGGTGTTTCTGTTGCGAAGGAAATCGAACTAGAAGATAAGTTCGAAAACATGGGCGCACAGATGGTAAAAGAAGTAGCAAGCCGCACAAACGACGAAGCGGGTGACGGCACGACAACAGCTACCATTCTGGCGCAAGCGATTGTCAAAGAAGGCATGAAAGCGGTTGCAGCGGGTATGAACCCGATGGACCTTAAGCGCGGCATCGACATGGCAACATCAAAAGTTGTTGAAGCGATCAAAGCATCTGCGCGCGACGTAAAAGACAGCGACGAAGTTGCACAAGTTGGCACAATCTCAGCAAACGGCGAAGCGGAAATCGGTCGTCAGATTGCGGACGCGATGCAAAAGGTTGGCAACGAAGGTGTTATCACAGTGGAAGAGAACAAAGGTCTTGAGACAGAGACAGTTGTTGTTGAGGGTATGCAGTTTGACCGCGGTTACCTATCACCATACTTCGTGACAAACCCAGACAAAATGACCGCAGAACTTGAAGACTGCATGATCCTATTGCATGAGAAGAAGCTTTCCTCTCTACAGCCAATGGTTCCACTTCTAGAGTCAGTGATCCAATCACAAAAACCATTGCTGATCATCGCGGAAGACGTGGAAGGCGAAGCGCTTGCAACCTTGGTTGTGAATAAATTGCGCGGTGGCTTGAAAATCGCTGCTGTAAAAGCACCTGGTTTTGGTGATCGTCGTAAAGCAATGCTGCAAGACATCGCTATCCTAACCGGTGGTCAAGTGATCTCAGAAGATCTTGGCATGAAGCTAGAAGGCGTGACAATGGACATGCTAGGAAGTGCGAAGAAAATCCAAATCACCAAAGACGAAACAACAATCGTTGACGGTGCGGGCGACAAAGCAGAGATTGAAGCACGTGTTTCACAAATTCGTACACAGATCGAGGAAACATCCTCTGACTATGACCGCGAAAAGCTACAAGAGCGCGTTGCTAAATTGGCAGGCGGCGTTGCAGTAATCCGCGTTGGTGGCATGACAGAAGTCGAAGTGAAAGAGCGCAAGGACCGTGTTGACGATGCATTGAACGCGACTCGCGCAGCTGTTCAAGAGGGCGTCATCGTAGGTGGAGGTGTTGCACTTGTACAAGGCGGTAAAGCTCTTGAAGGTCTTGAAGGTGTGAACGCGGATCAAAACGCGGGTATCGCAATCATACGCCGCGCGATCGAAGCACCGCTACGTCAGATCGCTGAAAATGCCGGTGTTGATGGTGCTGTCGTTGCAGGTAAAGTTCGTGAGAGTTCAGATGCAGCATTTGGATTTAACGCGCAGACAGAGGAATATGGTGACATGTTCTCATTCGGTGTGATTGATCCTGCAAAAGTAACACGTACTGCTCTTGAAGATGCGGCATCTGTTGCAGGTCTATTGATCACAACCGAAGCAATGGTTGCTGATAAGCCAGAGAAACCAGGAGCAGCTGGCGGAATGCCAGACATGGGCGGCATGGGCGGCATGGGCGGCATGATGTAATCATACGAACAGCTGCACCTAATGTTGCAGGCTATTGGATCCGCGTATCTTTGATGCGCGGGTCTTTTTATTTTAGGGTATCAAACATAGCTGTGTTCAAAGCCAATTTGGACAACTATGAGCTTATTCGTCCTCTCAAAAAGATCTGGATCAATAAGGTGCACAAATCAGAAAAGAGGCACAAAGTTTGTATCCTACCAGTCCAAATTACCTGCCTCATGCAATGGGTGGGATTATCTTACGGGCTATAAATCTACGCACCCTGATTTCGCAGTGGCGCGCGTTGTAACGTAAGGTTGGCCCAGTCAGGCAACAGAAATTGTGGATGAATGGAGAGATTGGAAACTGTTTTTGGATCTGAATGGACCCGCAGGGGCACGATTTGATCGCAATGGGATAGTTGCGACCCCCCCCAACGTTTATTTTGGCGTTAGCATAATTGCAGGAAGGCGCGGTTTAAACCCATATTATTCGTATTTGATCACAGGCCAAGAGGATGGAAAGGTATCTATTGAGGCCACAAAAGTTATGGAAATGAAAGATCATATTGTTTTGCCCTTTACGCATACATTCATGATGAACAATGCCGGGGTGTTAAACCAAGCCTTGCATTTTTTCTAAAACGGGTATTCTCGAAAGGGATGAAACCCTGTGCTGGCGCATGTCAGTTGGTTGTAAACGGATCAGATCAATGGAATTCATTCTTGCAAATGTGTCTTACTTGGGTGTGCCTTACATGCAGAATGGACATGTGGCCGTGTCGGGGAATACCTTTTCTGTAGGAACGGTAGGGCGATCGATAGATGCCTCTGGCTATTTGGTGCTACCAGGATTGATTGATTTGCATGGGGATGGATTTGAACATCATATGGCTCCGCGTCGCGGTGCGGTTAAGGATTTGACAAACGGGTTGCGCGCAACCTGTTCAGAATTGGCGGTGAACGGTATTACAACAGCCGTAATGGCGCAATTTTATAGTTGGGAAGGGGGCATGCGCGGGCCTGATTTTGCGTGTGAAGTTTTTGCCTTGCTACATAAACAACCCGCTTTCACGCCTGTCGACATTATTCCTCAATTGCGCTTTGAATATCTGATGCGCGATGATTGGAACCGCGCTGCCGCGATGATCCAAGAGTTTGACATTCGCTACGTCGTTTTAAATGACCACGTCCCGCATGAGGCGTTGGCCATGGGGAAAAAACCGCCGCGTTTAACGGGGCAGGCATTAAGGGCCAAGCGAAGCCCAGAGGCACATTTGGCCCTGTTAAAGCAAATGCATGAATGGCAAGCGGCGGCCTTGCACGATCTGCCAAATTGGATTGCGCAATTTCCTGACGTCCTGTTCGCAAGCCATGACGATGCAAGTAAAATGCAGCGATGTCAATTTTCGCAAATGGGCGTAGAAATCGCTGAATTCCCGGAAACGGAAGAGGCCGCAGTCGCAGCGATTGACTTGGGTGAGGCTGTCATATTAGGCGCACCAAATGTGATGCGGGGATCATCACATAAAGGCAACGTTTCAGCGCGTGATTTGGTGATGAAAAATTTGTGTACTGCACTTGCATCTGACTACCATTATCCATCACTTTTGCAGGCAGCACTTCATTTGGCTGCTGAAATTGGGTTTGAAAACGCATGGCCGTTGGTTTCATCAAACCCTGCATCCGTACTCGGCCTAAATGACAGGGGGCGTATCAATGTAGGGCAGCGGGCAGATTTTATTGTTCTAAACGCGGATATGCAGCTTGAGGCGACGTTTTCCAATGGTCGGCCCACCTATCTCACAGGGGAATTTGCGGCTCGGTTATTGGCCTAGTTAGACGTGACGCGATTAAAGTGGCCCATTTTTCGGCCCTTTTTCACGTCTGCCTTGCCATAGAGGTGCAGCGAAACCTTGGGGTCTTTGGACAAGTCTATAACACGGTCCATATCATCGCCAATCAGGTTTTCCATAACAACGTCCAAATATCGGGCTCCATCGCCCAGTGGCCAACCCGTCAGCGCACGGAG
>JBMTQO010000018.1:0-37911 GCA_049446275.1 Paracoccaceae bacterium | reverse complement strand
CATGACATTCAAGTTCTAATCAGTTGATTAGCGCATGATATATTGAGCGGCGCTACAGTAGTGCCGCTCTTTTGCGTAAGGCAGTATTCAATCTCAGAGAGATGAAAGGACATACTATGACAAAAGTAGTAGCAGGATTACTCGTTGCGTTGTCGCTAGCTGCGTGCTCAGCACCAGCACCAACAAGCACAATGGTTACACCTGAGCCAACTTCACAGAAGATGTAAGGCGTAGTGAGCAACACAGTTGCTCGTATAAGTTAGGAAAAAGCGTTGCAAGTGCAGCGCTTTTTTTGTTTTGCACCCTTCTGCTGTACGCTGTGTTGCGAGAGTGCGTATGCGCTGCCTACACAGTGCCAACTGAGCAGTCTGTGGCAAGTGCTGCTCTAATCAACGTAGGTGCGCACACTCACGCTTTAACTGACGCTGTGCTGTAAGATAAGTGCGACGAACCACTACAGCAACTCCACTGCACGTGCCAACTGTGCATCATTCACATCTATCTAGCGTTGTGTGACTGAGATGCTGCTGTGCCCAGCTAACTCTGCAAGCACACGCACACCCACACCTTTGTCGGCAAGCTGAGTGATGAAGGTGCGACGCGGTGTGTGTGAGGTTGCACCACGTAGTCCACAGTCTGCAAATACAGTGAGAAACAGTTGGCACATGGTGTTAGCACTGAAGTGTCCACCTTTGCGGCTCTCAAACAGGGGTGCTGTAGGCTCAACACTGTAGAGGGTAGGGCGATACTGCTCCAGTGCGCTACGCAGTGTGCGGTTGACGTACACTGTGCGTGTGCGAGCGCCTTTGGTTTGGCTGCGCTGTAGGACGAATGCATCACGCACAGCACCCTCTGCATCATATGCATCTCCCACACACAGTGCTGCAAGTTCTTTGGCGCGCAGTCCAGTGTTGAATGCGAAGGTGAATATGGTGCTGTCTCGCGTGTGATTGCGCCGTGTTCGAAGATAACGTTGTACCCGTTTAATCTGCGCCTCATCCAGTGTGCGTGCTTGTGCCATGTGGCGTTCTTCTTATGATTGAAACTTTGGATTTTTCCACCTAGATCATCACTAGAAGGAGGAATGCAATGTCGATCCAAGAAATTAAAATACGTATTCATAGGGCCGCAATTGAGGCCGCGCGTGACGCAGATGAAATTTCCTTAATTGCGGTGTCAAAGGTTCAACCCAACGCGCGTGTTCAAGCCGTGTTAGAAACTGGCCACAAAACATTTGGCGAAAACCGAGTGCAAGAGGCATTCGGCAAATGGCCAGATTTTCAACAAACCTTCGGGAAATTGGATTTACATTTAATCGGCCCTTTACAAACGAATAAGGCGCGACAAGCCGTAGAACTATTTGGAACAATCCATTCTCTGGATCGCCCGAAACTGGCGGCCACATTGGCACGCCTTGCCCAAGAACGAAGCGCATCGCCTGATATTTTCATTCAGGTAAATACGGGTGAAGAGCCGCAAAAAGCGGGTATCCTACCATCTGATGTGGATTCTTTCGTTGCTGACTGCCTTAGGCTAGACCTACCTATTAAGGGATTGATGTGCATTCCGCCTGTCGAAGAAGAAGCAAGTTTGCATTTCGCCTTATTGGCAAAGATGGCCTCACGTAACGGATTGGCTGGATTGTCTATGGGCATGTCTGACGATTTCGAAAAGGCCATACAATTCGGCGCAACGCATATTCGTGTCGGCTCCGCTATTTTCGGAGCGCGGGTGCCAGCGGTGGAATAATCAGCCGTGTTTTATATCTAATGTGTTGCGCAACCCATAATAAATTCGCATGGCTAAGACCAATACATCCGGCAGTTGAGGCGTGTGGACGGCGCCATGCGTGGATGAAAATGGCAGATCCCGCACCCTTCTGCGGATAGGGCCAATTCCAATCGGTTAAAATCACCAGATCATACATTGGATCTGCGCGGCGCATTTTTTCGTGCGAATAGGAGTGCGGAGCACGCACCATCATATTATAGTCAACGTCGCGCACATCGTCTGACCATAAATCATTTGGCTTAATCGGGATGGCCCAATCCGTTGGGCACGCCATTCGGTCAGCACGGTACAGCATTCCAACAATCCTATGGGTCCCAACAGGCGTGGCGCCATCCCCTTCACGCTTATGTTGGGTCAGGCCACCGCGACCAATGGAACATGGCAGCATGCGGTTCCACATGCGCAACCCACGCGGCGTTAACACCATATCCATTACAATAGATGGCCTGATTTCGCCGCTTTGGTTGCAAGGTAGGCACTGTTTTCCGCCCCTTCGCCAACCCTGAGCGGCACGCGTTCGACAACCTTGATCCCCTGTTTTTCCATCATTTCGATTTTCTTTGGGTTATTTGTCATCAGGCGGATTTGCTCAATCCCCATTCCGCGCAGCAGTGCCGCACCGATGCGAAAATCGCGTTCATCATCCTCAAAACCCAAACGATGGTTGGCCTCAACCGTATCAAACCCTTTGTCTTGCAGCGCATAGGCGCGCATTTTATTTGTTAATCCTATGCCGCGCCCCTCTTGGCTTAAATAGAGCAAAATACCCTGACCTTCAGCTCCCATGTGTGAGAGAGCGCTGTGCAATTGTGGACCGCAATCGCATTTCAAGCTGCCCAAAACGTCGCCTGTAAAGCAGGCAGAATGCAGGCGCACCAGCACTGGTTTTGTGCGATCTGGACGGCCAATTTCCATAGCATAATGTTCCTGATCTGCCGTTGGCGGGCGGAACACGTGTAGGCGCCCTTGATCACTGTTTTGCGTCGGCAGGCGCGCGGCAATCATATCTGAGAAGTGCGGACGCGACCGAACCAATTTGTCAATATCTGCTGAATGAAGCAGACTCAGCGCGTTATTATTTGCAAATTCTACAGGGTGTTGGATTTCCGTTAGGATCGCGGCCGGCAAAAGTTCTGCCGATTTTGATAGGGCGAGTGCGGTATTTTCCTGACCAATTGCCGTTTTGCGCAGAACCTGAAACGGGCCTAGAGGGCCAGCCGACAAATCACGCGATGGATCAGCGATGGATTTGACCCATCGCAGGTCACGGTCAGTAGAAATCGAAATCTGTGCAAAATCACCGTCGTAACATGCGATCTTTAGCGTTTCGGCGCGGCGGGCAGTGATAACCAATCGCAGGTCATTGAAATGTTCCCGCAGCGCTTCAAATCGCGATTGGTCAATGACTTCTGCGGAATAAATAAGACTGGCCGAAGTCCCCACAATGACGACGGGTGCACCCATGCGCAGATCAGCACGCGCGCGGGCAAGTTGTTGTTTAATGTCCAGTCCAAAGGTGCTCATGTTCTTGGTGTAGCTCTAAATTTGGGCAAGGGGAACGGGTGAATGTTTCATTTCATAGACGAAATGTTTCAAAAATCATGCTTTTTCGACACATTGGTGTGAAATCAGGGGCGGTGATCTTGTGGAACATAAACTGCACCGCCATGTTTCATTCATCAGGAGATTATGATGGCACATTTAAAAAATATCTTACTTGTTGATGATGACGATGATTTACGCGAAGCATTGGCCGAGCAGTTGATTTTATTGGACGAGTTTGAAGTTTCTGAAGCTGCAAATGGCCAAGATGCACAAGTACATGCAAAAGGCGCGGATTATGATTTGATTATGTTGGACGTCGGCCTGCCTGACACTGATGGTCGCGAGCTGTGCAAATGGATGCGAAAGCAGGGTGTGAAGTCGCCAATCATTATGCTGACGGGGCATGATACGGATTCGGACACCATCCTTGGGTTGGATGCAGGTGCTAATGATTATGTGACCAAACCATTTAAGTTTCCAGTTTTGTTGGCACGTATGCGTGCCCAACTAAGACAGCACGAACAATCGGAGGATGCAACATTTGCAATCGGTCCATATGTTTTTAAGCCAAGCGCCAAGGTGTTGATGACTGAGGATGGTAAAAAGGTACGTTTAACGGAAAAAGAGACTAACATATTGAAATTCCTGCACCGTTCAAGCGAAGGTGTGGTCCCAAGAGAGCAATTGTTGCATGAAGTTTGGGGCTATAATGCAGGTGTGACAACGCATACGTTAGAGACGCACATTTATCGTTTGCGCCAGAAAATTGAACCAGATCCGTCACAAGCGCGCCTTCTTGTAACCGAACCTGGTGGTTATAAAATAGTCTCATCATGATAGATTGCGTTAACGAAAGGTATAACTTTATTGTGTTGACGTTATCTCAATTGTAAGACGAGACGAACCCCGTGTATGTCCGGGAATAGATATGCTCCTCCCCATTGGACTGGTCCGAGCGTTTCTTGGGTGTTTTATAGATCCAATTGCCGCGGTCCAGGCCCATCGCAATGATATCTTAAGGATTTTATCTTCCGTGGCTGTTCAATGATAAGCAACCGCAACCGATAAGATTCCACAGAGTATTAGGCAATTTTTGCTGTATTTCGATTTTCTCATCTAAACTTACACGAAACTTTTCCGACAATCGCTCCCAATCCTTGGCAGTCGAGATGCGCTTGTTGGCAAAGGGTCCAACAGCCCTTTTATCTGGGGTAAAGTGTAGCCAGATTTTGTCATGCTATGTTAAAAATGCCTCGCCACATCTGCGCGCGTTCAAACCGACGATGCCAACCCCCGTTTCGATATGATCCGCACATGCATGCGAATTATGGACCTAGACACTGATTTTATTTTTATGACGGCACGGAGCTAGAAATTGAGTGTGTCTCAAGTAACAGCTGATTGCATTCGGCATCGCGTTTATCATATGTCTGTATATCAACTACAAACAGGAGCGCGGCGTGACATTTACCCTTGCCACATGGAACATCAATTCGGTTCGGTTACGTAAAAATCTAGTTATGGATCTGATGCGGGATGAGGAGCCTGATGTTTTGTGTTTGCAAGAATGCAAATCTCCCGTTGATAAAATGCCAACGGATGATTTTGCTGAACTAGGATATCCGCATTATGTTGCAAATGGGCAAAAGGGTTACAACGGCGTTGCGATTTTCTCCAAAATACCTATTGCCGAGGTAGGGCGTTGTGAATTCGCAGGACTAGACCATGCGCGCCATATCGCAGGACAGTTGGAAAATGGTGTGACAATTCACAATTTTTATGTCCCTGCGGGTGGAGATGAACCCAACAGAGAAAAAAATATCAAGTTTGGCCAAAAGCTCGATTACTTAACAGATATGCGGGATCACTTTTCCACGGATACGCCAACTAAGGCAATCCTTGTCGGGGATCTGAATATTGCACCGCGAGAAGATGATGTTTGGGACCACAAAAAAATGCTAAAAGTGGTGAGCCACACACCCATCGAAGTTGACCATTTAACCGAGGTGCAAAAGGCAGGTAATTGGGTAGATGTAACCCGACAGGACATCGCAGATGGTTTGTTGTATTCGTGGTGGTCTTATCGTGCCAAAGATTGGGATGCTGCGGATAAAGGCCGCCGCCTTGATCACATCTGGGCGACCTCCGATATTTCTGACGCAGCACATTCAAGTCGGATCTTGCGACACGTACGCGGTTGGGACCAGCCCAGTGATCACGCCCCAGTTTTTGCCAGTTTTGATCTTTGATTTTCTGAATTAAACCTCCATATAGGGTGCAACACTTAGATACGAGGCCATGCCGATGTTAGAATTAGGAAATTCAACACCTCCAGTAGACGATTTGATTCAGGATGTAAGCGAAGCAAACTTTATGGAAGCGGTTGTAGACGCAAGTCAAACAATGCCCATAATTGTTGATTTCTGGGCCCCTTGGTGCGGGCCATGCAAAACGCTTGGCCCCGCGCTGGAGTCCGCGGTTAAAGAGGCCAACGGTGCCGTTAAAATGGCCAAGGTAAACGTTGATGAAAATCAAATGATCGCAGGTCAAATGCGTGTCCAGTCGATCCCAACAGTCTATGCATTTTATCAGGGGCAGCCGATCGATGGTTTCCAAGGCGCATTGCCTGGATCAGAAATCAAAGCCTTTGTTGATCGTGTGATCGAGGCTGCAGGCGGTTCCGCTGATGGCGGGCTATCGGATGCTATAGAAGCGGCAGAGCAGATGTTGGCAGAAGGTGCCGCAGCAGATGCGGCTGAGACATTCACGGCGATTTTGGGTGAAGATGGAATGAGCGCCCCCGCCTATAGCGGTTTGGCCCGCGCATATGTGGCATTGGGCGATTTGGATCAGGCTGAGGCTGTTTTGAACGGCGCGCCTGCGGAAATTTCCAATGCGCCAGAGATTGATGCAGCACATGCGCAGCTGGCGTTGGCACGTCAAGCGCAAGATGCTGGACCATTGGGCGAATTACTGGCGGCGGTTGAAGCGGATGAAAACAACCATCAAGCGCGCTTTGATTATGCCCAAGCCTTGCATGCCGCAGGTCAGGTTGAAGCGGCAGTTGAACAATTGTTGCAACTATTCCGACGTGATCGTGACTGGAATGATGGCGCCGCAAAAGAGCAGCTGTTTACAATTTTCGATGCGTTGAAGGCGAATGATCCAATCGTCCTGAATGGACGGCGTAAGCTAAGCTCTATGATATTTGCTTAAACGAAATAACGACCTACGTTTAAAGCATGGCTTTTTCATTTGATCTTCCCGAAAGCATTCCGGTTTTTCCGCTTCCAAAGGCGGTATTGCTGCCGCGTTCACGGTTGCCACTGCATATTTTTGAACCACGCTATCTCAGCATGATCGAAGATGCGATGAAAACCCCGGGGCGATTGATCGGGATGATCCAGCCCGCAGGTGAAGATCGACTGCATACTATTGGTTGTGCTGGTCGGTTAACGCAGTTTTCAGAAACAGACGATGGCCGCTACATGATCACCCTAACGGGCGTATCGCGATATCGTTTGCAGGACGAGATTGAAGGTTTCACACCGTATCGTAAATTTAATGTGGTCTGGGATGGTTTTGATGCGGACCGCAAGCAGGCGGAAAGCGATAAGAATTTGAACCGTGAGGCTTTGTTTGAATTGTTGCAACGCTATTTCGAAGGGCGCGGACTATCTACTGATTGGGATGCGATGAAAGAGGCCGAAGATGAATTGTTGATCAATTCATTGTCGATGCTTTTGGATTTAGAAGCCGAAGATAAGCAGGCCTTGCTTGAGGCACCTTCGCTGATCACGCGGCGTGAAACACTTATCACATTGATAGAATACAGCCTGCGTAGTGGGGGAGAGGAGATTGTCCAATGACGGAAATACCTCAATTTGACCGCCGTATGCTTGAGGCATTGATTTGCCCAACAACGCACACGACACTGGAATACGATAGTGATCGTCAAGAATTGGTTTCGAAAAAGGCGAAATTAGCCTTTCCCATTCGTGATGGCATTCCGATTATGCTAGTAGATCAAGCGCGTTCGATTGACGACACGGCCTAGCGCATCAAATATGGCAAGTCACTTGTTCCGATACCTGCAGCCTCTCGGATAAAACTTCTGCGGAGTTTCGGCATCTGATTGATAAGTCCCAGACCAAGTGCACGTCCCGCACGCAGCAGCGCATTTGAGTTTGAGAAGAGTTTGTTAAACCCATCTGTCGCCAGCGCTAATAAGTTTACATCAAACCGTCGCCACTCTTGATACCGCTCCAAAACATCAATGGCCCCGATGTTTTCACCGCGTTTGTGGGCATCTTGCAGCACATGGCAGAGTGCGGCGATATCCTTTAACCCGGCGTTTAATCCTTGACCTGCAATGGGATGGATCCCATGTGCCGCATCGCCAATCAGTGCAACCCTAGGTTTGACGAATTTTTCTGCGATGCTGAGGCTTAGGGGGTATTTATATCGTTTTCCTGCCAGTTTGATATCACCCAAAAAATCACCAAAACGTGGACGCAGAACCGATAAATAGGCAGCATCATCCAATTGCATAATATCCTTTGCACGTTCGTGTGTTTCACTCCAAACGATTGAAGATCGATTTTTTGTCAGTGGTAGTATGGCCAACGGGCCTTGTGGCATAAAATATTGATAGGCGGTCGCATTATGAGAGTTTTCATGCTCAATAGCGCATACCAATGCGCTTTGCCCATAGTCCCACCCTTTGCGACAGATACCTGCACGCGTTGCAGTTGTACTTTGACGTCCATCTGCTGCAATCAAAAGTTTACCAGTGTATTCTTGGCCAGCATCTGTGATCACACTTACGAATTCTGAGGTGCATTGGTGCGACTGAATTTTTACATTGGGATAGTAGTCGACCTGATTATTTTCATCGACGGCTCTTTGGAGTGCGGGGCGCAGATACCTATCCTGTACCATGTGACCCATTGGGCCTTCTTCGATTTCATTATGATCAAAATGCAAAAAGAAGGGTGAGGGTCCATCTGGCAACTGCCCTTCACAAACCTTGATGTCCAGCATCGGTTGCGCGTATTCTTCCAATGTATCCCAAAGACCCAGTGACCGCATCATACGAACAGAGGTCAATGACAGAGCGTAGGAACGTCCATCAAACCCTGCTTCTAGCTGATCGGTCATTTTATGCGCGTCAAAAAGGGCTACGTTTAATCCAAACTGCGCTGCGCCAAGCGCCATGGTCGTACCATTTAGCCCAGCGCCAATGATCAGGATATCATAGGTTTTGTTCATACTTCGACATATGCATCTGTTAGGGACATTGTCCAGTGTTGCGATTGTCGCTAGGCTACCAAAAAGATACATGAATGGGTAGATTGATGACTGATATTTTGCAGTTGACGGCAACGGAACTTGGCAATGCTATTGATAAAGGTGATTTAGGCCCTGTTGAAATCACCAAGACATATCTGGATGCCATTACCGCACATCCCCTGTCCCCCCGCATTTATTCCGAACTGACTCAAGATCGCGCAATGGCCGAAGCTAAAGATGCCGAAGAGCGGGCGCGGCTGAGGCTACGGCGATCGTCATTGGATGGTGTGCCGATTAGTTGGAAAGATTTATACGACACCGCAGGGATCAAAACAGAAGCTGGATCTTTATTACTCGAGGGCCGTGTGCCGTCTGAAGATGCGCTGGTTTTGAAAAATGCAACGGCAATGGGTGCGGTGTGCTTGGGTAAAACGCACATGTCCGAATTGGCGTTTTCTGGGCTGGGGCTAAATCCCAGGACCGCTACATCGCCTTGTATCCATGATAAAAATGCGGTTTCTGGCGGGTCATCCTCGGGTGCTGCGGCCTCGGTTGCGTATGGATTGGCACCTGTTGCTATTGGATCAGATACTGGTGGATCGGTGCGTATTCCATCGGTTTGGAACGATTTAGTCGGACTAAAAACAACATCAGGGCGACTAAGTTTAAAGGGCGTCGTGCCGTTGTGCGCACGTTTTGACACGGTTGGCCCACTGGCAAAAACTGTGGCTGATGCCGCGCATGTGTTGGCTGTACTAGAGGGGCGTAAGGCGATCGATATGACGCCCTCTACATTGAAAGGACGTCGGCTTGCGATTTTGAAAACTGTGGCGATGTCCGATCTGCGTGATGGTCCACAAACTGCATTTGAAAGGTCTGTTACAAAATTTACTGAGGCGGGTGCAGAGATCATTGAAATCGAAGTTCCGGAAGTCGAACAATCATTTTCACATGCGGCTATTCTGTTTGCCGCCGAGGCCTATGGCACGTGGGGTGCGGAGATAGAAGCAAATCCAGATCTGATGTTTGGCCCGATTTTAGAACGATTCCGTGGTGGAGCGGATTTCAAAGCAGCAGATTTTGTTGCTGCATGGCAAGACTTAGAGCGTTTGCGGTTAGCTTATTTATCAAAAACTGCTGGTTTTGATGCCGTTATTTTGCCAACTGCACCCAGCACCCCGCCGAATATCGAGCGTTTGTTGTGCGATGATGACTATTATCTCACTGAAAACTTGATGGCCTTGCGCAATACACGCATTGGCAATCTTATGGGGTTGTGCGCTCTGACACTCCCGACGGGCATCCCGAGTTGTGGTGTGATGTTGATGGGACACCCCATGCAAGAAGAACGATTGCTACGCCTTGGATTAGTCGCCGAAGAGGCATTGGGTTAAACGCATGTGAGGGATTTTCGTCACATAACTAATGATGACGCTGCTTTTTCTGGACGAAAGCGCCGTGATCCGCTATCTTCATGAAAAACGGGACAAAGATCCCGACACATGAGGCAGATTTGAATGGAGTTCCCTGAGCGGTTTTCGAACCTTCCGGACTATGCGTTCCCGCGTTTGCGCGCTTTGTTGGATCATAATCCTGCAGGCGGCGATGTTGTGCATATGACGATTGGCGAACCAAAGCATGCCTTTCCTACTTGGATCAATGATATCTTATGCGATGCATTGAGCAGTTTGAATTCTTATCCCGCCAATGATGGAACGCCCGAGCTGCGCAATGCCATCGCCGATTGGGTGAAACGGCGTTTCGCGGTTGGGATTGATGCGGACACTCAGGTTCTCGCGTTAAATGGAACGCGCGAAGGTTTGTATAACGCGGCAATGGCGTTATTGCCCGAACATAAAAATGGAAAAACGCCGATCGTTCTAATCCCTAACCCATTTTATCAGGTATATATGATCGCCTCGATCTCAGTCGGAGCAGAGCAGGTATTTGTTCCAGCTGATGCGGAAAATGGATTTTTGCCAGATTACGCATCCCTACCTGCAGAAACGCTTAATCGAACTGTCGCGGCGTATATTTGCTCCCCATCAAACCCACAGGGGGCAATCGCATCACGTGCGTATTTGGAAGCATTGATTGGTTTGGCGGAAAAATACGATTTCCGCATTTTTGCAGACGAATGTTACAGCGAAATATACAGGGGTGATGCGCCTGTCGGTGCGCTGCAGGTTGCGCATGAAATAGGCGCAGACCCTGAACGCGTTGTGATTTTCCATTCGTTATCCAAGCGCTCGAATCTACCAGGGATGCGTTCAGGGTTTGCCGCGGGTGGGTCAAAAACCATTGCGCATATGAAACGCTTGCGTGCCTATTCGGGTGCCCCGTTGCCGGGGCCGCTGCAGGGAGTGTCCGCAAGAGTTTGGCAGGATGAGGCGCATGTCGAGGAAAACCGTGCGCTTTATGCAGAAAAATTCGATGCCGCGGATCAAATATTTGCAGGGATAGACACCTATCATTCACCCGAGGCAGGCTTTTTCCTTTGGCTAAACGTGGGGGATGGCGAAAGCGCTGCGCTGCGCTTATGGCAGGAAACTGGCGTACGTGTGTTACCAGGACGGTATCTATCCAAAGAAACAGAGCATGGGACGCCCGGCGCCCCGTATATTCGGGTGGCATTGGTCGCTCCAAAAGAAGAAGCAGAGCGCGGACTAATCCACCTGCGCGACTGCCTTTATAAGTAACGAGGTCAGATATGGCATATCATCAGGCACGTGGTCGTGATCCACTTATTGATAGCTCAGTTCAGGAAACTCTTGAACGCAGGAGTGTTGAACTTTTGGGGATTGCGATGATGATTATTGGCGTTCTCGCTGCATTGATCATTTATAGCTATTCGCCATCTGACCCGGGTCTATTTTCTGCCTCAGAAGCGCCAGTTCAAAACCTGCTGGGGATTACAGGTGCCACAATTGCATCCCCCGTATTTCTGATTTTGGGCTGGGGCAGTTGGTCGCTTGTCGCGCTCTTCTTGGTGTGGGGTGCACGCATGACCCTTCATAAGGGGGCTGAACGTGCGACCAATCGTGTAATTTTCGCGCCCGTTGGCATTGCATTGGGTGCGATCTACGCTGCGACACTTGTGCCTGATGAAGCATGGGCACATAGTTTTGGACTCGGCGGTTTGTTCGGGGATACAGTTGTTGGATCCCTGCTGACTGCCCTTCCAATGAACGCAGAAATTGCGATCGTCCTGTTATCTATTCTATCCGCGATTTTAATGATGAGTGTTGGGGCCTTTGTGTTGGGTTTTGACAAGGAAGAACTACGATCGATTGTGCGGTTTTTATACGTAAGTGTTGTTATGACCTATGCGCACATCATGACCCTAGCTGGTCGTGGAACGGAACGCGCGGTGGCCAAGGTTAAGGATGTTCAGCAGAACTCTAAGATCAGGCGAGAGGGGCGTTTGCAACTGAAAACGACTGAGGTTGTTGAGACAAACCCAGAAGAATTCGAGCAAGAGCAGCCTCATAAGCCCAGCCTACTTGCGCGCATGCCGAAACTGATCAAACGTCAAGAAAAGTTGCCAGAGCCAGAATTGGTTGAATCGATATTCAATGCTCAGGCAAGCGCACCGGGAGAAGACCGCATTCGCTCGCGTATATCCGATGCCATCAAAAGTCGCATGATGCCCGAACCAACACCTGTCGAGGAAGAGAAGCCATTGACCAAAGGATTGGGCCGTGGGCCTGACGCGCTTGTGTTGGATGCGGCAGAGCCGTTAGCACCACACGAACGTGTGGAGCCACGTCTAACAATGTCATTAAGCTTAACAGAGAATCCTGAGCAGACCACTCTTAATGAAAGTGAACAAGAGGTTTCGGTGGATGCACTTGAGGCGTTTGAAGACGAAATAGACGAACCCGTTGATATGAGTTATCGCGCGCAGGTATTTGAAGCAAAAAAGGTTGTGCAACCCGCAACGCGTAAACCCATCCAAAAATCAGCCCGCGCTTTGGCAGAATCACAGCCAGCACTAAAATTTGATGATCGTCAGGTGGAATATGAATTGCCTCCGCTGAGCCTTTTGACAAATCACACTAGCATTTCCCGACACGTCTTATCGGATGAAGCATTAGAAGAAAATGCGCGCTTGCTGGAATCTGTTTTGGATGACTATGGGGTGAAGGGCGAGATTGTCAGCGTGCGTCCGGGTCCTGTTGTTACAATGTATGAATTAGAACCTGCGCCCGGCCTTAAGGCCAGTCGTGTCATTGGGTTGGCAGATGATATCGCACGATCCATGTCTGCACTTTCTGCACGTGTTTCAACAGTTCCTGGTAGATCGGTGATTGGCATCGAATTGCCAAACGAAAACCGCGAAAAAGTTGTTCTGCGTGAAATTTTGTCAAGTCGCGCATTTGGGGACGGAAATCAAAAACTACCGCTTGCACTTGGCAAAGATATCGGCGGTGAACCCATGGTCGCCAATTTGGCAAAAATGCCTCACCTACTTATTGCGGGAACGACTGGTTCGGGTAAATCGGTTGCGATCAACACGATGATTTTGTCATTGCTTTACAAACTGACACCAGAGGAATGTCGGTTGATTATGATTGATCCCAAGATGTTGGAACTGAGCGTTTATGACGGAATTCCGCATCTTCTTTCGCCAGTTGTCACTGATCCTAAAAAAGCAGTTGTTGCCCTGAAATGGGTCGTTGGCGAAATGGAAGAGCGCTATCGCAAAATGTCCAAAATGGGAGTGCGAAACATTGATGGCTATAACAGCCGTGTGAATGATGCACTGTCTAAGGGAGAAATGTTCAGTCGCACTATCCAGACAGGTTTTGATGACGAAACTGGTGATCCTGTTTTTGAAACAGAAGAATTCCAGCCAGAGAAAATGCCATATATTGTTGTGATCGTAGACGAAATGGCAGACTTGATGATGGTTGCAGGCAAAGACATCGAGGCTTGTATTCAACGTCTTGCTCAAATGGCGCGTGCGTCTGGCATTCACCTGATCATGGCGACACAGCGCCCATCTGTTGATGTGATTACGGGAACAATCAAGGCGAACTTTCCAACGCGTATCTCGTTCCAAGTAACATCAAAAATCGACAGTCGAACCATTTTGGGTGAAATGGGAGCTGAACAACTTTTGGGGATGGGCGACATGCTTTATATGGCCGGTGGTTCAAAAATTACCCGTTGCCATGGTCCGTTTGTTTCGGATGAAGAAGTTGAAGAAATCGTCAATCACCTGAAAGCCTATGGTCCACCCGAATATAGAGCGGGCGTTGTCGAAGGACCCGATGATGATAAGGCAGATGGTATTGATATGGTGCTCGGGTTGGGTGGCAACACAGATGGTGAAGATGCGCTATATGATCAAGCAGTTGCAATCGTACTAAAAGACCGCAAGGTTTCAACGAGTTATATCCAACGCAAGCTTGCGATTGGGTATAATAAGGCTGCTCGCTTGGTTGAACAAATGGAAGACGAAGGTTTAATTTCAGGAGCAAACCACGTGGGTAAGCGGGAAATCCTGATCCCTGAACAGCAATAAATCGCCCATTTATTTGTTCTCCGCTTCACCAAAGTGTGATTGGGGTACCATCGTGTGGCAGGGTTGAATATGTTGAAGATATGAACAAATTTTCCATTGCTGCAACTTTAACATCGCTTTTGTTCTCATGCCCTGCTTTCGCAGATAAATTGTCACTGGCGCAATTGTCAGAGTATTTTAATAAGATGACGACTGCCCAGTCGTCGTTTCAGCAAATCAATGCCGATGGCAGTAAGGATACGGGTGACATCTATATCCAACGCCCTGGTCGCATTCGATTCGAATACGACCCACCTAATTCGGCATTGGTCTTGGCGGTTTCGAATACTTTGTCTGTCTTTGATCCCCAAGGCGATGGCATGCCACAGAATTACCCATTGGATAAAACTCCCCTGGGCTTGGTTTTGGCAAAGCGCGTCGATTTGGAAAACGCGCGTATGGTTGTTGGGCATCATTACGATGGAACGGCAACGATCCTAAGTGTTCAAGATCCTGATCATCCTGAACGTGGGCGGATGGATTTTTATTTCACTGGACCTGAGATTGACTTGCGCCAATGGGTGCTTTCCAATGAAAGCGGCGAACGCACAATTTTTATACTGGATGATTTGCAGCTTGGCGGAAAAATCCGCTCAAGCCTATTTAATGTGTCACTTGAAATTATGCAGCGTACCCAGCGCGATTAATTTAGCTGCGGCCACAACTGCGCAATTGACGTTCATACGTATTGCCACGCGAGCGCACCTTGGCAGATACGTCCAACAACCATCGTTTTGAATTATACGAACGGCGCTTATACCCTGTGCGGCCTTCGTGGTAGGCAAGGTACTGATTGCGCGTGTCGTTTAGCGAAATGCCGAGTTCTCGATTTGAGGTAGCAAGGTACCAACCAATGAAGTCAGAAGCATCATAAATGTCATCGCGGCGCGCACCAAGGCGTCCTGTCGATTTGCGATATTCTTTCCAAGTGCCATCGAGAGCCTGTGAATACCCATATGCAGAACTTTGACGGCCTGTCGGAATGATGCCAAGGAAATATTGCATAGGCGTACGCGCATCCGGTTTAAACCTACTTTCTTGGTGTATGATCGCCATTTGAACGTGAACGGGAATGCCCCATTTACGCTTTACAGCCTGAAAAGCTCTATCAAATGCAGGTCGTTGTGCCAGTATAGAGCACGCGTTGTCCAAGTTTCTTGGTGGGCTGTAACGGGCAACGCCGCACGAGGCCACAAGAAGGAGTAAGATAACTGCGCGAAGGGTACTGCTCATGATTGCCTCTCGCTTATTCTATTTTTCGTCTAGTTTAATGAAAATTTCCAAGTTTAAAAAGCATAATTCTCTGAAACTGCTCGATTTATGGTAGAAAACTAGCAAACGACCAGAAGGTGCATAAACTAGAACGTTTGGACAAGGAATATAGCCTAATTGATCACAGATTGTTCCCTGTTTTAAGGAATGTCCTTCTAGACAAATTGGATGTAAAACAGTAACTAGCGAAGTTGGGAGTATTCGTGTGTATGAACCAACAGTTTGCAAAATATAATCTTGGACAGATCGTGCGTCATCGTAAACATCCGTTTCGCGGTGTTGTATTTGACGTTGATCCAGAGTTTGCAAATACAGAGGAATGGTACGAGTCTATTCCAGAGGACAGCCGCCCCAAGAAAGAGCAGCCATTCTATCACTTATTGGCTGAAAATGATCACAGCTTTTATGTGGCCTATGTATCTGAACAAAATCTTGTTGCGGATTATTCGGGCGAACCTGTTGAACACCCCGATATACCAGACATGTTCGGTCCGTTTCAGGACGGTCAATATCCACTGCATTTTCAGTTTAATTAGTATCCGATCGCGCAACCATCTTTGCGTGGGTCTGAGCCACCGACCAAGAACCCATCACTGTTTTCCAATATAGCCTGTGCGCCTCCAATGGGGGGCATTGTTTGGTTGACTTCATGTCCCAAATCTACAAGGCCTTGAACGATTTCTGGATCATAGCTTGGCTCAACATTTAGAATATCCCCTTCTGCAAAGCTCCTTGGCGCATCAAGGGCCGCTTGGATATCCATGTCGTAATCAACAAGGTTAGATAACACGCGTATATGTCCACAGGGTTGATACTGTCCGCCCATTACGCCCAGCGGCATGGCGTTTCCGTTTCCTTCGCGCAGCATTCCTGGAATAATCGTGTGCATTGGGCGCTTCCCTGGCTTCAATTCGTTTGGATGTCCTTCAATCAGGTTGAACCCCGCACCACGGTTTTGGAACAAAACCCCGTATTTTTGGCTAGCAATTCCTGATCCAAACCCATGGAAGATCGAATAGATGAGCGATACTGACATGCGATCACGGTCGACGACAGAGATGTAAACCGTGTCTTTGTGAACAGCCTCGGTGATTTCGCTGACACGTTTGTTCACTTTGGTTTTTGAAATGAGCGTGCTGAGTTTGTTCGCCAAATCCGCTGATAACATGCGTTCTGTTCCATCGGTCACTGTTGGATCAGCGATCAGTCGGTTGCGCGCGTCATAGGCAAGCTTGGAAATCTCTGCTTCTATATGCGCACGTTCAACCCCAAGGGGATTCAGCGAAGCAATGTCAAAATTTTTTAGCATGTTTGCCATCAAAATCGCTGTCGCACCCTGACCATTTGGCGGGTGTTCGATTAATTCGTATTTGCCGTAGGATCCTGAAATCGCGTGTGTATACTCTGCGCGCGCATTTGCAAAATCTTCTTCGGTGTGTTGCCCTCCAAGGGATCGAAGCGTTTCAACCATGTCTACGCAGACGTCACCCGAATAAAAACCATCGCGTCCTTGGGCTGCGATCTTTTCAATGACATCGGCTTGACCAGGATAGGCAAAGCGGCTTCCTGTCATGGGCGCAGATCCGTTATTTGTGAAAAATGGGATTGCCGTTTCGTGAAAGGTTTCCAGTAGGTTGGCCCAATCGTAGCCGACCCTTGGCGCAATTGCGACGCCATTACGCGCATACTGAATTGCGGGTTGCAAAATGCGATCTAGCCCCAATTTACCCCAGTCTTCACTCAGGGTACAAAATGCGTCGATAGCTGTGGGTATTGTGACGGCACTAGGATCTCGTAGCGGGACCTTATCATGTCCGGATGCTTTCAGCATTTCTGCGGTTAGGTTCGCAGGTGCACGACCAGATCCGTTCATCGCTAGTACGTCATCACGACCTGCTGGCGAAAATAAGACGAAGCAGTCGCCACCTATGCCCGTCATCTGAGGCTCGCAAATACCCAGCAACACAGCGCCTGCAATCGCCGCATCCATTGCATTGCCGCCGTTCTTCAACATGTCTACTGCTGCCTGTGCCGCAATTGGATGGGATGTGGCGCACATACCATTTTCTGCAAAAACGGTTGATCTGCCTTTGGAATAAAAATCTCGCATATTAAATCTCCCTTTGGATCAAGATTAATATTCAAATTGATATTGGCAACCGTGAGGGTTCTCTATGCCAGACACGTTGAAACGAAAGTCAGATTCCGAGATAAGTCGATTATGTATTTGATGGCTTCAAGCTGTGCATAAATTTGCCCAATCCGATGCGCACAGGTCTATTTTGCGCGCCCTGCATTCAATGCAACAACCAGGTATTCTCCTTCTTGAGCATAAATAAGGTTCATTATAATATCCTCCTTAGGTAACGACGTGGCGGTACACTGGACGCAAAAGAATACTAATCGGTATGCTTGACCCAAGATTTTGATGAGGCGTAGAAATGAACGAAGTTGTAATTGCTGGCGCAGCGCGTACCCCGATGGGTGGGTTCCAAGGGGATTTTGATGGTGTAAACGCCTCGATCCTTGGTGGTGTCGCATTAAAAGCCGCGCTCGACGATGCGCAGGTTGCATCAGTTGACGAATTGTATTTTGGAAATGTGTTGCCTGCTGGTCAGGGGCAGGCACCTGCACGTCAGGCAGGTTTTGCTGCAGGTCTGGGTGAAGACGTTCCAGCTACTACGCTAAATAAGATGTGCGGGTCTGGGATGAAGGCGACCATGATCGGGTACGACCAACTGGCTTTAGGCCATTCTAAGGTTGTGGCCGTCGGGGGTATGGAAAGTATGTCCAGTGCGCCATATCTGTTGCCCAAAATGCGTGGTGGTGCGCGCATTGGGCATGGTCAGGTTATGGACCATATGTTTTTGGATGGACTAGAAGACGCCTACGATAAGGGCCGTCTTATGGGCACCTTCGCAGAAGATTGTGCGGAAAAATATCAATTCACCAGAGAAGCGCAGGATGAATATGCACTGGGGTCGCTTAGAAATGCGTGGGATGCACAAAAATCAGGGGCATTCACACGTGAAATTGCCTCGGTCGTACTGAAAAAGCGAAAGGGTGAGGTTGTGATTAGCGAAGACGAGCAACCTAAAAACGCGCGTCCGGAAAAAATCCCGCATCTTAAACCGGCTTTTCGTGATGGTGGTACAGTGACACCTGCTAATTCATCTTCGATCTCTGATGGTGCGGCGGCTCTTATTCTGACAACGCGTGCTCATGCTGAGGCTAATGATTTACCCATTCGCGCTGTGATTAAGGGACATGCTAGCCATGCGCATGCGCCAGGTTGGTTTGCAACTGCCCCAATTCCAGCGGCAGAAAAGTTATTGAAAAAGATCGACTGGACTAAAGACGATGTTGACCTGTGGGAAGTGAACGAGGCATTTGCTGTTGTTCCCATGGCGTTCATGCGTGATATGCAGATTTCACGAGATAAGATGAACGTAAATGGCGGTGCCTGTGCCTTGGGTCATCCTATTGGCGCATCTGGTGCACGCATCTTGGTGACCCTGTTGAACGCGATGGAAACCCGTGATGTGCAGCGTGGTGTAGCTGCAATTTGCATTGGTGGGGGCGAAGGCACAGCAATCGCAATTGAACGTCCATGAGTGTCGATTATAATCTTTTGAACAAGACAATAGATGCACTGATCTATGGCGAAACCGACCCCATTGCGAAAATGGCAACGATAGTATGCGAAGTGCATCATTCAGATGATCGGTTTGATTGGACAGGTTTTTATCGCGTGGTTACAACCGAACTTCTGAAAATTGGTCCATATCAGGGTGGACATGGGTGTTTGGTAATCCCGTTTAGTAAGGGCGTTTGTGGTGCTGCAGCCCGAGAAAACCGTATGCAGTTGGTGGATGATGTCCATATGTTTCCGGGCCATATTGCTTGTTCAACTTCCACCTTATCGGAAATCGTTCTACCCGTGCGAGATGGCGCTGGAAATGTGATTGCCGTCTTCGATATCGACAGTAATCAGCCGGCGGCCTTCACGTCAGATGATGCAGAACAGCTTCAGAAAATTTTAGATCAGGCGTTCGCAAATTAAAAAGGCCCCGACCACGTGGGCCGAGGCATGGGTCGGGGAGACCTATAAAATTTAGTTTGGCAGAATAATCACATCCACACGGCGGTTTTGCGCGCGACCCTCTGGCGTTAGGTTCGATGCGATGGGTTGGCTTTCGCCGCGCCCCGTGGATTGAATGCGGAATTGTGGAACGCCGTTTTGCTGCAAAATACTGGATACAGCCAAGGCGCGTTCTGTCGACAGTGATTGGTTATAATCTGCGGATCCCGTATTGTCCGTGTGCCCAACGATTTGGATTGTGGAATTCGGATAATGAATCAGGTTCTGCGCCAAAATGGCCAGATCCGAACGCAAGCTGGGTGTGATGTGCGTACTGTTTACTGCGAACAAGATATCCTGGGGCAGCGTCACGATCAGACGATCACCTGTGTTTTGGATCATTACATCGTCGTTGTTCATGTCTCGCCTCAATTCCGCGGCCTGTTTATCCAATTCATTTCCGATTGCAGCGCCTAAGCCGGCACCAAGCAACGCCCCTCGCACGGCGCCTTGACGCCGTTTTACAGAATTATCACCACCAGTGGACATGCCTGCAACGGCACCAACAAGTCCGCCAATGATCGCGCCCTGTTTGGTTTTGGTTCTGTCAATATTTTGATCAAAGCCTGCGGATGTATTACAGGCAGAAACGGCTAATGAAGAAATTAATAGGCCTGCTATAATTTTTTTCGATGCCATAGTGAAGATCCTTCATCGTGCGTTGTTCTCACTATTACGCGGCGGTATGGAATTGAAAACTCACGAGTTTGTTATGGGCAAAAAGACGCGCAAAGGGCATCCTGGACTCGCAAAAATCGCGTTTAGTTCTGTATCTGCAATGCTTCATAGGCCAACATGGCGCGTTTAATATGTAGTCCCCAGTGATATCCGCCCAAACTGCCGTCTTTGCGTAATGCCCTATGGCACGGGATCAGCCAACTGATTGGGTTTTTGCCAATTGCGGATCCGACTGCGCGCACGGCGCGCGTGTTGCCTGCCCGCAATGCCACATTGGAATAGGTCCTTGCGCAACCTATCGGGATCTCCAACAGGGCTTTCCAGACGTTCACGTAGAACGGGCTGCCGATCAGGTGCAGTGGTATCGCCTGGTCATCATTAAACAGTAAAGATTCATACTGTGCTAAATTTTCTGCTGATTTTATAAAATGCGACTTGGGCCATCGGGAGATGAAATCTTGTTTGGTTTCATCTATTCCTACTTCGGCGCTAAATCCCAATCCACAAATACCATGCTGTGTTGCCAAAATTAGAGCAGGGCCGAAGGGGGTATAAATATCATTATAAAAGATTTGATCCAATCCTTGATCATGTGCGTCTGTCACATGAATGTGTGGCGCTATATCAACTGAATGAGGAATATCTATGGTGACCGGGATGTTATGCGAAAATCCTTGGCTGAGATATTTTGGGAAATGATCCACCGAAGCGCCTCCCCAGTTTGTCAGGGCATCGATTAACAAGTTCGGTGCAATTTCGGTTCCCGATGCAACTTCTGACAGGGTCACATTGGGCCCTACCAGGTCCAAAAAATCAATGATCCTTTGAATAATCGTAAAATCGTGATTTTTATGTTTCGCCAACATCTATGCACCTCTTTTGAGCATGATAATACATCAACAAACTTATGCGACCCCAAAATGCTTGAGATTAGCCCAAAAAGCAGGCATTCACGTTTGCATGGCAAAACAACTTGATTATCACACGATCCGACAAATCTTTGAACGATTTGAGGCTGCAGAAGCAGAGCCCAAGGGTGAATTGAACCATGTGAACGTCTATACATTGGTCGTTGCTGTCGCGTTAAGTGCTCAAGCGACAGATGCAGGCGTGAACAAGGCGACTGAGAAACTGTTTCAAATCGCAGATACCCCGCAAAAAATGCTCGATCTGGGAGAAGAAGGCTTGATTGAGCATATCAAAACCATCGGCCTTTACAGGAATAAGGCAAAAAACGTCATCAAACTTAGCAAAATTTTGGTGAATGACTATGGCGGCGTTGTTCCCAATTCGCGAGCTGCACTTCAGTCGTTGCCAGGCGTGGGACGCAAAACTGCGAATGTTGTATTGAACATGTGGTGGCAATTTCCAGCGCAGGCAGTTGACACGCATATCTTTCGGGTTGGAAACCGTTCTGGCATCGCCGTTGGCAAAGATGTCGACGCGGTTGAACGTGCGATTGAAGATCACATTCCAGCGGATTTTCAATTACATGCTCATCATTGGTTGATTTTGCATGGACGTTACCATTGTAAAGCGCGTAAGCCGCAATGCGGCACATGCCTAATTCGCGATCTATGTTTGTTTGAGGAAAAAGAATTATGAGGAAATTTGAAATCGTCGGTATTGGCAATGCGATTGTTGACGTGATTAGCACCTGTGACGACAGTTTCCTTGATCTGATGGGGATCGAAAAAGGCATCATGCAGTTGGTTGAAAAAGAGCGTGGTGAAACGCTTTATGCTGCGATGGAAAGGCGGACGCAGACGCCTGGCGGTGCGGTTGCCAATACGATCGCGGGTATCGGAGCATTAGGCCTGAAGACGGGTTTTGTCGGTAAGGTGCGTAATGATGCATTGGGCCAATTTTACTCCCAAAATATGAATGACACAGGGATCGAATTTTTAAACCCACCGATGGAGGGATCAGATGTGCCCACATCGCGTTCAATGATTTTCGTTACGCCAGATGGCGAAAGATCAATGAATACATATCTGGGAATTTCCGCTGAACTGGGTTCAGAAGATGTTCAGGATGAATTTGGTTCGGCTGCAAAAAACGTATTTTTGGAAGGCTATCTTTTCGATAAAGATAAGGGAAAAGAGGCATTTAAGCGTTTATCGCGTAGTTGCCGTGCAGGTGGTGGACAGGCTGGTATCGCCATTTCTGACCCCTTTTGTGTTGAACGTCACCGCGATGATTTTTTTGATCTGATTAAGAATGAATTGGACTATGTGATTGGAAATGAGGCCGAGGTCCAATCGCTCTTTAAAACTGCTGATACTGACGCAGCGCTTGCGCAATTGTCGGAAATATGTCCGCTCGTTGTTTGTACGCGATCAGGTGATGGCGTGAGCGCAATCCAAAATGGTCAACGAGTCGATGTAAATGTCGAAACCATTGTTCCCGTTGATGCCACTGGCGCAGGTGATCAGTTTGCGGCTGGATTTTTATACGGCATCTTGACCGAGCGCGATTTGGAAACCGCCTGTCGCATGGGATGTATCAGTGCAGGCGAAGTGATACGTCATGTTGGTCCGCGTCCCGAGGTGAATGTGTTTGACATGTTTAAAGCGCAAGGCTTGGTTTAATCACCAAGCGGCATCTCAAAACCCGGTTTAAATTGCGCCCTAAAAGCAGAAATGATGCAAATAAAGAAATTGATTGTACCCTCGATCTAAAGCTAGAGTTTTCAAATAAATGCGACGAAAAAAGAGAGGCATGAAGCAATGCTGACAAACAGTTGCGATTTGTGGATAATGCGATGGAAGATGCGCTTGATATTCTGACGCAAGACTAGATTTATTCAGATGAAAGATTGAGATGAGCTACAGCTACGATGATCAAAACATTTTCGCAAAAATCCTGCGCGGAGAGATCCCCAACAAAACTGTTTTAGAAACTGAACACGCGTTGGCCTTTGAAGATATCGCGCCACAGGCCCCGACACACGTATTGGTGATCCCAAAAGGATCCTATGTGAATTATGACCACTTCGCGCTTGAGGCGAGTGATGATGAAATTGTCGGTTTCACGCGCGCGATTGGAGAAGTATGTAAACTTCTAGGCGTTCAACCCTCAATGGATGGTATGGGCTACCGTGCCATTGCCAATACGGGTGAGGCTGGTGTGCAAGAAGTGCCACATTTGCATGTCCATATTTTAAGTGGCCGTGTCTTGGGCAGAATGACCCCTAGAGCAAGCTAGTTCTTGCTTCGATACCAAATTTGCCGCATAAGCGGCAGCGCATCAGCAAAAGGTGAATTAAATGACAACACGTGCTCCAGAGATGAAAATTGTTGAGTCCTACCGCGTTTCATGTGACGGGGGTGAAGGTGGATTGGGTCACCCACGCGTTTGGTTACAAATTCCAAGTGAAAATGGCTGGGTCGAGTGTCCCTATTGTGATTGTAAACTGGTTCATAAAGATCATCAAAAGGCCGACTAAATCAGGCATGATTCAATTTGATTTGAATTTTCTCAGTCAATTCGTGGTGAAGCTTGTGGATTTGATATAGCTATTGGCTATAATTTCCATCTTGAAGTCATACCGATTACGAACGTTGACGCATGCGAATGTTACGATGATTGTGAAATTTCTAAGATTCATTTAAAATTGGTACCGAAAACAAAACTGCCGTTTTGTTGGTGAAATGGGGCGGCAACAAACCCGTCATGATTGCAAAAAACACAAGTTCGCGGCTGATTGCATGGACCATACTGGCAACGATGATTTTGTTTCTTGTATTTTTTGAATTGACGCCGTAGAGCGCCTCGCCATGGTAAATAATTTTGGCGCCTGTCCCTAGAATTACTTGCGATTAGGGTGTGGTCATCAATGAGCAGCTTGTGTACCTTTTCACTAAATGTAACAGGGGCGCAAAATGAATTTTGGCAACGGCCACCACCTCCACCTTATTGACGGATCAGCATTCATCTTTCGTGC
This sequence comes from Paracoccaceae bacterium, assembly GCA_049446275.1. Taxonomy (GTDB): domain Bacteria; phylum Pseudomonadota; class Alphaproteobacteria; order Rhodobacterales; family Rhodobacteraceae; genus HIMB11. The sequence goes on along the minus strand of JBMTQO010000018.1, from coordinate 13,677 downwards.
ATTCCACGCACTTCCACCTTTGACACGAAAATCAGATGGACTGCCAATTGGTGCCGTCAGTGGTTTTTGCAATATGCTCCAGCGCTATATTGAGGGGAACACGGGTCCGGATGCTGCAACCCACATCGCCGTTATCTTTGACAAAGGCAGCCACACGTTTCGAAACGATCTCTATGATCTTTACAAAGCCAATCGCGATGCGATGCCTGAGGATTTATGTCCCCAAATGCCGCTAACGCGTGATGCAACACGCGCCTTTAACATCGCATGCGAAGAGATTGAGGGATATGAGGCGGACGATATCATTGCAACTCTGTCCTGCCAGGCGCGCGATGCGGGCGGACGTGTCACAATCATAAGTTCCGACAAAGATTTGATGCAGTTAGTGGGTGGCGGTGTCGAAATGTTTGACGCCATGAAACAAAACCGCATCGACCGAGATGGTGTGCACGCAAAATTTGGTGTGTATCCAGAACGCGTTGTGGATGTTCAGGCACTTGCAGGTGATAGCGTTGACAATGTTCCAGGTGCGCCAGGCATCGGTGTAAAAACTGCAGCTCTGCTCATAAACGAATACGGCGATTTGGACAGTTTGCTGGAACGCGCAGGTGAAATCAAACAGCCAAAGCGGCGCGAAACCTTAATAAACAATGCTGATCAAATTCGCTTATCACGGCAATTGGTGCAACTGGATTGCAATACCCCACTGGACTTCACAATTGATGATTTGGAAATCCGTGATCCGGATCCCGATAAACTCCTTAGCTTTCTGGCAGAGATGGAATTTAGGACGCTGACAAAACGTGTTGCAGAACGTTTTGGCAAAGACATGCCGCAAATCACGGATACCACACCTTCTGCAACTGCGGCCCAATCTGTGGCCGTGGATGTTGTCGATATCGCTTTCAACGCTGAAAAATATGAATGCGTGCGGAATATGGCGGCGCTTCAGGATTGGATCGCTCGGATTTATGATGTCGGATATGTTGCGGTTGACACAGAAACTACATCGCTGAATGAAATGCAGGCTGAATTGGTTGGAATTTCGTTGTCAACAAAGGCGGGCGAGGCCTGTTATATTCCCCTGACACACAAGGCGAATGCGGCAGATGATTTATTTGGTGGAGCAGAACTTGCCGAGAACCAGTTGCCGTTAAATGCTGCCCTAGATGCGCTGAGCCCAATGCTTCATGACCCATCGATCCTGAAGATTGGGCAGAACATGAAATATGATACCAAGATTTTTTCAGGCCTTGGGATTGCTGTGGCACCCATTGATGATACAATGTTAATGTCGTATGCGATGCATGGTGGTTTGCACAACCATGGCATGGATGGACTGTCTGAACGGTATTTGAACCACACCCCAATCCCGATCAAGCCGCTACTTGGAACAGGTAAATCGGCTATTACATTTGACCGTGTTCCAATTGATGAGGCGACGAAATACGCCGCAGAGGATGCGGATATCACCCTGCGTCTATGGCAGTTGTTCAAACCACGCTTACATGCATCCAAAGTTACGCGGGTTTATGAAGGTTTAGAGCGTCCTTTGATCCCGGTACTGGCGCAAATGGAACGCAGTGGGATCAAAGTGGCTCGTGATACCCTGTCGCGCATGTCCAACACGTTTGCGCAGAAAATGACAGCATTGGAATCCGAGATCCATGAAATGGCAGGTCAAGCTTTCAATGTTGGAAGCCCAAAGCAGCTGGGCGAAGTCATGTTTGATAAGCTGGGATATGAAGGTGGCAAAAAGGGAAAAAATGGTGCCTATTCTACGGGTGCGGACATCCTAGAAGATTTGGCAACAATCCACGATTTACCAAAAAGAGTTTTGGATTGGCGTCAGTTGAGCAAGTTGAAATCAACCTATACTGATGCGCTGCAGGATCATATCAATCCTGACACGGGCCGTGTGCACACATCTTATTCCATCGCGGGTGCAAATACTGGCCGCTTGGCATCGACCGATCCAAACTTGCAAAATATTCCCGTTAGAACCGAAGATGGGCGCCGTATACGAGAGGCGTTTATTGCGGAAACTGGGAATGTCCTTGTGTCCCTAGACTATAGCCAAATTGAATTGCGGATTTTGGCACATGTCGCGGGTATTGATAGCCTTAAGCAAGCCTTTCGCGATGGCTTGGACATCCACGCGATGACCGCATCAGAAATGTTTGATGTGCCCCTAGACGAAATGACATCCGATATTCGCCGACAGGCCAAGGCGATTAATTTTGGCGTTATTTACGGTATTTCTGGCTTTGGATTAGCCCGCAACCTGCGTATCCCCCGTACAGAAGCGCAAGGGTTTATTGATCGATATTTTGAACGCTTCCCTGGGATCAAAGAATACATGGATCAAACCGTTGCTTTTGCCAAAGAGCATAATCGGGTTGAAACACTGTTCGGTCGCGTCATTCATACACCTGAAATTAACGCCAAGGGTCCAACGGCAGGTTTTGCAAAACGTGCGGCTATCAATGCTCCGATTCAAGGAACAGCAGCGGATATTATTCGTCGTGCGATGATTAAGATGCCAAGCGCAATTGCACATTTACCCGCCAAAATGTTGTTGCAGGTTCATGATGAATTGCTGTTCGAAGTGTGCGAAGACGCGGTAGATAATTTAATCCAAACAGCGAAGGACGTGATGGAAACTGCATGTGATCCAGTGCTGAAAATCGATGTTCCGCTCATCGTTGACGCGGGTCAGGGAACCAATTGGGCCGAGGCGCATTAAACGCCTTATAGCTCATCCGCAGGTATAATTTTGAAAAAACTGTCACTGGACCAAACGCCAAACCAATCCTCATGGATCGTTCCAATATCGACCATGCGATAAAAGCTTTTGCGATCTATCAGTGCCTCTAAACCCGCGCGAATGTGGACATAGGGTGATGGTTCACCTGTTTCAGGATCGCGTTTTACGCGAATGGGGTCTACGCCACTGGCGATAACCATATCTCCAACGTGTGTTTCAAATGTTAATACTTGATTTTCGCCCTTACCAGAAACTGTAAAATCAACCGCGACAAAGGGGGCGTCATCCACGGTGATCCCGACCTTTTCGAATGGTGTGACCAAAAAGTAATTTTCACCGTCCTTCCGCAGGATTGACGAAAATAGTTTCACTAACTCGAACCGTCCAATCGGGGTCCCCAAATAGAACCATGTTCCGTCACGCGCGATGCGCATATCAAGGTTGCCACAAAACGGGGGGTTCCACAAATGCACGGGCGGTGTCCCCTTTTTCACACTTGCCGCTTTGGCTGCTGCTGCGATGCCTTCTGCTCGGGCCATCGGTGAATTCTCGCCACTCATGACTTTGCCATTTTCCTTTATCGCGCTAGGCTCTTTAGAAACCTGCTATTTGATTTAGGGATTATCATGTCGTCCACAACACTCTCTGACCAGCTAACTAGCCTAAAAGACAAATTGGCCCAGTCCAAAGCGCAAATCAACACACGATTTTTTGGGCAAGAACGTGTCGTTGATCAGGTTCTAACCACTATGCTAGCGGGTGGGCACGCTGTCTTGGTGGGTGTCCCAGGTGTTGGGAAAACACGTTTGGTTCAAACAATGGCCACCGTTATGGGCGTTTCAAATGCGCGGATTCAGTTCACGCCGGATTTGATGCCAACCGATATTTTAGGCGTTGAAGTTTTGGAAGATGGGGCCGATGGAACGCGGCAATTTAGATTTCAACGGGGCCCTGTTTTCGCGTCATTGTTGTTGGCAGACGAAATCAACCGAGCTAGCCCACGGACACAATCCGCCCTTTTACAATCGATGCAAGAGCGTCAAGTTACAATTGCAGGCAAAAATTATGAACTGCCAAAACCTTTCGTTGTTTTGGCAACGCAAAACCCGATCGAACAAGAAGGAACTTATCCACTCCCCGAAGCGCAGCTGGATCGTTTTCTATTATCGATCGAGGTTGGCTACCCCGATCTCGACACGGAACGCGCGATCATTTTAGAGACAACAGGTGCAGACAATGGGCAGGCATTAGCGATCTTTGATGCAGATGGTTTAATTGCGGCGCAGTCATTGATACGTCAAATCCCATTGGGCGAAAATATCCTGTCCAACATCTTAGACTTGGTTCGCGCCCTGCGGCCACACGCGGATAGCGCGCATGATTTAACGAATGAGTTTGTATCTTGGGGACCTGGTCCGCGGGCGGGTCAGGCGCTGGTTCTGGCAGCCAAGGCGCATGCAATTGTAGAGGGTCGAGTATCGCCCACGATGGCGGATGTTCATGCACTTGCGCATGCTGTTTTAGGCCACCGGATGAGCCTGAAATACACTGCTGCGGCGCAGGGAATGGACGTAAGTGCTTTGATTAGCACTGTTTTGAATGACATTGAGCAGCAGGTGCGTGCCGCATGATGGGACATACGGGAATTCTTCCCGATGCGAAACGATACAGCGACGAAGTCGAAACGATCCTTCTAGAGGCGCGTCGTCTTAGCCGTTCGCTTAGAATGGGGGAGCATGGCCGCCGCACTGCGGGAACAGGGGCAGATTTTTGGCAATTTCGAAAATTTGAAAATGGCTTGGACTCTCCCCGACTGATCAACTGGAAACAGTCTGCCAAATCTGATGGATTGTTCGTGCGTGAAACGGAATGGAGCGCGCCCCAAACTTTGTCGATCATGGTGGATCTTAATGTTGATAATTTCATCAATCATCCGAAATCGAAAGCCTATTTGAATGCCCTAATCGCTCTGACTTTGGGATATGTGTATTCAGATGCTTCTGAAAAGGTACGGATTGATTGTAGTGAATTTTTGCAGATGGATCGGCCAAGTGATCAAGCAGAAATTGCCGAAACATTGTTGCATCCAAATAATCACACATGGCAATTACCTGTGGCAAACAACATACCGCAAAATTCCAAAGCAATATTATTGTCTAGTTTTTTCAATAATGTGGAACAACTGTCTGAGTATATCCCACAATACGCCGAACGCGGTGTAACAGGCAGTCTACTACAGGTACTAACTAAGGACGAAATAACTTTTCCGTTTTCTGGACGCGTAAAATTTGAAAATGCGTCTGGGTCTAGCGTTTTTAAATCGGATCAAGCGCGTGGATTGCGGGAAGAATACCTAGAAAAACTTAAGGAAAACAAACAACAGTTGCAATCTGTTGCAGCAGCGTGTGATTGGGCAGTCTTGTCTGTGTCAATAGAACAAAATCCCCGTGAAATATTAGGTTTGTGCATCGAACAACTTGGGATGCGATAGGATGATCCAGTTTGCGTCTCCATTAATCTTGTTGGCTCTGGCCATTTTACCGATGATATGGCTCTTGTTACGGGCTGTACCTCCGATCCCGGTTGAGCGGGCGTTTGCGGCGGTAACGCTTTTGTTGGGATTAAAAGATAAGGATCAGGTCAGCGAACGCACACCATGGTGGCTTTTATTGATGCGCATTATTGCGCTTGGGGCTATCATCTTCGGTCTCGCCAAACCAGAGCTGCGTTACGGCGAAACCAGTTTTACACAGGATCGGATGCTGATTGTTTTGGATGGTGGGTTCGCGCATGAAAAATTTGCCCAAGGTCATAGAGAACAAATTGAGTCATTGTTGAGTTCTGCAGAAACAGACCAAAAATTGGTTGCGGTTTTGGATATTGCCAATCCAGATGCATTAGATTGGAAAACTGCTGATTTTCATCGAGAGAGATTGGCAAGTTGGACACCAAAACCGTGGGTTCTGAATTTTAATGACAGCTTTGATCAAGTTGCTTCGGTTTCGTCATCCCATGATACGGTTTGGTTTTCAGATGGACTTGCGTACGATAATCAACGTTTAGCGTTGCTTGATGTATTTAAGGATCGGGGGAACGTTGAAATTCGCGCGCCGTCGGGAGATATTGGTTTGCTTCGATCTGTGTCGCGCGATGGCGATGAACTGATTGCACAGGTGAGCTTTTCTAATATGCCCACTGCTGTACCCAACGTTGTGTTTCGCGGTTTAAATCCAAGTGGTACCCGTGTGGAATTTGCCCGTGTTCCCGTTTCACTCGATACACTACGCGCGACGGTTTCTTTGCCAGCAGAGCTAAGCGCACGCTTAACAGATGTTGTGTTGGAAAGAGAAAATCACGCGGGGGCATTTATGCATGTTTCCGATTATTTGGCGCGTCCGCGAGTTGGTCTCTTTTCTACCGATCCATCTGAAGAAGTAGCTGAACTTCTTCAGTCGCTGCATTATTTGCGCACCGCGTTGCGACAAAACGCAGAGCTTGTCGAACAGTCCTTGGATGATATCTTGATATCCAAACCAGATGCGATCTTTGTGACGGACGTATCACGTCTTCCCGAAGAAGCTAAATTAATCAATTGGGTCACAAATGGGGGCACATTGGTACAATTCGCGGGACCCAAAACTGCGCTAAATGCAGTTGATTTGGGTGCATCAGAATTGATGCCTGTTCGTTTGCGGCAGGGCGGACGCCAGCTTGGTGGCGCGATGACATGGGAAACGCCAAAACAACTTGCGCCATTTTCGCGCCAAAGCCCCTTTTTTGGATTGGAAATTCCGGATGATGTTGTAGTGAACGCGCAGGTTCTTGCTGAGCCTGATGCTGATCTATCGTCGCGAGTGATTGCAGAATTATCTGACGGGACCCCACTGGTAACACGCATGTCACTCGGGGATGGCCAAGTCGTATTCTTTCACATCACAGCAAATGCAGATTGGTCAAATTTGGCCCTTTCGGAATTGTTTGTCGAGATGAATAAGCGATTGGTGTCACGCGCATTAGCCTTGGACAGCACCGAAATACCTGACGACATGACCTGGCAAAGTGTGAAATTGGTTGATCATGTTGGCGCATTGATCGACCCAGAAATTCCAATCTCCGTCTCATCAGAACAATTGAAGTCATCAGGGATCAGCGCTGAAGTGCCAGGTGGTATTTACACATCGGATGAATTCACAATTGCTCGAAATATAGGTGCAGGTGTGGAGGATATTGGCCCTATGAAATGGCCCGATGACGTAATGGTTCGGGTGGGAGATGATGTTGAAAATGCACGTCCGCTTGCTCAGTACCTGTTTATACTAGCTATGTTGTTGCTCATGGCGGACGTTTTCGCATCTGCCCGTGTTGCTGGGCGATTGGTTCTGCTGATCTCATGTATTTGTGTGGGGGTGCCTGCTGAAGTCCGTGCGCAAGGTGAGTTAAGTGCTGCATCTGAAATTACGTTTGCCCACGTTTTGACAGGAGATCAACGTTTGGATCAAATGGCGCGGTCTGGCCTGTTTGGTCTGTCTGACGCCTTATTCTTTCGGACATCGGTTGAACCAAGTTTACCTGTCGGTGTTAATGTAGAATTTGACGAATTGGCCTTTTACCCTTTTCTATATTGGCCTGTTCCGGATCAAAAAATCTCCCTCACTCCAACCGCAGTTGATCGACTGAACCGATACATGCGGCAGGGTGGTGTCATTGTGTTTGACAGTCGCGATGCGGGGACTGGAATAACGCAAACACATTTGCGCGACCTTTTGCGACAATTAGATATTCCGCCGCTTGATCCACTACCAAAAGATCATGTTATGAACAGGACATTTTACCTGATCCAAGATGCCCCAGGGCGTTATCTGGATGGTCAAGTATGGGTTGAGGCGGCGGCGAATAAGGAACAATCTGATCCCGCATTGCCATTTAGAAAACTGAATGACGGAGTGACCCCTGTCATTATTGGATCAAACGATTGGGCCGCCGCCTGGGCAATCAACCAACAAGGTGATCCAATATATCCCATTGGGCGTGGACGGGCAGGGGAACGGCAACGGGAAATGGCCATTCGATTTGGCATAAATCTTGTCATGCATGTTTTGACAGGGAACTATAAATCAGATCAGGTGCATGTGCCTGCCTTACTAGATCGGTTGGGGCAATAATGCAGTCTATGGTTTTTTCATATCTGATTCCATTTCCATTGCTAATGATCCTAGCGGCAATAGGGATTGCTGTGGTGCTTTATGCCAGATATCTGGGTTTACGCGGTTGGCCATTCCGAATGCTTGCTGTTGGATTTATTCTTCTTGCGCTCTCAAACCCAAGCTTGCGGATCGAAGAAAGGCAGGGACTAAGCGATATCGTACTGATCGTCGTCGATGAAACCAGCTCCCACGGCTTAGCTGAACGCGCGGCGCAAACAGATTTGGTACTGAACCAGCTTCAGGAGCGTATTTCGAATGAAAATCGTGATATCGAAATCTTGCGTGTAAAGGACGGTGAAAAGAATTCGGGGACCCTTATCTTCTCGGAAATTCGGCAAGCGTTGTCGGATATTCCCACAAATAGGCTAGGTGGTATTTTTATCATTTCTGACGGTCAGGCGCATGAGAGTTTCTTGGGCTTTCCAATTGATGTTCCGGTGCATCACATCGTGATCGGGGAAAAGCGCAGGTTTGATCGAAAGCTAAGTGTTTTAAATGCCCCAGCCTTTGGGATCATTGGTGAAAGCGTTCCAATGGTTTTACGTGTGGATGATTTGGATAATGAAGAAAACGCGCAAAGCCAAAGTGCGCGTATTTATGCTCGTGTCGGGTCAGGGCGTATTATCGAATTCAGTGTCCCCATTGGCGAGGACACAGAATTGCGCGTGAATGTTGGAAATGCGGGTCAGAATATTATCGAATTTTGGATCGATCCCTTGAAGGACGAATTGACCGACCAGAATAATCGCAGCGTAGTTGTCGTAAATGGTGTGCGTGATCGCTTACGTGTTCTGTTGGTTTCTGGTGCACCGCATCCCGGCGGACGTGTCTGGCGCAATCTTTTAAAGTCGGATAGTTCGGTTGATCTGGTGCATTTCACGATCCTGCGTCCACCTGCGAAACAGGATGGGGTTCCTGTTTCTGAATTATCGCTGATTGCTTTTCCAACACGCGAATTGTTCATGGAAAAGATTGATGATTTTGATTTGATAATCTTTGATCGCTATAAACGGCGTGGTATTTTGCCGCGATCATATTTTGAGAATATTGCCCGATATGTGCGCGACGGTGGAGCGATTTTAGTTGCGGCGGGGCCTGATTTTGCCTCTGCAAACTCGATTTATCGATCACCGCTCCAGGATGTCCTGCCCGCCGCGCCTTCTGCGCGTGTCATAGAAGAACGATATGTCCCAGCTGTAACAGATTTGGGGGATCGTCATCCGGTCACTCGCGGTTTGCCACAACAGGATAATTGGGGTGCCTGGTTGCGACAAATTGAGTTGATCCCTGAACGTGGTCAAACTCTGATGACAGGTGTGGATGGGCGTGCACTCTTGACCCTTGATCGTGTCGGAACAGGGCGCGTCGCCCTTTTGGCCTCTGACCACGCATGGCTTTGGTATCGTGGGTACGAGGAGGGCGGACCGCAACAGGAGTTTTTAAAGCGATTGGCCCACTGGTTGATGAAGGAACCAGAGTTAGAAGAAGAAAGCATTACAGTTACTATTGAAGGTGAAAAGGTTGAAGTTCGACAGCAATCTTTGTCCGAAACGCTGGAACCAGCCAATATGCGCACGCCCAACGGCGCGATATCTGTGATCAATATGGAACCGTCGGGTCCGGGAGAATTTGCAGGTGCGTTTGTTACCCCTGAGCAGGGAATTTTCGAAATTCGTTCCAATGGTATTCAGCGTGTTTTTGCAAAAGGGGCAGCAAATCCCATTGAGTTTTTTGACCCTCGTCCTTCTCTAGATGTCCTTGCTCCCTTGGTGTCAGCAACTAAGGGGGCGCAAATTTGGGCGTTAGACGGTTTGCCAACTATACGCGAAACCCGCAGCGGACGCATCGCGGCAGGACGAAATTGGATCGGAGTTGTCAAGAACAACGCATTTGCAACCCTTGGTGTGCGCCAATCTCCACTGTTACCCCCATGGTTATATCTGTTATTGGCGCTGGGCACAGCGGTATTGGGATGGCTGCGAGAGGGGCGATTTGAACGTCGATAATTTTGGTGCACACCTTGCCTTTTCATAAAATTGGTTATATTTATTTACCAATATAGAGAGGTTACACCATGGAAATGCCAGCACCAGATCAATTTACGTTATCCCGCAAGACCGAGATTGTTGCGCGACTGCGTGCAGCGTTATCCGCTGATGTTGTAATTGATGACCCTGCCGAGACAAAAGCATACGAATGCGACGCACTCTCTGCATATCGTTGCCCACCATTGGCGGTTGTTCTTCCCCATTCGACTGAGGAAGTGGCAATTGCGCTCAAGATTTGTAATGAAATGAATGTACCTGTTGTTCCACGCGGTGCTGGAACTTCACTGGCAGGTGGGGCTCTGCCGACTGCAGACAGCGTGATCATTGGCGTTGCACGCATGAATGACGTTTTAGAGTGCGATTATAAAAACCGTGTTATCCGCGTGCAGACGGGGCGCACGAATTTGAGTGTGACCGGTGCCGTTGAGGAAGACGAATTTTTTTACGCACCTGATCCATCCAGCCAATTGGCCTGTGCAATTGCGGGCAATATTGCGATGAATTCAGGCGGCGCACATTGTTTGAAATATGGTGTAACGTCTAACAATTTGATGGGTGTAAAGTTAGTCACGATGCAAGGAGATATCCTCGATATCGGCGGAAGCCATTTAGATGCTGATGGGTTGGATTTGTTGGGGGTTATCTGTGGTTCCGAAGGCCAGCTTGGTATTGTGACTGAGGCAACGTTACGTATCCTACACAAACCTGAAGGGGCTCTGCCTGTTTTGATGGGTTTCGACAGTAACGAAGTTGCGGGCGCCTGCGTGTCTGACATTATTCGCGCAGGCGTGCTGCCTGTGGCTATTGAATTCATGGACCGTCCCTGCATCCGTGCAACAGAAGCCTTTGCCGGCGCTGGCTATCCCGATTGTGAAGCGCTTTTGATAGTCGAAGTCGAAGGGAGCGATTTAGAAATAGAAGAGCAATTAGACAAAATTCTGGACATTGCTAAAACCCACAATCCCGTTGAATTGCGCCGTGCAAGTGATGCCGCGGAAGCTGGACGTATATGGCTTGGCCGAAAATCTGCCTTTGGGGCAATGGGACAAATCAACGATTACATGTGCCTTGATGGAACAATTCCTGTTTCACAATTGCCCTATGTTTTGCGACGCATCTCGGAACTAAGCGCGGAATTTGGATTGGACGTGGGGAATGTATTTCATGCGGGTGATGGCAACATGCACCCGTTGATCCTGTATAACGCAAACAAAGAAGGCGACTTAGGAAAGTGTGAAGCCTTTGGGGCAGAAATCTTAAAACTGTGCGTTGAAGTTGGCGGCTGCCTTACAGGTGAACATGGTGTTGGAATTGAAAAACGCGATTTGATGTCTGTTCAATTTAGTGCACTGGATCTTGAGGCGCAAATGAAGATCAAAGACGTGTTTGATCCAAAGTGGCTCTTGAACGCGGCCAAGGTTTTTCCTTTGGATGTGACGCAATCAAGGAGGGATGGTTGTCCCCAATGAGGCAAACGTTCAAGTTCAAAGACGAACAAGACCTAGCCGGTTTTGTGCGAGAACGCGTTGATCCTGTATTCATCACGGGTGGACAAACACGCGGCGTCGATCTGGAATATGACCGCATTGATATGACGGGCATAAGCGGTATCGTCGATTACGAACCAGGTGCGCTGACGATGGTTGCGAAAGCTGGTACGACGCTACAGCACATAGAAGAGCTCCTGAAAGCGGAGGGCCAGCAATTGGCGTTTGAGCCAACCACTTTGAATAACACGCTCGGGACGTCTGGGGACTCTACCATTGGCGGTGTGTTTGCAACAAATGCCAGTGGCCCGCGCCGAATTCAGGCAGGGGCAGCACGTGATTTTTTACTGGGAGTGCGGTATGTGGATGGCCTTGGAAATGTGATTAAAAATGGTGGTCGCGTTATGAAAAATGTGACGGGCTATGATGTCGTAAAACTTATCGCTGGCAGTTGGGGCACATTAGGATTGCTGAGTGAGGTGTCGTTTAAAGTTTTGCCAATGCCCGTCGCTCAAGCCACCCTTGTCATTTCGGGGATCGACACTGATGTTGCTGTTGATGTGATGACATCAACGCTTAACACCGCATTTGATGTGAACGGTGTTGCCTTTGATATCGCTGAGCAACGTGCCTATGTCCGTTTGGAAGGTTTTGAAAAATCTGTGAAGTATAGAACGAAATCACTGATAGAAATTTTGGGTACCCAAAGCGATATCATTGTTTATGAAGATGCTGAAAGTGCAAATTTGTGGTCGAATATTCGAACGCTATCTGCGATTTCCAGTCAGTCTGGTGATTTGTGGAAAATCTCTGTGCGTCCGACTGATGGACCAAAGCTCGTCCAAAGATTGGCATTAGTGTCGGGGATCATGGATTGGTCTGGTGGCTTGATTTGGACAAAATTGGAGGCAGGTAAAGCGGCGCGCGATATCTTGGGCGAATTTCAAGGGCACGCGGTTAATCTCTCCGCAAAGACTGGTTTGAAATTATCAAACACCAATCCTGCGCTGACATACCTGCATGGCGCAATTCGCAACAAATTTGATCCCAAAGGTATCTTTAACCCAGGCTTAATGGGGTAGGCATGCAAACGTTTTTTTCTGATGACCAATTGAAGGACATCGACTTTCAGCGCTCAAATGAAATTTTGCGGGCTTGTGTGCATTGTGGTTTTTGTACAGCGACATGTCCAACCTATCAGGTTCTAGGTGATGAATTGGATAGCCCGCGTGGGCGCATATATCTGATCAAAGATATGTTGGAAAATAACCGTGTACCTGACAAGAAAACTGTTCAGCATATCGATCGCTGTTTGTCATGTCTGTCCTGCATGACCACCTGCCCATCAGGGGTGCATTACATGCATTTGGTTGATCATGCGCGCGCCTATATCGAACAAAATTATAAGCGCCCATTAAGTGAGCGCTTATTGCGATCGGTTTTGGCAAAGGTGCTCCCCTACCCAACACGTTTTCGTCTGGCCCTGTTGAGTGCAAAACTGGTTCGACCATTTGTGCGATTTGTGCCGGATGCGCGTCTACGCGCGATGATCAAAATGGCGCCCAAACAGATCCCCGCAGTCAGTCGAAACGACGATCCACAGATTTTTCCACCGGAAACGCCGATAAAAAAACGTGTAGCCCTAATGACTGGTTGCGCGCAGCGTGCCCTGAACACTGATATCAATGACGCCACGATCCGTGTGTTGAAACGGTTTGGGTGCGAAGTGGTGATCGCGGATGGACAGGGGTGTTGTGGTGCGTTGACCCATCATATGGGCAAGGTCGATCAATCGCACGCATCAGCGGCAAAAAATATCAATGTATGGCACGCAGAAATCGAAAATGGCGGATTAGACGCAATCGTGATCAATACAAGCGGGTGCGGCACAACAGTCAAGGATTATGGACATATGTTCCGCGACACGCCGCTTGCTGAAAAAGCGGCTAAGGTGTCCGCAATCTCCAAGGATATCTCTGAAGTGTTGGTTGATCTGGATATACCAGAACAGGCGCATGCCGCTCTGCGCGTGGCCTATCATGCGGCCTGTTCATTACAGCACGGCCAAAAGATTAAAGATCATCCAAAGACATTGTTGCGAAAAATGGGATTTGAGGTTGTTGAACCTGGTGATGCGCATTTTTGATGTGGATCAGCAGGTACGTATAACC
>JBMTQO010000017.1:0-37958 GCA_049446275.1 Paracoccaceae bacterium | reverse complement strand
GTCAGAATAAACCGCCTTGCCCGGCAGGGTGTTGGATATTAGTGTCTATGCCATGCCTAATCCTGTATCCTTCCGCTATTTCAAAACCAGCCCTGAGATCATCCAACTCGCAGTTATGGTGTACTTTAAAAACAGACAAGCTAGGTGCGCGTAGGAGAACGAATTCAAATTTCGATGTTACAGTCGCTCACTCATATGGCGTATCAGGGGGGAAAGGCATCCGTTTCCTTATTTTGAGTACATCAGTAGAAATTTATGAAGCGAAACTGATTTTGATACTTAGTACATGATGCGAAAATTGAAAAATTGCACAGCGATAATCGCTGACACAAGCGCAAACGAAACCAGTTGTATGGTTGTAACTTTTTCTTTCATTTGACTTCCCCCCAGAAGTCATCAAGGGGAAATGGGTACTTCATATATGTTATTTTGTCAATGATGGCTCAATTTGAGACTTATCGTTCGTATGTTTGGCCTATCGACTCACAGCATCCGTCTCACTCATTTTGAGTACATCAGTAGGAATGTAAGAACCGCAACTGAAACCATAATTGCCAGATACCCAAACATTCTCTTGAAAGATTTTATAAGGATTATTTGAAAATCATATTCGCGCTTTGCTTCATAGCCAGTCGGGTCTTGTCTGCCACAATTTGGACAAGCCATAATTTTTGTTGGTAAAATTTTGGAACACGTTATGCACTCAGACATTATAGGATAAATATCTGCTTTTAAACCTGAGAGCATCTTAGTCGGCTTTACCATTGCAGAAATAAAAATCCTCTTTAATGCGACCAAAGCGAGAAAATATTTTATACAAGTTAGTATATTTGTTTTTAAAGAATACTTCTTGCACTTCGATCGGGACGCAAGTGACGGGATTTTCAAAACTACTAGGTAAATCAGCAATACTGTAAGTCATATGTTACCTCCTCGGTTGTTGATATTAAGGAGCAGTAAATGTGCCAACAGCATATAAAAATATTATATTCAATAACTTAGATGGGGTAGGGTCAAAGACGCAAGTGGACAACATACAAACTGGCGTCCACTCTCGTTTTTTTCTGCGTTTACGAAAATTTTAGTTAGAAACACATATCATGGCGATACGCGACGTGTTTTTCTTCGATTGGTTTTTCATCAACCTGAAAGTAATTTTCACGCGCCCTCGTACGCAAAGATTGGCGTGATATCGACCTGATCTTGCTGGCTAAAATAGTACGCATGGAAGCCGACATTCGTACTGCTCAAGCAGAGTTAGACAAAGTCGGAATGAAGGTCGAAAACAAGCGTGGGACACCAATCCCAAACCCGCTGTTATCGGTCATAGATACACTCGAACGAAGGCAGCTTGCGGTCATCCGCAGCATGTCCCTCAACCAGACTGCTTCCGATCCCCGAACACTCAATGGCTTCGCAAAGCTAGAAACGAAAGCACGTTCAGCGATTGCGAAGGTCGGAGCAGACGATTTGATTGCTAGGCCGCAATAAACGTTACATATAGTGAAACTGCAGCTGTTATTGCGATACAAAAATATATCACAACGCTGCCAACCCGCTGTTCTAATGAACGCTTAGGCATCTGTGCTTAGCGCGTATGTGAAATACAGGAATCCTGCTGAAACGATTACAAGCAGATACCACATAGCATCCATTGGAATTGCTCCTACCGCGGCGTGATACAGTGGCATTGCGATCAGTATTATCTGTGCGATTAACGCTAGCTTGGTGAACTCGTGCAAACGATCACCTAGCAAACTGGGCATCTGAAAAAAGAACAGCCCAACGATAATTAAAGTTGATCCCCAATGCTCCGACATCGTTGCGATGCCCACACTGTGTTCCCATCCCATCATGTCGGAAACCATCCATGTAGGTATTCCGAAAGCAAGGCCCATGATCATATGGATAAAGCCAAACGCCTTAAATAAAGTTGAAAGGGTCATTTTGTTTCTCCGATTGTTGGCACAGTCTACGTATCACGTAAGGACAAAATCACCAAATGACGTCACGCGGAGAAAAGGTTTGCCAATTTATTGAACGTTACTATCTGATCCCAGAGGGTAGCAAAGTTGGCCAGCCGATAAAGTTGTTAGACTTCCAGCGTAAGTTTGTTCTCGACGTCTACGATAATCCAGCCAGCTGTGGTTGCACAGACCGTTGCTGAGATCGCAGAGACATATGATTTGCAGCTACTGGCGTATGACCGCTGGCGTATAAACGATTTCAAACGGGAACTGGACAACGTCGGTGCGCAGATACCTATTCAGCCGTTTGGGCAAGGCTTTCTCGATATGTCGCCTGCCGTTGATAAGCTGGAACGGTTGGTTGCAGAACGTAAGTTACGCCATGGCGGCAACCCAACCTTAAACATGTTTGCGGCTGGTGCCGTTGTGCAATCTGACCCAGCGGGAAACAGGAAGCTGCACAAAGCTAAAAGCTTCAGCAAGATAAAAGGACTGTTTGCTCTTGCAAAGGCGTTAGGGTGCATGAGTGCCGATGACTTAATACAGCCGACGTCACCGTGGGATGATCCAGACTTTAAGTTGGCAGTTTAATTTACCGTAATGATGAAAGCGGTTGAGGTGAGCATCAAAATGATGAGAAGCGCGTAGAAATTGTCGTTTTCCACCTTTTTAGATGCGGCAATGCATTGTGAGCAATCGCGGGGCTTTGCAATCTGACAATTCTTACAATCAGTGTTCTTCATACCGATCAATTAGCTTGAAAGACTAACAAGGAAAGAAAGTCGCAGTCGGCTTCAGCGTGAGATGAACGAGATTTTAAGCTGGCCGTTTAAGGATACGCTTAATGAGATGAGTTGCCGCTACAATGATTAAAAAGGGTACAATGCCTAGCAACCACATCCCTAAAAACCATAAGGTGTGCGCTGGTCCGATAAAGTCTTCATAGTGCCATGTATAGCCAAGTTTTTCTTCAATTGAAAGTAGCAATACTGAGATCAAAATAGGCCAGATGACAGTATGAGAAATCTGACGCAACTTAGTCTTCACGGTATTCGGCTTTATCGATATTGTCTTCAATCCGAACACAGAATGGTTGCGCAGTTGTAGATTTTGAGTTGGGGATCACAGGCCAGTGACCATTGTTTTTAAGCCATTGCTCCCATTCGGGACGGTGATCAGGTGACAAACCAGTTTCATCATTGAACTCTTTTGCAAGCTGCTTTCGCAGTTGCATTACGCGCCGTTTATTCATTTTCAAACTCCCTGACGTAGAGGAAACCACACCATGGGTCTGTTTGACAACTTTAAAAAAGCTGAGGTGCGGTCACTCGAAAACCCTAATGCCCCTGTGTCTGCTGAAAACTTTCTACACATCATGGGGTGGGGGGACGTCCAATCTTCCGCTCGTGTGACTGTCAATATCGACAACGCGCTGGGTGTGCATGCAGTTTGGGCAGCGATTAACTTTATCTCTGGAACATTAGCTAGCTTGCCGCTTGAAGTATATCGTGGGAACGAGCGTGTGACTGACGGCATTGGTGCTTTGCTGAACCGGGCGATCAACTCAACAGCGTCATCTTTTCAGTGGCGTAAGTACAGCTATGAACAGGTGCTGACGGGTGGACGATCAGTCGCGCTTATCCTACGTAATGGCCGTGGTGATGTTACCGATCTGGTGCCGCTAGACCTTGATCTACTGGTACTTTTTACCTGTCACACGATTAGGAAAGCTAAACATAGCAAATAAGCTGTCGTTCTTCTTGATATGACTGATCAAGAGCGTGATACCATAATGTCTATCTGGGATGATAAAGCACTTCGTGCGAAGTTAGAGTATGACCCATATAATTTAACGCAAGACGAGCTTCGCAAGCTTGAAAGCGTTGATCGCTTAAACGAGAAACTGCATAACTTGGTTTGTAATGCCCTCGTTAAGAAGGCAATCAATAACACCCTTAAGTATTATATCTAAGTCCTGATCTAGTGGTTCAAATGCCTGATAGTGATCGGACCTGCTATTAAAGTTTAGTCAGTTGTCTAAAAATTCGCTCAACAAATGTGCGATTTCGTTGAAGTCGCAAAGTTTACGTTGGGGTAGGTATTCTAGTGAAACTTAATGTGTCTCATGTTGGGATTACGGCTCTGCCAGTCCTCCAAAGGTGTTCATCTGGTTTGGCTCAGTCGTGATAATACGACTCCCATTCTGTAACTATAAGGTGTGGCCTCTCTCCTAACCCGGCTGCACCTTCTTTCTTTATTTGAAGGGGTGTGGGCAGGTGGATGGCCACCCATATGGGGTATACTAAGATACCGCCTTACACAGATGGGTTTCTCAGGGTGGAGATCTAGTTAAGTTAAGCAAGATAGATAGCGACTAACTTGACTTAACGGCGTAGCTCATTGAGTAAGCAAACGCTTACTGATTTCTGCCATGCAAACTAGCTTATTCTTAGATATTATTACGATGTTTCCGCTCTCGTCATACACAACGTATTTAGAGCCGTCGGAACGGTCTACTCTATGGATACTCACGATTCTGCCTCAGTTTATAATTTGGTTTAAGATATTATTTATCAGCAAAATGATAAGCTTATAGATTCTTCTTCATCTATTATGTTGCTCTACAAACACACCATATTTCTGGTGGTAGAATATCTAGTGTTGATAAGGATTAGCGTAACAAAATGTTGCAACACTGAAAGTCACTGAAATGCCGTTGTGGGCATCGCAAACTCGTGTCAGTCAAAGATTTGACCAGTAGATTAAACCCTAAAGCTACAATCTATGAGGTCGCCAGAAAGGCTAACTGCTTTCATTGTGATACAAAAGGAGTGGCTGACTTGAGCCTCCCTATTTTGACTAGCCCAAGGCTATGTTCAGGAAACGGAGGACCATTAATGGCGAACAAGCGACCGAGGCCGGAAAAAATTATAACAAAGTTGCCTTAGTTCTTTTGTCGAGCCATTATTGACAGATGAGATTAGAAACAAATCGACTGGCGATAGATCACTTATCTTCTGGTGATCTCTTAGACCTCCATCGAATGGACACGGACCTACGTGTTCGACATTATATTGATGGGAAGGCTAGCTCTTTGGAAAAAACGAAAGAGTATCTCTGTGAAAATATAATCAGTTACCGTGAGAATGGATATGGGCGCTATGCGATACGAGATGCGGACACAAATGAATTTCTCGGAATCTGCGGCTTTCTAAAAGAAAGCTATGGCGTAGATTTTGGCTACCGCTTTTTACCTAGCTGTTGGGGTAAAGGCATTGCAACTGAAGCTGCTTCGACTGTGTTGGAAAAAGGTATCGCTGATAATTTTCGGGAACAAATTGTTGGTATAGTTTTGCCAGAGAATAAGGCATCGATAAATGTATTACGTAAGGTTGGTTTTAAGTGGCAAGAAAATCTGGAGCTTTATGGTTTCAAGGTTGAAAAATATACGCTTCAACTCGGATAGATTGAAATGGAGACCCTTAAAAATTTATTTTGAGATAGACATGTAGGTCCTAGAGCACTCACCAATTGTTCTTCTTGGCATGTCATTTTGTGTGGGTTCAAATTTCTCCACCAGCTTATCGAGTATTTTAGAACAGGCTTCATAAGCTGACTTATCTACGAACTCCCAAACATAACTTAGCTTAAATGTGTTGTTGACCTCATAATCAACGATACCCGAAGACATCCTTACTAAACCATATTTAAATAGTATTTCCTTGTTTTGCTCAGCAACTTCTTGGTTGTTCCGCATCATTGCTTCCATGGCATACTTATCACGCATTGAATGTTGAGCCAGTGCCTAGTGATTAGGTGAAGTTTGATCACTAATCGCTTAGATTAACAGACAAGAAGTAGATGAACGCAATACCTGCAAATGTGACCATGGCCAGGGTCGTTCCCAAGGCCAAACCAAGGTAAAGATCATCCGTAATCCCAGTCAACGATTTCCACGTCAGTATCTCTTTCGAATGCAACATACGGGTAAGATAAGAACTATATAACACTAGTCAACGAATACATAGGTATACTTTTGAGCGTGATTTTCGCAATGGATAAGAACAGACATATTGTATGCTCTACAGCACGAAACATCGGAAGGCTGGTTGCCATCAGGCAAAGGCTGAAAGAGAAAAATTTCAGGAAGACGTACATACAATCTTGATAATCCTAACACTGATATTTATTTGCGCGATGGAAGCATATTTCGATTTTCATTTATCAGGTCGGATTTAAAACTAAGTGCAACTCGTCGAGCGCAATAAGAAGTGGGTTTTGTACAATAATTCTGGCAATGTTGTGATCGTTGCCACGAACCTAAAGGCGTGCCGACTTATGATGGAACAAATGCAAAATGAACGAGCTAATAGCCGACAAGAAAGTCTATCAGCGTAACAAACCTCAAATGGCGAGGACTGAGCAGGGTATGATGATGATGTCTACAATTGCAGTCTTGATCGACTCCGCCAGCAGGGCCTACGCCGTGCTTTAGAGGATTGCGACAACTTCATAATCGATTATACCGAAGCAAGCGAGTTAGTTTAATAATGCCTTAGTTGTAACGCGTGGAGTTTAGTTCATGCCGCTGTACCAATCATTACCCCCGCCATTAAGAACGAGGCACAAATTGCAAAAATAAACGTTAGCGGGTTGAAGGAACTCAAAGCTTGCGCCTGAAGACGTGTTCAACAACTGGGTTAATCCGTGTTTGCCGAGTTACAAAGACTTCGCGACAACAATAGATTTTCTGTGTCATACCCTTAATTCTCTGGTAAAGAACGCATAAGTAAACGAATAAATAATTATACTTTTTGTACATGCATTAGCTGTAAAAATTTTTAGCAAGGAAACGTGTTCGTGGGCACCTTTTCTGCTAATTTTGTTCCCCCTCTTTTAAAACGCCAAGGCTCGAGGATTTGCGCGCCTTGAGGCCAAACCCCGCTGCGTTTAATGGGGAATGTAAGCGTCGATTGCCGCGAACTTTCTAATACGAGCTACGCAGGGAATGAAGAAATAGACTACCGTTTGTAATTCAAACTTCATCCGATGTGAGAATATATCTGATAAGGAATATTCCAATTAATGTGCCTGCTGCCGCCCAGTATCGCAAAAAGCCTACAGCAGGATCTACCCAGAGTGCTGTTATTCCGCAGACTAAGGTAAACAAACCCGTGGCTATTAACGGTAAAACCTTACTCATCTAATAATGATTGGGAAGGCTATAGGTTATAGGCTTCATATTAAACGCCGTTTTGCAGTTATAGTGTACCTTGTCTGCGCAATCTTTCAACTGCTCTCGACGCATTGCGTCCGATAATGCAACAACTGCCATGGCGCCACCAACTACGCCTGCTAGAAAGATATTTGCAAAAGCAAATTTTATTGGAAGTAGCATATGGTACCCATGTTGATTACGCTAGGTCAATCGTAAGCATGATTGAAAATAGCATAAAAAATGAAAAGCAAAAGCGCGGAGCCCAGAATCCATACCTTTGCGCGCCGTCTATCCTCAGCTCAGATTGATGCACCAGCGGCGTTAGACCGCACGGGTGCGCGGTTACGCTGATCACTTATGCTTCGCATAGCTGTTTCATAACGGGCCCTTACCTCGTAATTTGTCATGATGCTTCTCACATTTCCCAGACATGAACCAGCTAGGACACCGACAATTTTCGTCAATGGAGTGGGATATAAGAAAAAACTTAGTCACTTTTTCTATGAACTGATCAAATACGAATACATGTTTACCAATGATCCCTAGCCGGTCGGGGTTAGCGGATGAATCTGGGATTAGCAACCGTTCTCATCGTATGAATTGCAATTTGCAAATGTAATAGGCTTTGCGTTTACCATGACAGCTGAATAAGCTGATGTTTGGAAAAACTTATTTGAAAAAATTTCCTGACGAAATTTATTTTTTCTTGTGTCCGGTCAGCTTTGATCGCGACAATGAAATTTAAATATTAGAACGAGTGAGGATCATTAACCTCGCAATCTGCATAAATTGAATTAGGTACCCGGAGATAAAATAAAGGTCGTATGATCAATGGCTTGCTGATACTGATATCGAGGTACCTGCTGATACTAAAATCGAGCGACCTGTTTTGAGAAATTCATTTTGTAAATAGCTGTTCCATTATGTGCTGCGTTGCAAACCAAATGTACGCCCAAGTACCAAGAAAGTTATGCCAGTGCCCTCGCGCAAATGGCGCGTTGTCCTAACTTCTGAAGTTAAATGGACCATGTCGCTGGATGCAGATTAACCATTGCATTGGGATCGTCGTCCACTAAGTTTGGACCAAATGTATTTTGAGGGACGAAAGCATGCGTATATTGTTTACAGGCGGCAGCGGTAAGGCAGGAAAACACTGTATCGACTATTTGTTGGCTAGAGGCAATAAAATCCTGAACCTTGATCAAACTGACCTGAACCATCCAGAGGTTTTGACCCGCTTTGCCGATATCACAGATGCTGGACAGGTCTATGACGTGATGAGCAGCTATGCCCATTATGATGAGCTAGAGGCGGGTCAGGGCGTTCCAAAATTTGATGCCGTCGTGCATTTCGCAGCGATCCCGCGTTTGTTGTTCAAAAGTGATAATGAATGTTACCGTGTTAATACGCTTGGGACGTACAATATCATCGACGCTGCGATAAAATTGGGCGTGAAAAAGGTGATTTTTGCTTCCTCTGAAACGACCTATGGAATTTGTTTTGCCGATGGTGAGGTAAAGCCAGACTATCTGCCGATTGACGAAGAGCATCCGACAATTCCAGAAGATAGTTATGCCATGTCGAAAGTTGTGAACGAAGTGACTGCGCGGTCGTTTCATCAGCGTTCAGGCATCGATATTTATGGCCTGCGGATTAACAACGTGATTGAGCCACACGAATACGCCGAAAACTTTCCCGCCTATTTTGCCGATCCAAAGTTGCGCCTAAGAAATATCTTTTCCTACATCGATGCACGCGATTTGGGCCAAATGGTTCAAAAATGCTTGGAAACGGACGGGCTTGGGTACGAAGTATTCAATGTATCCAACGATGATCATTCTGTGCATTGCGCTTCGCAAGATTTGATCGAAACATATTATAAGGGCGTCCTAATCAAGGGGAATGATATTCCAGAAAGTTTTTACACGAATGCCAAGGCAAAACGGCTTTTGGGATATCAACCCGCGCATTCGTGGCGCGATTATGTTTCGCCATGATCCGTTCCGGTCGAGTGTTTGAGACAGACATGAATAAAGATCAGCTGCGATCGTGCCAGCTATGTGAGTTAAACGTCGAGTTTGACGAACGGCCTAGCATGCCGACATTGGATAATGTGACAGAGGCTGAACGCCGCACCGGACTGCACCTGGCTGCCATTCACCGCATGCATTTATGCGATATGCAGCGATTGGCACATGTTTTGGAACAGGTTGAACATGGGGCAGTTTCGCCTGCGGTTTTTGCCCACGCAGTTTCAAAAGTGGAATTGACTCACAACATGCGTATGTTTGGGACTATGTGTGGACGTGAATGTCAGGTTTTGACCTTTCACCATGATGCGGAAGAAAATATGATTTTTCCACAACTTGAACAGCAAAATATTAAGGCGTTGAGCCGCGTTGTGGACCGTTTAAAACAGGAACACTTGATTGTGCATGAATTGATCACACGGTTGGAAACGGCTGCGCAAGTGCTGGTTCAAAATCCAGATGAACAGAACTTTGCACAGACCAAAACAACCTTTGAACAATTGCACAATGTCGTCATTTCCCACTTTGGATATGAGGAAATGGAACTGCGCGAGGCATTGGGCAGGTTTGTTCCGGTCATATGATAACCCTTAATCTTATGGATACCATGACAGAGCCTGAAGTGAATAAACGTGTTGCAATAATTGGTGCAGGATTGATTGGGTGCAGTTGGGCCGCGCTGTTTCTGAAACATGGATGGGATGTCAGGATTTGGGACCGTAATCCTGACGTTTATAATACTGTTTCGGCCAAGGTCATGCGCGCCTTAGAAGATTTGGATAAGTTGCATGAAACACATATTGAAAGGGGGTCCTTCGACCTGTGTGATGATTTAGATATCGCGATTTCAGATGTGTCATTTGTGCAAGAAAATGTTTCTGAAAACCTCGACGTGAAACATGCACTGTTTGCAGAACTTGATAAACGTGTCGCACCGAGGCTTCCGATTGCATCCTCCACCACGGCTTACACATGGAGCGATCTGTTCAGTGGCTTTTTGCACAAAGATCGTTTTCTTATCGCTCACCCGTTCAATCCCCCGCATTTGATCCCCTTAGTCGAACTCTCTTGTCATTGTGATCCCATTTTGGCGCAGGCCACCGCAATATACGAAGGCTTAGGGCGCGTTGTAATTTCGTTAAAAAAAGAAGTTCCCGGTCACATCGCGAACCGGTTGGCCGCAGCCCTATGGCGAGAAGCGATTCATCTGATGAAAGAGGGTGTGGCAGACGTGCGTGATATAGACAGCGCTTTAGTCCACGGTCCAGGTCTGCGTTGGGCTACAATTGGACCCAGTCTGGCCTATCACCTGGGCGGTGGGGATGGTGGTATTTCAGCTTATTTTGAACACCTTGGGAAAAGTCAGGAAAAGCGTTGGGACACGCTTGGCACACCAAGACTTGATGATGCGACTGTGCAGATGTTGGTTGCTATGATCGAACGTGAATATGGGGAGCGATCATCGTCTGAACTAGCCAAAAAACGCGATCATGATCTGATCGGAATCCTAAAGTCGCGAAAATAATTTTCCTAGTTTCACTCGTACCCTTTGAACGGTATAATGCGCAATCTATATCCTGAAATATACAAGGCTATTATGTTTGTAGGAGCCGCGCATTGACATCCCCAGATACCGAATACGCATCTTTAATCGAGTTTTATCGTGTCGCTTGGGATCAGTTAGGTCGAGGTGTTGCAGATGCCAAGCATCCAGCGCACACGCCAACATTGGCTACGATCTCCGTAAATGGATTTCCAACGCAACGCACTGTTGTTCTTCGGGTTGCTGACAGATTGACGTCACAAGTTGAAGTTCACACAGATAGCCTAACGCCCAAAGTAGAAGAATTGCGAGAAAATAATAAAGCGGCGCTGCATGTATGGATTCGTAAATCTATGCTGCAACTTCGGCTCGAAGTTTGTTTTGATGTTTTAACGGGCTTGGAGGTTGCAGACCGCTGGACTGCTGTGCCGCCTGCATCGCGCATAAGTTACGGCACGAAACCCGTTCCTGGTCAACCGATCACAGGGCCATTCGACTATGAAAAACCTGCCGAACAGTCGCGCTTTGCGGTACTCAAAGGTCACGTACAGCAGATCGAGGTTTTGTATCTGGGTGCTAAGCATCAACGCGCAATTTATACAGGCACTGACGATTGGTGCGGACATTGGATTTCACCCTAGGTGTGCGTCCACCGCATTTCTTCAAATTCGGTTCGGGTCAGGGTGACCTGGACGCCCAATGCCCCATCATCGCGCACGGGCAATTTGCGCAAAAACAAATCAGCCGCATGAATTTCTGCGTGATCAAAGCAGCACTGAAATATCAGTGACATCAGGAATTCCTGAGTTTCATATTTTTGCGTAGCGGCAATTTGCAAAATATCTTGGATCAATGGGTCATAATCAAACACACGATCCATCTGATCACGATCAATAACGACCCATGATTTATCCAGATATAAAACCATATCCAAAACATGCGCATCAGGAACAATGTCATCTGTTCCATAGGTGCCGATGTAACAGGGAAGTGTTAGGTTATTTAGTCGAATTTGCCCATGTTTTGTCATGACTTCATTGCTTATGAAATAGCTATCTTTTTCTTTGGGTCAAAGAATGGTTTTTCGCACACCACTGCGTTGCGTAGGCCAGCCTTGGTATCAATAACCAGCTCTGTGCCAATCTTGGTGTGCGCAGTGTAAACCATAGCAAGCGCGATGTTTTTCTCTAGCCTTGGGGAATAAATCGCAGATGTCACTTTGCCGACAACTTGATCCCCAGCACGGATCTGCCAAAATGTTGTATTAGGTCCAGTCAGGGGCGCGCCATCCAATTCAATTCCGATCAACTCGCGTGTTATGCCCGTTTCGTGAACAATTCTCAGCGCCTCTTTCCCAACGAAATCCGCGTCCATTTCCAAATCAACCAAACGACCTAGGCCCACTTCATAGGGATTGGTGTCGATATCTGCATCCGCATGATAGGACAACATCGCGCCTTCGATGCGGCGGATTGAGGAAGTGTGCCCGGGTTTCAGGCCATGGGCCTGACCTGCAGCCATGATTTTTTCCCACAACTCGTCCCCCTTCGAGCCATCACGAAGGTAAATTTCGTATCCGAGTTCACTGGACCACCCTGTGCGCGAAACAACGAGTGGAATGCCATCCAAGTCCAAGTCGCGAAGCCAATAATATTTCAACGACAAAATATCATCACCAAACAATTCCTGCATAATCAGTCCGGATTTCGGACCCTGTAGCTGAAGTGGTGATACATCAGGTTCGTGGATTTGAACGTTTAATCCCGAATGCACGGCAACCCCTTGGGCCCAGAATAGAACATCACTGTCCGCCAGTGATATCCAAAAATGGTTTTCTGCCAGTCGGAGCAAAATGGGATCGTTTAAAATGCCTCCAGCCGCATTCGTGATCAGAATATATTTGCATTGGCCAACCTGCATGTTTGACAGATTGCGAGGCGTAAGCATTTGTACAAATTTTGCCGCGTCTGGTCCCGTGATTTCAACCTGACGTTCTACTGCGACGTCGCACAAAATCGCATCATTCACAAGGTTCCAGAAATTCTGTTCGGGGTCGCCAAAATCACGTGGTATATACATGTGATTATAGACTGAAAAATCCCGTGCTCCCCAACGGACCGTCGCGTCGAAGTAGGGTGATTTGCGAATTTGTGTGCCAAAGCCAAAATTTGATATGGTGCCCATAATGGTTAAAATCCATCTGCGTTTCGTTGAAGGTGCATTTAGCTCTCAAACGCCGGAATAGAAGCGCAGGAAATAGAAAATTCTGAACTATTATTGTTTGTGCGCATTCCTAGCCTAAAACTATGGAATGCAGGAACCATCACCAACGCCATTTGATCGCCTATGCACGTTGATCACTGGAAATTTTTCGCCCCCTCCTGGCGCGCGGCGTATCCTGGTTTCGTTGATTTATGGATGTGTTTGTCACGCGATCTTTGCAGTCGCTGTGATTGCGATGATTGTGGTGATGTACACGGGCATGACAATTTCAGTGGGCCGTGTGCCCGCGCCTTGGTCATGGGCCGTGAACATGTGTTTGATTTTGCAGTTTCCAATTGGGCATTCGCTACTCCTTTCTAAAAGAGGGCGAAAATTTATTTTCATCTTTGCAAAAAGGGAACACGCTCCGACATTGCAGACAACAATTTTTGCAACGCTTGCATCCGTCCAACTTAGCCTATTGTTTTTGTTCTGGACGCCCTCTGGCGTCGTCTGGTGGATTGCGGAGGGGGAAGCTAGATGGATCCTCACTGGCTTATACGCCTGCTCATGGGGATTGTTGATCAAGGCAAGCTATGATGCAGGTGCAGAGGTGCAGTCAGGCGCTTTGGGGTGGATGTCCCTATTGCAAAAAATTGCACCGAACTATCCCGATATGCCTAAAACGGGTCTTTTTGCGATTATGCGCCAGCCAATATATCTGTCATTTGCCTCGACCTTGTGGACCGTGCCTGTTTGGACCCCAGATCAACTGATATTATCCACCCTCCTGACGATTTATTGCCTGTTGGCCCCAAGGTTAAAGGAAAAGCGATTTCAGACCCGATTTGGCGCGGAGTTTGAACAGTATCGCACCAAGACACCTTACATGGTGCCGCGTATTAAGGGCATAAATAGCAATTAACTGCGGGTTCACACTTTGATCTGGCGTAAATTGTGACTAGATTTGTATCAAACACATTTGGGGAGATAAAATCATGTCAAAAACAGCCGCAGATTATCTGGCAGAAGCAAATGCAGTGGTTTCACGGGTTAGCGCCGACGAGGCAGTGGGATATTGGGGACAGGAGCGGACGACATTCGTCGACGTACGCGACAGTGGCGCGATTGCCCAAAGCGGTACAGTCAAGGGCGCCCTTCGTATTCCGCGCGGAATGATTGAATTTGCGGCGGATGATACATCAAAGTTGCACAACGAACATCTGAACAAGGATGATCGGATTTGCCTGATCTGTGCGGCGGGCGGGCAAGCTGCGTTGGCGGGTAAAACCATGGTTGATATGGGCTATACAAATGTTGTGAACGTTGGTGGTTTTGCCGATTGGCAAGCAGCTGGCGGCCAAACCGAAGAATAAGATTTGCGCATTCATGCAATCATGCTTGGGACTTCTGTTATTGCGGCCCCAGTATATAGTGCAAATCAATGTGATCATTTAGGGGCGCTTCAGGCGGATCTAATGGCTGTTTCCGCGCCGGTTGCGTTTAATGCTATTGATGCAAATGCGTTGATTTCTGCCTGTTCAGACGCGTTAGAGGGGGCGGGCCCTGAAAGGGCACGGTTTCTTTTGCAGCGTGCACGTGGGTATTTACGGGCTGGATACGCTGATCAGGCGATGCAAGATATTCGTGCGGCGCATGATTTGGATTACCCCGCTGCTACGTTTGCCTTGGCAACTGCATATTTTTTGGGAGATGATATCCCTGTAGATTTTGAAAAAGCGCGCATGCTGTTTGAACACTCATATGAACAGGGCGTCAATTG
This sequence comes from Paracoccaceae bacterium, assembly GCA_049446275.1. Lineage (GTDB taxonomy): Bacteria > Pseudomonadota > Alphaproteobacteria > Rhodobacterales > Rhodobacteraceae > HIMB11. The sequence continues at coordinate 23,215 of JBMTQO010000017.1, read as the reverse complement.
GTCAGCCAAGGGATTAAGCATGTTGTATGAAAACGAATTTTATGAAGGATATGACCCCATCAAATCGGCTGATTGGCTGCTGAAATTTGCGCGCTAACGCAATGTCTTTTGAATACAATACATATGTGAAACCCGAGTGGATTGACTATAACGGTCACATGCAAGACGCGTACTTTGGTTTAGTGTTCAGTTACGCTGTTGATGCATTCCAAGATTGGGTTGGATTTGATGCGGCCTATCGCACGGAAACAGGCTGTACCATCTATCTGGTCGAAGAGCACAAATATTTTCTGCGGGAAGTGAAAGAGGCAGATCCTTTAATTGTCCAGGTTAAGGTCCTTGGAGTCTCTGACAAATTATTCCATCTGTACTGTGTGATGCAAAGCGGTGGGCACAATGTAGCGATTTCTGAATTGATGGAAATGCACGTATGTCAAAAACCAACCCCTAAGGGAGCAATCATTCCAAAGGCTATTTTAGCGCGACTGAACGAAATGGTTATATCTAAAGAAGACGAATTACACATCGCAAGCCGTGCGCGTGCGATGTGTATTAAATCATAACGGGTTATTGCTGTCAGATATGACGAACCCAATTCGGCGTTTTGGATTAACCAAAATAAACTCCAAGACCGCTGGCAACGATTAGAAGTATCGACATTACTGCCACTTTTTTTGCCAAATATACCCGTTCACTGCGTTCAAAGTTTGAGTGATACTGGTATATATCCTTTAGGTTTTGGTCTGCATAGCTCATTGATTTGCCTCATTTATTATAGTTTTTATCCTTTCCATTTAGCATAAAGTTCTCTTATTATGATCATATTTATTAAGGGAACATTTTGGTGTGGTTGATTTGCAACATTTTTGACCAAAGACGAGAAGCATAGGTAACTTGTATTTCGATAAATGCATGGGTTGGCGCAAATTCATTCAATTGCGGTTGCCGCAAACGTGAAGTAGGGGTGCTATTGGAATGAACGATCGTAGCAAAGGTTTGTTGATCACCCTGATTGGCGTTGTGTTTGTTATCCCTGATTCAATCATGGTGCGATTGATTTCATCTGATCCTATGGTCACCGCTTTTTGGCGCAGTTTGACGGCAGGAATATTTGTCGCGATTTTCGTTTTGCTTACAATGCGCGATAAGGTGATGAACACAATTACCCAGATGGGACGCGCTGGTTGGATGTATTGCGTTTTGATCGGAACAACATCTCCTGCGTTCGTTTTAGCGGTTCTTAACACCAGTGTTGCCAATGTTGTTTTGATTTTTGCATCAATGCCTATTTTTTCCGCTCTTCTGAGTTTTCTGATCTTGTCAGAACGACCTAGTCGTCGATTGTTACTAACCAGTTCTTTTGTTTTTGTTGGGCTTGCCATCATCGGTTTGGGATCAAGCGGTGGCGCTGATGCAAATTGGATTGGTGATTTGTGGGCAGTTTATATCGTAATCGCGTTTTCCTTGGCCTTAACCCTGCTTAGACGGCAAAAACATATATCAATGCTCCCGGCGATCCCTATTGGGTATATTGGTGCTGCTTTTGCGATGTTCTGGTTCATAGACCCTCTTGAAACAATCGCGACAGATGGTGCGCTTTACGTGATGCATGGCGTTTTGATTGCGGCATCAACTTGCGGTTTGACCTTGGGGCCGCGTTACATTTCAGCGACCGAGGTCTCGTTGTTGATCTTGCTTGAATCGGTCTTCGCGCCGGTCCTTGCATGGCTTGTGTTGTCTGAGATTCCTGCCCATTCCACTATTCTTGGTGGAGTTTTGATCCTAAGTGCGTTAGTTGTTTATAATATTATTTTAATTCGGCAACGGATTTAATTTTAGTCTTCCGTAGGTAACAATTTGCGAATTAGTACACCTGAGTTTGTTGCGATCATGGCCATGTTGGTCGCAACGGTTGCATTGTCAACGGATGGTATCTTGCCCGCGCTGACAATGATTGCGAATGATATGACTCCTGACGATCATAATCGCGCGCAGTTTGTATTGTCTTTTTTTGTTGTTGGCATGGCCGCAGGCACATTTGTTATGGGTCCGATATCCGACAGCTTCGGACGAAAACGTGTCATATATTCTGGTGCGGTAATGTATATAGTCTGTGCCTTGATTTGCGCCACAACAGATAATTTTAATCTATTGTTGCTTGCACGCATTGGTCAGGGAATTGGTGCCTCTGCGCCACGGGTCGTAGCACAGGCTCTGATCCGTGATTTTTATCAGGGGCGCGAAATGGCGCGCATCTCTTCCTTCGTCATGATCATTTTTGCGAGCGTACCTGCCTTGGCACCGTTGTTGGGGTCATTTGTTATGTTGGCGTTTGAATGGCAAGCGATCTTTGGCCTGTTTATCCTGTTTGTAGCGATCAGCACGATTTGGATGGCCTTGCGGATCGATGAAAGTATGCCTGCGCACAAACGTATCCCATTCAGAGTGAGCACCATTAGCGTCGCTGTGAAGGAGGTTCTGAAATACCCAGTGATCGTCACCTCAATCACTGGCCTGATCTTTGCGTATTGTATTTTGTTTGTTGCCATCTTTTTGGTGCAGCCCGTTTTTGACCAGGTGTATGATCGCAGCGCCTCGTTTCCTTATTGGTTCGCCTTGATTGCGATTTTGTCCGCCTCTTCCAGCTTTCTGAATTCGCAATTGGTAGGTCGTTTGGGGATGCGTGCGTTGATAAACGCTGCTTTTCGTGTTCAGGCAGCGCTCAGCGTTGCGATGCTGTTACTTTGGTATATAGGCGTTTTGCAGAATATCATTGGGTTCGCGTTTTTTGTCATATGGATTTTTTCGCTGTTCTTTATGGCTGGAATGACAATTGGAAATTTGACCGCGCTCGCCATGGAACCCGTTGGTCACATCGCAGGCACAGCGGCCAGCGTAATCAGTGCGCTTGCCACGATTGGATCAGTTATTTTTGCTGCGATTTTGGGCCAATTCTTTGATGGGACGCTGTTTGTTATGATTTTTGGTGTGGCTGTTTTTGCCGTTCTGGGTGCTATTGTTGTCCATAGATTGAAACGTTTTGAAAGACCGAATAAAGCATCATAATTCGCATAGACAAGGAAAACCATCAAGATGTCTGAAACAATCGATGCGTCCTCAAAATATCAGGACAGCTTGCCTATATCCTCGGATGCAATAATGGCGCTTTTGGATGAGTGGGACATTCCATATACGCGTGCTGATCACGTTCCTCTTCGTACAGTAGAGGACTCAAAAAAAGTCCAAGACATGTTTTTGTCCAGCGAAGAGGGTGGGGGACATATCAAAAACCTGTATTTGCGCGACCACAAGAAGCGCAACTATTTGGTCGTGGCTGAGCAGGATTGCAAAATTGATTTAAAAGCGCTGCCTGAAAAATTGGGGACCGGGCGATTGTCGTTTGGGTCGGCGGACCGCTTGATGGAAAACTTGGGTGTGCGCCCAGGTGCGGTGACGCCGCTATCGATGATCAATGGTGTGAAGTCTAATGTTCAGATATTTATGGATGCTGACCTGCAATCATGCACGCAGATTTATGTACACCCATTGGTAAACGACAGGACACTGGGTATGTCGGTCGAGGGATTAAACAGTTTTTTCGATAAAATTGATGTCACAGTCACCTGGATAGATTTGTTGTCAACTGATGTTTGACATCAACTGCGTTCATATCCTTTGGCCAAATTAAAATCCGTCTCACAGGTATCCCCTGTGCAGCATTCCATAATGTTTGATTTGCAATGCACGCAGGCCTCGTGACCATGAACTACAATTGTTTTCAAAGGGGCCGCGCATCTGGGGCAGCGTTGAATATGCGCATTTTGAGGGTTTAAAAGATTATCCATTGCATGAGGCTTTATTATATTGCGTGAGGCCAGGTTATCGCGCTTGACGACGAATTCAACTGTATTCGCTTCGATCGCTTAATTGAATGCAGTGTGGCTTGTCTTATCCGCATTTTACGGTTTTAGTGCACGCAGATGACGCTGGGTGGTTTGATATTACAGTGGCACATCAGCAGGAGGCGAAGAAATGAAATATGTTATTGGGATCGCACTCGCATTAGGTGTTTTCGCATCAACAGCGATTGCACAAACGCGTTATTTTTTATTTCCCAGTGAAGTATTAGAATTTTCGTCGCAAAATGCGCGTGCCGTAAACCTGTTTGGGATTGCCACGGATGTTCAAACCACCGAGACGGATGGCGTGCAGTTTTTGATCTCGGACAACTCTGTCAGTATACCAGTGATATATCAGGGGCAATTGCCGCAAGAGTTCGAAGATGGAAATCCCGCCATTGTCTTGGGCGAATTTAACGGAACAGTGCTATTTGCGAATGTAATTATCGTGCAGTTTTCAAGCAAGCATCTGCCCAAGGCAGCCTTGGCTGAATTGCAATCGTATGGCGCCCAGATTTCTGACTAATCTAGGATAAGCAAAATCTGTCACGTTAGGTGACACATTTGTCCAAAAATTATTACAGTGTGAAGTGATCCTTTTGCGTCCCTCTCTCGTAAATGAGGTAAGATGACGTAGATGAGGGGCACCTGATGTTAAAATTTCTGAAGGTTTTGATGCCTGCGGTTTTGGTTGCTGGATGCGGGCTAAAGCCGTCAATTGACGATGAAAAATTATCCAATCTTGATTTTTCACTGGTTGATTTCTTTGTTGGTGAAACCACGGCACACGGGCAGTTTCAGGATGTTTTGGGAAATGTCTCGCGTCGTTTCAATGTGACTATTAACGGGTCTTGGGACGGCAATAATTTGGTTCTGGTTGAGGATTTTGTCTATTCTGATGGTGCAGAAGAACAGCGGATTTGGACCCTGACGAAAAATGGTGATAATGAATGGCAGGGCTATGCAGAGGGTGTTGTCGGGGGCGCAGAGGGCGAAATTGACGGGGACATGTTCTATTGGGCCTATACGATTGATTTACCGCTTCCCAGTGGCGAAATGCGCGTTTCTTTCAAGGATTACATGTGGATGTTGTCCGAAACCCGTGTGTTGAACAAAGCTTATATGTCAAAATGGGGCATTCCAGTGGGTGAGGTGACCATCATGTTTGAAAAGGTTAAATAAGCCTGTTTGTTCAGTATTATTTGACAATTCGGACCTGTTTGGCAAATCGTACCTCCTCGATCCCATCTTGGGCGACATGGCCAAACGCGTCGATTCAGCAGCGTTGGCGACAGACATCAGATTGTGTGAAGCGATTGTTTTGATCTGCGCCAAATTTCACCGCATGATCCAACAAAAATGCCCGATATGAAAATTGAAGTGTATCCTCGCCCATAAGCTAAAATTAACGTTGCATGACATTTTTTCAAATCAAGGGGATTTCGGCGGTATTGAAGGAACATCTTCCCCTAATGCAAAAAAGCCTCCGTAGAACGGAGGCCCTTTGCGTCATGTTCGCACCTATGGGAGGAAGTGATGCGAACTTTCGAAAGCGATGCAGGGAGGTTCATCGCTGTTATCTAGACGATAACAGCGCGCCTAAACAAAAAACACTGATAAGTTTTCATGTCCGCTATGCAAAAATGACATAGCTATGCGAAAAGCACATGGCTGGTGGTGTCTTATCCCAACCGACCATAGAATGTTTTTCGCGCCGTCTCTGATAAGGCGATGTTGGGTTCAGAGTTATAGGCCAACACCACCAAGATACGCTGAGTGTCCCCTATAGTTGGTGTAACGCGATGCATTGAATTACGTCCGCGAAATAGTACAAGGGTGCCTGGATTGATATCCAGTTTTTCCACAGGTGCACGCCCCTCGAGAACAGCGGACACGCCATCATAGTTCATATCCCCGGCGTCGGCGTCGCGCAAATTTTTGACGTATTCAAATACGCCCCCAGCCTTTGGGCTTTGCAATAGCAGAGTGATCGCGAATTCCGAATTGTCAAAGTGCCAATTCAATTCTTGCCCATCATTTGCATAGTGCACATTCACTGAAGATAGAGGATCGTCATAGGGATATAATGCGTCTTCTCCGACGACTGCAGCGATAAACGATTGAAATTCAGCCGAGTTGTAAATCGCCTTCAATGGTGACTGTTCAGGAACCTGATCCGTACAGATGCAGCCCTTAGATGTGCTCAGTTGTTGATTGAAAATATGATCTTGTGGCAGATCATCATTTGGCTTGGTCAAATAAACGTTGTGTTTTGCGACAGTGTAAAATGCACCGTCATGGGCATCATCGGCCTCTGCAATCAGGTGCTGAAGTGTTTCAGGGCGCACAAAACCGTCAAGTTTTAGGACCCCGCTGGTGTCCAATTCTGCCTTGCATGCATTGCGATAAACAAGGGTATTGATCGCATGGGCCTCCATATTAATGTAGCGATGTAATTCGGGCATATTTCGTTCACCTCATGAGACATACAAATAATATCTTAAATCCGTTTTGATGAAAGTGAATGCTTATCTGCGACGGTGGTCGGGATACTCTGCCAAATTAAGTTATACGAAAATTTTATAAATTAGATTGACAGAGGCTTGAAATTAGCAATTATGCGGCCATCCGGTTTCGGACGATTAAGGCGGCTCTTATGGATTTTGGGAGGAATCCATGATCGAGCCGCCTTCATCTTTTCTAGCTAAGCAATATTTATAACGCATGTACGCAAATACAAATCTGGTAAAAATGCTGTGCTAGAGCTACGTTCATGACGACAGCAGCATCCTCTTAGTTGCTGCGCGTAGTCAAAACAGCTCCCTGTTTATGGTACATGCTCGGGAAGTCTCTGGATTTGCAGCGAACTTTTCGCTTTTGATTCCATGAATGCTAAGGGTGACGGGCGAATGCGATCTGTGAATACAACGGCTCATCGCCCGTCTGAGAACACCTATTAGACAGAAGTTTCGTAGCCAACAAAAAGGAGCCTCGTGTTCTCTGGCCGCTAACCTTGGCGACACGTGCATCTATTTCTAGCGATGAACCTATACTATATACGCGTGTCATAGAAAATCGGATCACTTACAAATTTTTGTATCGACGGAATTTTCTGAAATGCTTTTATCTTTTCAAGTATGCACTCTGGCTGCGCATTTAAAATGTACCATGCATGGAACACCTTAACACCTTTTTGTATGTGTTTTACTTAGCATTGAATGTGAACAGTGTCTGATTATCTATGGTATAGGTGTTGATCATCTCTGCGGCGCGTTGTGACGTTAGCCAAGTTTCCAGCTTAACTGCAAGATCATGTTTTACATGGGCATGCCGCTGGGGATTAACAGGTAGATAGGCGTATTGATTGAACAATACAGGATCGCCAGAAAATTGGATGTCCAATCGAGTTTTATTCTTGAAATTCAACCAACTTGCGCGATCAGACAAGATATAGGCCTCCATGCCTGCTGCTGTGTTCAGGGATGCGCCCATGCCGGCACCTACTGCGCGGTACCATGGGCCAAAACCATCGTTATCAATGCCTGTAGAGGACCAGAGTGAGAGTTCCTTTTTATGGGTTCCACTGTCATCGCCGCGACTTACAAACAGGGATTGAGAGGTTGCAATCGCGCGAAGGGCCTCAGCGGCAGAGTCTGCATCACGGATGTTCGCGGGATCATCCGCAGGGCCAATAATGACAAAGTCATTATACATAATTTCACGACGGTGCGTGCCATATCCTGCGGCGACAAAGGCCTCTTCCGCTTTTCTGGAGTGTACCAAAATCGCATCAACATCGCCTGCCTCTCCCAATCGAATGGCCTGACCCGTGCCAACGATCAAAAGTTGCACCTCAAGCCCCAAATCCGATTGAATTGCAGGCAATAATTTTTCGCTAAGTCCCGAATTATTAAACGATGTTGTTACGGCCATACGCATCATATCTGCGTTGGATTGTGTGGCAAAAGTAAACGTGATCAGCATAAGAAGGAAACGGATCATAATACGATATCTCCTGCGATAAATTTTTGGGCGGCTTCAGTAGGTGGGCGGTCAAAGAATGCGTCAGCTGTCAAGTGGGCGTCGATTTGTCCGTCTTTCATGAATAGAACGCTGTTTGCTATGCGACGGGCCTGACCAATGTTATGCGTTGACATGATGATTGTGGTGCCTGTGGATTGTGCCTCGCTCAGCAGGGCTTCAATCTCTATGGTCGCCGCCCCATCAAGGGAGGCTGTGGGTTCATCCAAGAACAGCAATTTAGGGGATGTGATCAATGCCCGCGCCAGGGCGATTTTCTGTTTTTCGCCGCCCGATAAAAACGGGGCAGGACGGTTCACATGGGCGCTAAGCCCGATCTTTTCTGCCCACGTTTGTCCACGTTCCATTGCGCTCTGTTTATCCTGCCCGTTTATCATTAGCGGATAGGCCAGATTTTCCAAAACACTGCGCCGCAACATGATGGGAGATTGAAACACAAAACTCTGCTGTTGTTGTGTCGTTTTTGCAGGTGTCGCAAATGTCACCTGTCCATTGGCCAATCGAATGATGCCATGCAAGGCCTTTAGCAGGGTTGTTTTGCCAGCCCCATTTGGACCCATCAATACGGTGATCCCTCTTTCATTGATCGTAAGGTTGATCGGACCAATAATATGTTTTTGCCGAAATTTCACCGACAGGTCGCATACAGTCATGGGAAACATCACCAACGCCCCTCTCGTTCTGTTCGCCCAAGCCAGTGAGTAGTGAAATTCACGGCCAAGGCCAAGGTAATCAGCACAAACCCTAGGGCCAGTGCCAATGCAAAATCCCCCTTAGATGTTTCCAGCGAAATCGCCGTGGTCAATACGCGGGTTGCGTGATCAATATTGCCCCCAACGATCATGATTGCACCAACTTCGCCAATTGCGCGTCCAAACCCGGCAAGCGAGGCTGTCATCAACGCGCGCCGTCCGTCCCACAACAATGTTTTGATGCGCTGCCATTTCGAGGTGTTCATAGAAATCAGCAGATCATGATATTCTGACCATAACTCGCGCAAGGATTGGTGCGCAATCGATGTGATCAGAGGCGTGATAATGATCACCTGTGCAATCACCATCGCGTGGGTGGAAAAGAGCAATCCTAAAACACCAAAGGGACCCGAGCGGGACAGCAAAATATATACAATCAACCCCACAACGACAGGGGGCAATCCCATCAGGGCGTTCAATGTCGAAATGATCAATCGGCGATATTTAAACCTACGCACCGCCAAAATGGCCGCCAAAGGCAAGGCGATCAGGCAGGACACAAACAACGCACTAAGCGTGACCCGCAAAGATCGAAGCGAAATTTCCACCAAATCCGCATCCAGCGTGAGCGTTAGCCAAATGGCCTGTTGGATGCCGTTCCAAAGGTCATCCATCAAGCGATCCGTGAATGGCGAACTGACCCAAATCTGCCTCGGGTGTGTCAATCACGCGGTAGGCTTCGTGCACGCCGCCTTCGGATAATTCACGCGCAACCGTGAGCAAGGTGTTGGGATCATGATCATCACATAATTCTTGCATCTGACGAATTTCCTCGGATGCAACGGGGCGGGCGGCCTCGACATTCGGGGCGCCGTAGTATGTTACGAAATGCTCGGACAAAATATCGGTTAGGTGATTAATTTCACTTTCCTCGATTTGCGTCACCGCAACAAATGTCACGCGGCCAAAGGTTTCCAACCCCAACCAACCGTTGGAAAACGCTTGGCGTGCTTTTCCGGTTAGGTCCCCTTCACCCCAGTTTGAAAATTCAAAACCGCCCGAAATACACCATTCGCCCGTGCGGGCGGAATTTGCATAGACGCGGGTGTCGCTTTCATCAAAATGGATCGCTCGAGCCAATTTCATGATCTTAGTCCTTTAATAGCTGTGTTAGGGGGATCAGCACCGTCTCAGCACCCCTGCGCAGCAGCAGGCCGAAATTTTCATCAACCCCAAGGAATGTGCCAATCTTTCCGTCGATGTCTATGTCTTCGCCCATACCATGCACCAATCCGCGCCATTCATCATGTACAGGTTTCACTCCTTCGCCGTCCCAGCGTGTGATCCAATTTAGGGTGTGGCGTGCCCATGCTTCGATTAGGTTTGCGGCATCAACTTCGGCGCACCCTTCGGCGTAAAGCGCGGTTTGATCTGGTGTTTCCCCCATTTCTTCATGTGCGGGCCACAATGGAAGATCCAGCCCAATGCATAACCAATCGGGTTGCTGATCTGCATCGGTCGTACTGGCCGCGATTTGGAACCCACCGCATTTTGCGCCGTTGACACGAATGCAGCCGTTCCATTCCAGATGCACAGCCACCTCGGGCGGGGCAAGTGCGCCAAGCGCATTTTGAAACCCAATGCCTGCTACGGGCAACATCGCCATCGCCTGTGCCAGCGCCACATCGGGTGCCAAGACCAATGTCGCGCGTGCGCGATCCGCTTCTAAGTTATAGACGATTAAACCTGCATCCACCCCCAATGTGGCCTGCGCAATGGCCGTATCAAAGGGATCGCTCTCGCGTCCTTCGATGGCCATGCCTGTCATCAATGGTGGAAAGATCAGGTCTTGCATCAGGCTTGTCCCCGTTCAATCAGTTTACGCGCGATGTCGCGGAACACTTGGGATTGGGGATGGGATGGGTTTGAGACCACAATCGGCGCACCGCTGTCTGCAGCAAGGCGGATGTTCAGATCCAAGGGCACTTCAGCGAGCAAATCCACGCCCAATTTTTCGGCCTCAGCCTGCACGCCGCCATGTCCAAATAAATGTTCTTCATGCCCACAATTTGAGCAGATATGAGTCGACATGTTTTCGATCATACCATGCACAGGAACTTTCAGTTGCTGAAACATGTCAATCCCCTTGCGAGCATCGATCAATGCGATGTCCTGCGGAGTTGAAACAACAATTGCGCCATCAACATTGGCCTTTTGTGCCAAGGTCATTTGCACGTCACCCGTTCCAGGGGGCAAATCGACGATCAACACATCCAACGCACCCCATTGCACCTGAAACATCATCTGTTGCAATGCGCCCATTAACATAGGGCCACGCCAAACAACCGCCTGACCTTCGTTGGTCATCAGGCCGATTGACATCATCGTGACACCGTGGTTGCGCATTGGCAGGATGGTTTTGCCATCAGGACTTGATGGACGGCCCGACACCCCCAACATGCGGGGTTGCGATGGGCCGTAAACATCTGCATCCAAAAGGCCAACACGCCGTCCTTCAGCGGCCAATGCGCAGGCCAAATTGGCGCTGACGGTTGATTTTCCAACGCCACCTTTGCCCGATGCAACGGCCAAAATGCGATCAACGCCTGGAACCTTTTCTGGACCCTTTGGTTCGGCCTTTTTCTGCATTTTTAGGTCGGGCGGCGCACTGGCAGCCTTGTGTGCCGTCATCACCACAGAAATATCTGCGGCACCCATGGACTTTAGCATGTCTTCGGCCTTGGTTTTGACGGGCATGTAGGCCTCTGCCTGCGCTGGATCAATTTCCATCACAAAGCGGACACTTGCACCATCAATGTTCAGTGCGCGCATGACGCCAGATGTCACAATGTCCGTGCCTCCCTCTGGTGCGATATTTTTTAAGGCCTCTAAAACCTGCTCTCTTGTTAGGCTCAATTTAATCTTCCCCACGCTTGATTGTGCCGCTCACCTTGTGAACCATTCCAAGAGACGCAATGCTAATTTCAGCCTGAATTTCATATTCGCCATTTTCTGCGTCGCGCAATGCCTCTTCGATGGCCTGTTGAGACGTGACACCGACCTGTTTCAGAAATTTTCGCATCGACATGTTGAAATCTTCGTTCATTTGTTCATCCTTTTAAGAAGTGTGCAAATCAAAGGAGTGCATCCAATGATCCGAACCATATGTTTGATTTTGACGGTTATTGCTGTGACGTTGCCCACCATGGGCGTTGCACAAACCACTGATAATCCGAAACAGGTGCGTGTATTTGCCGACCCTGAATTTATCGAAAGTGGGTTGTTCAAATACCTTGCGCCCCGATTCACGTTGAAAACACAAGTGCGTTTGATCCTTGAGGAACAATCGGATGCGCAGGTTTCGATTGCGGTTGCCAGGGGACGCCCCATTGCGCAACGCGGGGATGTCATTTGGGCGGTGCAATTGATTGACGATGAACATCGTGGGGCCGAACGCTTTGTTGACTGGCTGCAGGGCGAGGTTGCGCAAAATACCATTTTGGCCTTTGCACCAGAAACGGGCGACCGGTTTGTTATTCCAGAGGTTCAAAATACGATTGAACAGGTGGTCAACTTTAAGGGCGATGCTGCGCTGGGATTGCAGGTTGCGCAGGCACAATGTTCGCGCTGTCACGTTGTGGATGACAATCGCATGGGCGCGATTGGGTCGACACCATCGTTTTTCGCCTTGCGCACATTGGCCGACTGGCCCCAACGTATGTCGGGGTTTTATTTGTTGAACCCACATCCCGCCTTTACCGTGGTTCAGGATGTGACTGATCCATTTGACCCAAATCGCCCACCGCCCATCGTTCCGATCAAAGTCACGTTGGATCAGATCGACGCGCTGTTGGCCTATATGCAGGGGCTTCAACCCGCTGATTTGGGGGCACCGATTAAACATCAGTGATCATCGCGATCTGAATAATAATCGGCAGTGGTTCTCACGCGTGGGCGCTCCTTAGCGGCAAAAGGATTATCCGTGCTGTGGAATTGAGCATTCACGCGGCAATCCCCACACATTTGAACCAGTTTCAACGCATCTGGATTGGCAAATGCCCCAACACCCGATGAAAGCTTTTCGGTGATCCGCTCGATTGAGGATTTTACCCCGAACAGCGCCCCACATTCGATGCAGGCAAAGGGTTCTTCCTCATTCAAAACAGTTTGTTCCAGCGCTTGTGTCCCAAGGTTAAGGCGCGGTTCATAGGTGATCGCGTTTTCAGGACAGATGTTTGAACACAAGCCACATTGCAAACATGCATCCTCTTGAAACAAAAGCTGTGGTTTATCAGGGTTTTCACCCAGTGCGCCAGAGGGGCATAGGGATACACAAGAAAGGCACATGGAACAGCTATCTGTATCCACCAAAACCGCGCCATAGGGGGCATCCTCAGGCAACGACAAAATTTTGTCGTCGCCATGTAATGCGCGCGCAGCAGAACGTGTCACCTGTCGGCGCGATCCCATGGCCAGAATAGGTGTTTCAACGATGATATTGAGCTTGCTTTCTGACAAAGCCGCGGTCATCTGATCGGGGTCTGGTGTGTCGATGATATGGATGTGTTCCCCAGCAATAGCTGTTGCCAAGGCAACTTCACGACCAATGGCCACCTGATCTGCTGTGGGGCTTAGCAGAATATGAACATCCCCAAATCCTGACGCGAGCGCGCCCAAGGCCTCGGCATGTCCAAAAGAACTAATTGCTTCAATCTCGATCGGTAACATGTTTGCGACCAAACCATCACCAAATCGTGCTGCCATTGCAATCATGTCGCGCCCATGGGCGTCATGAACTAGCAGGCGGGGTTGAGGATGATCGCCCGCAACTTTATTGTACCCGTCCATCAGTGCTTGAATGCGGCGCAATGTTGTGCTTGACGGATCGGCTTCGTAGGTGATTGACCCAGAGGGACACAATGCGGCGCAGGCCCCGCATCCCGCACAAATGGCAGGATCAATTTGAACAAAATCACCGGCCGAGGTGATGGCCCCCGTGGGGCAAATATCCAAACAATTTGAACAGGCAGATTTCTGTGCGCGTGAATGGGCACACAGGCTGGGTTCTGTCTTCACGAACAACGTTTTTTCAAATGTACCCACCATGTGCGACGCCTTCAGTATTGCCTTGGCGACAGAGGGTGCGTGGGATGCATCGACCCACAGGTACCCATCCCGTTTTTCATGTGCAGGGAACAGCGGCGTACCGCCGCGCAAATCCAAAATGATGTCACAGTGCGATTGTCCACCTTGGCGCGATATACTCCATTCATGTGTGCCATGCCCCGTTGGGTCCAACTGTTGCAATGCATCGATTGTCACTTCGAAATTTCCAAGCGTCCCTGTCGCACGACGTAAGTTGCCAGCTATTATGTCATAGTTCCGCGATGGCATGTCGCCGGTTGGGTTTGGTACTAACAATGTGACAGAAAGGTATTCAGACAATTGTTCCGCGACACCCGTTTCTGTTGCGTCGTTGGACAGGATCAAACAGACCCCCTCTGACGCTACATCCATTGTTTTTTGCGCAGGGCGCGGAACAAGCGCCTCGGCCACTAATGCGGACATTTTGGGAAGTTTTGAGGCCTTGTCCGCCGACCATCCCGCTCGATCGCGCAGATCCAAGAGGGGGGGCATGGGGACCTCTAATTCGTCGGCAAGCGCCTGAAACGTGCGCCACTCTTGCGTGCAACACAGGATTGCTTTGCCGTCGGTGACGGCTTTTGCGGCCGAGTCAATCTGACTTGTGCACATCGCCGTGTGTACCTGCGAACATGCCAGTCCAGTGACTTCGGATAAGTCTTTTGAGTTCAGGTGATTGGTTCCAGAACAATCGCATAATATCAGTGACTTATCCATTTCATCTCCCGGTGCTAAAGGTCGGATTTCTGTCCGACTTTACGCGTTATTTTCGCGCTGATTTTTCGACGAATTCATCGTGTCCAGCGGCGCGTTTTGTTGGGATAGAATTGAGATGATTTTCAGAAATGACAAGAGCCCTTTGATTTGATTCCGAAAGCATCGGCGATTGACGAAAAACGACAAAATTAGTCAGAATAGACATTTTGACCACATTGAGTTCAGTAGATGCTTTTAGTCATTCAAATTGTCCAATTTAGAAAAAAAATTGAGGAGTGTGGTGAAAACCTCTTTGGTTGGTGCGCAGTGGTATGCTGACATCGGTGAAAAGGAGAGGTGGAGTTGTATTACAACCCTAAGCGTTATGTTTCGTTGCCACTTGGCGTTGTCATTCGTCGGACACCCGGTGCCACGCGCTGGGCGAAGTGGTCTTGGCGTGTCAGCGGCATCCTTGTTGCTGCGAGCGAAGCGAAGGCGCAGATCCTGCGTCAAGATGGAGAAGTGATCGAGTACCACGCTGCGACAGTTCCGCTTGAACTCCATGGCGCTGATACCGAAAGTTACATGGTCGCGATCTCGGCGCAGGTCCCATCGATCTACGTGGTGATGCGCGATAACCCTGACAATACACCCCCGTTTGAAGTGATCCTTGCCACCGCATCCGCCTACGAGGCGCAGGATTACGCAGACAGTGGCGAAGAGATCGTCGAAAAGGTGATGATGCCAGAGGGCGTGGTCGCGTGGGTGCGCGATTTCGTGAAAGCACACCACGTTGAGGAAACCTTTATCAAACGCAAGCGGGACAAGAAACGTGTGGACCTAAGCGAGGATGGGATTGGTGACGTGCGGATTGCACAGACGGGTGATGTTTACCGCGCCCCATCCCAGATCAAGAAAGAGCGTCTGTCATGAGCGATTTCTGGAGCCGCCGTAAAGCTGCCGTGGCAGCAGAAGAAGCAAAAGACGCCGCAGAGGTGCAAGTTCGCGCGCGTTCCGAAACCGCTGCAGAGTTAGAAGCGAAAACAGACGAAGAAATTCTTGAAGAACTGGGGCTTCCTGATCCGGCAACTTTGAAACCTGGTGATGATTTCGCGGCGTTTTTGAAAGATGCCGTGCCAGATCGGATTAAAAAGGTTGCGTTGCGCAAGCTTTGGACTTCAAACCCAATCCTCGCAAATGTGGACGGCTTGTTGGATTACGGCGAGGACTTCACCGATGCCGCCGTGGGCGCAGGGGTTGTTGAAACCACTTACCAAGTCGGCAAAGGCATGTTGGCCCATGTCCAAGAAATGGCGCGACAGGCAGAAGAGGCTGCGCGTAAAGCGGTAGAGGGTGATGAGGAAGAGGCAATTGAAGCCTTGGACGAAGCGCCCGAAATCGAACTGAACGAAGAAGAAATTGAACCCGCCGTTGTCGCAGACGATGTCCATGTTCAGCCCGAATATCCCGCGGATGATCTGCATCACGAACCAGCACCGAAACTGCGCAAGATGACGTTTCAGTTTGCTGATGCGGCCCCTGAACCAACCTTAACCCACGGAAATTGAAAATGAGTGTCATGGAAGAAATCGCAATCGCACCCGAAGACAAGCAACGCGCTGATTTATACAATTTCTTGGGATTGTTATTGGCACGTCCAGCCGACGACATGCTGCTGTCGCAGGTTGCGGGTCTGACTGGGGACGACAGTGGAATTGGCAAAGCCGTGACCATGTTGGCGCGGGTTGCCAGAGTGTCGAAACCAAAATCAGTTGATAAGGAATTCAACAAATTGTTTATCGGCTTGGGCCGTGGTGAATTATTGCCTTATGCCAGTTACTATTTAACGGGCTTCTTAAATGAAAAGCCCTTGGCCAAACTGCGCCGCGACATGATCAATTTGGGGTTGTCGCGTGCTGAAAACGTTTATGAACCAGAAGACAATATCGCAAGCCTGATGGAAATGATGGGTGCCATGATCGTGGGTCGCTTTGGCGATGCCAAGGATCTGAACACACAAAAAGCATTCTTTAATACCCACATCAATCCATGGGCAAAACACTTTTTCACGGATTTGGAAGGCGCCAAAGCCTCTGTTTTCTATGCAAGCGTCGGCACATTGGGCCGATTGTTCATGGAGATCGAAGCCGAAGCTTTCCGAATGAGCGCGGAGTAATCCGCAAATCCCGATGGCCTCGGCCATCTTAACCGCAAGAGAGGAGGACTCTCATGACACAGAAAACCGAGCTCGAGAAATCTCGGCGGGATTTTCTAAAGCTGGCTGGAACCGGCGCACCGCTTGCTGCGGTTGCAATGGCAACATCAGCAACAACCGCACAAGCGCAGGAGCCTGATTTGTCGTCATCCGTCATGCAGGACACTGTGCACACACGTGCTTACCTAGACTCGCTCCGGTTCTAATCGGGTCGAGAAGCCGCCATAAGCGACTGGTTGCGTGACGCCCGACTGCTTGTGGTTTTTCGTAATCTTTCGGGGAAACCCGGATGGGAGGAAACAATGCTAAGGAAAAAGACCAATGGGGTTGCGAGACGCCCCCAGCGGACAAGTATCCTGACAGATGTGGCCCAAACCACGGTTGATCGCCGCGCATTTTTACGCGGGTCTGGTTTGGCGATTGGCGGTTTAACCGCGATCGCTGCGACTGGGGGAACTGTGACACAAGCCACGGCTGCAACGGCTGCGAATGCCGCTGTAGAAACTGTCAAGTCAGTCTGCACACACTGCTCAGTTGGCTGTACTGTCATTGCCGAAGTGCAAGACGGTGTCTGGACAGGCCAAGAGCCTGGATGGGACAGCCCATTTAACCTTGGTGCGCATTGCGCCAAAGGTGCAGCCGTGCGTGAACACGCGCATGGCGAACGCCGCTTAAAATACCCTATGAAAAAAGAGGGCGGCGAATGGAAACGCATTAGCTGGGAACAGGCGATTGATGAAATCGGCGGCGGCATGATGCAAATCCGGCAAGAAAGCGGACCAGATTCAGTCTATTGGCTGGGCTCTGCAAAGCATAATAACGAACAAGCTTACTTGTTCCGTAAATTCGCAGCATATTGGGGTACAAATAACGTCGATCACCAGGCGCGTATTTGTCACTCAACAACGGTTGCGGGTGTGGCCAATACGTGGGGCTACGGCGCCATGACAAACAGCTACAACGATATCCACAATTCTAAGGCGATCTTCATCATCGGTGGTAACCCTGCCGAGGCGCACCCTGTCTCATTGCTTCACGTGATGAAAGCAAAGGAACAGAACAACGCACCACTGATCGTTTGTGATCCACGCTTTACGCGGACTGCGGCGCATGCGGATGAATATGTCCGTTTCCGTCCTGGTACCGATGTTGCATTGGTTTGGGGTATCTTGTGGCATATCTTTGAAAACGGATGGGAAGACAAAGAATTCATTCGCACACGCGTTTGGGGTATGGATCAAATCCGTGAAGAAGTGGCCAAATGGACACCAGAGGAAGTGGAACGTGTCACTGGCACACCTGGTCGCCAACTACAGCGTGTTGCACGCACATTGGCAAACAACCGTCCCGGGACAGTGATTTGGTGTATGGGTGGTACCCAGCACACCAATGGTAACAACAACACACGTGCATACTGTGTGCTTCAACTTGCGTTGGGGAACATGGGCACGACCGGTGGTGGTACCAACATTTTCCGCGGTCACGACAACGTTCAAGGCGCAACTGACCTTGGCGTTCTATCGCACACATTGCCGGGCTATTATGGTCTATCAGCGGGTGCATGGGCGCATTGGTCACGTGTTTGGAACGAAGACCTTGATTGGCTAAAAGGTCAATTCGCAACTGTCAAAAATGCGGATGGCAAAGATAAGAACCTTATGAACCTAACTGGTATTCCAGTGTCACGTTGGATCGATGGTATTCTAGAAGATCCAGCCAACATGGATAACCCTGATAAGGTGCGTGCGATGGTTCTTTGGGGTCATGCTCCAAACTCGCAAACACGGATGAAGGAAATGAAAACGGCGATGGAACAGCTTGATATGCTGGTTGTCATTGACCCATATCCAACTGTGTCAGCGGTTTTGCATGACCGTACAGATGGCTGCTATTTGTTGCCTGCATGTACACAATTCGAAACATATGGTTCTGTGACTGCGTCAAACCGTTCAATCCAATGGCGTGACAAAGTTGTCGACCCACTGTTCGAGTCAAAGACCGACCATGAAATCATGGGCCTTCTTGCAACCAAATTTGGTTGGGCGGATCGCTTGTTCCGTAACTATGAAATGGACGATGATGTGACACCAAACATCGAAAGCATCACCCGCGAATTAAACGGTGGTCTTTGGACGATTGGCTACACTGGTCAAAGCCCTGAGCGGATCAAAAAGCACATGGCAAACCAACACACATTTGACCGCACAACGCTTCAGGCGATTGGGGGTCCATGTGACGGCGACTACTATGGTATGCCGTGGCCTTGTTGGGGCACTGCCGAAATGAACCATCCAGGAACACCAAACCTGTATGATATGTCAAAACCTGTCGCAGAAGGCGGCCTAAGCTTCCGTGCCCGTTTCGGTGTGGAACGCGATGGCGACAATCTGTTGGCAGAAGGTGTGTCAAACCCAGGTGCGGAAATTCAGGACGGTTATCCCGAATTCACAATGCAAATGTTGATGGATCTGGGATGGGATGGCGATCTAACTGACGACGAACGCGCCGCGATCGACGCAGTTGCTGGTCCAAAGACAAACTGGAAAACCGACTTATCTGGCGGTATTCAGCGTGTCGCGATCAAGCATGGTTGCTCTCCGTTTGGTAACGCCAAAGCACGTGCTGTTGTTTGGACCTTCCCAGACCCTGTACCGCTTCACCGTGAACCGCTTTACACCAACCGTCGTGACTTGGTCGAGGACTATCCAACTTACGAAGACCGTAAGTTCTATCGTCTTCCAACCATGTACGCTTCAATCCAGAAACAGGATTTCAGTAAGGATTATCCAATGATCCTGACATCCGGTCGTCTGGTTGAATACGAAGGTGGTGGGGATGAAACACGTTCAAACCCATGGTTGGCTGAACTTCAGCAGGACATGTTCGTCGAGATCAACCCACGTGATGCCAATAACCTTGGCGTGCGCGATGGGGCACAGGTCTGGGTCGAAGGTCCGGAAGGAGCAAAGGTCAAGGTCAAGGCAATGTTGACCAACCGTGTGGGCGAAGGCGTGGCGTTTATGCCATTCCACTTTGGCGGACACTTCGAAGGCCAAGATTTGCGGGATAAGTATCCAGATGGTGCGGATCCATATGTGTTGGGTGAATCATGCAACACGGCGCAAACCTACGGCTATGACTCAGTCACCCAGATGCAAGAGACCAAAGCGACTCTTTGCAAAATCTGGTCAGCATAAGGAGTAAGAGAAATGGCAAGAGCAAAGTTTCTCTGTGACGCTGAGCGTTGTATTGAATGCAACGCGTGTGTCACTGCCTGTAAGAACGAGCATGAAGTGCCGTGGGGGATTAACCGCCGCCGCGTGGTAACCATCAATGATGGTGATCCAGGCGAACGGTCGATCTCGGTTGCATGTATGCATTGTTCTGATGCGCCATGTATGGCTGTTTGTCCTGTAGATTGCTTCTATCAGACCGATGACGGTGTGGTATTGCACTCAAAGGATCTGTGTATTGGCTGTGGATATTGCTTCTATGCTTGTCCATTTGGCGCACCACAGTTCCCACAAGCAGGCAACTTTGGCAGCCGTGGCAAAATGGACAAATGTACATTCTGCGCAGGCGGCCCAGAAGAAAACCACTCAACAGCGGAATTTGCAAAATACGGTCGCAACCGTATTGCTGAAGGCAAATTGCCAATCTGTGCAGAAATGTGCTCTACCAAAGCACTTCTCGCCGGGGATGGTGATGTTGTCGCTTCGGTCTATCGCGAGCGCGTTGTTGCACGTGGTTTCGGCTCTGGTGCTTGGGGCTGGGGTACAGCCTATGAACAAAAAGGCGGTTAATCTGCCAAATGCGAAAGCGGCGGGTACTCCCTGCCGCTTTTGTAACGTTCTTCTTTTCACAATTCAGCTTCGCAAAAAGCGAAGAGCGAGGGAAACATGCGTGTTTTGCATTGCTTATTGATGGTACTATTGCTGTGTGGCCCAGTGGCTGCACAAAACATGGATGTAGAGCGCAGCTCAACAGGTGGCGCACAAACGTTAGAAGATATCATGGCCCGCCAAGCTGGCCAAAAGATTGATGATAGTTTCCGCAGCGGTGCCTTGGGTAATCCAACTCAGGCCAAGGATATTGCGGATCAACTGGGAACCCTTGGGGGTGTATCCCAATCCGAACTATGGCGCGCGATACGGTATAATGCGTCTGACAATTCGGCCTCTGGAAGCGGTGTTGTTGGCAACGTCATGATCCAAAGTGGTGGCATGCCGTGGTATGAATTCCGCGAAGGTCCCTTACGCCAATACGGTGGTGGATTGCTACTTGTCACACTGATGTTGCTGGGCGTGTTTTATATTGCGCGCGGGCGTATCCGCATCGATGGCGGTCCTGCGGGCAGCACAATCACACGGTTCAAGGCGGTAGAACGCTTTGGACATTGGGTCCTGGCAGGATCGTTTATCTTGTTGGGTATAACGGGTTTGTTGACCCTGTTTGGCCGCGTCGTTTTGGCGCCCTATTTTGGCAAAGAGTTGAATTCAACCTTGCTGATTGCGTCGAAATGGATCCACAACAATGTTTCATGGGCCTTTATGTTGGCACTGATCATGGTGTTTGTTATGTGGGTGGCTCACAATATCCCCAACCGTACCGATTGGATTTGGATCAAACAGGGCGGCGGGATTTTCACAAAATCGCACCCACCTGCGAAAAAATTTAACTTTGGACAAAAGATTATCTTTTGGGGTGTGATTGTCCTTGGTGCATCTGTTTCGGCCTCTGGGCTGTCTTTGACGTTCCCATTTGAAATGCCGATGTTTGCAAAAACATTTGCAATCCTGAACAACATTGGTTTGCCCGAAGCCTTGGGTTTTGGCACGCTGGCAACCGAAATGTCCCCACAAGAGGAAATGCAATTCGCCCAAGCGTGGCATGCGATTGTTGCCTTTGTCATGATGGCGATGATATTGGCGCACATTTATATTGGGACCCTTGGTATGGAGGGGGCCTATGATGCAATGGGCAGCGGCGAAGTCGACGAAGAATGGGCACGACAGCACCATTCGCTGTGGTATGAAGAAGTCAAAGCAAAACAAACCAATTCACAACCTGCTGAATAACCTAGTCCTGCCCCATGAAAACGGGGCAGGTACACAGTACATGGGGACATGATATGAAAGCAATGTTTCTTGGATTTTTTGCGGTATTTGCGATTGCCTATGCTGCATATTTCGGATTAACCGAAGTCGCGGATTTTAGTTCGGGAGCAAAGTATTCTGGACAAGCCGTCAGAATGGAATAAAACCTACCACCGTGATGACAGCAGAACGCACTTCGAGCTTAAACACCATCAGTTTAAAAAACGCCTCAATCCTCGTGGTTGATGATGAAGATGGCATGCGCCATTTCATCACTAAGGTGCTTGAGCCACACTGCAAACGTGTCATGCAGGCCGCTTCGGCAAAAGAAGCGGGTGCATTGATGGATATCCATCATTTTGATTTGCTGATGGTCGATAATTTGATGCCCGAACAAACAGGGCTGGATTGGTTGTCGGAACAGCGAAAATTGGGCCTGTTTGCCGATGCGATCATGATGACGGCCTATGCGGATGTGGAAACCGCGGTTTTGGCTCTGCGCACGGGTGTGGCGGATTTCTTGATTAAACCCTTTCGCGCCAGTCAGGTCGTGAATGCCATCGCAAGTGTGTTGGATAAAAAATACCTGCGCCGTGACAATGATTTGCTGCGCTATGCATTGGCGGCAGAAACACAGCAGAATAATCCGCGCCTCCTGGGGACATCCGTTGCAATTGCGGGCGTGAGTGATTTGTTGAAAAAACTGGCGAGTGTGAAAACCCCTGTATTGTTCACAGGGGAAAGCGGAACAGGCAAGGAAATTGCCGCGCGCACATTGCACGCCATGTCAGATCGTCGCGCAAATCCGTTTGTTGCGGTGAACTGCGCAACTCTTGGTGTCGACAATGGCGCAGATCAGTTATTTGGTAAGCTTGGGCCAACGGGTGAGGTTCAAGAGGGATTGATGCAATTGGCCGATGGGGGCGTCCTCTTTTTGGATGAGGTTGCAGAATTACCTGATCCGATACAGGCAATGCTTTTGCGCGTGCTTGAAGACTACAAATTGCGCCCCATCAGCGCTGCACGGGATGTGGCATTAGATTTGCGGTTCATGTTTGCAACAAATGTGGATCTTGAACGGGCCGTAGCGAATGGCAAGTTTCGTCGAGATCTATTTCATCGAATGAATATCATGGGTGTTGAAATGCCCCCCTTGCGTGAACGACGCGAAGATATCTTTGAACTGGCGTCTATGTTTATGAACCAGTTTTCTGTCGATGTTGGTCGGCAACCGCTGCGATTGGACGATGAAACACTATTGCATTTGACGCGTCATAACTGGCCTGGGAATGTGCGCGAATTGCGTAACATGATCGAACGATCAGTCATTTTGGGCGCCTTCCCTCCTGAATTTCAGGGGAGTGGTCAGGCCGATGGCGCGGCCGCAGCACAGACGTTAGATTTGGTGGTGCAACGGCATATTTTGACCACACT
>JBMTQO010000016.1:0-39178 GCA_049446275.1 Paracoccaceae bacterium | reverse complement strand
GAGTTCGGTTTTAGATTAGTTTGCTGAATATTCAGCCATTAATGCACGTGCTTCGTCGATCAAGGCCTGACCGTCTTTGCCTTGTGCATTCATATCAGCGATCCATGTGTCATAGATCGGGTTCACCAATTCACGCCATTCGGATGTATCCGTTACTGTGATGATGTTGTTTCCTAATTCCTCCGCAACCGCGCGAGCCTGCCAATCCGCATCCTGCTGCGTTGCGCCGGCAAAGATTGAGAACATCAAACCAGAATGATTGTCGATCATTTCCTGAATATCCGCTGGTAGGCTGTCAAACTTCGCCTTGTTCATAGCAAGGAAGAAAGTCAAAGTGTAAAGAGCTGGTCCTTCAAACTGTGTGTGGTTTTCCACAAGCTCTGGAACCTTAAGCGCAGCGGAAACCTCCCATGGGATTGTTGTTCCATCGATAACCCCTTTTGACAGTGCTTCAGCCACTGCGGGTACAGGCATACCGACAGGTGTTGCGCCAACACGTGTCAGCAGGTCATTTACCAAGCGCGATCCGCCGCGGATTTTCATACCCTCTAGGTCAGCTGGTGATTCAACTGGATCGGCAGTGTGGAACATACCAGGACCGTGTACCCAAGTTCCCAGCATTTTTAGGTCTTTGGTTTCTCCGTCTTTCATGTGGCGTTCGTGCATTTTCCAGAATGCATATGACGCGGCATCTGCATCCTCTACCATGAACGGCAATTCAAACACTTCCGTTGTTGGATAGCGGCCTGGTGTGTAACCAACAACAACCCAACCAATATCAACGATTCCATCTTGGACGTGGTCGATCAACTCAGGGGGCGTCCCGCCGAGTGACATGGTCGCGTAACGTTCAATCTTAATGCGTCCGTTTGAATTGCGCTCAAGGTTGTTCGCCCAAACGTCTAGAATCTCAGTAGGCACGTTCGCGCCGGCTGGTAGAAAGTGCTCAAGCTTTAGTGTGACCTCTTGAGCGACTGCAGCACCTGCCGCAACGACAGCAAGAGCGGCTCCGCTCATCAGTCCAAGAAAGTTCTTACGTGTGTACATTGTGTTTCCTCCCAAACATAACCTGCCAACATTTTCATATGTTTTTGCGCAAGTGAAAAGTCGAACTGAAAATATATATTAAACATAACGATTTCTTTGTCACTACCCTTTTTGCAACAAAGAATCACGCACGTTAAATCGGAATTTTATCAATCTAATCTGATGGGTAGGTTGATTGGGCCTCTGAAACCAAAACCGCGCCAATTTACTGCCATAGGGTCTTCTAGGCGCATATTCGGGAATCTTTCGAACATTTTTGGCAAAAGTATGGTACCGATTGTGAGCCTTGATATATGCATACCCATGCAGTGATGTGGACCTCGACCAAAACTCTGGTGCGGTGCGGCTTTTCGAAAAACATTAAAAAGATGACCATCGTCGAAAATATCTTCATCGTGGTTCGCCGACGCTTGGCATACCATCAGTACTGACCCCTTTGGGATATCAATCTCTCCAATCATAGTTTCTTCAATAGCGACGCGACCACTGACTTGAATTGGCGCTACCCAACGCACGCCCTCTTGAAAGGCGAGTTCCCAGTTTCCCGTACCCCGAATGTGCTCTAGTTGCTCTGGGTTGGTCAGTAATCCATACAAAATTGTTAGAAGCGCATCGCGCGGTTCATTAATTCCACCACCGATTGCGATTTTGATATTCGCTATGATTTGCGAATAGTCGATTGGTTCATCCACATTGATCATCATGGATAGCGCGGAAGGATCGGGATCGGCACGCAGGCGATCCTCGTTAGAGCGGATACAATTATTGATTTCAATATTAGCCTGAGCTGCGCGGGCAAACGGTTCATCGAAATACCCAAAGTTGCCAGCTCCATCAATCAAAGCCTGTGACCAACGTTGAAGTTCTTTGTCTGTGGCGTTGGGAATCCCCATCATCTCGCCCAACATTTTCGCTGCTATTGGACCAGCGAGCGCTGGAAATAGATCGATCACCTCGCCTTTTGGTAAGTGGTCCAAATATTCATCGGTCAGTTTTTCGTAAATGGGAAGCCAATGATTTTTGATGTGCTTCGGGGCAAAGGTTGGCATCATCGCGTTTCGTTCTCGAAGGTGTTCTTCACCATCTTTACGCATTAGGGTATGGGCCTCAAATGCACGCTCCATTGGCGTTGTGGGGTCATTTGCACTAAATAGAGCGGGGTTATCTCTTATAGATTTCGTATCAACTGACTTTGTTATCAATGTTCTATTAAGGGTAGGTGCAAAAGTTATAGGCGCCTCGCATCTTAACCTGCGATATACAGGGTAAGGATTAATCGTCATATTTTGGACCGTTATTGTCGTGTCACTGGGTGCGATTGGCATTATATTTACAAAGCATCTTGATACACATCTCCCGCCATACAACGTTATATTCCATAAATAATCAATACTTAGGATTGCTCTGAATAGTCTTGCACCTTGCAAAAACAAAGCTAACGTACGACCTTTCAGATTGGGGATAGTTTCATGGCCTATATGATTGACGGATTACAGTACGCGAACTGGTCCGAAAAAATATTCCAGGAAATGCGTGCGGGCGGAGTAGATGCTGTTCACGCTACAATCACCTATCACGAAAATTTCCGTGAAACCGTACACAATATTGAACGTTGGAATCGGTGGTTTGAACAATATCCTGATCTTATTTTTCAGGGACGCACCGCAGCCTGTGTAAAAACCGCACGTGATACCAACCGCACTGCGATCTTTTTTGGATCCCAAAATCCCAGCTGTATCGAAGACGATATCGGTTTGGTCGAGGTGTTGCATACCCTGGGTTTGCGGTTCATGCAATTAACCTACAACAATCAATCATTGCTTGCGACTGGGTGTTATGAACAGGGCGACACGGGTCTTACGCGTATGGGCAAAGAAGTGGTGCGCGAAATGAATCGTGTGGGTTTGGTTGTTGATATGAGCCATTCGGCGGAGCGTTCGACGATTGAGGCGATTGAATATTCGTCACGCCCCATTGCCATAACTCACGCCAATCCAGCCTTT
The DNA here is from genome assembly GCA_049446275.1 of Paracoccaceae bacterium. Classification (GTDB taxonomy): domain Bacteria; phylum Pseudomonadota; class Alphaproteobacteria; order Rhodobacterales; family Rhodobacteraceae; genus HIMB11. Next base: position 36,128 of record JBMTQO010000016.1, on the reverse strand, counting down.
TGGCATCCTGCACTGCGCAATAAATCGGATTATGTTCTACGCGCACTCGGGCAGTCGGGCGGCATGTTGGGATTTTCGCTATATCCACATCACCTGCACAACGGTAGTGATTGCAAGGTCGCATCATTTTGCGAAATGATTGCGCGCACTGCGGACCTCATGGGCGCGGAAAACATTGGTATTGGTACAGATTTATGTCAGGATCAACCCGACAGCATTGTTGAATGGATGCGCGTGGGTCGGTGGACAAAATCTATTGATTATGGTGAGGGCAGTGCCGATAAACCTGGGTTTCCACCCATGCCAAACTGGTTCAAAGATAATCGAGACTTTGGAAATATCAGAAACGCGCTATCTCAATTGGGCATGGCGACATCAGAAATTGATGGCATCATGGGAGATAATTGGTATCGTTTCTTTGAAAATAACTTTGGTCCATTGGGGTAGGGTTTGCAAATGACGCAGCAGACAAAGCATTCGGAAACACCGATGGTCGCGCTTCGGACGCCTGCCACGGTTATGCGCTTGGATAGAATGGGCGCCGCTCATCCGATGCGATTGTCTTTTTTGCGTATATTGTTGCGACGTGCGCAAAGAGAAAATTGGCAATTCACGAGAACTGAATGGAATGTGGATGATCAGGGTGTTGGCCATGCAGTGTATCAAGCGCAGGGTCCTGAACGTACCTATAGTCTGATTGCATTCGCGCACGATTTACCCGATGAGGATCGTACAGATCGTGTGATCGCAACAGCGTGGGATGCAACATTTACATTGTTTGACGGTATTCCAAGCGAAGACGACATTCATCGACTATCCCAAAACGTACCGCATCAAGAGGCAGGCCGTATTTCCGAGAAAGAGATCTGTTTGTCGCGTGCCAATCGTTCGGTACGCCTGTTTAATTATGTCGTCGCTAAACTAGCCAAGGGAGAGCAACCAGACGCAGAAAAATTATTCGATGTTGGATATTTGATGCGTACAACCGCCGTTTATGGCTCCGGAAAATTTGGCGCTGTTGATTATTCCGCGATCCAGCATCGCGAAGAATTGCAGGCACCGTTTCAAGCAGAAATGTTGACCGTTTGGCTTATTCGTTGGTTTGCGATCGATATTGTTAATCACATGGCAAAATGCGCGGGCGCAGAACGGGCAGCGGATCTTGATCCATTGCTTGCACGCCGTTTGGGAGTTGGGAATTCAACGGGTTTAGGCATGGCCCCATTTTTGGTGCGCCATCCTGATTTAGTAGATGCTTGGATCACCGCGCGCGAAACAGCATTGGCAAGAGTGCGGTCGCTGAACGCATGTGTTCAGGAAGCCAAAACAGGTTTTTTGACGGCACTGGCAGAAGCCATCGAAAACGCGCAGTTGTGGAATACGTCGCATCCATTACAGATCACGCGATTGGCAGACCTGCGAAATGATTTGTCATTGCTTGATAACTACGTGCATACCTTTGATTGGGATACAAAAATGCCATGGGATCGCCTGTGGATTTGGGGCGAACAGCATTTGTTGATCGAGGGACAAGAAGCGTTACTTTCTCTTATGTTAGAGCCGCATGGAAATATCATCGATGATTTGGCTTCAAACTTGTCCTCTCCATTGGAAGAGGATACGAAAATTGATGGTGCAATGACAGTCTCCGAGCTGAAAAAAATCTTACACGAGAATTTCGATTGGGCCGTGTCGACGAATTTCCAAGATAAAGATGAAAACGCGCTATTCTGGTATGTTTCGGAAGAAAAATTGGAGCCACGCATAGGGCGCGTTGGCATTGACGAAGGCCATGAGTTGGAGCAGCCCTTGGGAATTGCGCGCCTGATTTCTAATTTGTCTTATGATGTGGAATCTTGGAACAATTCGGATCCAATTGCAGCTTTCCTAATGCGTCATCCTGAACACAGACTTGCAGTTAAGCGAGTTCAGCAGGCGCCCTTAAATCCCTATGGTGAAATTCAGGACAATCTGGTGGGAAAAGATACACTTCCCATTGATATGATGCGCTGTAAATTGGCGTTTTTTGGTGCTTCGCGCTTTGATCCACGGTCTGACAAATGGGTTCGGATTAGCCTGTTTCAGGACATGCCATTCCCCTATCAATTGGTTCAGGAATAACAAAATTGACTGCGTCCCTTTCACAAGGTGAAGCCACCGCGATGGTTATCAAAGCCGCGCGTGGCTTTGGCCTAAGTTGGGGGTTAGCAGAAGAGGCAGGCTGGGCCCTTTGCCAACTCGGGCAATTTGGTGATGATCCGCTTTCATGGTTTGACCGCGCATTCAATGAATCATCAGAAAACTGCCCTATCATGATCGGGACGACTGTGATGGACCACGCGCCACTTGCCGGCAGCCTAGCGCAAAAAGGGGGTGATATGGGTCATATCAGAATGCCTATTCTGCTGATACCATTTTTGCGCAAATCGGCTCAACGGGTTGGACATAGATTGTTTCTTTGCGAGATCATCAGTGGACTTCGGGTGGATGTGAGTGACGACTTAGGGAAGCATATCGAACAGTTGAGTTCGATATTTGCGGGTCATGTTGTTATCGAAGTGGGTGCGCAATTAAATAGCTTTCAACCGTTAAGACCTAAGTCGTATAGATTTCAGACATCTAAAGACATACTTGCACGGTTGGATAAACTGGGCTCACGTACTTATGTGCCAGAAACAGAGGCATCACGCATGTCGGGCGCGGGCGCGGGTACATCCGACAATGATTAGATATTATTCCCCAAATTAGTGATTTTTTTCCAAAGCGCTTCATCTACGTTCACGCTTGTGATTGGCTCACGTTGTGCCCCAGGTATGCGCGCGCCTTCATCCTCTGAAATCGCGTTTGCCAGACGCTGGAACCTTTCCTCAAATTGATCACCAAAGGTTGTGGTATCCATAATGATATAGGTTTGGCCCAAGCGATGGGGCGGGCCATCTGCCAATTTCAGGCCACCAACATCCAACGAATTAACGGACCCGGTCATCGCTGACGCCATGAGTTCGGCGAGAAGACCAAAACCCCAACCTTTGTAGCCGCCCGCACTGCATAGGGATCCTTTCAAGGCGGCCGCTGGATCGTCGGTGGGGTTGCCATTTTCGTCGACTGCCCAGCCAAATGGAATTTTTTCACCTGCGTATTTCGCCATAGTGATTTTGCCCAAGGCCACTGCAGATGTTGAAAAGTCAAAATGCATGGCCATGCCGCCTTGTCCGTCTGGAACGGAACAGGCAATTGGATTTGTTCCTATAACGCGTGATTTACCCCCCGGTGCCGCAACCACAGGTGATGCGTTCGTGAATCCCAGACCGATCAAACCATGGGTGGCGATCTGTTCCGTGAAATAGCCCAAGGATGTGCATGTGTGACTGTTGCTAACAGAGTAAAGCGCAATGCCAGTTTCACGCGCAACTTTGCAGGCGGTTTCCAATCCTTTGGCAAATGCTGGTTGTGCGAAACCTAACTGAGCATCAGACAAAACCGCGGATGCGCGCGGTTTGGACACAATTGGATCGGCACGCCCATCCACACGACCCGAGGCCAACTGAATGCAATAACTTTCCACATATTGCAGCCCGCATATGACATTGCCATAGGATTCTGAATGCGTGGTTGCTTTAGCAACTTCATCTGACTGCCATTCGGCAGCACCATGCGCGATCAGAGCCTTTTTTGTCAGGTCGAAAATTTGGTCAATACTGCGGGTTGGCATGCTCATTCCTGTCTTTGTCTATTCTGACATCACCTAACCGATGAGGGGTCTATCTCCAAACCAAATTTTACTCAGACAAAAAGAAAGCGCCCAGTGACCCTGAGCGCTTTCTTAAGTCGACAATTATTGTTCGATTATACAGCTTGAATGTTGGTTGCTTGGCTTTTGCCGTTGTTACCAGTCTCAACGTCAAAGCTGACTTTCTGATTGTCTTGCAGTTCGCTCATGCCTGATTGCTCGACTTGACGAATGTGCACAAACACATCGGCGCCGCCATCTTCAGGTGCGATAAAGCCATATCCTTTGGTTGCATTAAACCATTTTACTGTTCCGTTTGCCATTTTATTCTCCGTATGGTTTGGAATTGTACTCTGTTTTCAATTACGCCGCGCGGGCGCGATTTGATTTTTTGTTCCGCCAGCGTCCCTTAGCCTGTGGTTTTTTACGTGCAGGTTTCCCAGCGGGTCGATTGTGCGCTGACTTGGCAGCATTAGGATTAATTAGCCGCTCAATATCATTCAATTTTTCCATATCGTCGCGCGTCGCTAGGTTTAATGCGATCCCCTGCGCGCCATTTCTACCTGTTCTACCGATGCGGTGAATGTAATCTTCCGTTTGGCGTGGTAAGTCAAAATTGATCACTTGATGAATATGAGGCACATCAATGCCACGCGCGGCTACATCTGTTGCGACAAGCACGCGAAATTTATTGTCGCGCAAATTTGAAATGACGCGTTCGCGTTTGCTTTGGCGCAAATCGCCGTGAATGGCCTCTGCGGTGATACCCGCAGATTTCAAACGTTTCGCCATTTTTTCGGTGGCGAACTTGCTGTTCATAAAGACAATTGCGCTTTGATCATGTTCTCGCAATGCATCGACCAGCATTTCAAATTTGCCGTCTTTGCTGACGAACTGTGTTGATTGAACAATGTTATCCCCAACGCTGTTCACCTGACCCATTTCTATGCGAACGGGGTTTTGCAGATACTGTGCAGAGATTTTTTGGATATTCTTCGGCAGCGTCGCAGAGAATAGTAGTGTTTGACGTTCCTTTGAAACATGCGAAAAAATTTCGGCGATGGGTGCGGAAAATCCCATGTCCAACATGCGGTCCGTTTCATCAAGCACAACATAGTTAAACCCTGAAAGATCCAGGCTTTTACGTTCCAAATGGTCGATGATACGGCCAGGTGTGCCGACTACGATCTTTGGCCTTTTGCCCAATGCCTGAACCTGACGTTCAATTGATGCGCCACCAATCAAAACGACAGAGCGGATTTTGGATTTTGCACTCAGGAACGCACGGATTTGTTCATCCACTTGCAGCGCCAATTCACGCGTAGGTGTGACGATGATGCCATAGACGTCCGCGTGGTTCATAATCTTTGTTAGAAGTGGAATGGAAAACGCCGCTGTTTTCCCAGTTCCTGTTTGTGCAGACCCTAATATATCGCGATGTTCCAAGGCGGCAGGGATTGCGCGCTCTTGAACGGGAGTGGGTTTATCAAAACCCAATGCATCCAATTTATGCTGCAGTGCCTCTGGCAGCGCAAAATCTTGGAATGTTGTCATACTAAGTGACCTCGAATGTACATAAGGACGAGTGAGGTTTGGATCACGCGCCTTCGGTTTGTTTTTGTTACTAGCACTGCGCAGATGAAATCATCCACGTGGCAAAACTCAAAACAAAGGGAAGGGTCGAAGTTATAAGATCCTTGTCATTTTAACAATGACGTTTGGAAAGAGTATCGCTAAGCTGTGGGGCGTCTATCGTGTTCACTCGTATATAGCAAGCTTTTTCACACAATATCCGCTAGTCGGCAAAATTTGCACCCAGTTCTAACGGGCCTGTGCGGATCAGTCGGGATGTTTTCACCGCGATCTGACGATGCTCCATCGCTTTGCGGTAATCGGAGTTTTTGATCATTGAAACAAAGGCGTCAAGATTTGGATATTCCGCGATGAAACATAAATCCCATTGTTCATCACTTGGCCCGATCAGCATGGCCAAGTGTTCACCACGCCAAACAATGCGGCCCCCAAGGGCGGCAAAAATCGGGGCACTTTCACGCCCGTAATTGCGATAGGCGTCCCGCCCCGACATCACCGTTCCATCGGGATATGTGACTGTTTCGTGGAATTTAACAAGGTTCAGCATATGTAGCGGGCGATCATCCTGGACATCTCTGAAATTGCGAAATTGTTCGCCGTCAAATCCCACGTAATCCATGATCAGTCCCCAAAATGCTCCATTGTGCCTTTGCCTGCGCGAATTTGCGCGGCGGCGAATTGCAACATTTCCGCAGCTTGTTCTAAATCCTGCGCAATATTGGCGGGATTTTCACCGAATTTTTGTTGCACGAGATTCTGTTCAAGAAATCTGTTCGCTTGAACCGCGATATGTTTTGAATATTCGGTGGTTACAACATCCTCAGGGTCTGCATGACACAGCTGATCATAACGCGAATAGTCGGGGAAGCGGGGATCATGTGGCACATATCCGTTGACCATGGTGATACGCTCACCCGGTGCCGTTAGCCCCTTGGCCTGATGAACAACAAGATTGCCTTGTTGCAATACCGCATACCCTGGTCCTGGCATCGCGGGGGAAATGACACGATCTGCGGGTACCTCTTGTCCTGCTTTTTTCAACGCGGCCATCTCTTCTTTGGTGCCTTTAAAATACTGGAATTGCCCACCCTGATTTTTGGTTGGGTCGGTGACAAACATCACGTAATCAAAACGCAGTGTATCAACGTGCCATTTATCGACATTTTTACCGATATCTTTCGGATTGAAATTCAGATGCCCCAACTGATGCGGGATTGTGTGCGGCATAAGCTTTAGGCCAACGATATCTGATAAAAATTCGGTAATATCAGGCGATAAACATAGATCACGCAGGAATTTCGAACGATAAACGCCACCACGCACATTGCGTTCAATGCGTGGATTGGATGTGGCGAATTCTTCCAAACGTTTCACCGTATGATAAAGCGTTTCTGCGCCTTCTGCTGACAGCACGCGAAAAACAGAAGTTGCGGCAAACTTCGCAGGGGCACTTTCCAATATTTCGCCCGTGTAACCCAAGTCAGACAAGGAATAGAGTGTCTCTGGTTTTTCCAGGGCCAAGTGAATGGCTGGATCAAACTCGGGTTCGTTTTCTAATGCTGCGTAACCGTTGGGCAGTTCATTAAAATGGATTGGGTACATTTTTGCCTCCGACTAATTTGGTCACAGCATTACGATTGCTGCAGAATCGCACAAGCCCGTTTCCGACGGGTTCTGTCGTTCTTTTCGACTTACAGAACTGGGAGTTCTTTGGGCGCGCGCGTACTAAGTAGGATGGGTGAAGCGTCTGTGATCAGGATATTTTCTTCGGTAACCATAATCCCGCCCCCATCGACATCAATACTTGGCTCTAGGGTCAGAACCATGTTTTCCCGAATAATGGTTTCGTCCCACGCCGCGAGTGATGGCCATTCGGTGAGTTGCATTCCCAGCCCATGACCAAAACGACCAACGTCGGAATTTTGTGTGTCCATCGACTTTGCCATGGCGGCAAACAAATCACAGGCCCGCACACCGGGGCGGGCTATTTCCATTGCTGCATCCGTTGCATCGTATAGTTTCGTATAGGCACGCTGCGTAGAGGCTGTTGGCGTTCCAATGGCATAGTTGCGATCGAAATCGCAGAAATATCCGTTCAGTGTAGCGCCTGTGTCCAACATTAGAATTTGCCCATTGGACAGGGGTCGATCATCGGGTGGCGAAATTACATCATCATATGATGGATGATCAACACCACCAACTAAGTAGGGTACATCATCTGCACCTAGTTCCAGCAACATTCGTTTGAATTCTCGAAACACCGACGACAGCGATTGACCCGCGTTTGCGATTTCTGGAACGCGTGCAAATCCTTGGCTCGCAATTCCACAAATCTGGCGGATATAGGCGATTTCACGTTTTGATTTCACCATGCGCAGGTCGCGGATGATATCCGTCGCATCGATCCATTCCGCAGGTAGTGCTGCGTGTAATTCAAACACATCCCGCAATGGCATGCGGAATGTGGTTTCGTGCCCCATTAAGACACCCAAGCGCTGACAATTTGCGAGCCGATCCTTCAATAGGGATAGGCCGTCATCATGCGGGCGTGGTGCGGGCCATGCCTCGATCTCGGCGATGTCTGAACGTGCCATCAGCTCGGCACCAATTTCGGGAATGATTGCCAAAGGCGTTTGATCGCGCCGCAAGATCACAAACCATGGGCGTGTGGGGCTTTGCCAAAACTGTGTGCGAAATCCCGTGAAATAGCGGACCTCGGCCTCGCTCGCCAACAATATGGCGTCAAGGTTGTTTATGTGCATTGCACGGTTTGCGGCCTCTAGGCGTGCTTCGTATTCTGCGCGCGGAAAATCAGTCATTCACGGCCCCTTCGGAAACAATACACATCACGCGGGATGTCGCGTTCAGACCAAATTCACCCTGTGCCGCACCAATCAATGCTGCCGCTAAACCCGCCCCGCCAGAGGGGCTGGTGTCCAAGCCCAGTTCTGACAATCTTGGTAATTGATTTTCCACATCCTCGTCAGTCAGTGTCATGAAATCGTTCGCATTTCGCGCAAGTGCATCAAGCGCAGACAAAGACGCCCGCTTACAATCCAATCGACCCATGCTGGACACACCTTCGCCTGCGTCACACAACGTACCCAATTGCACTGCTGCTTGAAGGGCAGGTGCGCGATCAGGTTCAACAACAATGATCCGTAGATCTGTGCCGTAAGCTTCGCGCAGATATAGTGCCATTGCTGCAGCCAATCCACCGACACCGGCTTGCAAAAATAGATGTGTTGGCGGTTTTGGGCACTGTTCCACAATCTCTTTGGCAGAGAGCATATATCCCTTCATTACATCCGCGCCAACCGCATATCCAGGCCACGTAGAATCAGACAACAAGAACCAATCATTTTCCTTGGCCGACTGTTCTGCTGCTGACATGCTGGCCTCGTAATCGACACCCTCCACGACTACTTCGGCACCAATTGAACGCAGCTTTTCTTGGAAACTGAAGGGTACTGTTTCGGCCAGATAAATCACGGCTTTTGCACCAAATGCATTTGCGCCCGCCACGACGGATAAACCATGATTGCCCGCACTGGCAGTAACAAAGGTCATGTCTGACAACACATTTTCATAAATGCTGTTTTTGGCGCGGTCCTGTGCAATGGTTGCAATCACGGATGCCGCGCCCAGTGCCTTAAAACTACCCAGTCCCATGCGCGTGCGCTCATCCTTGACATATAGGGCGCCAATTCCGATCTGGGCCGCAGTCGTATCAATGCAATGTAGCGGTGTTTTATCTGCTTTTGGACATTTGGCGTATAGCTGTCCAAGTGCCTCAATCTCAGTTGTTAGTTGCACGGCTTCGGATAAATCAAGGCCTGTTCCAATATGCGGGTTTTGTATGTTTATCAGGGTCATGTTTGCAGCATGTTCAAAATTATTTTCAACCGTCAAGCGGGTTTACACACACACAAAACCTGAATAGCGTTTTCGCAAAAGACAGGGGTCAAAAATGACGGCATTTCCATTTGACACAAATCCGAATGAACCCATCAAACTGGGCCTAATCGTCCTGAGTTCAGATGAAACCATCGAGGATGAGTTTCGAGCGATGCTGCCAAAATCATGCTCTCTGTTTCAAACGCGTATTCATTCCGCACCCGAGGTGACGCCGGACACACTGATGGAAATGAAGGCGGGCCTTGCGGCGTCGGCGGCGATGATCCCGCCCAGTTTCAATGTGGATGTCGTCGGTTACGCCTGTACATCGGGGGCCACAATGATTGGCCCCAAAAATGTCGCGACTGAGGTGCAAAGGGTGCATCCGAATGCGCAGGTCTGCACCCCAATCACGGCCGTTATGCGCGCATTAAATGAACTTGGCGCGCGAAAGATTGGGATGGTGACACCCTACATACCAGATGTCAGCCAAGAGATGCGCAATCTGTTGATTAAAAACGGTTTTGAAATTTCCGCGCTGGTTTCATTCGAAGTCAGTACAGAAGCGATTGTTGCACGTATCACCGCGGATGCCATCAAACGTGCAGTACGCGCTGCGTCAGTTGATGGGGCAGATGCGGTTTTCGTGTCTTGCACCAACTTGCGCACTGTGGATGTGATTGGCGATTTGGAAGATGAACTGGGGATTGCAATCGTCACTTCAAATCAAGCGCTTGCGTGGGACATGCTAACATCGGTGGGTATTTCCACTGCGCAGTCCGCGGTACCGGGTCGATTATCCAAAACCTAGGTTCTCTTGTCCTTATGTTCGGCAGGACTAATTCTGTGTCAGATAATGAAAGCCCGGTAAATGAAATCAGTCCATGACCTGAGCGACGCGCAGGTGTCCGATATCGTTCAGATGGCCTTGTCGGATCATGTTGCGTTTGCAGATATTGAACATCAGTACGGCCTCAAGGAGAAAGAAGTGGTCGCATTGATGCGTAATACGTTGCGCACAGGGTCTTATCGAGCTTGGCGGAAACGAGTCGCCACATTTGGTCGTCGGCGCGAACATTATAAATAAGATGCTGAGTTGCGATCTGGTCTTCGATGATCAGATGTAGCAATAAATTGGCTGAGTATCTCTACAAAATTTTAGATCATATCATTTGAATTGATAAATTAATTTAACATATTGTCCCATTTGAACGATCCATAATTCCCAATTTGGTAAAAAAAGAACGATTGAACTAAGATTATGGTAAAATTGTTTAATGAGTTTCATAGACAAAATAGCCATCTACCAGCGAGACCTCGCAAGTTAAAAAACATTTTACTTAATTTTTTGCTTATGCAACGCTCTCGCCTTAGTCATAATAAAATCACAACAGGGAGTTACTAATGAAATTTCTTAATATTCGAGGGCTGACTGCAGCGATCGCGACATTTTGTGTCACTGCGACTTCATCATTGGCTGCAGATGTAACCATGAATGTAGGTTTTGGTGCGCCAGAAGCTTCAATATATGGACGATTTGGAAAACATTTCGAAAATTTTGTTGAAGAATACAGCGGTGGGTCGATTGATGTGAAGCTCCGTTGTTGTAACCAAATTGCGACTGAAGACGAGGCATTCAAAGCGATGCAGCTTGGTACAGTGGACGGTTTTTTCATTACCGCAAATAACGTATCGCCGCACTGGTCGTTAATGGATGTAACCGTTCTACCTTATATCTTCCAGAACACGGCACACCTTGATCGAGTTCTAAATGGAGAAGTTGGGCAGTTTATGAAAGATAAGCTTCAAGAAGACACAAGTGTTCATCTTTTAGCTTTTGGCCCAGCATTGTATCGTGATTTTTACAATTCTGTCCGGCCAATTAATGAAATGGCAGATATGCAGGGCTTGAAAATACGTGTTCCCAAGAACGAAGTAATGATTGCGACGTTTGAGGCCTTTGGAGCTAATCCAGTACCCCTCGCTTGGTCAGAAACGCCAACTGCACTACAAACAGGAACCGTGGATGGTGGCGATAACGGAACATCTTTCATTCGTGATATGAAGTTTTACGAATTTGAACCCCATCTCGTGATCTTAGAGCATTTTGTCGCTTTTGCTCCCTTGTTTGCTTCTGACGCATTCATGAAACGTTTAAATGATGACCAAATCGCCATAATACAAAAGGCAGCGACAGCTGCAGGAGCAGCGCTGGCAAAAGAAGTCGCCACTGAGACGGAAGAAATTCGTAATTGGTTAGCGACTGAAGGCGGAATGGCTATGACAACGCCTGACAAAACAGATTTTGTTGAAGCTGCTAAGACTGTACAAAATGCCTTTGCACAGAAGCGTGACGCGGAATTTGTTGAATTAGTCCAAAAAATTCAAGCCGCAGCAAATTAACACCATTTAATGCGGCGCTTTGATCTGTGATATGATAGGGCGCCGCTTCAATTGCTTTGATGTTAATGCTTATGAGATGGTTTTTTAAACACTTGGAAGAGGTGGTTTGTTGTACCGCTTTGGTAGTAATTTCTATAAGCGTTTTTGCGCAAGTTATTGCAAGATACCTACTGGAAATTGCTTTACATTGGACTGAGGAGGTTGCTGCCATTGCAATGGTCTGGGCGGTCTATACTGGGGCTTCGCTTTGCGTCAGAGAAAGATATCACATCCGAATAATGGTATTTGTACAGAATCTGCCGTTAAAATTTTCGAAAAGCATCATTTTTGCAGCAGATTTTATTTGGATCACCTTTAGCCTGTTCATGGTGAAAATTAGTTGGGAGTACTTGGCCGTGATGTGGAAATTTCCATCAGTGAGTCCAAGCCTTGGCATTAATCAATTTTATCCACAGACAATATTAGTCCTTGGTTATGCCCTGATGTCGATCAGGCTGGTCGAAACCTATTACCATTGGATTCGAGGGGGTGCAGCTGGTTTGCCGGGAATTCTTGAGGAAGACCTTGATAAATAATATAAAAATTAAAGGTTAACATGAGTCCATTACTACTAATTGCTATTGTCTTTGTTTTATTGACAATAATTGGAGTGCCACTCTTTGTATCAGTAGGCGCAAGCACTTTGCTTGCACTATATCTAATCGATATCCCATATACATTAATGGCTCAGACAGGTTATTCTAGCTTAACACCATTTCCACTCCTAACAATTCCGTTGTTCGTCTTATCAGGACGTCTCATGGAAGTCGGCGGGATGGCGAACAGGATGATATCGATTGCAACCAAGTTAGTAGGTGCATATCGAGGATCAATGGGTTTGGTAACAGTTTTTGCGTGTATGTTATTTGCAGCATTATCTGGATCTGGTCCAGCTACTACTGCAGCGATTGGCTCAGTGACTGTACCAGCGATGAAGCGTGACGGTTATGATATCCCTTTTGCAGCCTCTATAACTGCCAGTGCGGGTGCGCTGGGTAGTCTGATCCCTCCATCTAACTTAATGATAATTTATGGTTTGGTCTCAGAAACCTCGATCCCACGCCTTTTTTTGGCCGGTTTAATACCGGGCCTGTTGATCACGATATTTTTAATGCTCACTACATATATAATTGCGAGACGCAGGAATTATGGTGGCAGTGGTGCCCCATTTACATGGGGGCCTTTTCTTCGAGCCCTGTGGGAGGGGAAGTGGTCATTAGGTGCTCCCATCTTAATTCTGGGCGGTATTTATGGTGGAGCATTTACACCCACGGAGGCTGCTGGAGTGGCGGTCTTCTATTCATTATTTGTGGGATTGTTCATCTACAAAGAACTCACTTTAGAAAAGCTGTTGGATGCGTTGCGTTTTACAGCGCTGTTGACTGGGATCTTGATACTTATCACACCCACATTAGCATTTGGGCAATTGACGGCCTTTTATGATGTGCCTTCTGCAGTGCAGACGGGGATCACATCACTTACCACAAATCCATTTTTAGTGCTTATGCTAATTGGAATTTTTTATATTTTTATTGGAACTTTTATGGAATCTTTAGCACAAATTGTGCTCTTCACTGCCGTGTTCTTACCGCTTGTGACGTCTTTGGGAATTGATCCTGTTTTCTTTGGAATATTTACGGTCATTACTTGTGAGATTGGCTTTTTAACTCCGCCATTAGGCGCAAATTTGACAGTTGCTGCAAGGATATCTGGAATTTCCATAGAAAGAATATCGGTGGCAGTAATACCTTTTATATTTGCTTATGTATTGGGTATGATTGTTTTAGCACTTTTCCCTGATTTAACTTTGTTTCTCCCAAATTGGGCCTACGGACCACCAAAGTAAGTTTAAGATGGATGTTTGATTTACTACTGAAAAATGGCGATGTGTATGATGGTTCAGGTCGCGTTGTTTGTGGACAAGATATTGCGATCCAGGACGGCATGATTGTTGATATTGGAAAGAATCTAACGGGGATAGCGCAACAAACTATTGACGCTAGTGGTCTTATTGTTTCGCCCGGTTTTATTGATATGCATACACACTCTGATTTTACATTAATTGCAGATGGAAGGGCGGAAAGCCAAGTGCATCAGGGTGTAACCACTGAGGTAATTGGTCAGTGTGGAATAAGTTGTGCGCCAGTTGTTTCAAAAGACAGTATTAAGCATGTATCTCCATGGTTTACCTCGAAAGCAAAGTATAAAGGATGGTTAAGCTTCTCAGAATATCTGGACGCATTAGATGAAACAACGCTTGGCGTTAATGTGATGGCATTCGTTGGGCACGGAACCATTCATAGAGCTGTTATGGGCGATACGCTGGAACCTGGTAATCCAGACGATATTAAAAAAATGTCCAGACTAACTGATCAATGTTTTGAAGAAGGCGCCGGCGGGCTGTCTTCCGGCCTGGAATACTTCCCTGGGATATTATCTACTCCGGCACATTTAACCCCAATATGCGAAATTGCCGCAAAAAAAGGCAGATTATATTCCACACACGTCAGAAATAGAGATACAGACTATGCAGAAGGCTTCATGGAGGCGATTACAACTGCAGAAAAATCAGGTGCAAAACTGCAAATTAGCCACATCCAACCAAAATTTGGCGCTCCAACACATGCAATGCACCACACACTTGAAATGATCGACTTAGCTAGACGTAATGATGTTGATGTTTCATTTGATGTCATACCTCATGATTGGAATCATACCCTAATGGCTGCGATTTTACCGAAGTGGGCGCAGGCAGGAACAATTGATGATGTAATGTTGAGGCTATCGGATCCCGAGACCAGAGAATTAATAAAATCTAATCCTAAACCCATGTGGCTTCTGGTAAAGCAAAAGAAATGGGACGACATTATTTTGTTAAGTGCGAGCGTCAACCGAGATCTCATAGGTGCAACCTTTGAAGAGATTGGTCGGATCAGAAAGTGTGATCCATACGATGCCGTATTGGATATACTGTTAGAAGAAGGCGACGAGATGATGGGTTGTATGTGGTCTTCTAAAAGTTTCAAAGATACTGATGTTGATTTGTGTTTGCAACAAAACGAATGTGCCGTCATTTCCGACACGGTTGCAATTGCGACTGACGGCATTCTCAAGGATCACGTTGGATCACTCTCTGGATACGGCTGGGCTGCTCGCTTCTTGGCGTATTATGTGCGAGATCGGAACATTCTGAGTTTACGTGAAGCACTGTTAAAAATAACTTCTATCCCAGCAAAGCGCCTTGGTTTGATTAAGCGTGGTGAGATTAAAATAGGCTATCACGCGGATCTTTGTGTATTCGACGCTGAGCAAATTGTAAGCAATGCAACCGCGAAAAATCCCAGGCGCTACGCCAGTGGCATAGCACATGTCATTGTAAACGGTAAGTTGTCTATGCTGAATGGTAAACGTACCAAAGTTAATGCCGGCAAAGTGTTACGAGATTTTCACTAAACACTGATTTTAGCTTCATAAATTTTGATAAAGACAGCAGCATATCAACAGGGGAATTTATTTTGAGTGACATAATCCTATTTAAAGCGAAAAAAGTAATCACAATGGACCCAAATCGCCCCACTGCGACCCATATAGCGGTTAAGGGTGATCGCATCTTGGCCGTTGGCGGTGCTGATTGTGCGGATCAGTGGGGAGATGTGACCAATGACCTTTCGCTTTCAGATTTCATTCTGACACCTGGATTTGTCGAAGGACACGCGCACATGATGGCAGGTGCGATTTGGGATTTTGCCTATGCGGGTTACCATGATCGTATTGACCCAGATGGAAAGCTGTGGAGCGGTAAAGGTGATCTGAACAGCGTGATAGGGGATTTATCAGAATACGAAAAAACCCTGCCTGAGGATCAACCATTGGTGGGTTGGGGGTTGGATCCAATCTTTTTGCAAGATGAACGCCTAAGCCGTAAACATTTGGATCAAATAAGCGAAACACGCCCGATTGCAGTTTTGTTCTCAAACTTCCATTTGATGTGTGTGAATTCCAAGACGTTGGAAGTGGTGGGCTATTCAAACGAAACCAACGCCGAAGGTGTGATCAAGGATGATGCGGGCCATCCCACCGGCGAATTGCAGGAAATGGCAGCAATGTTCCCGGTGATGCGTCGATTGGGCATTGATTTTAGGTCATTGTCGCAAACGGAACCTGCGATCCGCAGCTACGCCAAGGTATGTCAGCGCGCAGGTGTGACAACGGTCACTGATTTGTTCTCGACTTTGACAGATGACGATGTGACAACCCTAACCCGAATCACGGGCGAGGCGCAGTTTCCCGTTCGCATTGTGCCCGCATTGGCAGCGGTTGGGGCAGCCCCCCCTGAAATCGCGCAATTCGCGTTAAAGCTGCGATCAATGTCTACTGATAAATTGCGTTTGGGCGCGGTGAAATTAATGACTGATGGATCAATCCAGGGTTGGACCGCGCGTGTCAAATGGCCGGGTTATGTGGGCGGGCAACCAAACGGTTTGTGGAACACGCCACCTGAATTGATTTATGAATTGGTCGAGGAAATGCAGCGCGCAGGCATTCAAATGCATATTCACGTCAATGGGGATGAAGCATCGGATGTATCGATCGGTGCGATCGAAGCAGCCAGTCGCAAACACCCTTGGACAGAGGCACGCCATGTTTTGCAGCATTGTCAGATGATGGGAGTAGATCAGTTCAAGCGATGCGCAAATATGGGCATTTGCACCAACATCTTTGCCAATCACATTTGGTATTTTGGGGATCAGCATGCTGCACTGACCATCGGGAATGATCGCGCTGAACGTATGGATGCGGTACGCGCTGCATTGGATGCGGGCGTGAATGTTGCAATCCATTCTGATGCACCCGTGACGCCCATGGGACCACTGTTCACTGCATGGTGTGCGGTGACCCGTCAAACGATGTCGGGGCGTGTGCTGGGCGCGGAACAATGCATCTCGGTTGAGGAGGCATTGCACGCTATTACACTTGGGGCGGCTTATACATTAAAGCTGGATCACGATATTGGCAGCATCGAAGCAGGAAAAATTGCAGATTTTGCTATTTTGGCCCAAGATCCCACAGAAGGCGATGGAAGTGCACTTAAGGATATTGACGTGAAAGGCACCGTAAGCTCCGGGGTAGTACACCTTACATGACGGGCATACCACTTACCGTAATTGGCGGATATTTAGGTGCGGGTAAAACCACACTGATCAATCAAATTTTGCGCGAACCGCAGGGTAAGCGGTACTTGGTCATGGTCAATGACTTTGGCGCGATTAATGTGGATGCCTCGCTCTTGGTTTCAGCAGATGAGGATACGATTCAGCTTTCAAATGGTTGTGTGTGTTGCACGATGGGTGCGGACCTTTTTTTGGCGATTGGAGATGTGCTGGATGGGGATATGCGCCCAGACCATATTGTCATCGAGGCCAGCGGTATCGCTGATCCCGCAAAAATCGCGAATGTCGCTGTGGCGGAACCCGATCTGGTGTATCAGGGAATTATCACAGTAGTGGATGGTGCGAATATTTTGGATCAGCTTGTCGATCGCTTTGTTGGAGATCAGGTGCGTGATCAGATCCGCGTGGCCGATTTGATTTACGTGTCTAAAACTGAATTGAATGATCATCTGTCCATGCAACTGGCCACAATCAGCAAAGCCCCCATTTTGAAAAGTGATGCGGCAACAATTGAAATGTTGCTGTCCCCGAGCACACCCAAAGCTCCGGACCAGATAGCGGCGCCACACGCGGCCTATACCAAATGGTTTGCAGAGGCGGATGTCGAATTCAACCGAAACACCCTGATCTATGCGCTACAGGATCGTCCAAAAGGTGTGTTTCGGATGAAGGGATTTGTACGCGCAGAAACCCGCATGTTGTCCGTGCATGTGGTTGGGGCGCATATCGATGTGACCACCTTTCCCAATGATGTTGAAACGGGATTGGTTGCCATTGGGCTTGCCTCAGAAATGAACGCGCAGGATTTGGATACATGGTGGGCCAAGGCCAAGGAAAATGCCCGGACGCCCTATTCAATGCTATAGTTTGGAATGATATTGTCGTCACACATTGTAGGGTGGCCAAAAACATAATCTATAGTGTGAGCTGTATATAGTTTTTTGCTTTTCATAGTAGAGAGCTAAACAGGATCATAACCGGCAATTAAGGGATATCGGGGGTGGTTGAGGATAGTATATTGGCTAACGTCAGGATGTACCCATGTGTTTGAAGAGAGCCTTATCCGCTTCAGATTGTTTTAATTTGACAATATCTACATAATTGTAATCATACCTTCAGGGGTCGCATGATAAGCTATGCCCCGTGGCATAATATGCTTGTGCTTCTGCACTAGGTTGGTCGCCTTCTATGAGTTCTCATACAGAGTATTGTGGTACTCAATGTGCAAATGCAGATCAGGTGACGTGCTCAGGAAGAAGTATAGAGCGATAAATAGGGAGAAAATAATGAAGAGATTGCTACTTTCCACAGCGATTGTGTTAACAGCAAATGCTGTCTGTGCAAAAACTACCGATGTCATAGTTGGCCTGCAACTAGAGCCGCCTCATCTTGATCCTACATCGGCAGCGGCTGGGGCTATAGACCAGGTCTTATACTCGAACGTTTTTGAAGGACTAACACGATTTGGGCCAGATGGGTCCGTGAATGCAGGCCTGGCTGAAAGTTGGGATATTTCTGACGATGGTCTGACATACACATTCAAACTTAGATCTGGTGTAATTTTCCATGACGGTTCAAGTTTTGGATCCGAAGATGTTGTCTTTTCACTAAATCGTGCGCGCGCTGAAGATTCCACTAACGCGCAGAAAGCATTGTTTGCAGGAATTGACAATGTTGAGGCAGTGGATGCTACCACCGTCAAAGTCACGTTGAAGGCGCCACAGGGTAACTTTTTATTTAATATGGCCTGGGGTGATGCTGTTATTGTAGCAGAAGAAAGTATTGCTGATATCAAATCTAGTCCAATAGGAACTGGCGCATTCCGTTTCGGCGAATGGAAGCAAGGTGATAGTATTTCTTTAGAGCGAAATATGGACTACTGGGGAAATGCGGCTGCGCTGGAGTCAGCAACGTTCAAGTTCATTTCTGAACCTACGGCTGCGTTCGCTGCAATGATGGCGGGAGATATCGACGCCTTCTACGGCTATCCAGCTCCTGAAAACCTTGCTCAATTCGAAGCAGACCCGCGTTTCCAGGTGCTTGCTGGTAATACCGAAGGAGAAACAATCCTCGCCATTAATAACAAGATGGAGCCTTTTGATGACGTGCGCGTTCGAAAGGCTGTGAGTATGGCCATTGATCGTCAATCAATTATCGATGGGGCTATGTTCGGGTATGGAACGCCAATCGGTTCACACTTCGCACCGCACCATCCAGACTATATTGATTTGACGGGGAATGCGCCATTTGACCCAGGTGCGGCTAAAGCCTTGTTGGCAGAGGCAGGCTATCCAGATGGATTTACAACAACGTTGAAGCTGCCTCCACCTTCTTACGCCCGTCGCGGCGGCGAAATTATTGCAGCGCAGCTTCGTGATATTGGGATTGAAACTGAGATTAGCAATCTTGAATGGGCACAGTGGTTGGAGCAGGCATTTAGAGGGTATGATTATGGTCTCACGATAGTCAGTCATACTGAACCAATGGATATTGGAATCTATGCGCGACCAGAATACTATTTCCAGTATGATAACTCCGATTTCCAGGCGCTCATAAAGGAGCTGAGCATCGAAAGTGACCCAGCGATGCGTTCGCAAATGTTGCAAAAAGCACAGAAAATTATCTCTGAAGATTATGTGAACGGGTACCTTTTTCAATTGGCTCTGACATCGGTTGTTAATGCGAAACTCAGTGGGTTTTGGAAAGACGCACCAACGCAGGCCGTTGACCTTACTGCGGTATCTTGGTCGCAATGATCACTATTAGATGCTGCCGTATCTCATAAAAAGACTTGGCTCGCTCATTGTATCATTATTTGTAGCGAGCCTTGTTATATTTGCATGCATTGAGATTGTGCCGGGAGATCCAGCGTCCTTTATGCTGGGTGTCAATGCTCAGCCAGATACAGTCAATGCTTTGCGAGAAGAATTGGGGCTCAACACGTCCCACACGCAACGCTATGTTTCTTGGATATCTGGATTACTCAAGGGTGATTTGGGGACGTCATATACCTACCGTTCGCCTGTCTCAGATATTGTTTCAGATCGATTGCAAGTATCTGTGCCGCTTGCGCTCTATGCTTTAACTCTGACTATCTTAATAGCTTTCCCGGTAGGCGTTTTAGCCGCTGCTTGGCGTGGATCAGCAGTGGACCTTTTTGTCATGGGTGCGACGCAGCTTGGTATTGCTGTTCCCAATTTTTGGTTCGCGATACTGATGGTAATCGTATTTGCCATAAATTTGGGCTGGTTTTCAGCAGGTGGTTTCCCGGGATGGGATGCAGGCATCTTAGCTGTCATAAAGGCCCTGACACTGCCCGCGGTGGCGTTGGCATTACCTCAGGCTTCCATACTTGCACGTGTGATGCGATCATCACTATTGGACACACTTTCAGAAGATTACATCAGGAGTGCGCGTGCGAAAGGACTTTCGCGGCGACAGGTTATGTGGCGACACGCTTTGCGTAATGCAATGATCCCTGTACTTACTATTATTGGCCTTCAATTTTCTTTTTTGTTGGCGGGGGCTATCATCATCGAAAATGTATTTTTCCTGCCAGGTCTTGGACGATTAGTTTTTCAGGCAATTACCCAGCGTGATCTCATCGTTGTTGAGAGCGTTGTCATGCTCCTGGTCTTTGCCGTTGTTCTTGTCAATTTTTTAGTAGACCTGGCCTATGCTTGGGTCGATCCGCGTTTGAGAGAGCGTTCGTAATGATAAGTGAGACAAGATCAAGTCGAACAGCAATAAAATTACGCAACTTGTTTATTGGGGTCGCTTTGACGTCAATTTTTGCGATTGCGGCGTTACTTTCGCTCATATGGACACCCTATGATGTTACTCAGTTGGATATTTCTTCAAAGCTAAAAAGTCCTTCTTGGGAACATCTGTTTGGAACAGATCATTTTGGTAGAGATACATTTTCAATGGTTATGGTGGGCGCGCAAACATCAATTTCAGTGGCCTTCATAGCTGTCGGTATTGGTATGGGCTTGGGTGTACCTCTTGGACTTGCTGCAGCTGCTTATCGTGGTGGATTGCTCGATGAATTCATCATGCGTGGAAACGATCTCATCTTTGCTTTCCCATCGCTGTTAATTGCTATCATGATTACTGCGGTTTTCGGTCCTTCGGCAGTGAATGCGATCATTGCCATTGGGATTTTTAACATTCCAGTATTTGCACGCCTCAGTCGGGGAGCGGCTCTTCCACTCTGGACCCGCGATTTTATTTTGTCTGCGCGTGTCGCTGGTAAGGGTTCTGCGCGCATTTCCGTTGAACACATATTGCCCAACATTACAAATTTGCTGGTTGTCCAAGGTACCATTCAGTTTTCGCTGGGTATACTTGCTGAAGCTGGTTTAAGCTATGTTGGTCTTGGTGTGCAACCTCCGATCCCCAGTTGGGGTCGTATGCTTGCCGAAAGCCAAACACTTATCTCAATTGCACCACATCTCGCTCTTTTTCCAGGGTTTGCGATACTCTTAACGGTCTTGGGATTGAATCTCGCAGGAGATGGTTTGCGCGACCTTTTGGACCCACGCATTCGGAGGACCAGAAGATGAGTCTTCTGAGTATCCAAGACTTGAGTTTGTCCATTCATGGTCAATCTATATTGGATTGTGTATCAATGGATATTGGGCCTGGTGAAATATGTGGCGTGATTGGAGAAAGTGGGTCCGGTAAATCGTTGACTGCGCTCTCAGTGATGCAATTATTGCCTGACGGCGCAAAGTGTTCGGGTTCGATAGCTTTATCAGATATCAAAATCTTACAAGCTGATGAACAAACACTCTGCAATATACGAGGGCGGGCCGTGGGCATGGTGTTTCAAGAACCCATGACGGCACTAAATCCTGTACAGACTATTGGGCAGCAAGTGGCTGAAACCATACGCATTCATCAACGTGTCTCGCGATCGGATGCTATGGTGCAAGCAGCAAACACCCTTAGAAAATGCGAACTTCCACAAGAGCGCTTTCCGTTGAGCCGATATCCGCACGAACTTTCTGGTGGTCAACGTCAGCGCGTAGTCATAGCGATGGCAATTGCCTTGCAACCAAAACTATTGATTGCTGACGAACCTACAACAGCACTTGATGTCACTACACAAGCGGAGATTCTTCGGCTGCTTCAGCGTCTGGTAGCCGAAGACGGCATGGGACTGATGCTCATAACGCACGATCTTGCTGTTGTGACAGACATAGCAGATCACATCATCATCATGAATAATGGCAAAGTAGTTGAGCGTGGTCAGGCTAAAGCGCTCTACAGCAATATGAAGCATCCCTACACAAAGTCGCTCTTTAAAGCTTCAACCCATCAACCTCAAAGGTTAGGACAGGTTGCGGACACCGTTCTTCTATCTGTGCAGAATGTTGTTCGCGATTATCCAATGGCCCGAAAGTCTCTGATAAAAAAACCTGCCCCTTTTCGTGCGCTGAATGATGTGAGCTTCAACATTTACAAGGGTGAATGTCTGGGACTCGTAGGGGAGAGTGGATGTGGGAAATCCACCTTAACGCGCGCAATCATGGGCTTAGATGACATACAGGGTGGTGTGATAACGCTTAATGGAAAGGATGTTTTCGCCGATGAGATGGCCCGAGAAAAAATGCAAGTTGTGTTTCAAGACCCCTATGGATCTTTTAATCCGAGACACAAAGTGGGTCGTCTTGTTTCTGAACCCTTTTTTCGTTTGGGCCGGTCAGCCACAAACGATGAGATCGTGGAGAGTTTAGTTTCTGTTGGCCTTGAGGCCGAAGATCGGAATAAATACATCCATGAATTTTCGGGTGGGCAGAGACAGAGAATTGCTATTGCTCGTGCTTTAATCATTAAGCCTGAGCTTATCATTCTCGATGAGGCAGTATCAGCTCTCGATGTTTCGATACGAGCGCAGATACTCGATCTGTTGGCAAAACTTTCTACAGAGCGAGGTTTGACCTATCTTTTCATTACTCACGATCTTACTGTTGTCAAAGCCATTTCAGATCGTGTTCTTGTTATGAGAGATGGGAGCATCATAGAGCATGGTGATACAAAAATGGTTTTTCATTCACCGCATCATGATTACACTAAAAAATTGATTGCGTCTGCACCAAAAATCCAGCCTGTGGAAGGTATAAATATATGAATAAAAGAGATTTTTGGCGGTTGAGTGCAGTTGAAATATCACGATTGACGCGAGTGGGTGATATTTCTGCGGAACAGGTTACACAATCGCACGTTGATAGGATGGCGAAAATCAACCCACAACTGAATGCAGTGGTTGAAGACCTCAGCACGGCTGCGCTTGAAAGAGCGTGTTATTTAGACGCCAAAAGAGCGTCAGGAGCTGAACTCGGACCGCTCCACGGTGTCCCGGTGACGATTAAGATCAATGTCGATCAGGCCGGATCACCAACCTCAAACGGAGTATTTGCATTCAAAGATATCATCGCTGAAAAAAATGCGCCCCTCGTGACTAATTTATTAAATGCTGGTGCCATTGTGATAGGGCGTACGAACACACCTGAATTTTCGTTTCGGGCGGAAACTGAAAACAGGCTTCATGGTAGAACTCATAACCCTTGGGGTTTACATGCTTCACCAGGTGGGTCTTCCGGTGGGGCTGGCGCTGCCGTTATGTCAGGAATTGGTGCCTTAGCGCATGGCAACGATATTGGCGGTTCTTTACGTTTTCCTGCCTATGCAACAGGAGCCGTAACGATAAAGCCGGGACTAAATCGCGTGCCTGCATGGAATCCAAGTCAAAAAGCCGAAAGAGGCGTTCTCGCTCAACAGATGTCAGTCCAAGGATTCCTCGCCCGTTCTGTCGATGACCTTAGGCTTGGAATGCAAACAGCTGTACAACCATGCTTGGGGGATCCGTTTCACGCGCCTGTGCCATGGGATGGAGACCGCCTAAAAACGCCAGTCAAAGTCGCGTTTACTAAGAATATGTACGAATTCAATCTGGATCCAGAGGTTTCAAAAGCGCTTGATGAAGCAAAATCAGCACTTATTGATGCGGGATATGAGGTGGAAGAAGTGGATCTGCCGTTGCTAAGAGAGTGCGCAATGGACGGATATCGAGCATTACTCACCGAAGTTTCGCATACAATTGGAGCTGATATTCAAACCCATGGTTCACCGGCGATCAAAATGGTATTTGAAGAGTATTACCGACAATTTCCTCAAATGAACAAAGAAGAGTTCGTTGAGGCACTGGCAAAGCGAACTTACTATGCGCGCGTGTGGTCTGAATTTATGAATACTTACCCATTGGTCCTAACACCCTTTCTTCCAAATCCCATCTTTAAACCTGATCGAGATTTAGAGGGGGCAGAAGGGGTACGTGAAGTTTTAGGCGCAGCGCTTTACTCCTATTCAATGAATTATGTGGGACTCCCGGCTGGAATTGTTCCCGCTCGCCTGTCAACACCACAAGGTGGACAGCAACCAATTGGGGTGCAACTTGTTGGACAGCGATGGCGCGAAGATCTGATTTGTAATGCAATGGGAGAGATTGAAAGTCGTGTTGGGCGAATGTCGGAACCGCTGTGGGAGCTATTGGATTGACATGATTAAGATTACGAACACAAGGCGGAAGCAAAAAGCATTTTGCGTTCCGTCTCCAAATGTCGACATAAACTCAACGCATTTGGTGTAATAGAATTGAGAGAGAACAATGACACTTAGACCATTAGGTGTTGCGCCTGAAAAATGCATGATTGGGGGCAGATGGATTTCTCCCGCCAATAATGAGTCTCTTTCACTTATAAACCCATCTGATGGTTCGGTACTTTGTGATATTGCAAAAGGAAGCAAAGAAGACATCGACCAAGCTGTGTTCGCGGCGGAAAGCGCCTTACGAGGTATCTGGGGAAAAACAACAGCAGCAGAACGGGGGCGAATTTTAGCGCGCTTAGGACATCTTGTTCTTGAGCATATGGATGAATTGGCAACTCTGGAAGCGCAGGATGTTGGAAAACCTTACAAACAGGCAAGAGCTGATGTATTAGCACTTGCGCGCTACATGGAGTTTTACGCTGGAGCAGCTGATAAGCTGCATGGGGAAACCATTCCATATCTTGATGGCTACACTGTATATACTCTCCGAGAGCCACACGGTGTAACAGGACATATAATCCCCTGGAATTACCCGATGCAAATCATTGGAAGGTCGGTTGGTGCTGCACTGGCTACAGGCAATGCATGTGTACTTAAACCGGCTGAAGAAGCCTGCCTGACGGCTTTGGCTTTTGCAGAGCTTGCAAACAAGGCAGGTTTGCCTGACGGTGCTTTGAACGTGGTGCCAGGCTTGGGGTCTGAGGCTGGTGCAGCTCTGACTCGACATAAGGGTGTGCATCATATCTCTTTCACTGGTTCCGTCGAAGTTGGAAAATTAATTCAAAGGACAGCAGCTGATAATGTTGTTCCTGTCACGCTGGAACTGGGTGGCAAATCTCCTCAAGTAGTGTTTGAAGATGCAGATCTTGAGGCATCTTTACCGTTTTTGGTCAATGCAGGCATCCAGAATGCGGGGCAAACGTGTTCAGCATCTTCGCGTATTCTTGTGCACCAAAGTCTTTATGAAGAGGTCGTGGTAAAAATGGCCAAACGCTACAATGCACTGCAAGCAGGACCAGCCATGGATGATTGGGACGTAGGTCCACTTGTGTCGCATCGCCAGAAGCAACTTGTTGAGGGATTTCTTGCTAAAGGTAAGGATCTTGAGCTTGTGGGGCGAGGTAAGATTTTGGAAGATGCTCCATCAGGCGGCGCCTACGTCGCACCCAGCCTATTTGCGGGTGTGCATCCTGATCATATTTTAGCTCAGGATGAAATTTTTGGGCCTGTACAAGTCGTCATTCCTTTCCAGGACGAAGATGAAGCTGTTGCGATTGCAAATGGCACGAATTTCGGTCTTGTGGCCAGTTGTTGGACGGCAGATGGGGCCCGTCAGATGCGAATGGCCAAGAAGCTGCGCGCTGGGCAGGTTTTTCTTAACAACTATGGGGCTGGAGGCGGGGTGGAACTTCCTTTCGGAGGTACTGGTCTTTCTGGCCATGGGCGTGAGAAGGGGTTTGAAGCGCTTTATGGATTTACTACTCTCAAAACTGTTGCGGCTCTTCATGGATAGGATGTTTAGATGAGACTAAAAGGCAAAAAAGCTATTGTAACGGGCGGAGCCTCTGGATTTGGTGAGGGCATCGTTAGGAAATTTGTGTCTGAAGGCGCAGATGTTTTAATTGCTGACTTAAACATTGAGGCTGCGCAAAAGCTTTCAGATGAGTTGGGGACTGCAGTTCAGGCTTCCGAGATAAACGTGGCCAAGAATGACAGTGTGCTAAAAATGGTTGCTTTAGCTTCAGCTGAATTGGGTGGGGTCGACATATTAGTTAACAATGCTGGCATCACGCACTTACCTGCGCCGATGGAAGAAGTAAGCGATGAAGATTTCGACAAAGTATTTGCCGTCAATTGTAAGTCGGTCTTTTTGACGGCGAAGCACATTGTACCTATTTTTAAGAGCCAAAGGTCTGGGGTTATATTAAATGTTGCTTCTACAGCTGGAGTAAGCCCTCGCCCTCACCTAAATTGGTATAATGCTTCAAAAGGTTGGATGAATAACGCTACTAAGGGTATGGCGGTTGAGCTTGCATCATCCGGTATCCGCGTGAATGCAATCAATCCAGTGGCGGGTGAAACACCACTCCTCAAAATGTTTATGGGAGAAGATACGCCGGAGATGCGTGCTAAATTCCTCTCAACCATTCCATTGGGACGTTTCTCCACACCAGAGGATATGGGTAATGCGGCTTGTTTTCTTTGTTCCGACGAAGCCAGCATGTTAACTGGTGTTTGCATGGAGGTAGATGGTGGGCGCTGTATTTAAGCCCGCTTGTCAACTTAGGTCGAGGAACTCCGCAGTCGTAACAAATAAGAAACAAAACGGTGTTTACGGAACGTTCGACATTGATGCGGCAAATACATATCTCGGCCTTCGATGGTCAACTATTATGCGGAATCATGAGCTCCTGATTTCAGCAGAAAATAGCCAAATAGCCCCGATAGAACCGATCCTAGGACCACGCCCAATCGCACAGCATTCATCACATCAGCTGTCGTGAATGCCAGCGAACCGATGAACAAACTCATGGTAAAGCCAACACCTGTTAGGCAAGCAACACCATAAACATGTTTCCACGAAACGTTTTCAGGCAGTCGCGCAATCCCACTTTTGACACCAATCCATGTCGCCAAAAAGACTCCGATTTGCTTACCAAGGAACAATCCAACAGCGATTCCCAATGTTAGTGGCTGGAGAAGGTCATCAATGCCAATGCCTGTAAAATTCACGCCTGCGTTCGCAAACGCAAAAACCGGCAAAATCAGAAAGGCAACCCAAGGGTGAAGCCCATGTTCCATTTTATAGAGAAGCGCTTCATCTTCATTTTTTGTTTTTAGTGGGATGGTAAATGCGATTAGTACTCCTGCCAGGGTCGCGTGAACGCCTGATTTTAGAACAAAAACCCACATTACGATGCCTACCAACAAATAGGGTGCAGTGCGTTGAATCCCCATGCGGTTCAGGACAACTGCCGCCGCAAACCCTAGCGCAGAAATAGCCAAAGCGTTTATTGAGAGTTCAGAGGTATAGAATATCGCGATGATCACAATTGCACCCAAATCGTCGATGATCGCGATTGCCAGCAAAAAGATTTTTAATGAAATGGGAGCCCGCGATCCAATCAACGCCAATATTCCTAGTGCAAATGCGATGTCTGTTGCCGTTGGAATGGCCCAACCATTCAGATTTTCAGGAGTGCCCCAATTTACGATTGCAAAGATTATTCCAGGGACTGCCATGCCTCCTATGGCAGCCATGATTGGCAAAATTGCTTTATCAAAGCTTGATAATTCCCCAGCCAGAACTTCTCGTTTTATTTCGAGGCCTACGAGAAAGAAGAAAATCGCCATCAAGCCATCGTTGATCCATAAAATTGCGGGTTTTGCGATTTCAAAATTTCCTATACCAACCTTTATGTATGTGCCTAAGATCAAGTCATAAATTGCAGAAAGAGGTGTATTTGCGATAATCATCGCGAATATTGCGGCAATCATTAAAACGACACCACCGCTGGTTTCTAATTTAATAAATTCTTGTATACGGCTAAATGTTTTATCCATTATTATTCCCTCATTTCGACGGCTCGTCGTATAGGTAATCCAACGTAAATAAATGTAAATATATTGTATTCGCTGTTGAAAATTTTCTCGCGAGAGCACCTATAATTTAATTGAAACTAAATACGCAAATTTCGCCATATCTCTTGTCAGAATGGTGCAATAAAGATAAGCAACGCGCAACAATGCTTAGGAGTCGAAAGATGACAAAATTGGTAACCATTTTTGGCGGATCAGGATTTGTCGGGCGCTACATTGCACGCCGCATGGCGCAAGCGGGATGGCGTGTTCGTGTTGCCGTTCGTCGTCCAAACGAGGCCATTTTTGTCAAACCCTACGGTAGCGTTGGTCAGGTTGAGCCAATCGGTTGCAACATCCGTGATGATGCGTCAGTTGCGGCGGCGTTGTCAGGTGCAGATGCCGTAGTGAACTGTGTCGGCATCCTAAACGAAATAGGCCGTAATAAATTCACAGATGTCCAAGCAGAGGGTGCTGCCCGCATTGCACGTTTGGCCACAGAGCATGGCGTTTCAAACTTGGTGCATATTTCAGCGATTGGTGCGGACGAAAATGGTCCAAGCGCCTATGCGGTGACGAAGGCCCATGGCGAAGCCGCGATCCAAAAGCATTTTCCAAATGCTGTGATCCTGCGCCCATCGATCATTTTTGGTTCTGAAGATCAGTTTTTCAATCGCTTTGCGCAAATGGCTGCGTTGCTTCCAGTATTGCCAATTTCAGGGGCGAACAGCAAATTTCAACCTGTTTACGTGGATGACGTTGCGCGTGCAGCTGTCGCTGGTGCAGTGGGCGATGCCCCTGCTGGTATTTATGAATTAGGCGGTCCAGATGTGGAAACATTCGCTGCACTTATGGCACGCATGAAATCGGTCATTCAACGTCGCCCAGTTACGCTGTCCTTGCCAAAGTTTGTGGCCTGGTGCGTGGCATTTGGCGCTGATATGGCTCAGGCGATTACATTTGGATTGTTCACAAATTCCATCCTAACGCAGGATCAATTGAAGCAGTTGCAAAATGATAATGTTGTTGCTGATGATGCCAAAACACTGGGTGATTTGGGGATTGAAGCAACTTCGATGGCGTCGATTTTGCCAGACTATTTGTGGTGCTATCGACCGTCTGGTCAGTACGCAGCCATTAAAAACTCTGCCAAGAATTTGAAATCTTCGTAAACCATGATCGCGGGCATTGTTTTGCTGTGCTTGGCCTATGTGCTGAGCCAATTTTTTCGCAGCTTTCTAGCCGTCTTAACTGGGATTTTGGGTCAGGACATCGGCGTCACACCGGATGATTTATCAACCGCATCGGGCCTCTGGTTTCTGTCCTTTGCTTTGATGCAAATCCCCGTGGGTGGTGCCTTAGATCGCATCGGTCCACGTCTAACGGCAGCGGTGTTGTTTTTGATCGGTGGTGCAGGGGGTGCAGCCCTATTTGCAATGGCGCAGTCTGCATTGCATGTAAAACTGGCGATGCTGCTGATTGGGATTGGGTGTTCTCCTGTTTTGATGGCATCTTACTACATCTTTGCGCGTGTTTATTCTCCCAGAATGTTTGCGACTCTTGCCGCCACAATCATTGGTGTTGGATCTGTTGGAAACCTGGCTGGATCTGTTCCGCTGGTTTGGGTTGTGCAAAGCTATGGATGGCGTGAAACACTGTGGGGTTTGGCCATGGTCAGTGCGTTGATTGCAATTGCCACGTTCATATTTGTGCGAAATCCCCCAAAGATCGAGAGTGCACAAGTTGGGCGCTTTAGTGACCTGTTGAAGATGCCGGTGCTGTGGTTAATTATTCCGCTTGTGTGTGTAAATTACCTGCCTGTTGCCGCCTTACGCGGACTATGGATTGGTCCATATTTGGTGGATACCTATGGCGCTGATGCGACGCAGGTCGGGAATGCCAGCATGATGATGAGCCTTGCAATTATCGCAGGGACATTTGCCTATGGCCCCTTGGACCGTGTCTTTGGATCAAGGAAATGGGTCATCTTTGCCGGGAATTTGATAGTGCTAACTGCGCTGGTTGCATTGTTATTGATGGGTGATTTTGGTTTCATCTGGGCTGTGAGCTTATTCACCGCAATTGGATTTTTTGGTATGTCATTTCCGATGATTGTCGCACATGGCCGCGCATTTGCACCGCCTCATATTGCGGGGCGGGGTGTGACATTAATGAATTTGTTTTCGATCAGTGGGGTTGGTTTTTTTCAGGTGGTTTCCGGTAAAATGCAAGCTGCTAAAATTGCATCAGGAATCACGGGTGCCGCACGGTATAGCGACATCCTATTACTGATGTGTGGATTGATCGCCATTAGTTTGCTGATTTACGCATTTTCAAAGGATAATTTGGACTAAAAACCCCTAAAAAGGCATTTACAGCTCTTTCAACCGTGTTTGCCATCGTGTATGCCCCGTCCTGTCCTGTTCATGGGACGAACCCGTAGTAAAGGAGACCCGATAACATGGGGTACAAAATCGTTGTTTGTGGCGCGACAGGAAATGTTGGCCGCGAAATGTTAAACATTCTGGCAGACCGCCAGTTTCCAGTAGATGAAATTGCAGCGCTTGCAAGCCGTCGCTCTTTGGGAACGGAAGTAAGCTTTGGTGATAAGACATTAACGACAAAGGACCTTGCTACGTTTGATTTTTCTGGTTGGGATATTGCGCTGTTTGCGATCGGTTCATCCGCAACGAAAGAGTTCGCACCCAAGGCTGCGGCAGCAGGATGTGTCGTCATCGATAATAGCTCGCTTTATCGGTATGACCCAGACGTTCCCCTGATTGTTCCAGAGGTGAACGCGGACGCGGTTTTGGGGTATTCCAAAAAGAATATCATCGCCAACCCTAACTGTTCTACAGCTCAGATGGTTGTCGCGCTGAAGCCTTTACATGATCGCGCAAAAATTAAACGCGTTGTTGTTAGCACATATCAGTCGACATCCGGTGCGGGCAAAGAGGGCATGGATGAACTTTGGGATCAAACAAAGGCAGTCTACAATCCTGTCACCGAAGTTGAACCCAAAAAATTCACCAAGCAGATTGCATTTAACGTGATTCCCCACATTGATGTTTTCATGGAAGATGGGAGCACGAAAGAAGAGTGGAAGATGGTCGCAGAGACCAAGAAAATTTTGGACCCATCTGTGAAAATCACCGCGACCTGTGTGCGTGTCCCTGTTTTTGTTGGCCATTCAGAAGCGTTGAATATCGAGTTTGAAGATTTCTTGGACGAGGATGAGGCACGCGACATCCTGCGCGAGGCGCCTGGCATCATGGTGATCGATAAACGCGAAGATGGCGGGTATGTGACACCAATTGAATGCGTAGGTGATTACGCAACATTCATCAGTCGTGTGCGCACAGACAGCACAATCGAAAACGGTTTGAACCTATGGTGCGTTTCAGACAACCTTCGCAAAGGTGCCGCGTTGAACGCTGTTCAAATTGCCGAAGTTTTGGGACAAAAAGTTCTGAAAAAAGGCTAATCTATCGTCATAAGGCTGATTTCAGCTGAAAAACTAATCCTAAGGTATTGGTTTTATACCAAAAGATATAAAACACTCCCCAACGCTCCGATGCTTTGGGGGGTTTTCTTTGTTACGCATTTCATTAGGGGGTCTTTGTGCCGCTGGCAGCTAATCCCTAAGAGTTAATCGCGCTCTGCGCGTCGAGGTTGAACTGGCCCGGTGCCTCCGACACCGCATCCCTTACCTTGGGCATCGGGTTGGTTCAACATTGCGATAAAATGGCCTTTTTCCCGATATATTGATCCGATCAAAGACCCTGAATTGTGCGCATAAAACTCGTGAGGAGTTGAAACATTGGATCGAGCGTCACACGGGGACGAATTCACCGCGTTCGGCATCGTAGTTCTCTAAACCACCTTCACCAATATCGTTCCAAAGCCCATGCAGGCTAAGTTGATTATTCTCAACCGCTTCCTTCACAAATGGGAAGCTCATCAAATTTTCTAGTGATACCAGGACCGCCTGTTTTTCAAGGGCGCGCAGCATGTCTTCATCACTGTGTTTCCCTGCAATTGCCTCGTAACCCGGGCGTAAGATATCCATCCACCGTCCGACGAAACTAGATTTCTCTTCCAAGTGAGGCGCGTGTCCAGTGCACATATCCAAGCACCCCTTCACACCGCCACAGCTTGAGTGTCCCAAAACTATAACATGTGCCACCTTTAGCGCAGTTACGGCATATTCGATTGCGGCGGATGTACCGTGTTGTTTTCCATCTGGGGAATAGGGGGGTACCAAATTTGCGATGTTTCGGTGAAGAAAAAATTCACCCTGATCCGCGCCAAAAATCGAGGTGACATGAATTCGAGAGTCACAACAAGAGATAACCATCGCGCGTGGATGCTGTCCCTCGTTCGCAAGATGTTGGAACCACGCTTTATTTTCGGAATAACTTGTCGCGTGCCATCCGTGATATCGTTTTGATAAATATCCCGGCAGAACTTTGATATAGTCCATTTTAAAACTCCTACGCCGCTGCTCGAAGGTGCTTACCTCTAATTTTCACTAATTTCGAGAGCAAAATTTTTTGCGCCGTAAACTTTTTGGGCCGTCAATTGAGGTTTGGACATCTATTGTCTGTTACCTAGGACTGGAAATCTTGTGTTAAGACGAACGATTTTGTGGCAGTGTCATCCACATTTCAGAGATCTCTTTGCGTTGGTGAACAGTCTCTATTCGCAATTTGGGACATGCCAATCTATTCGTGATTGGCTCTTGCAGTTCTATGTTTCTTTAGCCAGTGTTTCAAAAAACCATTCTGACGGGGAAACGTATGGCTGATCTATTTGCGCCAAGAGATGCCGAGGCGATAAAAACATATATCTGTACACAAGAAACCGCCGAGGCCACGTTAACCCAATTATCGGATGCTCAACAAAAAATTGTGCAATTCCATTGCTTTGACGGTGGTATGGGCCAAGCTTTGGTTGTGCATGCAGAGGATCAACCCATAGCATTGTTGGGTATCGGAAACGATGCCGCTCGCAAACGTGGACGCTTTGCATTGGCAGCTGCTGCAGCAAAGCTCCCCGATGGCATTTACGAGTTATGCGATGATGCTATATTGCATGGAAATTCAGCAGAATTGGTCGGATGGTTCATCGATCAATATCGTTTTGATCGATACAAAACGATGAAGCGACCCGCACGGCAATTAGTCAAACCGACTTGGGCCGACGTCGATAAAGTTGCCGCAATGGTTGAGGCCGAAATTCTGTGTAGAGACCTGATCAATACCCCGGCAGCCGATATGGGGCCAAAGGAACTTGCCGATGCCGTTCGAGAATTGGCGGCACAACATCAGGCTGATTTCAGCGTGAAAGTGGGTGATGAATTACTTGCCCAAAATTTCCCGATGATCCACGCTGTTGGGCGCGCGGCAGAACAAGAGCCGCGTTTGATTGACCTGAAATGGGGTACCACAGGGCCAAAAATTACGTTGGTCGGAAAAGGCGTTTGTTTTGATACAGGCGGGTTAGATTTGAAGCCAGCCGCCAGTATGGCCCTGATGAAGAAAGATATGGGCGGGTCTGCCAATGTTATCGCACTGGCACATATGATCATGCGTATGAAATTACCTGTTCAATTACGTGTGCTTATCCCTGCGGTTGAAAATGCCGTATCTGGCAACGCGTTTCGCCCCAAAGACATCCTGACTTCCCGCAAGGGATTAAGTGTTGAAATTAATAACACAGATGCCGAAGGGCGCTTGGTTCTGGCGGACGCATTGACCCTGGCGAGTGAGGATAATCCAGATTTTATTTTATCTATGGCGACTTTGACTGGCGCTGCACGTGTTGCAGTTGGCCCTGATATCGCACCATTCTTTTCTGGATCAGACGCATTCTCTTCTGCAGTCTTGTCAGGATGTCATGAGGCACAGGACCCTGTTTGGGAATTGCCATTTTGGGATCCTTATGAGGCAATGATAGAACCTGATATTGCGGATTTGGACAATGCACCTGCGGGTGGATTGGGCGGAGCAATAACAGCAGCTCTATTCTTACGCAGATTTGTGAATGAACCTGAAAAGTACGCTCATTTCGATATCTTTGCATGGAGCGCGCAAAATGCCCCTGGGCGACCAAAGGGTGGAAATTCCACTGGTGCACGTGCTGTGTTTGAGGCGCTGCCAAAGTTTCTCAACTTGTAATGGATCGGCGATATCAAGCATATAATGAACGGGTCGCAGCCATCGATCTGAAATCGTATGTCGACCATCATAATTTCGTGCATCCTGAACGCCGCCAGATTGCAGTGCCCTTATGCGATTTGCTGGATCAGCCAGACGGTAACCGACAAAGACAATTACTTTATGGTGCCTCCGTCGATTTGTTTGAGGATGTCGCAGGCTGGGCGTTTGTGCGCCAAAACGCCGACGGGTATGTAGGGTATTTGAAATCTGCCGAACTGGGCAGCTATTCGACCCCAACGCATTATGTAGAAAATGCACTGACGCATTGCTATCTTGATGCGGATTTCAAAAGCCCTGACAAAGCGCAGTTACCCATGCAGTCCCAGATTAGGGTGCATGAACATAAGGCGCAGTTTGGCAGAACTGACTTAGGCTGGATCCCTTTGGCGCATGTGAAACCGATTACAGAAAATGCCCAAGACATTGTGACAGAGGCGCAAAAATTTCTAGGCGCACCGTATCTGTGGGGTGGTAATACAGTATTGGGTATTGATTGTTCCGGATTGGTTCAAGTTGCCTGTTCTGCCTGTGGGATCGCTGCACCTGCAGACAGCGACTTGCAACGTGCAGAGCTGGGAGAACATATCGAAGGTGACGTCAAATATGGAGATTTATTGTTCTGGAATGGCCATGTTGCTTTGGTGCATGATGCCAATCACATATTGCATGCGAATGCACATGCGATGGCCGTGACCCTGGAACCGATTAATGATGCGCTCAAGAGAATTGAAAACTCTGGGGATGGTCCCATCATTGCCCACAAACGACTGAAAGGATAAGTTGTGTCTGACCCTTTTTTCCAACCTGTTTCTGGCTTTGACTTACCGCGGTTTGCGGGGGTTCCCACTTTTATGCGGCTGCCGCATATCACGCTTGACGATGCGCGATTAAGCGATGTGGATATCGGTATTATTGGCGTTCCATGGGACAGTGGAACAACAAACCGCCCGGGGCCGCGTCATGGTCCACGCCAGTTACGTGATGCATCCACAATGATCCGTGCCGAACACCCAGTCAGTGGAATAAGACCATTTGAGGCGATGAATATCGCAGACTTAGGGGACGTTGGCCCGAACCCTGCGGATATTATCGACAGTATGGATCGGATCACAGAATTTTATGGTCAGGTAAAAAATGCAGGGATCACCCCCATGACGGCGGGGGGCGATCACTTGACGTCGTTGCCTATCCTACGCGCACTGGCAAAGGACGCACCTGTTGGCATGGTACATTTTGATAGCCACACCGATCTGTTCCACAGCTATTTTGGTGGAACAATGTACACGCATGGCACACCTTTTAGACGCGCGGTTGAAGAAGGATTATTGGATCCTAAACGGGTTGTCCAAATTGGCATTAGGGGCACACAGTATGACAGTGAGGATTTGGATTTTGCAAAATCGGTTGGAATTCGTGTCATTAAAATCGAAGAGTTTCACGAACGCGGCGTGATAGATGTGATGTCCGAGGCGCGTGAAATTGTGGGTCAGGATCCCACCTATCTCTCATATGACATTGATTTTGTTGATCCCACATTCGCCCCGGGAACGGGTACGCCAGAGGTCGGTGGCCCTAATAGTTATCAGGCGTTGCAAGTTGTACGAGAATTAAAAGGTGTTAACCTAATTGGAGCAGATATGGTTGAGGTGTCGCCACCATTTGATCCGAGTGGAGGAACGGCATTCTTGGGCGTCTCGATCATGTTTGAAATTTTGTGCCAGCTGAGCGCATCGCGCACACGTAAAAAGTAGAAAGCAAAGTGACATTGGGGTTGACGATCTGCACGGATAATCCTAAACGGTCCTTCGTTGGCGGAGTAGCTCAGGTGGTTAGAGCAGCGGAATCATAATCCGCGTGTCGGGGGTTCAAGTCCCTCCTCCG
>JBMTQO010000015.1:0-43765 GCA_049446275.1 Paracoccaceae bacterium | reverse complement strand
ACGCACCAAAAGGGCGATCAATTCCTGCTGATCCCCTGCCCCCATGGCCTGCGCTGCAAGCCCCGTTGTGCCCATGCGCAGAAATCCAAAAATCCAATAAATCGCCCCAAGGATAATCGCCCCCACCCCAACGGCAGCGATCGACGCAGCATCCCCGATTTGTCCAACGGCAAATGTATCAACTACCCCCAAAAACGGCACGGTGATGTTTGACAAAACAATCGGCAGCGCAACCGCAAGGACGCGGTGGTGTGTGATCTCGGTTTGCATGGGTCTAGTCCGCTTTGGCGCTGTTGGCATCGGGCATTAGAAAATGTCCAGTTCCTTGGGCAAATAGGCGGTCACGGTTGTCCTGCCATGCCTCAACATGGACCGATGCATATCGACGACCTGAACGGTTGATCGTGGCGCGCGCATAGGCATCACGCGGCAGGCCAGAGCGCAGATAATCAACTGTGAAATCAATGGTTTTAGGCAGGGCAAATTGATGGCCTGATGTGATCGCCTCTGGCGTTAGGGTTCCGTCCTCAATCGCGGCCCATGCGGTGGCCCATGTCAATTCAATCACGGCTGCCACCTCAAGAAAGGCGGCAATTGCGCCCCCGTGCAATGCAGGCAGGGCGGGGTTCCCAATCAATGTATCCCGATAGGCCATAACGGCCGTTAATTCGTCACCGCGCCGTTCAAAGGAGACGTTCAAAAACTGAATATAGGGAATCGCCGCAACGATGGCCGCCAATGCATCGTCCCGCCGTTGTTTGACAACCTGAACAGGTTCTGGAGTGCGTGCAACCATAGCCTAGCCCCCAGTCACAAATGCCCCTGCGGCGGTGGCCACAGGTTTATCTTCGCGATCATCCATGGCAACGGCACGGACAAAAGCCACCGAACGGGTGCGATTATAACAGGTGGCCACGGCGCGAATACGCTGCCCCGGTGATGCAGGGCGCATATAATCCACCCGCAGATCAATCGTTGCTGTCGCCCCATTGTGATCGGGGTGCGAAATCACCGCGGCCCCCCCACAGGTATCCAACAATGCAAAAACCGCACCCCCATGAATAACACCTGTTGCGGGATCACCGATGAACCGTTCATCGTAATCCATAGACATATGTGCCTCTCCATCGCCAACGAAATCAATTTTCATACCCAGCACATGCGAATGTGGGATGGCATCAATAAAGCTTTGCGCAATTGCACGATTATCTTTTGTCATTTTGTCTTCCAAATCAGTCGCCCCACTATGATCGGGATTTTTGAAAAACCGCAAGTGCGATGGTTGCCCTTTTCCTGTCTTGCCCCTACCATACCCCCAACAAAGTCGAGGCGAAGATGAGCGAAGTTCGGTTAAGTTTCAAAGAAATGTGTGCCAAGTTTGACGTAACACCGCGCACATTGCGGTACTACGAATATATCGAACTGTTATCCCCTGATCGTGAAGGACGTTCACGCTTTTACGGGCCACGCGAATTGGCGCGCATGACCTTGATCCTGCGGGGGCGTAAGTTTGGCTTTCAGCTTGAGGAACTGCGCCAATGGCTTCTGATTTATGATCAAGACGGCACCAAAGCGCAGATGAATGTGTTTTTGGACATGGCAGATCGCAAGCTTGCTGAACTGCGGGACCAACAGGTTCAATTGTCGCAAACAATCGAAGAATTAGAGCAGCTGCGCCAAACGACAGATAAACTTGTTTCGAGCTAAGCTGACGCAACGTTTAGTTTACGTCAACGTTAACTTTGTGAATTTTTGCGTTATATTCTGACTATCCCAAAGGGGAGGATCGGAGGTAATGATGCAAAATGACCAGATGACGAT
The DNA here is from genome assembly GCA_049446275.1 of Paracoccaceae bacterium. Lineage (GTDB taxonomy): Bacteria > Pseudomonadota > Alphaproteobacteria > Rhodobacterales > Rhodobacteraceae > HIMB11. Next base: position 41,944 of record JBMTQO010000015.1, on the reverse strand, counting down.
CCGCGAAATGTGCGATCTTTTTGATGTCACACCGCGTACTTTGCGGTTTTACGAAGCAAAAGAATTGATCGCGCCAATCCGCGACGGGCAGAAACGTTTGTACACCAAACGGGACCGCGCGCGGTTGAAATTGATCCTGCGTGGTAAGAAATTCGGCTTCTCTCTCGAGGAAATCCGTCAGCTTTTGGAAATGTATTACATGCAGGACCAGCAGCAGACGCAAATGACAAAAACATATGAGTTGGCGCAAGTCCGTTTGCAGGAATTAAAGCGCCAACGCGAAGAATTAGACCAAACAATCGAAGATTTAGAAGAGCAACTTCGCTGGGGTGCCGATTTGATCAAAGGCATGAACATCTCAGCAAAAGTAGCAGAATAGAGGTTATTAATGCCACATTACATCGCACCCACCAAGGACATGCAATACGTTTTAAATGATGTCCTTGATGTTAAAAATTCGTCTATTCCTGGGTATGCGGATTTAGACGCCGATTTTCTGTCCGCAATTTTGGAAGAAGCGGGTAAAATCACATCACAGGTTTTGGCCCCACTGAATGCCGTGGGCGATCAAGAAGGATGTCATTTCGAAAATGGTGTGATCCGTACCCCCGCAGGTTTCAAAGACGCCTTTGAACAAGTGAAAGAAGGCGGCTGGACAGGCATCGACTGTGATCCTGAATTCGGCGGTCAGGGCCTGCCCTATTTGGTTGGAACGGCCGTTGGCGAGATGTTTGCAAGCTCTAACATGGCCTTTGGCATGTATCAGGGCCTAACGCATGGTGCATATTCTGCCATTCACGCCCATGGGACAGAGGCACAAAAACAAACCTATCTGCCTAATATGGTCAGCTGTGATTGGACAGGCACGATGAACCTGACCGAGCCCCATTGTGGGACGGATTTGGGCCTAATGCGGACCAAAGCGGAACCACAAGAGGACGGGACATTCAAAATCACTGGACAGAAAATTTTTATCTCTGCTGGAGATCATGACCTATCTGAAAATGTCATTCACTTGGTTCTTGCGAAAATCCCGGGTGGCCCCGATGGGGTTAAGGGCATTTCCCTGTTCATTGTGCCAAAGTTCATGGTGAATGAAGATGGATCGCTTGGGGCACGCAACGCGGTTGCCGTTGGTAAAATCGAAGAGAAAATGGGCATCCACGGCAACGCGACCTGTGTCATGAACTATGATGGCGCAACAGGGTTTTTGTTAGGCGACGAACACAAGGGCATGCGCGCCATGTTCACAATGATGAACGAAGCGCGTCTGGGTGTCGGCCTGCAAGGGTATTCACAGGCTGAAGTCGCATATCAAAACGCGGTCGCCTATGCCAAAGATCGCCTGCAAGGGCGCGATGTAACGGGTGTTAAAAACCCCAATGGTCCTGCCGATCCGCTGATCGTGCATCCCGATGTTCGCCGCAATTTGATGGATCAGAAAAGTTTCGTCGAGGGGGCGCGTGCGTTTACCTTTTGGGGGGCATCCCTGATCGATCAGGCGCATCGTGAAGGGGATGCGGCCGCAAACGGTTTAATCAGTCTGCTGACCCCTGTGATAAAAGGGTACCTAACAGATAAGGGATATGAATACGCAAGTGCAGCACAGCAGGTCTACGGCGGTCACGGATATATCGAAGAATGGGGCATGTCCCAATTTGCCCGCGATGCACGAATCACCATGATCTATGAGGGTGCCAACGGTGTTCAGGCCTTGGATTTGGTGGGTCGCAAACTGGCCCAGGATGGTGGCAAGCATGTCATGGCCTTCTTTGAAATGGTCAAAAACTTTGCCTCTGAAAACAAAGGATGGGACGAAAATTTTGATCGTGACTTCCTTGGTCCTTTGAAAGCCGCATCCAAGGATCTGCAGGCCGCGGGCATGTATTTTATGGAAAACGGTATGAAACATCCCAACAACGCTTTGGCGGGGTCCTATGACTTCATGCACATGTTTGGACATGTGTGTTTGGGGTTGATGTGGGCGCGCATGGGCAAAGCATCCGTCGAAGCGTTAAAGAACGGGGCAGATGACGCCGCGTTCCATGAGACAAAGATTACAACTGGTCGCTACTATATGGCAAGACAACTGCCCGCCACTACACTGCATTTGGCCCGCATTCAAAGCGGCGCAGACACAGTGATGGGACTGAGCGAAGATCAGTTTTAGGGAGAGATAGTATGGGAATGCACCACTCAGATTGGATGACGGACGAGCATGTGATGCTGGCCGACATGACGCGTAAATTCATCACCGATGAATGGGAACAGCATTTTGATCGCTGGCGCAAACAAGGTGAGATGGACATTGAAACATGGCAGCAGGCTGGTGAACTTGGCCTGCTGTGCCCTTCGGTCCCAGAGGAATATGGCGGCGCAGGTGGCGATTTCGGACATGAGGCTGTGATCCTGATGGAAGGCAGCCGTGCAAACCTTGCCAGTTGGGGGCATGGCATCCATTCGGGCATCGTGGCCCACTATGTGTTGGCCTATGGAACCGAGGATCAGAAAAAACGCTGGTTGCCCAAAATGGTCAGCGGTGAATTGGTCGGTGCCTTGGCGATGACAGAACCCTCTGGGGGATCGGATGTTCAATCCATCAAAACCCGCGCTGTGAAAGAGGGCAACTCTTACCGACTGTCTGGTCAGAAAACTTTTATTACAAACGGTCAGCACGCAAACCTAATCATCGTAGCCGCCAAGACAGATCCAAGTCAGGGCGCAAAAGGCACGTCATTGGTGGTTGTTGAAACCGATGGCGCAGAAGGATTCACACGCGGTCGTAACCTTGACAAAATTGGTCTAAAGGCCGGCGATACATCTGAGTTGTTCTTTGACAATGTCGAGGTCGCGCCAGAAAACATCCTTGGCGGCGAAGAGGGACGCGGATTTTACCAAATGATGCAACAGCTGCCCCAAGAACGGCTGATCATCGGCTGTGGTGCTGTTGGCGCGATGGAAGGTGCGATTGAACGCACTCTTGCCTATTGCAATGAACGCGAGGCCTTTGGCAATTCGCTGATGCAATTCCAAAACACCCGTTTTCAATTGGCCGAAGCGCAAACAAAAACCGTTGTGTCACGGGCGTTTTTGGACGAATGCATCCGCGAACACCTAAAGGGAGAACTCAGCGTCGAAAAGGCTGCGATGGCGAAATACTGGCTGTCGGACACACAGGGCGAGGTGTTGGACATCTGCCTACAAATGCACGGTGGATATGGGTTTATGCAGGAATATGCAGTTGCCGAAATGTGGACCGACGCACGTGTTCAGCGCATCTATGGCGGCACGAATGAGATCATGAAAGAACTGATCGCACGCGGTTTTGTTGAGAAAAAGAAGTAACGTGCACATCAGGGATGCGCAGATTGGACGAAAACAATGACTATTAAACTTTATTGCTTTGGTGAAAGTGGCCACTCCTACAAAGCGGCCCTTACATTGAATTTGATGGGATTGGATTGGGACGCAATCAAAGTTGATTTCTTTGCGGGCGAAACCCGAAGCGAGGCCTATCGCAGTCAAGTCAACGAATTAGGCGAAGCGCCCGTTCTGGTGGACGGCGATGTCAAATTGACCCAATCAGGTGTGATCCAACATTATTTGGCCGAAAAAACGGGCAAATTCGGCGGCAAAACCAAAGAGGAAGAGCGCGAGGTGTTGCGCTGGATTTTGTGGGACAACCACAAACTTTCCTCGATGGCGGGCATGACGCGGTTCCTGATGAATTTCCTGCCCCCTGAAAAACAACCCTCAGAAACGATTGCGTTCAATCAAGGCCGCCTAAAAAGCGCCTATCAAATTTTGGATGCACAATTGGCAGGGCGCGACTGGATTGTCGGCGATGATGTCACAATCGCGGATATGACCTGTTGTGGATATCTCTATTACCCAGAACCCTTTGGATTTGATCGCGCGGATTGGCCCAACATTGATGCCTGGTTGACCCGCCTGTCACACCAACCCGGATGGAAGGCCCCCTATGATTTGATGCCCGGCAACCCATCTGAGCGCGCATAATTGGAGAAGATTGATGAAAGACGTATATATTTACGACGCTGTGCGTACCCCTCGCGGCAAGGGTCGCAAGGATGGTGCCTTGCATGAAGTGTCTGCCCTGAACTTGGCGACAACAGTCTTAAACGAGATTAAGAACAGAAATGAACTGGATGGCCACGCTGTTGAGGACGTGATTTTGGGCAATGTGACCCAAGTTGGCGAACAAGGGGCCTGTTTGGCGCGCACTGCCGTTTTGGCATCTGATCTGGATGAGGCAATCCCAGGCTTGGCCATCAACCGTTTTTGCGCAAGCGGGCTAGAGGCGGTGAACCTTGCCTCAAACCAAGTCGCAGGTGGTGCAGGCTCAGGCTACATTGCAGGCGGTGTCGAAAGCATGAGTCGCGTGCCCATGATGTCAGATGGGGGCGCCGTGGGCGTTGACCCCAGCTTTACCTTTGACAATTATTTCGTCCCCCAAGGGATTGGTGCAGACATCATTGCCACCGAATACGGCTTCACCCGCGATATGGCCGATGAAATGGCCGTAGAAAGCCAGCGTCGCGCCAAAGCCGCATGGGATGACAACCGTTTTGAAAAATCCGTTGTCCCCGTGCGCGATGTAAACGGTTTGACCATTTTGGACCATGATGAATACATGCGTCCCACAACGGATATGCAAAGCCTTGGTGCACTAAAGCCGTCTTTCAAAGAACAGGGCGAGGTGATGCCGGGATTTGATGCCATTGCGTTGATGAAATATCCCCACCTTGAACGCATCAACCACATTCACCACGCGGGCAACAGCTCGGGTATAGTGGATGGGGCTGCGGCCGTTTTGTTGGGCGACAAAGAATTTGGCGAACGCTGGGGCCTAACCCCACGCGCGCGGATCAAAGCAACAGCAAAAATTGGGACCGATCCAACCATCATGCTGACAGGCCCTGTACCTGTGACGCAAAAAATTCTGCGCGATACAGGCATGGAGATCGTGGACATCGACTTGTTTGAGGTGAACGAGGCCTTCGCATCCGTTGTGATGCGCTTTGAACAGGCGTTTAACGTTGATCATGACCGCGTGAACGTTAATGGCGGATCGATTGCAATGGGCCACCCATTAGGCGCAACGGGCGCGATGATCCTTGGAACACTGCTAGATGAAATGGAACGTTCGGATCGTGAAACGGGCCTTGCCACATTGTGTATCGGCTCTGGCATGGGTGCCGCAACAATCATTGAACGCGTGTAAGGATTTAGGATGATGACAGATTTCACAATGACAACGGATGCCGACGGCATCGCCGTAATTACATGGGATTGTGCGGACAAATCCATGAACGTCTTGAACTGGGATGCTCTGCGCACCTTGGATGGATTCATTGAATCCGTCGTCGCAGATGTGGCTGTCAAAGGGGCCATCATCACATCGGGCAAAAAAGATTTCGCCGCTGGCATGGATTTGAACGTACTGGCCGATCTGCGCAATGCATCGGGTGATAACCCTGCGCAAGCCATGTTTAATGGGGTCATGCAAATGCACCACATCCTGCGCAAAATTGAACGTGCGGGGATGGACACTAAAACCAACAAGGGCGGTAAACCGATCGTTTCCGTGTTGCCAGGTACCGCGCTGGGCATTGGTTTGGAAATCCCATTGGCAACACATCGCATCTTTGCAGCTAATAACCCCAAGGCAAAAATTGGCCTTCCTGAAATCATGGTTGGCATTTTCCCAGGCGCGGGTGGCACAACGCGTTTGGTTCGCAAATTGGGCGCCATGGCGGCCTCCCCCTATTTGCTTGAGGGGAAAACACTTGCTCCTGCCAAGGCCAAAGGTGCAGGCATTGTGGATGTGGTCAGCGATGATCCGATGTCAGATGCGCGTGAATTCATTCTAAACGCCAAGGATGCCGATATCGTCAAACCTTGGGATCAAAAGGGGTATAAAATGCCGGGCGGCACACCCTATACCCCCTCTGGCTTTATGACATTTGTGGGCGCATCTGCCATGGTAAATGGGAAAACCAAGGGTGCCTTTCCTGCGGCCAAGGCCCTCTTAAGCGCGGTATACGAAGGCGCGCTGGTCCCCTTTGACACCGCGCTAAAGATAGAGGCGCGTTGGTTCACGAATATCATGATGAACCCCTCCTCCTCTGCGATGATCCGCAGTCTGTTCATCAACAAAGGCGCTTTGGAAAAAGGTGCGGTGCGTCCGGCAGGTATCCCAGATCAAAGCGTCAAAAAAGTCGGCGTTTTGGGCGCCGGCATGATGGGTGCAGGTATCGCCTTGGTCTCGGCCCAAGCGGGGATCGACGTTGTCCTGATTGACCAATCCCAAGAAAACGCAGATCGCGGCAAGGCCTATAGCGCAAGCTATATGGACAAGGGGATCAAACGCGGCAAAGCCACCGAAGAAAAGAAACAAGCCCTATTGGATCGCATCACCGCAACCTCGGATTACGCGGCCCTTGCGGATGCGGACCTGATCATTGAGGCGGTTTTTGAAGACCCCAAGATCAAGGCCGAAGTCACCGCCGCGGTCGAGGCCGTGATCCCAGAGGATTGCATCTTTGCCTCCAACACCTCAACCCTGCCAATAACCGACTTGGCCAAGGCATCAGCTCGCGCGGATCAATTCATTGGCATCCACTTTTTCAGCCCTGTTGAGAAAATGTTGTTGGTTGAAATCATTCGTGGTCAGGAAACGGGGGATCGCGCGGTTGCCAAGGCGTTGGATTACGTACGCCAAATTCGCAAAACGCCCATCGTGGTCAATGATGCGCGTTTCTTCTATGCCAACCGCTGCATCATTCCATATATCAACGAAGGTATACGCATGGTGGCCGAGGGCGTGTCGCCCGCATTAATCGACAATGCGGCGCGTATGCTAGGCTTCCCCGTGGGTCCGTTGCAATTGGTTGATGAAACATCCATTGATTTAGGCGCAAAAATCGCCCGCGCGACCAAAGCGGCGATGGGCAATACCTATCCCGACGGCGCTGTGGATGAGGTCATATTCTGGATGGAAGGCCAAGGACGCATGGGTCGCAAGGCCAAGGCGGGCTTCTTTGCCTATGATGAGGCGGGCAAGCGTCAAGGGTACTGGGATGGCTTGGCCGATAAATACCAACGTGCGGCGGAACAACCCTCACTCGTGGACGTGCAGCACCGTCTGATGTTCGTTCAAGCGCTTGAGGCAGTGCGCGCACTTGAAGAAGGCGTTTTGATGGACATCCGCGAAGGCGATGTTGGCGCGATTCTTGGGTGGGGCTTCGCCCCTGCAACAGGTGGCCCGCTAAGTTGGTTGGACATTCTTGGATCAGCCTATGCGGCAGAACGCTGCGATCAACTGGTTGCGGATTATGGGGATCGGTTTAGCTGCCCCGACCTGCTGAGCGAAATGGCCGCTAAGGGTCAAAGTTTTTATGGTCGCTTCGGTGACGACGCAAAAGCTGCCTAAGAAAACCAAATAAAACTCCCAGAAAACGTCGTCCTTCGGAGCGGCGTTTTAATATTCGACCTTACGGTCGGTTTTAAAGCCTGAGACCCCAGCAAAGACCTTTGCATCATAACGGGTCCTCTGCGCAATCAGGGCAGCACCGGCCTGGGTAGGCGCAATAAGCTGGCTGTACAAAGTGCAATTATTCAGAACAAAAGGCTAAAGTTTCAAAGCATTGATAGGGTGAAAGCGCCTGCCAAGGGGGCAGGCCGGTGCTGCCCGGCGGTTCCGTCGGGTGGGACATGACAGTTGGGTTTTTGCTTTATGTAGAAGCCTTTTAAAGGCATACTCAAATCGTGCGATATCATCCGCACATATCCGCGCCACAAGATCGCGTAAATCATTTGTGTAATTTGTGCGATAATCCTGATAACGCGCGGATGCATTGACATACCCCACATCACTGAGAAACCTCAGATGGTCGTCTAGCGTTGCAATATCCTCCTTTAGATGTTCCAAGCGCACATGCAAATTGCAATGATCTGCACCAGATGAACTCTGCACATAACTGCAATAAGGGGATGCCTGTAATGGATGCCAAACATCGGGGTGATGTATAAATTCTGCAAAGTCATGCTCCGCTGCAGCTCGAACAACTGGGGGATCAAAACTTTGTTCGCGCGCCCAGCGATAATAACTGACCATGCGGTCCCACGGGTTGAGCACGATGGTAAAGACGAAATAATTCTCCATCGTCGATGCATCCACAATCCCATCAATATCGCGCAGGGTGCTGTGTTTCCATAAACGCCCCACAGGCGTAAGATCCGCCAAACGTTTGCGGCGCTGCTTAGCCTTGGGGGTGTCCCCAATGATGATATCATCCGCCTTGGCCCACGCTTCAAGCGCAAGCATCATAGATGTACCAGCCTGTTTTTGGCATATGAACAAAAATATAGCGCCGCCCGTGTGATATGATCATGGCACAGTCTTAGGGGATTTCGCGCCCCGAGCGAAAAACAATAATCATGCCACCCAAAATGATCAGCGCAAATCCCACACCTTGCCAGAAATCAACGGATTGTCCAAATAACATCAGGGCAAAGACACTGCCAAAGAGAAAGACCGAGTATTCGAAAATCGCAACGATCGATGCCTCACCCACTTGATAGGCGCGGGTCATTAATCCAACCCCAATCAAGGAGCCCCAAGCTTGCAACAGCAATATCCACCACGCGGGCCACCAATCGCTCGTCCATGGACGCACAATGAACCCCGCGCTGCCTTGGGGAACTGTTGGGTTTAATAGGGCGAGCGCAAGAAGGGCAAAAACCGCCAATACAAACTGCATGCTAAATAGGGCCGCTAACATCACGCTTGGGGTTTCTTGGCTGCAGTAGTCGCGCGTCACAATCGCCCCCATCGCCCAAAATAATCCCGCAACGATGGGCATGGCAGAGGCCAATAAAAACTGATCCCCCCAAATGTCCAAGACCATAAGGGCGCCAAGGAACGACAGGCAAACTGCAAACCACTGCGCTCGCGACACGGGGATGCCCCGAAAAAGCGCCGTGAATAACAGCACCCAAATGGGCGATGTGAATAGTCCCGCCAACGCTTGGGACAGCGGTATGAACCCCAGTGCGCCGAAATACCACATCATGCCAAATGCGATCAGTGTACTGCGCAATAATACAGGTTTCCAAAATTTTGGACGCACTGATACCAAACCGAACACCGGCAATAAAATCAGCGTGGGAACCGCAATTATCGACCTTTGTATTTGAAATTGCCAAAGCCCAATCACCTCGGCCATGGGACCGATAAAGTTATCAACAAAGCCAATGACGGCCATACCGCCAATCATCAACCATGCACCGCGTGCATTTTGTGGCGAATTTAAATTGCTCATGGGTCTTTTCTTTTTGGGTAAAGACAGCGTAAGTCTATCGCCAAACCGACACTTTTTATGAATTTTGCACTTTGGGGGATCTATGGGCTGGTTAGCGGATGAAACAGGATTAGAAAAAAATGCGGCGAACTTTGTTGCCCTAACCCCTTTGTCATTCCTAAATCGCGCACGCGATGTATTCCCCGACAAACTGGCGGTGGTTTATGGCGATCACCGTGTCACATATCGCCTGTATCATGAACGCTGCACGCGTTTAGCTTCTGGCTTGGTAAAACTGGGGGTGAACTCAGGGGATGTTGTTGCAACGATCTTACCAAATATCCCCGCCCATACCGAGGCGCATTTCGGCGTTCCCGCCTGCGGTGCGATCCTAAACGCGATCAACACACGATTGGACGTGAACACCGTTTCCTACATTTTTGATCATGGCGGGGCCAAGGTAGCGCTGGTTGATACGCAGTTTATCGAATTGGCCGAGACTGCAATTGCGCAAAATGGCGGGACTGGCCCGACTTTGATCGAGGTTCCAGATGCCACCGCAGGGTTCCCCGCAACAGGACGGCACACAACCTATGACGCGCTTTTGGCAGATGGGGATGAGGATTTTCAATGGATCATGCCAGAGGACGAATGGGAAAGCGTTGCACTGAACTATACCTCGGGCACGACAGGCCGCCCAAAGGGTGTGGTTTATCATCACCGCGGAGCCTATTTGAACGCCATGGGTCAGGTGATCAGTTGGCGCATCACCTTGCACCCCCGATATCTAACTATTGTTCCCCTGTTCCATTGTAACGGATGGTGTCACACATGGATGATGCCCGCGGTTGGGGGCACAATCGTCTGCTGTCGCGATATTACGGCACCAGCCATCTTTGATGCGATCGCGGATGAAAAGGTCACGCATTTCGGTGGAGCCCCGATTGTATTGAACATGTTGGTCAACGCCCCCGCAGATCAAAAGCGCGACTTTGATCACATTGTTGAAGTCTTTACCGCAGGTGCGCCCCCTGCCCCAGCGACGCTAGCCAAGATTGAACCAATGGGATTCAATGTAACCCAAGTTTATGGATTGACCGAAGTCTATGGCCCCGCAACCGAATGCACATGGGACAGCACATGGGACGATCTGGGCACGTATGAACGCGCCTCGATCAAGGCCAGACAGGGTGTAGCCATGCCCTTCATGGAGGATGTGGCCGTTTGGGACTCAGCGGGCCAACAAATTTCCCGTGATGGCACAGCGCAGGGCGAAATCGTGATGCGCGGCAATGGCACAATGAAAGGGTATTATAAAAACCCACAGGCCACTGCCGAGGCGTTTGAGGGCGGATATTTCCATTCGGGCGATATCGCTGTTCACCACCCAAATACCTATGTTCAAATCGCAGACCGCGCCAAGGACATCATCATTTCAGGGGGCGAAAACATAAGTTCGGTTGAAGTAGAAGGCACATTGATGGCCCATCCTGCCGTATCGCTCTGTGCCGTGGTCGCCAAGCCAGACGAAAAATGGGGCGAAGTACCCTGCGCATTTATCGAATTAAAAGAGGGCGCCGAGGCAAGCGAGGCAGATTTGATTGCCTTTGCACGCGAGCGCCTTGCAGGTTTTAAAACACCAAAGGCTGTGGTTTTCTGTGAACTTCCCAAAACATCTACGGGGAAAATTCAGAAATTTGAACTGCGCAAGCAGTTTCAATAATCACGGTGATTGTTTGTATGGAAACGAAGGTGTAGCATTGTGCAAAAATCCTGAGCAAACACCTTCGTTCTCATGACGGCCCTGAGCAAATACCAAAGATTAGAAGCATCTGCCATCTGGCGCGACAGCATCAGTGGTCAACGTCGTGATGTGATTGTCTCTCTTGGTGATGCCAGTTTGGTCATTACCGACAAAAATGAGCGCCCTTTAACGCATTGGTCCCTTGCCTCGGTGCAACGCACAAATCCAGGGGCACTGCCAGCCGTGTTTCACCCAGATGGTGATCCCGATGAAACGTTGGAATTGGGCGAAAACGAAACTGAAATGGTTGAGGCCATAGAACAGCTACGTCAGGTGATCGAACGCCGTCGCCCAAAACCAGGCCGATTACGGGTCATTAGTTTTCTAACGATCCTAACATTGTTTGCAGCGTTGATGTTTTTTTGGATGCCAAGTGCCGTGCGTGATTACACCCTGCGCGTCTTACCTGATGTAACGGAGCGGGACATCGGAAATGGGTTATTACAGGAATTAGAACGCTTTACAGGACGCGCTTGCAACTCCTCCCTTTCGAAACGTGCACTTTATCAACTGTCAAATCGTCTGTTTGACAGACCCGTTTCCATCGTAATCCTGCGCGAAGGTGTAGAAAGCGTTCGCGCCCTGCCTGGAAACATAATTGTGGTTAGTCACACTTTGGTTGAGGATTATGACACCCCTGATGTGCTGGCGGGTTTTTTGCTCCAGCTCAATCTCGACAGCGAACCAAAGAGCATGTTGCAAAAAATGCTTGAGACTGCTGGGTTCATACCAACCTTCCGCCTGCTCACAACCGGTCATTTACCCCAGACGACCTTGGCCGAATCTGCCAAGGGACTGTTAAACAGTCCCGCAGTGATCCCCGCAGATTCGCATTTGGTTAATGCGTTTTTTGAACACGAGGTTGCCATATCCCCCTATGCCTTGGCGCGTGACATCACGGGTCAAGACACCGCGCATCTTCTGTCGGCAGAGTTCATGCGCCCAAGTCCCGCGCGCCCTGTTTTGAACGATACCCTTTGGGTCGGATTACAGGGGATTTGCGGCGGCTAATCTAATTAGAAAACACCATCGCATATTTTACATAGTCACCCGTAAAACCAGCATCAAGTACACGATCCAACACGCCGCGCAGGCCCGCTAAAATCAATGCGAATAAAGGGGCAGCCTTTGCTATCCGCGTATTGCAAACCTGTAAAATTACTGAGGAGAGGTCTGCAGGAACTGAGTCCAAACCTTCGCCATATGGCATCAGTGGTATAAACACTACTAGCGCGGCGACACAGGTTGCACCTATGCCACAAATATCCACTCTGCCTACGTCCACTTTTTGTCGTTATTATTGGCGTTTGTAGGAAGTGGCGAAGCGAATCAATTAGTGATAAACAATTTGGACCGCTTCGCTATTTTGTGCCGAACATGCGGTCTCCAGCATCGCCAAGGCCTGGAACGATATATCCCTTTTCATTAAGATGGCTATCCAATGCTGCAGTGACGATTGGCACGTCTGAATGGGCCTCTTTCATACGGGCAACCCCCTCGGGTGCGGCCAACAGGCATAAAAAGCGAATATCTTTGGCCCCGGTCTGTTTCAACAAATCAATCGCTGCAACAGATGAATTGCCTGTGGCCAACATTGGGTCCACTGCAATGGTTAGACGATCGCCCAATGCTTGAGGGACTTTGAAATAATATTGCACGGGTTTTAGCGTTTCTTCATCGCGGTAAAGGCCCACAAACCCCACCCGTGCAGAGGGCACCAATTCAAGTATGCCATCAAGTAACCCATTGCCCGCCCGCAAAATGGAGACAAGCGCCAATTTCTTTCCACCAATCACAGGGGCGTCCATTGTCATCAAGGGTGTTTCAATTTTACGTGTCGACATGGGCAAATTCCGCGTCACTTCATATGCCAACAACTGACTAATTTCACGCAATAATTGCCGAAAGACCGCCGTTGATGTGGCGCTATCACGCATCAGGGTCAATTTGTGTTGAACAAGAGGATGATCGACGATCGTTAGGTGTTGATCCATGATTTCCGAACCTTTTCACGCAGGGTTTTCTTGGTTTCAGCATCGCAAAAGGCCGCATCAACCGCATTTTCATTCAAAACACAAAACTCCGCTGCACCCCAGCCAAAAGCATCCGCCAACATATCGTATTCACCGGTCAAATTCGTATGAAAAAATGGCGGATCATCGGTGGAGACTGTTACGCGGACAGATTGATCAAACAAGGCCTTGATCGGATGCTCCGCCCAGCTTGGCGCAACATCGACCCCCAAGGCCACGTTTGAGCCTGGGCATACCTCAAGCGTGATTTGACGGGCCTTGATCTCTTCTATCAACGCGGGGTCCTTAATGCATTGCACCCCGTGACCAATGCGTTCCACATTCAAATCATGGATCGCCTCACGCATGCTTTGGGGACCGCCCCATTCGCCCGCATGTGTCGTCAGGCGCAACCCCGACTCGCGCGCCATATCAAAGGCATAGGCGAATTCGCCCTGATGCCCCTTGCTTTCGTCCCCGCCCATGCCGAAACCTGTTAGGAAATCACCCGCTGTTTCCGCTGCGCAAAGGCCCGATTTTTTGGCCTGTTCTGGCCCCATATGGCGCACGCATGTCGCAATGCCGCGCATCACAATGCCATGTTCCTGCTGGGCATGATTTGCTGCCTCTTCAATCGCGGCCAAATAATCACGCCAAGCAGCGATATCTGAATTTCCACAAAAATCGGGGGCCAAGAATGTTTCCGTATAAATCACCCCATGGGATGCGCTTTCTTCTAAAATCGCGCGGGTCAGGTGATAAAAATCCTGTGGTGTTTGCAGAACGGTACAGGCGGCCTCATACGTGCGCAAAAATTCGGTGAAGGATGTGAAAACATATCCGCCCGTTTCATCAAAAATCTTGGCTAGGTCCACCTTTTTCTCTGCCGCAAGACGGCGAATAAATTCGGGTGGCGCCGCACCTTCGTGATGCAGGTGAATTTCAATTTTTGCGCCGTCTGCTCTGGGTTCACTCATACTATATTTTTCCCTTCTCCACAGTAGGGCACATCAAAAAACCGCGCAATTGTCGCCGCCACATCGCTAAACCCAATGACGCCAATGTCCTTGGGGTGTGCACCTGCGATCAACACGGGTACACGTTCGCGTGTGTGATCGGTCCCAACCCATGTTGGGTCATTTCCGTGATCCGCCGTCAGGATAAGCATATCATCAGGACGCAATTGCGAAAGGACACCGGCCATTCTTTGATCAAACCATTCCAATGCGCGTGCATATCCAGAAACATCACGACGATGTCCATAGAGGCTATCAAATTCGACAAAATTTGCGAATGTAAAACTGTGATCTGGGGCATTGCGCACATGATCATCTAAGGAGGTCAAAAGGGTTTCATCATCCCCCTTCACGCAGAGATCAATGCCGTGCATGGAAAAGATATCGCCAATTTTTCCAATTGCGCGGGTGTGAACGCCTGCATTTTGCAAATAGTTTGTCAGCACAGGGCACGGTGGTTCAATCGCAAAATCATGGCGATTAGAGGTCCGTTTCCAACCCGTTTCCTGATCTCCGACAAAGGGGCGCGCGATTACGCGGCCCACCTTCATTTCGTGTAACATAGGCGCGATGGCTGCACATAGATCGTACAACCGTTCTAATCCGAAATGGGTTTCATGGGCTGCGATTTGGAACACACTATCGATGGATGTGTAACAAATCGGCTGTCCTGATTCGACGTGACGCTTCCCCAGATTCTGGATGATCTCTGTGCCCGAGGCATGACAATTCCCCAAAATGCCCGAAACACCCGCCGCGTGGCAAACCGCATCGGTGACGTTGGCGGGAAAACTAGGCTGTGTTTTGGGGAAATAATGCCAATCCCACGGAACCGTGAGACCCGCCAATTCCCAGTGACCTGATGGTGTATCTTTACCCAGTGATTTTTCAGAGGCCGCGGCCCATGTTGCCCCTGAAACTAAGGGCAAATTCGGGGCAATTTCCCCAGAGGCTGCATGGATGGCATTGCCCAGCCCCAATCGGGTCAATGTCGGCAGGTTCAATGGACCTTGACGCCCCTGATTTGCATGGCCGTCAGCGCAGGCCTTGGCAATATTCAAAACGGTGTTTGATCCCGTATCAGGCACATCGCCATTGAAAAACCGATCCGCATCGGGTGCGCCCCCAATGCCGACCGAATCCATAACAACCAAAAACGCCCGCATCACAATCCAATCTGCTCTAGAATAAGGGGCGGTTCATCCACCGCCACACTATCAATTAAAATGATATCTTTCAATGCTTTAACCGCCGCCTGCGCGCAATCTAAACGATTAGCATGTACCCGCGCGATGACATCACCCCGCCCAACAGCCGTCCCAATTGGCAGCACATGATCAATCCCAACAGACGGATCAATCACATCACTTTCAACACGTCGTCCGCCACCCAAATCGACAACCACATTCCCCATGTCGATGCCGCGAAAGCCCGAAATATAACCCGCCTGCTTTGCATGAACCTCTAATATGACAGGGGCTTCTGGCAGGTATCTGTTCCAATTATCCGCAAACCCAATCGGCCCGCCCATGGCGGCAATCATCCTTGCGAACTGATCCAGTACATCACCCCGATCTAAAAGATCCTTAAATTGTGCGATCGCGCTATCGATAGGCGTATCATGATGCGTTGCATAAACCTGTGCCGCAAGGTGAAGGGACAAATCCCGCAACCTTCCCTGCGCCGATCCTGCTAGCACTTCTAACGCAGCGCGCACTTCTAACGCATTGCCCAAGGCAGGTGCCAGTGGCGCATTCATATCTGAAATAATGGCCGAGGTTTTGCAGCCTGCGGCATTTGCTGTATCAACCAACGAGCGGGCTAAATCACGGGCATCTGACGGTGTTTGCATAAATGCACCGCTGCCGCATTTCACATCCAAAACCAATCCCTGCAATCCAGCAGCCAGTTTTTTGGATAGAATTGAGGCCGTGATCAAATCCAAACTATCTACAGTTCCCGTCACATCGCGCACCGCATACAATCGACGATCCGCTGGAGCAATATCGCCCGTCGCCCCTGCAATGACGCACCCTGCAGAGGTCAAAATTGCATTTAGATGCGATTTATCGAATTGCGTACGCAGGCCGGGTATCGCCTCTAGCTTATCCAATGTGCCGCCCGTATGGCCCAACCCGCGTCCCGATATCATGGGTACAACAACACCTGCGGATGCCAATAGCGGCGCAAGGATAAGGGACACACAATCCCCGATCCCGCCCGTTGAGTGTTTGTCCAAAATAGGGGCATCAAAATCCCACGATAGCGTCGCGCCACTGTCCCGCATTGCAAGCGTTAGGTCACGCCGCCCCGCTTCGTCCAAACCGTTCAGGCACACCGCCATAGCAAAGGCGCCTGCTTGAGCATCACTGACTGATTGATCCGCCAACCCCGCCGCAAACCAGTTTAATTCGTCCTGCGTCGGTGGATCGCCGTTTCGCAACCGCCAGATGATGCCAGCCGCGTCCATGTCACAAGCTCATGTGATGGACTCCAAAGGCACCTGGCAACAGATTCCCAATGGTTGTTTCGTGTTCTGTTCCTCCCACTGTGGCCAGAGTCACTTTGACATTCGCGGCCCCAAACTCGGCGAGTTTCTGACGGCATCCACCACAGGGAGCCACGGGATCGGGGCTATCGGCGATAACATAAACTTCAGTTAGGCTGTGTGTCCCTGCGGCGACCATGGCCGCGATTGCACCCGCTTCGGCACAGGTCCCTTCTGGATAGGCCACGTTTTCCACATTCACACCACCATAGACCTGTCCATCTGCGCCAATAATCGCCGCGCCAACCTTGAACCCTGAATAAGGGGCATATGCATTTTCCCGAACATTCAATGCCGCGTCTCGTAATGTCATCTTAAATCCTTCGCCATGTATGTCGGTCAACAGTAATGCGCAGGGAGATTTGGTGCAAATCATTTCCCCTTTTTGCAATCATATCGACTTATGACTTTCGCAAGGAAAAAAAATAGTTTAATACTAAACTATATTTTCAAATGGGGCTAAAATGTCTGATAAAAAACAAGAGTCACTTCGCCAAGCAGCGCTGAGTTACCATGAATTTCCAAAGCCAGGTAAATTGGAAATTCGCGCAACCAAGCCAATGGCAAACGGACGGGATTTGGCACGGGCCTATTCACCCGGTGTGGCAGAGGCCTCAATCGAAATTCGTGATAATCCAGAAACCGCCTCAAAATATACAGCGCGGGGCAATTTGGTTGCGGTGATTTCAAACGGATCTGCCGTGTTGGGATTGGGCAACATTGGTGCGCTGGCGTCAAAACCCGTGATGGAAGGTAAGGCCGTTCTATTCAAAAAATTCGCCAACATTGATTGTTTTGACATTGAAGTAAACGAAAGCGATCCTGAAAAGCTTGCCGATATCGTTTGCGCGTTAGAGCCAACTTTTGGCGCTGTGAACCTAGAGGATATTAAAGCGCCGGATTGTTTTATCGTTGAAAAACTGTGCCGTGAACGCATGAACATCCCTGTGTTTCACGATGATCAACACGGAACCGCAATTGTTGTGGGGGCGGCTGCGAAAAACGCCCTGTTGGTTGCGGGCAAAAAGATTGAAGATATCAAGGTTGTATCCACAGGCGGCGGCGCTGCGGGGATTGCCTGTCTGAATATGTTACTGAAACTGGGTTTGCGCCGTGAAAATGTGTGGCTGTGCGATGTGCATGGCGTCGTTTACGAAGGGCGCACCACAGATATGAACCCACAAAAAGCCGCCTATGCTCAAAACACTGACAAACGTACTTTGGATGATGTGATTGATGGTGCGGATTTGTTCCTTGGCCTTTCGGGACCAAATGTTTTGAGACCCGAAATGGTAAAACGCATGTCAAAGCGTCCAATTATCTTTGCCCTAGCCAACCCAAATCCCGAAATCATGCCCGATATCGCTCGCGAGGTTGCACCAGATGCAATTATCGCAACGGGGCGCAGCGATTTTCCAAATCAGGTGAACAACGTTTTGTGCTTCCCCTTTATTTTCCGTGGTGCATTGGATGTGGGGGCGACCGAAATCAATGATGCCATGCAGATCGCCTGTATTGATGGGATTGCCGAATTGGCCCGTGCCACCACCAGCGCCGAGGCCGCTGCCGCCTATCAAGGCGAATCCATGAATTTTGGGGCGGATTACCTGATTCCAAAACCCTTTGATCCTCGCCTCTCTGGGATTGTTTCGTCCGCGGTGGCGCAGGCCGCCATGGACAGTGGCGTCGCAAAACGCCCGGTTGAAGATATCAAGGCCTATCGCGAAACCCTAGGTCATGCAGTGTTTAAATCGGCGATGATGATGCGCCCTGTGTTTGATGCAGCCAGCAAGCAATCCCGCACGATCGCCTTCGCCGAAGGCGAGGACGAACGTGTTTTACGCGCGGCCCAAGCGATTTTGGAAGAAACCAGTGAAAAACCTGTTCTAATCGGTCGTCCCGATGTGATTTCCCAACGCTGTGAACGGATGGGCCTGACCATTCGTCCAGAACGCGATTTTGCGATTGTGAACCCCGAAAACGATCCCCGCTATAGGGATTATTGGGGCACATATCATGACATCATGGCGCGTCGCGGGGTGACACCCGATTTGGCCAAAGCAATCATGCGCACAAATACAACTGCGATTGCCGCGGTCATGGTGCAACATGGCGAGGCCGACAGTATGATTTGCGGCACGTTTGGCGAATACCGCTGGCACCTGAATTACATCGAACAGATTTTGTGTGACCCAGCGCAATATGCGCAAGGCGCCCTTTCCCTGATGATCCTCGAGGATGGTCCGCTCTTTATCGCAGACACGCATGTGCATACGGCGCCCACCCCCGAACAAATCACGCAGTCGGTTTTGGGGGCAGCAAGACATGTGCGCCGATTTGGACTAGAACCGAAAATTGCGCTTTGCGCACGATCACAATTTGGCAGCATCCAGGCTGATACGGGGCAACGTTTGCGCGATGCGATGGCGCAATTGGATTTGATGGATCTGGATTTCCAATACGAAGGCGAAATGAACATTGATGCCGCCCTTGATCCCGAATTGCGCGCACGGGTCATGCCGCAAAATCGCATGGATGGGATCGCCAACGTCCTGATTTTTGCCCATGCGGACGCAGCTTCAGGCGTGCGCAATATTTTGAAAATGCGCGCTGGCGGGCTTGAGGTTGGACCGATCCTGATGGGGCTGCGCAATCAGGCCCATATTGTGACACCGTCAATAACCGCGCGGGGCCTTTTGAATATGGCCGCGATTGCGGGGGTTCCCGTTGCAAATTACGGTTAGGGCTTTTTTTTCCGTTTAGGACCACGCTCAAGGGCGTGCTCCAGTGCATCTGCGAATTTGGCCCGTTTGGCGTTGCTCATCGCGGCAAGATGGGCGATCAGTGCCTCTCTTGCATATTCCAGACGCTCTTCTGACGCCTCTGTTTGATGTTCCATCAGGTCTTCCAACGCCTCTGGATCAAAGGGGGTCGCGCGCAATAGCACAAGCGCGTTTTCATATCCCGCTCGGTCCATTTGGCGCATTTCGCGGGTGTGATAGTTGCGCATGACTTGGCCCAAAGCACGGCGATCATCATGCGAGAGTGCACGCAAATAAAGCGAGCCCTGCGCACTGGGCGCGCGCTGCGGGCGCATTCCGTCTTCGGTCAGTTTGACGCCAATGATCAAACCGATGAAACAGGCGTTCAGCGCAACAGATACAATTAGCAGGACCTTGGTCCATTTTCTGGGTGTTTTCATTTGATCACTCATGCGCCGCCATCCACATAACTTAGGTCCAATCCTGAAAACGGATCAACAATATCAAGCCCTTGGGACTCAAACGGGTTCAGAGAAATGCCCCCAATGTCCCCACCATTCGCACCAATCCAAACCCCAAACACACCTGCCGCAATCACCCCTGTCAGGGCAGAGGCATCTGCGAATATGTTTCGCGTTGCGAATGTGTGCGCCATGGCCTGTCGAACACCTGCCCACCATCCAGGCGATACGGGTTCCGCAGTCACATCGGTCGCCGCATTTGGCTCGGGGATCGTATTAAACAATGCCTGCATGAAGGCGTCACTTGGCTCGGGCGCATCGCGCCTTGCAGCGGCATATAGATCGTCCAATTTTGCATCATTATTTTGATCATGCTGTGTCATTTTCGTATCCTAACGCAGTTTTTTGCTCTTGCAACTGTGCCTGAAGCGCGCGTTTGCCGCGTGCTGTCAAACTTTCTACCGCTTCGACGGTCAACTCCATAATCTCGGCGATTTCAAGGTTTGTTAAATTGTCCAAATGGCGCAAACGCACCGCTTGCGCTTGCCTTTCTGGCAGGGCCGCCAGGGCCGTGTGTAGCGCGCGCACCCGTGATTGATCCAACATCGATTGATCTGCAGAGGGTGATGGGTCCACAGGATCATTTGTCAAATCATCAAGGGAGGACGATGGGCGTCGCGCGCGCAACCGATCAATGCACAGATTATCAATAACCCGATACAGCCAGGTTGAAACCTGTGCCTGATCTTGTTTCCAGTCAGGCGCGATTTTCCACAATCGCAAGAACGCCTCTTGCACGATCTCTTCTGCATCTGATGTGTTCTGTAACCGATAATAGGCATGGCGAAACAATTTGGGACCGAGGCGGCGTGTCAACTCCATCGCCGCGGGTTTGGACCCATTTGCAAACAGAACGAGCAATGCGTTATCCGCCAAATGGCCCAAACTGATTTCTGTATCCTTCACCATGCCTGTCCTTTATCGAACACTTGAATGGCTTGTCACGGAGAATTAATCGTGATCACCATCCTCATGACCATGCTTTTTGCCGTGGCGTTTACCCTTATGCTTTATTTTTCCAACTCTTGAGCGCTTAGCATGCCATCTGCGTCCGCATCCAAACGGCTGAAAATATTATCCATGTGCTTTTGTTGCTTGGCCTGCATTTCATCAAAGCTGAGCATCCCATCATCATCTGCATCCATGCGCTTTAACATCTTGGCCTGACGCTTTTTCATGCGCTTTGTCATTTCTTTTTCGCCGTGGGCGGCCATTTCATCGGCTGACAATTTGCCGTCGTCATTTCTATCAACCTGATCAAAGCGCGCTTTGGCATGGGCTGCGATTTCGTCTTTGCTAATCATTTGATCGCCATTTGTGTCCATCTCTTCGATCGAAAACTTTGGCCCTTTACGATGACCATGATCATCGCCTGAGGCGGCGGCCCAAGTGGCGCTGCCCAAGATTGAGGCTACGGCGATTGCTGCGATTAGTTTACTGTTCATCTCAATTCACTCCATTTACGTCGGCCGAACATCTTGCCTTGCCGGTCTAAAGTAACAAACGAAGGGACTCGCAGTTTCCGTCGAAATTTTTTGAAATTTATTTGCGACAACCCGCCGCGATGACATTTGTGCGAATTCCCCCCAGGTTATCGTGTGCGAGACAAAGGTGCTTAGTATGTCCAACTCAACTAACAGAAAGGCGGAACGCCCAACGATGCCGGCAGTGCTGAAGGGCTGGAAACGTAAATGCCCCCAATGTGGCAGCGGTCCTTTGCTAAGTGGGTACCTGACAGTCAATGACACTTGCACTGTTTGCAGCGAGGAATTGCATCATCATCGCGCAGATGACGGTCCCGCCTATTTGACAATTTTGTTGGTGGGGCATTTTATGGCCCCATTGCTGCATTTGATATTTGTCAGATACCGCCCCGAACCGTTGGTTCTTTTCACAATATTTGCTGTTGGCTGTGTTGGATTATCGCTCTATCTTCTCCCTCGACTCAAGGGCGCAATGATCGGCTTTCAATGGGCACGTTTGATGCACGGATTCCGATAACTTATCGCGCCTTAAGAATTTGGGGAAAATAGTTTGGACAAAACGGCAATTCGCGACGCGGCAACGGTTATTGTTCTACGTCAGGATCAGGGTAAAACACGAGTTTTGATGGGTCAGCGCGGCGCAAAGGCTGCGTTTATGCCCAATAAATTCGTCTTTCCAGGAGGGGCGGTTGATGCAGATGATGCCATGATCCCACTTCATCGGGGCATTGATGATCTCTGCGCCGAACGTTTGGGCGAACAGGGTGATCCAAATCTTTGCCATCCCCTCTGTGTTGCCGCCATTCGCGAGTTGTGGGAAGAAACCGGCCTCATCCTAGGGACCAAGGGAACATGGAACAAACCTGTGCCCGAAGACTGGATTACATACGCAGACCGGGGCTATGTCCCAGATGCAAGCGCGCTGAAATTCGTCTTCCGTGCCATCACGCCCCCCGGTCGTCCACGCCGCTTTGACGCACGTTTTTTCATGATTGATGCAAATGCCATTGCCAGCGATCTGGATGATTTTTCCGCAGCCTGTGATGAGCTGTCCCATCTTAGCTGGATACCATTGGATGAGGTGCGCAAATTTGATCTGCCCTTTATCACCGAAGTGGTTCTGGCCGAGGTAAAACACCATGGCGATCCGTCCAAGGCCCCTGCCACAGTGCCGTTTTACAAAAACAATGACGAAGAAAACCTGTTCATTCATCTGCACGGTCACCCGCCCAAGAATTAAAGTATCAGGATTAGACCTAACACGGACGTTGAAATCAGCACCATGCCAATGAATTCGTTTCTGCTGATCCTCTCTTTAAAAAAAATAAAGCTGGCCAAAATTGAAAAGATCAATTCAACTTGCCCCAGTGCCTTTACATAGGCTGCGTTTTGCAAGGTGAACGCCACAAACCACATATATGATCCGCCCATCGACGTGATCCCCACCCATACCCCAGTGCGCCAGGTTTGCAAAACGCGGATGATTTCATTTGGATCCCGCAGCATCAGCCAGATGAACATGATACAGGCCTGCGCACTGACCACAAACCCAAGTGTCACCCCCGCCCGCAGCAAGGGATCATCGGACAGGACCGACAGCGACGTTGCGCGATAAGCAATGGCCGATCCTGCAAACAACAGGCCAGATAATAATCCCAACCCAGATGCTCGATTAAGTATACGATCCCTAAATGCAACTGATTGTGCAGCACTCTCCGACAATGCTACCACCCCGAAAACTCCAATAAGGATCATTGCAAATGCTGCCAAACCCACTGGTTCGTTTAGGATGATCAACCCTAGAAAAACACTCTGGATCGTTTCAGTTTTTTTCAGGGCAATGCCCACGGCAAAATTGCGCGCCTTGAACAGGGCAACAACGCAGATGGTTGCAAGGATTTGGCAAATCCCCCCAATCAAACCAGCACTCCAAAAGCGATCACCAACCTTTGGGACGGGAACCTCGAGCGCTCCGAACGTGACTGCCAAGGCGGTTAGTATGATTGGGGCAGAATAAATAAAACGTGACCACGTCGCACCCACAGGTGTCAGACGCGTCACGCTAAGTACCTTTTGCAGCATAAAACGCAGGTTTTGAAAAAACGCCGCTGCGATGGTCGCAAAAATCCACAGTTCCATACCGGCACCCTGCCTGACTTCGCAAGGAATGACTAACAGATTTTTGATACGATCATAGTATCAATCAACGGTTTTCTGGGACCAATTGGGATGGGCCACGGGGTCCTTGCGATTAATTGCGAATTTGCGAATGACCTCACCATAACAGCCAAAATGATAGCCATCATTCATCGCCAGAAACCGATCCCGCTTGGACGCAAATAAACGAGGCAGCGCGTACCAAGGCACGCTGGGATGCGCATGGTGTACAGAATGAAAGTTGTTGTTCAAAAACAAGAAAGCTAATAAACCTCGATCCTCGACAATAACACTTCGACAACGTGGATGATCATGGGCGCAGTGCTCTAAATAGGTGCGGATTTTCAAAATCGCCATCGACAAATAAGCTGCCAAAACCCAGAGCCAAATTGGGACATCGCCGACCATCGCCACCATGACATAGGCCACAATCAGCGAGGGCACATGTAACAGCCACCCCGATGCAACCCGAAGGTCTCCTGCCATGATCAGACGAAGATCCGCGCGCATGAAGGCGATTTGTGACAAAACTGGACCCAAAAACATACGCCCAAGTAACGTATTGTTAAACTGATGCAAAGATTGACGCCACATGGGCAATTGGTCCCAAATCCGTGGATCCATGAAATTTGTTTCGGGATCATCATATGGGTCGGTTAACCGTTCATCGTTGTGATGTTCCAAATGCGTGTCTTTGAACCGCATATAGGGGATAAAAATGATCAGGGCGGGAAACACCAAGAACGCATTCATAAAGGCGTTTTTGAACGGATGACCGTGCAAAACCTCATGTGTGATAGAGGAATGCAAAACTCCTGCAATCACCATGATAAACAAACCCAGAAAGAGGGACACAGGTAGGACGATCATCACACCAAATGCATAGGTCCCATATACGCAGAGCGTGAGGATCAGGGTTGGCCATTCAATGGATCGTTTCACGGACACGTCTCCTGTCGTGACGTAAACCTAAAACCATCCTAAAATTTTCATAATACCGAATATGGTTAACAAAATTCATAAAATTTAATATTAATCAACACATGAGTAATATTATCGACAAACGCATCCGTTCACAGATGTTTCAAGAACGCCTGACACACGCAATGGGCGAACGAGGTGAATCGCAAAGCGGGTTAGCGCGAAAAATTTGCGTGGATCGCTCCACCATTTCGCAACTGTTAACGAATACTGGGGCGCGCTTGCCCAATGCTCAGGTCGTGGCAGAATGCGCACATGCACTGAATGTATCTGCTGACTGGTTATTGGGATTATCTGAACGCCCAGAAAGCGCAACAACGCTGCTGGAAACATCCTTAGAACTGACAACGGCCGCGCGCGCATTAATTGACGATCAAATCTTTGAATGGCACCGACAGGCACAAGGATACAAAATTCGTCATGTGCCTGCGACCCTGCCCGATATGCTTAAAACAAACGATATGCTGCAATGGGAATATACTGAGCATTTGGGCCGCACGACCCAAGACGCGATAAACGCCGCGCGGGATAGGTTAGATTGGATGCGTGGGTCTAGCTCGGATTTTGAAATCGTCATCGCTCAGCACGAATTAGAGTCCATGTGCTGCGCGGAGGGGTACTATCGCACCCTGCCCTGCGATGTGCGGATTGCGCAAATCCAACGTATGATCGAATTGGTGGATCAGCTATATCCTCGGATGCGAGTCTATCTCTATGATGCGCGCGTGATCTATTCGTCCCCGATGACGGTTTTTGGTCCGCAACTTGCGGTATTGTACTTGGGTCAAAACTATATGGCCTTTCGTGATAGCCAACGCATCGAAGGATTTTCAAATCACTTTGATCGCGTCGTGCGAGAGGCGCGGATTACATCACGGGAATTAGGCACAGTTTTGGCGAAATTTCTGCAGTCTTAATAGGGCATTGGATGCGCTTTGTGGGCCACGTTTAGGTCATCCAAACACTCTTGGCTCAATACAATATCCGCGCCATCAAGGATATGTTCCAACTGCTTCATATTGGTCGCCCCAAAAATGGCAGAACACATAAACGGGCGCGTGTGGCACCATGCCAGCGCCATATGGATGGGATCAACGCAGTGTTTTTGCGCAACCGCCAAATAGGCATCAACCGCATCGAAAACGCGCGGTGTGACACGTCCGCCGAGGTTACTCACAAAGGATCGGCGCGAGGCATCAGGCACCTGATCGCCTTGATATTTCCCACTTAGCAACCCTGCGGCCAATGGGGAAAAGGTAATCAAACCCACGTCTTCATAAACGGATAATTCGGCCAGATCCGTGTCATACAGACGACACAGCAACGAATATTCGTTTTGCATGGTTTGGACACGCGGAAGCTCGTGGGTTTCCGACAGACGCAGCCATTGGGACGTTCCCCATGCACTTTCGTTTGACAGACCAAAATGACGAATATTGCCTTTATCCACTTGCGCCTGCAATACCTCAAGGCATTCGTGCATATTTTCAACAACCTCTTGGCGACTACTGCCCCCTGGTTCGTATGCCCAGTTCTTGCGAAACATATAAGATCCGCGGTTTGGCCAATGAAACTGATAAAGGTCAATGTAATCGGTTTTCAAACGGCGCAGGTTTCCTTCAATCGTCATTGCAATGGTGGCCGCACTAATTGGCGCACCATCACGCACATGCGCCATGCCTTCCCCCGAATGTTTGGTTGCCAGAATGAATTCACCGCGTCGTGCAGAATTGGCTGCGATCCAATTTCCGATAATTTCTTCGGTATGGCCAATCGTTTCCTTGGACACAGGGTTCACAGGGTACATTTCCGCAGTGTCGAGAAAATTTATCCCTCGCTCTAGCGATAGATCGATTTGCGCATGTGCCTCAGCCTCAGACGTTTGTGTGCCATAAGTCATCGTGCCCAGACATAATTCAGACACCATAATATCCGTACGACCCATTTGTTTTTTGCGCATAATATCCTCCGTCCGTTTCGTCCAAGCTAGTGCAAAGAAATTTATGACGAAAGGTGCGAAATGCGACCTTTGTGTCGAAAATTCTCCTCCGTGCATTTTTCAAGCGGCTATGCTCGGCTATATGCGTTTGTTAATTTCTTTTACGGCCCTTTTCCTATCTGTGATTTTGATGCAGCTTTCCAGCGGCGGTGTTGGCCCACTGGATGTGTTATCCGCAACCGAATTGAACTTTACAACGCAACAAATCGGCTTCTTGGGCTCGGCCCATTTCGTTGGATTTTTCTTTGGATGTTGGTGGGCGCCACGTTTGATGGGCAGCGTTGGGCATTCGCGCACCTTCGCGGCCTTTACTGCGATGGGGGCGATTGGATTATTGGCCCATATGCTGGTGATTGATCCATTGGCGTGGTCCATAATGCGCATCGCATCAGGCATGTGTGTTGCAGGGTGTTACACAGTTGTCGAAAGTTGGCTACAGGCCAAAGTTGTCAATGAAAACCGTGGTCGCGTCATGGGGGTCTACCGTGTGGTCGACATGGGCGCATCCATGATGGCGCAATTGATGATTGGGGTTTTGGCACCGGCCAGTTATGTATCCTATAACCTGCTCGCATTAATCTGTTGCGCCACGCTAATCCCCCTAACCCTAACGCGTGTTCCCCAGCCTGAAACCAAATCCGCCCCGCGCCTGCGCCCCATGTTGGCGATTGCAAAATCGCCATTGGCGACCGCGGGCGTGATCGTGGCAGCACTAACCAGTGCCGCGTTCCGCATGGTTGGCCCCGTCTATGGCCAACGCACAGGGTTGGTCGCCGAGGAAATCGCCTATTTCCTTGCAGCGTTCGTTTTGGGGGGTGCATTGGCGCAGGTTCCCGCAGGGTGGTTGGCCGATAAATTTGACCGTCGCTGGGTCATGATTTGGCTGTCGGCAGCAGCCATCGTCAGCTGCGTATTAAGTGCCGCGATCACCAGCAGCGACATTGTCGTTATCTTTGGGCTTGCGGGTTTGTTTGGGTTTACCACCTTTCCAATCTATTCGGTGGCAGCCGCACACGCACATGATTTTGCCGACAGCGATCAGCGCGTTGAACTATCCGCGGCATTGATGTTTTGGTATGCCACTGGCGCGATTGCGGCCCCTGCATTTGCGTCCCTTTTGATCGACCTTTATGGGCCTGCGGCACTCTTTGGAATGATTGCGGTTGGGCACCTAGGATTGGTTGTGTTTGGCCTGTTGCGGATGCGCGCGCGTCCCGTACCAGACGAAAAAACCCCCTATGTCTATGCACCGCGCACGTCCTTTACAATTGGTCGGTTGCTACGCGGCGTGCGGGATCACAAGAACTAGCCTTTTCCCTCCGCAAAACTGGTCTAGAAGTGCCGCAACTTTGAACACAAGGACGCGGACATGGCACGCCATCTGATCACATCGGCAATCCCCTATATCAACGGGATCAAACACCTTGGAAACCTTGTAGGGAGCCAGCTTCCCGCCGATTTATTTGCACGCTATCAACGCGCGCGCGGCAACGAAGTTCTGTTTTTATGCGCGACCGACGAACACGGCACACCTGCTGAATTAGCGGCTGCTAAGGCGGGTAAGCCCGTCGCCGAATACTGTGCAGAGATGCATGAGGTGCAATCAAAAATTGCGGATGGTTTTGGATTATCATTCGATCATTTCGGACGATCCTCAAGCGCACAAAACCAAAGCCTGACACAGCATTTCGCGGGTGTCTTGGCCGATCAAGACCTGATCGCGGAAGTCAGCGAAACACAAATGTATTCCCACGCAGATGGTCGTTATCTGCCCGATCGCTATATTGAGGGCACCTGCCCCAACTGTGGGTTTGATAGTGCGCGTGGGGATCAATGTGACAACTGCACAAAACAATTGGACCCTGTCGATCTGATCAATCCACATTCCACGATTTCGGGATCAACCGATTTGGAAATGTGCGAAACAAAGCACCTCTATCTGCGCCAATCACAAATGAAAGATCAGCTAGAGGCATGGATCGACAGCAAAACAGATTGGCCCGTTCTAACCACTTCCATCGCGAAAAAATGGCTGAACGATGGGGATGGCCTACAGGATCGGGGGATTACGCGTGATCTGGATTGGGGTGTGCCAGTCAAGCGTGGTGATGCAGATTGGCCCGGGATGGAAGGCAAGGTTTTCTATGTTTGGTTTGATGCGCCCATCGAATACATCGCCTGTTCCCAAGAATGGGTTGATGCGGGCAAAGGCAGCGACTGGCAACGTTGGTGGCGTACCGATCAGGGGGCCGATGATGTCACCTATACCCAGTTCATGGGAAAAGATAACGTTCCGTTTCACACGCTGTCCTTCCCCGCCACAATCCTTGGATCGGGCGAGCCATGGAAATTGGTCGATTACATCAAATCCTTCAACTATCTGAACTATGACGGTGGTCAATTCTCAACATCACGCGGCCGTGGGGTGTTCATGGATCAGGCCTTGGAAATTCTGCCTGCCGATTATTGGCGTTGGTGGTTGCTCTCCAATGCACCAGAAAGTTCAGATGCCGAATTCACATGGGAAAATTTCCAAGCGAATGTGAACAAGGATTTAGCAGATGTCTTGGGCAACTTTGTCAGCCGTATCACAAAATTCTGTCGTTCCAAATTTGGTGAAGTCGTGCCAGAGGGCGGAAGCTATGGCGAACAAGAAGAGAAATTGATCGCCGATATCACCACACGTTTGCGCGACTATGAAACGCATATGAACGCAATCGACGTGCGCAAGGCAGCGGCCGAGCTGCGCGCGATTTGGGTTGCGGGCAACGAATACCTGCAATCCGCCGCGCCGTGGTCCACATTTAAAGAGGACCCAGAAACCGCCGCCGCGCAGGTACGTTTGGGTCTGAACCTGATCCGTTTATATGCTGTTTTATCCGCCCCCTTTATTCCATCAACCGCCGCACGGATGATGGAGGCGATGCAAACATCTGACGACACATGGCCAAGCGATGTGGCAGAGGCCTTGTCACATCTAACCGCAGGTCACGAATTTAGCGTCCCTGACGTTTTGTTCGCGAAAATCACGGATGAGCAACGCGAAGAATGGCAAGATCGCTTTGCAGGAACGCGCGACTAAATATTATTGGCATTGGCAATAAAAAGGGGCTGGTCAAAACCAGCCCCTTTATTGTTTTCGTCGTCGGATTTTATGCGAAATCCACAAATTTGCTAAATGGCATTTCCCGCAAACGCTGACCCGTTGCATCAAAAATAGCATTCGCCAAGGCAGGGGCCGCGGGGGGGACGGGGGGTTCCCCAATCCCGCGGATTTTATTGCCATTTTCCAATCCATCCACATGGATGCGAGGGGTTTGGTTCATCCGCATCCCTTCGTGTGACCAGAAATTGTCCTGTTCGGCGATACCATCGGTATAGGTGATTTCACAATTCATCGCATGCCCAAGGCCATAGATGACCCCACCCTTGACCAAGTTGTCAAAGTTGATCGGATCGACGACTTTGCCAACCTCGGCGGCGATGTAAACATCATCAATGCGAATGCCGTCCTCTGTCACCGTAATGTCCACAACCTCGGCTGTGGCAACACCGAATGACAAACAGAACGCCAATCCACGACCACGGTTTTCGCCCAAGGGGGCACCCCAATTCGACATCTCGCCCACTTTTTCCAAAACCTTGCGGCTGGGATCATGGGAACACAAACGCAACCGTTCGGCCAAAGGATCTGCACCCGCAGCGCGGATCAATTCATCCATCATTCCTTCGTGAAAGAAGGCGTTTGTCGATGCCCCAACCGAACGCCATGAACTTAGCGGGGCCAAGGGTTCTGCGCGATATCCTGTGACGCGATAGTTTGGAACATCAAAGGGCTGTTCCCACGCACCCGTCACGATAACCGCATCTGGTCCAGGTAATGAAATGCCCTGACGCGACATTTGTGATGCAACAACCGAAGGCATGGCAATTCCCAGATCCATCGCTAACACTTGACCATTTTCCACACGACCTGAGGCGCGTGCCATCGCGATCTGGCGGGTATAGTCGTGCATCATATCCTCTTCACGGCGATAGGTCAGCTTAATGGGCGTACCCTTATACTCCATCGCAATTTGGACGGCTTGACGCACCACATCATCCTCTAGACGGTGGCCAAAGCTGCCGCCCATCATCAGCACGTGCAGGTGGATTTGATCATGCTCAAACCCCGTCAATTTCGCGACATTATTTTCGATAAAGCGTGGGATTTGCGTCCCGGTCCAAATATCGATGCGATCATCGGTCATCAAAACGGTGGCATTGATGGGTTCCAGCGGCGCATGGGCGACATAGGGCGCACGGTATTCTGCAGTTAGAACATCGCCCTTGGCCAATTCGGCCTCGACATCCCCATCATCACGGTTTTGGATTTCCTGCTGATCTTCATTGAACGCATCAGACAGCGCCTGCCAATGTTCCGCCATCGTGTCAGGCATATCGGATTTAGGCCAATTGGCAGAGATCATGTCCGCCGCCTGAAACGCGCGCCATGTGTTGTCCGCAACAACGGCAATCCCGTTCATCACAGGATGCACGCTCTTGACCCCACGCATGCTCAGCGCATCGCCCGCATCATAATCCGTGGCGGTTGCACCGCCCTGATGGGGGTTCAACTTTACCGTTGCGTGCAGCATGCCAGGCAGTTCAAAATCGATACCGTAATTCTGCGTACCCGTTGATTTCGCCTGAATATCCAAGCGCTGCATCAGTTTCCCGATATAGCGCCACTCGCTTTCTGCGCGCAGTTCCACGTCCCGCACCGGATCAATATCCGCAGCGATTGGGGCAAGGGATTGATAACTCAGCTCTTGTCCATCAGGCAGAATAACATGTCCCGAGCGGGTTTTCATCCGCGTAACATGCACACCCGTTTTTTCATGTGCAGCCGCCTTCAGCGTTTCACGCGCAACGGCGCCCGCCTGACGCAATTTTTCATATCCATCAGGCACAGTCGTTGATCCGCCTGTGATCTGCATGCCCATGAATTTCATGGCCGCATCTGCAACTGTGCGCATGCTTTCGGCCATGAACCCATCATCGGTTGGTTTGAAGGGAACAGCCTCATTTGAAATGGCTGTGTTGTAATATGTTGGACTGGGGGGACCGGGATCAACATTGATCTGATCCAAATCGACATCCAACTCCTCGGCAATTAGGGCCGCCTGAATGGAATAGGCGCCCTGCCCTTTGTCCGCGCGTGGCGTGATCAGGGTAATGCCATTTGCATCAATCTTAACATAGGGTGTGATCGCGGCCTCATCCGTGCCCAAATCCTCGAACAAGGGATTTTCCCCTTCACTGCGGTATTTATAGACCCCGAATGCAACGCCACCCACAACGGCAGCGGACCCGATCAAAAAGGTGCGGCGGGCAATTTTTCCTAAACGGCTCATCCTTATGCTCCTTTCATGGTTTGGGCTGCGGTTTTCACTGCGGCACGAATGCGGGGGTATGTGCCGCAACGGCATAGGTTGCCTGACATCGCCTGATCAATATCGGCATCTGTCGGCTCTGGGTTCTCCAACAATAGGTATGCGGCCTGCATGATTTGACCCGACTGGCAATATCCGCACTGCGCAACCTGATGTTCAGCCCAGGCTGCTTGCACCGCGTGCATGGCATCAGGGGTCCCAAGGCCGTTGATTGTGGTCACCGAACCATTCACATCTCCAACAGGTGTTTGACAGGATCGCAAAGCAACACCGTCAATATGTACAGTACAGGCACCACAGGCTCCAACACCGCACCCATATTTGACACCCTTTACATGCAATTCATCTCGCAGCACCCACAACAGTGGCATGTCCGCTTCGACATCCACATCGTATTGCACTCCATCGACTGTGATTTTCATAGCCAAGCCTTCCCTTGCACAATTTTACTTAACTGCATTTGGCGACTTAGCAACCCATAAACTAAGCGTTGATGAATTCTCCGATTTCACAATGTCTTATGCTAACAAGTTTAAAAAGAAGGTGTCGAACCGAACGGTATTAGAAACCCAGCAAAAGACACTAAACACCGCAATTCTGGCTTTTCTTACAACGCGTTAAACCTGCGCAAAAAATACTATCACACAAACCGGAAACGCACTAACGTGATCCAAAGCAGCATGTTGATGCCTGCGATTTCAGAATTTGATTGGATTAATCATGACACAAAGCGTCCGCGCCATTTTCATTTGTTTGGTCGCCTATCTGTGTTTCGATTTAATGAGCATCCACGTGCGCTATTTATCGGCGCGCTATAGCGCACAGGAGTTATCTGTTTATCGCAACATTTTCGGAATATTACCGTCTGTCGTGATGTTATGGTATACCCGCGAGCTGAGTATTCGACCCTCTGATTACAAACTGGTTCAATGGAAATTGGCCCTATCACGGGGCTTTGTGGTCGCGATTGCACAGTTAATGTTTTACACAGCCTTGGGCCAACTAGAATTGGCAACCGTTTCAGCACTTGGACAAACAAACGCGCTGTTCGTGGTGTTACTGGCTATTTTGATATTCCGGGAAAAGGTTGGATTTTGGCGCTGGGGCGCAGTCAGTGTTGGGTTCATTGGGGCGATATGGATTGTACGCCCCGGAACAGATGTATTTTCATGGATCGCGCTTTTGCCGATTGGGGCTGCGTTTTGCTATGCCTTCGCCGTCGTCAGTTTGCGCAGCTTTGATCGTTCGATTTCAAATTCGATCTTGTATTTATATTCGGCCTTTGCGGCCGCAATCGGCGCAATCTTTTTCGCGCTTTTCACCAATAGCTTTAGCCCCATTTTATCGATTACCGATGCGGCGCTAATCCTATCCATGTCCATTTGCGGGGGCTTTGGCGTGATCTTTTTGATGATCGCCTACAGACAAGCGGATGCAACTGTTTTGGCCACCTTCAGCTATTTTGGGATCCTCACGGCGTTTTTCTTTGGTTGGGTGTTATTTGGGGAATTTCCCGTGGATAAATTATTCCCGGGCGTCATCCTGATTATCGGATCAGGATTAGTGATTCTTTGGCGCGAACAAAGCGCCAAAGAATAATACGACTGCTTTAAACGGTTCCGCCTTCGACCAAGAAATTTTGCGCGGTGCACATGGCGGCGTCATCACTGGCCAAGAACAGGACCATCCGTGCAACATAAACGGGTTCGATCATTTCTTTTAGACACTGACGTTCCAAATGCGCCTCTTCAGCCTCGGGTGACAACCACAATTCTTTTTGGCGTTCGGTGATGATCCACCCCGGCACAACAGTATTGACGCGAATGCGGTGTACGCCCAAATCACGCGCCATTGTGCGCGTAAGACCATGCACAGCCGCCTTTGACGTGGTGTAGGCGGGGAAATTACCCTGTGGCATCATCCATGATACCGACCCCATGTTGATGATCGATCCGCCACCTTGTTCCATCATATCAGGCGCACAAGCTTGGATAGCAAAAAACTGATGGCGAATGTTCGTGGCCGCGCGTTCATTCCAATAGTCTTCTGTCACTTCGCGCCAATCATGGCGATCATCCCGCGCCGCGTTGTTGACCAATACCGTGATTGGCCCGATCTGTTCACGCAAGGATGCAATTGCCGATTTCAGCGCATCAATATCGCGCAAATCACATTTTGTGAAATGCACGCCCCCGCCTAGTTCATCGGCCAATGCCTGACCTGCGGTTTCATCCAGATCCAAAAATCCAACACGCGCACCCTGTGCTGCAAATCCACGCACAATGTCGGCACCAATGCCAGATGCCCCACCTGATACAATCACCGCGCGCCCCTTAAGGCTTGGATAATTTGCAAAATCCTTCATTATACACCTCTTGTTTTGATTGGCTTAACGCCCTCTTACCCGCGGGTCTAGCGCATCACGCAACCCATCGCCAAGGTAATTCACACTTAGCACTGACAAAGAGATTGCCATACCAGGCCAGAACACGCGCTCTGGATACTGCTGTAGGTAATCCGTTGCATCAAATAACAAACGGCCCCAGGTCGGGAAATCCGGTGGAAAGCCCAGCCCAAGGAAGGACAGCGCACTTTCCGTGATGATGGCGTTCGCAATGCCCAAGGTCGCTGACACCATGATGGGCGACAGGACATTAGGCAAAATGTGGCGCGTGATGATCCGCGAATTTTTCGTCCCAATTGAACGAGCAGAGAGGACAAATTCACGTTCCTTCAATGCCAAAACATCGCCGCGCACAATCCGCGCCGTTGGCATCCAACTGGTGATCCCAATTGCCGTAACGATCAGAATGAAAATACCCGTTTCAGGCCCAAATGCCCCGTTGAGCGGTTCACGGAACAATAGCATCATCACCAATAGCAAAGGCAAAATTGGCAGCGCCAAAAACAGATCCGTCAGACGCATCAATGGGCCATCCAAAAATCGAAAAAATCCCGCCAAAACGCCAACAAATGTACCTAAAACCAACGACAGGCCCATGGCCGCCAATCCCACCGAGATTGAGGTTTGCCCCCCTGCCATCATACGGGCAAAGGTATCGCGTCCCAATTGATCGGTGCCAAAGGGATGTGCCCAACTGGGTCCCTGATTACGGGCGCGGATATCAATATGCGTCGCCTCTATTGTCCAGAAAAATGGCCCCAGGAAAACAACAGCAACAATTGTGATAAATACAAAGGCCCCTAACATCGCGCCTTTGTGCGATTTAAATTGATCCCAAACATCGCGCTTCTGGCTGCGCGGTGGTTTGATAAGCTCTGCATCAGATAGATCAGTCATAGCGTATCCTTGGGTCAAGAATGCCATAAAGAATGTCGGCAATCAGGTTAAAAAAGACAATCAAGAAGGCGAAGATAAATGTGAGTGTTTGAACCATCGGCAAATCATTTGCCTGAATGGCGCCGATTAATAGTTGACCAATGCCATTCACCTTAAACACCTGCTCGGTAATGATTGCGCCGCCAAAAATGGATGGAATGCCCAATGCAATCACGGTTACAACAGGGATCATCGAATTGCGTAGGACATGCACCATAACAACCACTCGTTCTCCCAACCCCTTGGCACGGGCGGTGCGCACATAATCTTGATTCAAATTGTCCAACATAGAGGCACGCATGAAACGGCTGATCTGGGCCGTAATTTGAAGGGCCAAAACCATCACTGGCATGATCATTTGATTAAGCTGCACCTTGAAGCTCGCCCAATCGTTGACCACATGCGTAGTGTCATAAATCGATGGGAACCACCCAAGGTTCACCGAAAAAATCACAATGACCAATACACCAGAAAAAAACGGCGGTACAGAATAGCCCACCATCGAAATAAATGTCCCCGCCTGATCAAATACAGAATACTGGCGATAGGCCGAATAGATACCGATTGGGATCGCAATAAGAATGCCCACGATGTAGGCGACGCCGACCACCCAAAGGGTCTGTGGAATACGTTGAATGACGATTTCCATCACGGGGCTGCGGGTTTGCCAAGAGACTACACGCAGTTTGCCCTCAGAAAATGTTGTTCCGAAAATATGGTCCATCAAGACCTGTGGTTCGATCCAGAAAAATTGCACAATCCATTTCCAAAAACGAACATGAACGGGTTCACCCAATCCAAGCGCGAGGCGCATTTTTTCCTTCACTTCTTGTGGAACGGTGAGCGGAACCTGCGCCATCGGATCGCCCGGTGCCAATTCTAGCAAAAGAAAAATCACCAAACTGATGAACAAAAGCGTCGGAACGGCCAACATGCTCCGACGGACAGTGAATTGCAGCATCTAATTCCTCAGTTTGCAGATTTCTTTTTGAAAAGATCCGCGCACTTTCATGCGCGGATCCAATATTTTAGGGATTACGTTTATTTGATGCGATACCAATCTGCGACATTCCAAAGTTCACTGTCCCAAACATTGAGAACGACACCGCCCAACGAATTTGCGTGCGCAGACAACCGCCCACGGTGTACTAATGGGATCATTGCACCCCCAGTGACTGCCATATCATTTAGCTTGCGACCAATTTCAGCGCGCGCTTCGATACCTGCAGTTGTAGCAAGTTTCGCATATAATTCGTCGTACGCGGGATCACACCAACGCGAAATGTTTTCACCCTGCCACTGTGTGTCAGGTCGCGGTGCTTTATCACAGACCATGTTACCTAGATAGGCTTGTGGGTCAGTCCCATTGAATGTGTTCGCATACATTTCAACGTCTGCGTAAAACTTTTGGTAAGTATCTGGTGATCCTGGGTCACCACCGAAGAAGACGGATGCAGATAGGTTTCTTAATTCTGCGTCGATACCTATTTCACTCCACCACTGTTTGATCAGCGCCTGGAAGTCCTGACGCACCGCATTCGTAGAAGTTTGATAAAGAAGCTTTAACGGCATACCATCCGGCGTTTCACGCACACCATCACCATTAGTATCCTTATATCCTGCTGCATCCAACATTGCGTTCGCACCAGCTATGTCTTGTGTGTCGCAACTTAATGCTTCAGAATTAAACGCTGCAGGCGCAGGAACCCAGTTACAAGTTACCTTACCAGCTTTGCCATATCCGATTTCAACCAGCAATGGGCGATCAATCGCCAATGACATCGCCTTGTACACGGCTGGGTCCTTTAAGAACGGATGAGGCGCCGCCGCCGTTGACCGTGTATTCGCATCTAAATCTGGCGATGGGTTTGTTTGGTTTAACATGATGCGTTCAACCAATGGGCCAAAGCCCGCAACAGGTGTCCCTTTGCCACCCTGTTCCATACGCGCAATCACGTCAGGTGCAAGCTGCAAGTTCCATGCGTAATCGAATTCGCCTGTTTCCATAACCGCACGGCCAGCTGCAGTTGCGTCACCACCGCCCTTGAATGTCAATGATGCAAAGGCTGGCTTTGCAGGATCACGGTAATTGTCGTTTGCAACCATCTGGATCACGTCATTTGGACGGAAATCAGTTACTACAAACGGACCAGTCCCGATTGGACCAAAGTTTTCGGCGGTACATTCAGGTGCCTTGGCACCCATACAATTCTCAAACTGCGCCTTTTGGATAATTGGACTTTCGCCGCCAACAAAGGGGCCGTACGGGAAAGGCATTGGGTTTTCAAACGTCACCTTAACGGTCATATCATCTAGTGCTTCCACGCTAGAAACACCATCAAACTTCGTCAGCTGCGCACAACCACCTTCGGGATGCATGCAATAATCAGCAGTAAATTTCACATCAGCCGCCGTGAATGCGGTCCCATCAGACCACTTAATACCAGGCGCAATTTTCCACGTAATCGATGTCAAATCTGCTGAGACACCACCATTTTCTACAGTTGGAATTTCAACAGCCAAAAATGGAACCATTTCGCCATTTTGATCGTACCGCGCTAGCGGTTCAACAATAAGTGATGCAGACTCGACGTCTTTTGTACCACCCGACAGGAATGGGTTTAAAATCGATGGCGCTTGCCAGTAAATGATGCTGACGTTGCCATCGCTGCCACGTTCCGCAGCAACTGAGGAAGCGATTGCAAAAGATGCAGCCGCGCCCATGAGCAAGGTTTTCGTAAACATTAGTTTCTCCCTAGTAGGACTTTAAGTCTCTGTCTTAGTCACAACGCTATCCTTTTGGGGCACGATTGCCGATAAAGTATGCGCGTGTAATTTCATGCAACACTTACATACAGTTAAAATCAACATAATTCTTTACGCGCCAAACGATACAAAACCGCAGTAGAGGCATCTAATTTTTGTTGTGCTTACATTTGACATAGGTCGAAATCATGCACTAGCCTGACTTTATTGAGCGGAGAATGAACATGTTGGACACCCCCATAGCATCGATCAAAAACTTGCGGGTTGAGTTTCAAACCAAGGACGGCCCGGTCGTGGGTGTGGAAGATATTTCCTTTGATATCAACGCTGGAGAAACGGTCTGTATCGTGGGTGAATCTGGATCAGGCAAATCCGTATCTTCCCTATCATTAATGCGTTTGGTTGAATTTGGTGGCGGTGAAATCGCGGGTGGGACGCTTTTGTTTGACCGAAAACAAGGCGCTAAAATGGACCTGGCAAAAGGGAATCAATCCATGATGCGCAGCGTGCGCGGTAATGAAATTGGTATGATTTTTCAGGAGCCAATGACCGCCCTAAACCCTGTGTTCACTGTAGGTCGCCAGCTAACTGAAGGCCTAAAACTGCACAAAGGATTGTCGCAAACCCAGGCGGATGCACGCGCACTGGAATTGTTGAAACAGGTCCGCATCCCCGAAGCTGAGCGGCGGCTGAAACAGTATCCGCACGAACTCTCTGGCGGTATGCGCCAACGCGTGGTGATTGCCATGGCGCTCGCCTGTGAACCACGGCTGCTGATCGCAGATGAACCCACAACCGCATTGGATGTCACAATTCAGGCCGAAATTTTGGCCCTGATTAATCGTTTGAAAAGCGAAACAGGGACGGCCGTGATGTTCATCACCCATGACATGGCCGTTGTTGCACAATTGGCGGATCGCGTTGTCGTAATGTATCGCGGCAACAAAGTCGAAGAAGGACCCGTCGAAGAGATTTTCACAAACCCCCAGCATGATTACACCAAGGCACTCTTGGCAGCGGTTCCAAAACTTGGTGAAATGCGCGGCAAAGCGCTTCCCGAACCGATGAAGCTATTGGGCCAAGAACAAAACGATATCGCCCCAATCCCAGGTACAGACAATGTTTTGCTAAGCGTGAAAAACTTGACAACACGCTTTGACGTCAAGGGTGGTTTATTGCGCCGAACGGTTGCACAGGTGCACGCGGTTGAGGATGTTTCATTTGATCTATGCCGTGGTCAAACGCTGTCCTTGGTCGGTGAGTCAGGATGTGGAAAATCATCTGCTGGGCGTTCAATCTTGCGTTTGGTTGAACCACGCTCTGGTGAAATTTTATTGGACGGCACAGATATCCTCGCGTTGGAAGGCGAGGCATTGCGCAATGCCCGCCAGGATATGCAAATGATTTTCCAAGATCCCTTTGCTTCGCTCAACCCACAGATGCAATTGATGGATCAAGTTGCCGAACCGCTACTGAACTTTGGCAATCGATCCAAATCAGAAATCAAAGATCGGGTTGAAATGCTGTTTGATCGGGTCCACCTGCCCCGATCATTCCTTCGCCGCTATCCGCATGAATTGTCGGGCGGACAGCGTCAGCGTGTGGCCATTGCACGCGCGCTAGCACTCAATCCGAAATTGATCATCGCAGATGAGGCTGTCTCGGCACTTGATGTGTCTGTACAGGCGCAGGTGTTGAACCTGATGATGGAATTGCAGGCCGATCTTGGTCTGTCCTTCCTGTTCATCAGCCACGATATGGCCGTGGTAGAACGTGTCAGCCACCGCGTTGGCGTTATGTATTTAGGCCGCATTGTCGAAATTGGATCACGCCAGCAAGTATTTGAAAACCCTCAACATCCTTATACACAAGCGCTGATGAAGGCGGTTCCAATTGCCGATCCAACAAACCGCAAATCTGAACGTGACTTGAACTTTAAACCGATTCCGTCTCCTATCCATAAAACTGGGTATGTTCCCGAACCTTCTGTTTATGGCGAAGTTGATCCGGGGCATTTGGTTTTAACAACGGATAGCGGATATTAATATGGCAGAAAAACTTACGCCGATCGAAATTTTGGAAAAATTAGTGGCGTTCCCAACAGTTAGTCGCGACACCAACTTGCCGCTTGTCGATTGGGTCGAAGACTATTTGAACAGTCACGACATTGAATGCCATCGCTATTATCACGAAAGCGGGGAAAAGGCGGCGATCATGGCACATGTCGGACCCGAAATCGAAGGGGGTGTTGTCCTGTCTGGTCACACCGACGTTGTTCCGACCGAAGGCCAACCCTGGACCACCGATCCCTACACGTTGATTGAAAAGGACGGGCTGCTTTATGGACGGGGCAGTTGCGATATGAAAGGGTTTGATGCCCTTTCAATCTGGGCCATGGTCGAGGCGAAAGCGCGCCCACTGACCCGCCCATTGCAATTGGCCCTGAGCTTTGATGAAGAGGTCGGATGCACAGGTGCGCCGCCCATGATCGCGCGGATGCAAGAAATTTTTCCCAAAGCAGAATTGGCCATCATAGGCGAACCCTCGATGATGAAGGTTGTAACCAGTCATAAGGGTAGCCAAGTGCATCGCACCCATATAACGGGCTACGAGGTGCACAGTTCGAACCCAACCCTTGGCGTCAGCGCCATTTTAGAAGCGGGTCGTTTGATCACTTGGGCCAATCAAGTTAACGAAGAAAACGCAAAACAAACACCAACGGCAACCGCATCTTTATTTGAACCACCATGGACCACAGCGCATATTGGCACCATTCATGGTGGTACTGCACAAAACATCATGGCCAAGGATTGTGTATTTGGCATCGATTTCCGTGTTGTCCCGGGTGAGGATGGTCGCGATTGGGAAATGAAATACCGCGAGGAAGTCCGCCGCGTTGAGGTCGCGATGCAGGCCGTGCGCCCCGAAACCTCAATCAAAATTGAAACGCGCGCCTCTGTTCCAGGTTTGCGCCCCGAGGAAAATGGCGCGGCCGAAACATTGGCGCGATCCCTAACAGGGGACAATGGCACACATGTGGTTAGTTATGGCACCGAGGCGGGTCAATTTCAGGATGCAGGGTATTCCGCCTGCATCTGTGGGCCGGGCGATATCGCGCAGGCGCATCAGGCCGATGAATTCATCAGCATCGCACAGATGAATGACGGACAAAAATTCATGGAACGTCTGTTACACCGCATGGCGTGATGCCGCAGGCGGGGTGGATAATCCGCGATCTTAATGATCCTGATGATCGCCCTGCGTTGCGCGATTTCTATGATCGTGCGCAGGATTATATCATTCTGGAAACGGGGCTTGCCCCCTCGGAGGATACAATTGACGAATTGTTCCAAAACGCCCCACCGGGCGGCGATCCTGCGGATTGTATACGACTGGGATTATTCGACGATCTGGGCCTGATCCAAGGTGTGTGTGAGCAAAGTTTTGGATACCCCAATCCCGACAGCAGCTATCTAGGATTACTGATCTTATCGCCCGACATCCGCGGATCAGGGTATGGGGCCATCCTGTTTGATCGTATGAAAAACGTAGCCATCGAAAAAAACTGCGCCGAATTTTTCGTCGCGGTATTAAAGCCCAACACCCGCGGACGCTCATTTTGGGAACGCATGGGGTTCAAATACGAACTCAGTTCTGATCCGATCACAATGGGCGTGGCAACCCATGTGCGTCACCGCCTTCGTCTAAACCTAAAGCGACCGCAAACACCTTAATGCACTTTATCCCGCCATTTCCTTAATCGGGGGTTCCGCATCATCTGGCAATGCACTGA